>NZ_JABUEE010000002.1:0-581521 GCF_019836105.1 Rhodococcus sp. BP-316 | reverse complement strand
TCCTCGAGGTGCAGCGCCTGATCCGCACGATGCCCAAGGTCGTGATCTGCCTCGTCAACGGGTGGGCCGCGGGCGGCGGGCGTCGAAGTCGTGCGGCCTCCGCAGACCGAGCCCTGGGGACTGACGGAGATGTGGATCGCCGACCCCGACGGCACACGCATCGTCGTGGTCGAGGTTCCGCCCGACCATCCGCAACGCCGTGGCTGATCTGACCGTCCTCCCGGTGCCCAGCGGAGACGCGGTGCTGGGTCTGCTGCCGCGACTGCGCGCCGTGCTCGACGGTACCGCCGAGCCGGTCCTGCCGGTCCCCGCCGACGACGATCGTGAGCGTCGACGTCTCGCCGACGCGCTGTCACCGGGCACTCCCGCGGAGCCGGGTACCGCGATGGTGCTCGCGACGTCCGGGTCGACGGGAACCCCGAAGGGGGCCCTGCTCGGGGCGGCCGCACTCCGGGCCAGCGCCGCCGCCACCCATGCCCGGCTGGGTGGGCCGGGACAGTGGTTGCTCGCGCTGCCGGCCCATCACATCGCCGGGATGCAGGTGGTGCTGCGCTCCCTCGCCGCCGGCCACGAACCCGCGGTGGTGGACGTGTCGACGGGATTCGACCCCGCGCACCTCGTCCGCGCGGTCGCGTCGATGAGCGGGCCCCGGCGCTACACCTCCCTCGTCCCCACCCAGATGGTGAAGGCGCTCGATCGTCCGGACGCCGTCGCGGCGCTCGCGTCCCTCGACGCCGTTCTGCTCGGCGGGGCCGCGACCCCGGCTCCCGTGCTCGACCGCGCACTCGCTGCGGGGATCACCGTGGTCCGCACCTACGGGATGAGCGAGACCTGCGGCGGGTGCGTCTACGACGGCCTTCCCCTGGACGGCGTGACCGTCGGCCTCGAGGCGGACGGCCGGGTGCGCCTCGGCGGACCCACACTGGCGAACGGTTACCGCGGAATGCCTGATCACCCGGCGTTCGCCGAGGCGGGGTGGTTCCGCACCGATGATCTCGGACGCCTGCAGGGCGACCGTCTGCAGATTCTCGGGAGGGCCGACGACGCCATCACCACGGGCGGACTCACCGTCGTACCGCGAGTGGTGGAAGACGCCGTCGCGGGGATCGACGGGGTCTCCGAGTGCGTCGTGGTCGGCGTTCCCGATCCGCGCCTGGGCGAACGGGTGGGCGCACTGGTGGTGCTGCGGCCCGGTGTCGAGCTGTCGCCGGAGTCTCTCCGGGCGGCCGTCGCCGACGCGCTCGGCCCTGCCGCGGCACCCCGGCAGGTGCTGTTCGTGGACGCGCTCCCGGCCCGCGGCCCGGGCAAGGTGGACCGCGCGGCCGCGCGAACGACGCTGGTCGCGTGTAGTCCGACCGAATGACATCTTCCCCCGCACGCCGAGGGGCGAGCCGCCCGAGACCGTGACGGTGAGTAAGGTCCTCCCGGTACATCCGGGTCGGGGGCTTGGTTGTTCGTGGGTTCGGAGGACAGTGACGATGGCGAGGCAGGCGACGGGAGCAGCTCCCGACGCGCACGACGGCTGGATCGTCGTGGAGACACTCGCCGAACCGCCCGACGGCGATGCCGGTCCCGTGGGGACCGTCGTCGCCAAGGACGGTCGGGCGAAGGACTGGACGGCGCTCTCCCGCGCGGTCGGCAGCAAGCGCATCGCGGACGCGGCGCGTGCGATGACCGCGTTCGTCGCGACCAGCGGCGAGGACGCGGCCGAGACCGTGCCGGGACTGAACGGTCCGCTGCGGGCCGTCGCGGTACCGGGTCCCCGGAAGGCCGTCCACGGTGTGATGCTGTACGCCGGTGACGATTCCGACGCACCGCCGCCCCTCGTCGTCGGCTACGACTGGTCCTCGTCACGTCGACAGTTCGCGTTCACGCCCGGCATCGCCGGCGTCACGGGCCGGGAGCCGGCATCGAAGCTCGCCGCACCGGCATTCGAGCTGTTCGACCACGCGGACGACGCCGACAGCGCGATGTATCTCCTCGTCGCTCTGCTCGACGCGGAACCCGGAACCCGCTGGGACGGCACCGTGGCGCTGCGTACCCCGCGCGGTGCCCGGCCCCTGCGCAATGCGGTGCGGACGGTGCTCGACACCTCGTCCGCCGACGACGCCAGCCGGTACGTCGACACCGTGTCGCACGCGTTGGCGATCTCGCTCCGCGCGGACGAACTCGTGGTGGCCGGACCGTCGGTCGAGGCGTTCGCGCTGCGGTCGCTGACGCGCAACTCCCCCACCGCGATCGCACTCATCGACACCGAGCGCGTGCGCGTCGTGCGGTGGCTGACAGATCCGGTGGAGAACATCCTGTGGAAGGGGCAGGTCGATCAGCGCGACACCCCGCACCCCTCGGACATCGCGCGCATCGTGTCGGCCTATCGCCGGATGCACGAGTGGGCGGACCATCGCACCGAGATCCCCGGCGTGCGACTGCGCCGTGTCGACGGCGGGTGGACCGTCGTCGACCTACGGGCGACACGTGTTCCGGGACAACGCTTCCTGATGGTGGAATTCCAACCGGTCGGATTCTCCGACGAGGACGATCCCGTCCCGCCCACCGACACCGGATACCCGGGTCGTGGGCCGCGCAGACGGTCCAGCTGAGCCTCTTCTCGGGCTCGAGCGTGTCAGGTTCGCGGCATACCGCACCGGGCCGCGAGGCAGCGCTCGAGATCCTCGGTGACCGCCCAGGCCGTGTCGAGGTCACCGCCGAGCAGCAGGGACCGCTGACGCAGTGTGAGCGCGCGGATGGCGCGGTCGAGTTCGACGTCCGTCATGGCCGCGACGGCGTCGTCGATCATGGAACTGGTGATGTCGTCCATCGTTCATCCCCGGGGTGCGACAGGTGAACCGATCGAAGGACCGGTTCCGCATTCGTGTGCCACGTTCACGGCCGACGGCGACAAGCCTGTGAGAAACCCCCGAGGTCGAGGGCGCATCCGGAGTGTACGCCGGGAGCGGTGAGCCTCACAACACGACCGCGCGGGGCCGCATCGGCATGCGTAGGCAATGATCCACACATGGCGACAGCATCCCAGTGGCTCGAAGGCGCACGGCCGCGCACACTTCCGAACGCGATCGCACCGGTCGTGGCCGCGGCGGGTGCGGCAGCGGCGGCCGGCGACGTGACGTGGTGGAAGGCCCCGGTGGCACTGCTCGTGTCGGTCGCTCTCATCGTCGGCGTGAACTTCTCCAACGACTACTCCGACGGCATCCGCGGAACCGACGACGACCGCGTCGGACCGATCCGCCTCGTCGGCTCCCGGCTGGCGACGCCGTCGGCCGTCCGCGGCGCGGCCGTGGCGTGCTTCGCACTCGCTGCCGTCGCGGGGCTCGTCCTCGCCCTGACGACGGCCTGGTGGCTGGTTCTCGTCGGTGTCGTGTGCATCGCGGGAGCCTGGTACTACACGGGCGGATCGAAGCCCTACGGCTACAGCGGCCTCGGAGAGATCGCCGTCTTCGTCTTCTTCGGCCTCGTCGCCGTGCTCGGCACCCAGTTCGTGCTCACCGATCGCGTCGACCTCGTAGGACTCGCGTGCGCCGTCGCGATGGGCTGCTTCTCGAGCGCCGTCCTGGTGGCCAACAACATCCGCGACATTCCCACCGACACCGAGGCGGGCAAGCTCACCCTCGCGGTCCGGCTGGGCGACGCCCGGAGCCGCGGTCTGCACGCCGCGCTGCTCGGCGTGCCGTTCCTCGTCAGCCTGCTGCTGCTCCTGCACTCGCCGTGGGCCGTGCTGGGCGTCGTCGCCTTCCCGTTGGCCTGGCGTGCCAACGCCCCCGTCCGCACCCGGCAGCAGGGCCTCGCGCTCATTCCGGCGCTGCGCGACTCGGGTCTCGCGATGCTCGTCTGGGCGGTGGCGACCACCGTCGGCCTGCTGCTCGGATAGTCGCCGCGCGACGGATAATTCCGTTGCCGACGGTCATGATCTCCCTCTACGGTCGTCCCATGGACCCCGTGACCGAACCCGAGATCCGGGCATCGTTCGTCAACTGCTCGAAGGGCGAGGCGAAGCGCATCCCCGTCCCCACCGATCTGGACCGTCGCCCGTGGGACGACCTGGACTTCCTCGGCTGGAGCGACCCCGCGTATCCGGGCCGCAGCTTCCTCGTCGTGCCGACCGCGGATCGGCTCGTCGGAGTCGCCCTGCGTTCGGAGAGCAGTTCGCGCCGGTCTCAGATGTGCAGCATCTGCACCACCGGGCATCAGAACGGCGGTGTCACGCTGATGGTGGCCCGCAAGACCGGTGAGTCCGGCCGCCGCGGCAACACCGTCGGCACCTACCTGTGCTCGGACCTGGCCTGCTCCCTGTACGCGCGGCGGATCAAGACCCCGACGCTGGGACGGCAGTACCGCGACGACACCCCGGTCGAGGAGCGCGTCGGCAAGCTTCGCGAGACCATCACGGCATTCGTGGCGCGGCTGGACTGACCGCGGTCGGCGGCAGCCTCAGCGGCGCGCCGATCGCCGGTCCGGCACCAGTCCACCGAGAACCCAGTTGACGATGGACACGATCACCGCGCCCCAGAAGGCGGCCCCGAAACCGTCGACGGTGAGCCCGTACCCGGTGCTCTCGGTGATGGCGGCGGTGAGCAGCAGCATCAACGCGTTGATCACCAACAGGAACAGCCCGAGGGTCAGCACGATGAGGGGCAGCGACAACAACTGCATGATCGGCTTGACCAAGGCGTTGATCACGGTGAACACGGCGGCGATCCCGATCAGCACCACCAGGTCCCAGCCCTGCCCGCGCCCCGAACTCGCGATCGAGATGCCGTCCACCCAGGACGCCGCCAGCCAGATCGCGAACGCCGTGACGATCAATCTGAGCACCAGAATCATGCGCCCCATGATGGCACGGGTCGCCGCGACGGTGGTGTGTCGCGAGCCGCGCCTCCGGTGGTGTTGCATGAAGGTGTGAGTACCGCGAACCTGACCCGCGCCGAGACCGCCGACCGCGCCCGGGTGGTGTCCGACGTGCGATACGACGTGGCGCTGGACCTGACCGAGGCACGGACCCGAGCCGAGTTCGGCACCGTCACCACCGTGAGCTTCGCGGCCACCGCGTCGTCGACGTGGATGGACTTCCTCGGTGCCGGCGTGGACCGCGTGATCGTCAACGACCACGAACAGGAGGTGCAGTACGACGGTGCGCGGGTGCTGCTGCGTGATCTCGGGAGCCACAACACCGTGCGCATCCACGCCCGCGGCTGGTACAGCCGCACCGGTGAGGGCCTGCACCGATTCGTCGATCCGGCGGACGGCGAGACCTACCTCTACACGCAGTACGAGCCCGCCGACGCGCGGCGCGTCTTCGTGAACTTCGAGCAGCCGGACCTCAAGGGACCGTTCGTCTTCCGGGTGAGCGCACCGGACGAGTGGACGGTGCTGTCGAACGAGCGGGTGGAAGAGACCACCACCGACGACGCAGGGTCGTCCACCCGTGTCTTCGCCGCCACGCAGCCGATCTCCACGTACATCACGGCCGTCGTCGCGGGCCCGTACCACCGCGCCACGTCGGAGTACCGCCGCGGCGACCTCACCATCGAACTCGGCGCGTGGTGCCGTGCGTCGCTCGGCGAGCACCTCGACCACGACGACATCTTCGACGTCACGCGCGCCGGGCTCGACTTCTTCCACGATGCGTTCGAGTTCCCCTACCCCTTCGGGAAGTACGACCAGGTGTTCGTGCCCGAGTACAACCTCGGCGCCATGGAGAACCCCGGCTGCGTCACGTTCACGGAGTCGTACGTGTTCCGCAGCGCGGCCACCCGAGCGCAGTACGCACGGCGCGCGAACACGATCCTGCACGAGATGGCGCACATGTGGTTCGGCGATCTGGTGACCATGCAGTGGTGGGACGACCTGTGGCTCAAGGAGTCCCTCGCCGACTACCTGGGCGCGTACGCCTCGGTCGCGGCCACCCGGTTCACCGACGCGTGGGTGTCGTTCGCCCTGCGCCGCAAGGCCTGGGCCTATTCGCAGGACCAGCTCCCGACCACCCACCCCGTCGTCGCCGACATCGTCGACCTCGAGGCGGCCAAGCTCAACTTCGACGGCATCACCTACGCCAAGGGCGCCAGCGTGATCAAACAACTCGGGGCCTTCGTCGGTGACGAGGCCTTCTTCGAGGGCGCCCGCGCGTACTTCCGCGCTCGAGCCTTCGGGACGGCCACCCTGCGCGACCTGCTCGACGCCCTGGCCGCACCGGCCGGTCGGTCGCTCGACGACTGGTCGGCCGCCTGGCTCGAGACCACCGGCGTGTCGACCGTGCTGTACGACCGCACCAGAGGTGTTCTCACGCAGACGGATCCGCGTCCTCAGCGGTTGGACATCGCGTGCCTGTCGCCGGACGAGAACGGCCACCTCGTCGATGCGGAACCGATCTCGGTGCACATCACCGACGCGGAGACCCCGCTCGCACTGCCCGACGCCGCGGTGATCCTGCCGAACGACGGCGATCTCACGTACGCGAAGGTGCGCCTGGACGCGCGGTCGATGGAGGCGACGATGCAGTCGCTGGACCGCATCCCCGACGACCTGCGCCGCGCGCTGGTGTGGTCCTCCTGGTGGAACGCGACGCGTGATGCCGAACTGCCTGCGCAGACGTACGTCGATCTCGCCGTCCGCTTCGCACCCACCGAGTCGCATCCGGCCGTGCTCGGATCGATTCTCGCGGACACCGCGGTCGCGGTGGAGCACTACGCCGCGGACCGGGACGGTGTCCGGCAGCGGTGGACCGCGACGGCGGCCGAGCAGCTCGCCGGGGCGCCGGCCGGGTCGGACGCGCAGCTCGAGTGGTTCCGGGCGTTCTCCGCCGCGGCGTCACACGACCCGTCGCACGCCGGAAGGGTGCGCGCGTTGCTCTCCGGCGAGGACTCCGTCGACGGTCTCGAACTGGACGCCGAGCAGCGCTGGGGCCTGTGGTTCGCCCTGTCGGCGACCGGTCACACCGACGAGGCCGAGCTGGCGACGGTGCTCGAGTCCGACCGCACGGGGGCCGGTGAGGTGCAGTACGCCGCCGCGGTGGCGGCGCAGCCCGTCGCGTCGGTGAAGGAGGCGACCTGGGCCGCCCTGACCGGTTCGGACGCCCTGAGCAACGAGCGGGTGGGGGCGCTGATCCGCGGCTTCACCGCCGGACCGTCACGCACGCTGATCGAGCGCTTCGACGAGCAGTACTACGCCCTGCTGGAGACCTTCTGGCGGGAGCGGAGCATCGAGATCGCTCGACGACTCGTCATCGGGCTCTTCCCGTCGGCCGCCCACAGCGAGGACGCCGATCGCTGGCTCTCGGGTCACCCGGACGTACCCGCGGCTCTGCGACGGTGCGTGATAGAGCAGCGCGACCACCTGGCCCGCGCACTCGCCGCACGGTCACTCTCCGCGCAGGCGTGAGTGCAGATCCTCGCGGTCGCGGCGACGCTTCTCGTCGACGGCGGCGATGTCCTCGTTGACGCGTCGGCGCAGTCCCTTGAAGAGCACGAGCGACAGGGGGAACGCGACGACCAGGGCGAACACCATGGCGATCAGCAGCGGCACGGTCACCCCGACCAGCGCGGCACCGAAGTAGATGACGGCCGCGACCACAGCGATGAGACCGAGCCGGGCGGCGGTGTAGAGGCCGAGATCGCGGACCAGTCGGCCCTTCGCCGACCCGCTCGGGGTGCTGCCGGTGGGGATGGGATCGGTCATGGACACAGATTACCGGAGCCGTTCGACGTATCCGATTTGTCCATTACCTCCCCTTTACCAACATTAGAAGAGTCGAGTACCCGGGGGTCTCGGTGCCACCATGGGCAACGGATGCGGACATACAGCCGCATTCGACCGAGATGAAGACTGTGTCCCTGGAGGATCGCGATGAGTGCACCGGCTTACACCCCCACGCAGGAGAACCTGCTCACCCCCGGCCAGGTGGCCGCACTCTTCCATGTCGATCCGAAGACCGTCACGCGCTGGGCCCACGCCGGCCGGCTCGGATCGCTCCGCACTCCCGGCGGCCACCGTCGCTTCCGCGAGTCCGAGGTCATGCAGCTCCTGACCTCGCTCACCACCGAGGCGCACCGCTGATCACGCGTCACCCCTAGAGCGCCACCCACTCGTCACCGAGTCGACCATCGGTCGCCACTCGCGGTGTTCGTGCCGGACACCAGTGCGTGCGAGCAGATTCTCAGGATCTTGCGAGCTCGACTCGAGTGCCCCGGCGCTCCGCCACGACTACGCTCGGTAGTGGAGGTGCGTGATGATCTATGTTCTGGCTCTGATCGGGCTCGTGGTCGTGATCGTGCTCCTCTGGAAGTCTTTCGGCCCCGAGACCGGGGCACCCAGAGGACGCGTCACCGGACCGGACGACGACCCGGAGTTCCTGTGGAAGATCAGGAACAACCCTGCACGTGATCGTGGCAACGGTCCCGAGCGTCCCGATGCGGGAACGCCCGGTTCCGTCGACTGAGTCCCGTCACGCGGTGCGGTGCAGCGGACGACCGTCACCGCGTGACGTGGGGCGGGAACTCGGCGGTCATCGCTGCTGCCGTCTCGAGAAGCGCCGTGCGCGTCGCCGGCGCGAGAGCGTCGAGGTCGACCTCCGCCCCCTGAGCGAGATGGTCGTCGTACGGGATCACCCGCACGGCGCGACATCGCTGACCGAAGTGGTCGACGATCTTCGAGACGTCGATGACCTTCGACCCGGGCCGCACCATGTTGACCACTGTCAACGACTGCTCCACCAGATGCCGGTAGCCGTGCGCGTCGAGCCAGTCCATCGTCGCCGATGCACTCCGCGCACCGTCCACCGATCCGCTGCTCACGATCACCAGCCCGTCGGCGCTGCGCAGGATCGCCCGCATCGCCGAGTGCAGAAGTCCCGTTCCGCAGTCGGTCAGCACGATGTTGTAGAACCGCTCCAGCACGGCCACCGTGGTCTCGTAGTCGTACGCGTCGAACGCCTCCGACATGGCCGGATCGGACTCCGACGCCAGCACTTCGAGCCGATGGTGATTCTGGGACGTGAAGTCGCGGACAGCGCTGTACTTGTCGATGTCGCGGGCGTCCTTCAGCAGGTCACGCACCGTCTTCTCGGTCTCCAGCGGAACTCGGGAGCTCAGCGTTCCGCGGTCGGGGTTCGCGTCCACGGCGATCACGCGGTCGCCCCGGACCGACGAGAACGTCGATCCCAGCGCCGCCGCCACCGTGGTCTTCCCGACGCCGCCCTTGAGGCTCAGGATCGCGATGCGATGACACCCGTGCAACGGGTTGCCGACCTGACGGATCAAGGCGAGCCGCCGCTGCTCCTTGGCACTGTTGCCCACGTTCACCCGGCCACCGGTGACGTCGAAGAGCGTGCGGCGCCAGCCGCCCGTCGGTGGGGGCGGCGAGGTCCGCAGCAGCCGTGACGTCGAGAGGTCGTGCGCCGTGGGCGGTTGCATCGGCGAGGCAGGCACCTGCTGGATCGCCGGATCCGTCGGCGTCGACGCGGACGGGATCCGCCCGTCGTCCTGCGGGCCGGGCGACCACCCGTCCCAACGATCGTCCGTCACCGATTCCCCCCGGCGGTCATGTCGAGCCGACGGTCAGTTCAGACCCGCGTACGAGTGCAGACCGGAGACGACCATGTTGATGATGAAGAGATTGAACAGCATGGCGACGAAGCCCGCGACGTTGATCCACGCCGCGCGGGTGTTCCGCCAGCCCGACGTCGCCCGTGCGTGCAGGTACGCCGCGTAGACGACCCACGCGATGAAGGACACCGTCTCCTTGGGATCCCAGCCCCAGAAACGTCCCCACGCGGCCTCGGCCCAGATCGCACCGAGGATGACGCCGGCGCCGAACAGCGGGAAGCCGATGATCGTGGTCTTGTAGGCCAGGCGGTCGAGCGTGCGGGCGTCCGGAAGACGCTGGGCGAACCGGGCGAGTGCACCCGTGTTCGCGCCGTCCTCCGTGGCGGGGAAGCGCATCCGCAGCAGGAACAGCAGCGACGCGACGCCGGCCACCAGGAAGATTCCGCTGCCGATGCTGACGATGGTCACGTGGATCGGCAACCAGTACGAGCGCAGGGCCGGGACCACGGGGGCCGCGTCGGCGTAGAGGACCGTCGCCGCGAGGAACATCAGGATCATGACCGGGACGACCACGAAGATCAGCGTCGGGCGCATCTTCCGCAGCGCGATGATCGAGGTCGCCGTCGCGGCGGCCGTGGCCATCGTCACGAACTCGTACATGTTGCCGAGCGGGAACCGGTCGGTGGCGAATCCGCGCAGCACGATCGACGTGACCGTGAGCAGCAGACCGAGCACCACCAGCGCGTAGCCCATGCCGCCGAAGCGCTCGGACGCGGGACGCCGGGGCGCCTCCTCGATCCGACCGGGACCGGTGGGCCGCACGGGCGCCTTGCCCGCCGCGACGAGCTGCCGCTCGGACTTCTGCTCCGCAGCCGTGACGGTCTGCGTGGCGTACTGGGCGATGAGGAACACCGCCGCGAGCAGGTAGACACCGAACGCCGACCGGAAGGACCAGTCGCTGAACTGCGCGAGTGTGGCGTCGATCGGCATGGTCACTCCCTGTTGTTCGAGGTCGGTACGTCATCGGCGTCGGGTCGGTCGAGCACCCGCGCGGTGAGGCGGTCGAACTCGTCACCCCAGCCGGCCTGATCGGTCCGGGCGAGTCCGCCCACTTCTACTACGGTACGTCGTCGGTCGTCGTCCGTGCTCACGCGGACCCAGATGCGACGGCGCTTGATCACCAGGGACACCAGCAGACCGGCCATCATCGACAGCGCGAACACCAGCACCCACGTCTGCGCGGGGTCGTGCGAGACCTGCAGGTTGACGAATTCCTCGGCACCGTCGAATCGCACCTGCGTGCCGTCGGACAGCGTCGTCGACTCCCCCGGTGTCAGGTTGACGCGATCCTGCTTCACCAGCCGGCCCTGCTCCACCAGCACCTGGCTCAGCGAGAACAGCGACTGTGGATTACCGGTGTCGAGGCCGGTGTCGCCCTTGTAGATGTCGACGGCCACCGCCGGATCGTTCGGGGCGGGGAAGCTCGACGACAACAGCGAGCCGTGGAAGAACGCGGTGGGCGCGAACAGCCCCTCGATGGCGATCTGGTTCTGGCGGCGGACATCGGGATCCGGGTACAGACCGCCGGGCGGATCGAAGCGGTGCACTCCGCTGGAGAGGAACGTGGTGCCGTCCGTGGGCTCCCACTGGACCGTCTCGGTACGGGTCTCTCCGTTGGGGAACGTCACCGTGAACGTCGGCGCGTATCCGTGTCCCTGCAGGTAGACGCGGTCACCGGCGACCCGCAGCGGATGGTTGACCTGCAGGGTGTCCGGGCGCCAGGTGTTCGTGACCAGGTCGTCGCCGGCCTGGTACTCGATGTCGGACGTGAACTGCTCTGCCTGCCCGTTCTCGAGGTAGTCGGCCGTGAAATTCTTCACCCGCACGCAGAGCGGGGTCATGCCCGTGCCGTCCTCGCTGTTGCCGGCGCGGAACGAATCGAACTGGGCGGGCGAGGTGGTGCAGATGCCCGGGCCGTCGTTGGCGATGACGACGACGTTGCCCTCGTAGCTGAAGAGCTTCCCGACGGCGATGGCCACGAGCAGACCGACGAGCGACAGGTGGAACACCAGGTTGCCCGCCTCGCGCAGGTACCCCTTCTCCGCGGACAGCGTCAAGGCGCCGCTCTCCTCGGTGCGCCGCATCTTCCGCCAGCCGCGCATCCGGCCGTCGATCTCGTCGAGGAGAACGTCGGGTGCCGTGTCGACCTCGGTGCGCAGGTGGTGGGGCAGCCGCCCCAGGTTGCGCGGGGTGGCGACCGGCGGAGTGCGCAACGCGCGGGCGTGGTCGACGCAGCGCGGCAGGATGCAGCCGACGAGCGAGACGAACAGCAGGACGTAGATCGCCGTGAACCAGAAGCTGCCGAAGACGTCGAACAACTCCAGCCGGTCCATGACGGGCCCGAGGGACGGGCGGTCCGCGATGTACTGGTCCACCTTCCCCGAGTTGAGGCTGCGCTGCGGCAGCAGCGCGCCCGGGATCGCGGCCAGGGCGAGGAGGAACAGGAGCACGAGTGCCGTGCGCATCGAGGTCAGGCCGCGCCAGGTGTTCCGGACTCCGGCGACGACGCGCCCCGCCGGAGACTGCCGCGGAGGGCGTGCCTCGGCGTCCGGGCGGGCCGACAGGTCAGTGCTCATATCTCTTTCTCGTCCACTAGATCGGCAGGGTCACGCTGGTCACCGCTCCGTCGCGGATCCAGCTGACGAACAGGTCCCAGGCGCCGGTCACCAGGGCGATGCCGACAGCCACCAGCATCAGACCGCCGAACACCTGGATGGCACGGGCGTTGCGGCGCAGCCACCCGACCCCGCGCAACGCGCTGACGGAGCCGAAGGCCAGAACGACGAAGGGCAATCCCAGTCCCAGGCAGTAGGCGACGATCAGCACCACACCGCGCGCCGCGGTGGTGCCCTCGGTGCCGGCTGTCAGCGAGATGACGCCCGCCAGCGTGGGTCCGAGACACGGGGTCCATCCGAGCGCGAACACGCCACCGAGCAGCGGTGCCCCGAGGATGCTGCCGACGCGGCGCGGTTCGAAGCGCGTGTCGCGCTGCAGGGCGGGGATCAGACCGAGGAAGACGAGACCCATCGCGATGGTGACGACGCCGCCCACACGCTGCAGGATCTCGCGGTTCACCGACAGCACGGAGATGGCGCCGAAGACCGAGGCCGTGGCCAGGACGAACACCACGGTGAATCCGAGAACGAAGAGGGCCGCGGCACCGGCGACGCGGCTGCGACCCCGCACCAGAGTCTTGGTGGCCGCCTCGTCGGCGGTGACGGACGGGGAGTCCGCTCCGACGACTCCGGCCAGGTAGGACAGGTAACCCGGAACCAGGGGGACGACGCAGGGCGATGCGAAGGACACCAGACCGGCGAGCAGGCAGGCGCCGAGAGCCAGGAACAGCGGCCCCGACGCGGCAGCCGACTGGAACGCCTCACCCATCGGACACGTCGAGTGGCTCGGCTGCGATGCGCTCGACCACGGGCTGCAGGTCGCTCGCGAGAAGCTCCGTCAGGAACACCGCGGCGACGCGGTGCTCACGGTCGAGCACGATCGTGGTCGGGATGACGGTGGTCGGGTAGTTCGATCCGAGAGCGAGGAGGGTGCGCAGCGGCGGGTCGTAGATGGACGGGTACGTCACGTTGTTGTCTATGACGAAGTCCTGCGCCTTGTCCTGCTGGTTGTCGCGCACGTTGATGCCCAGGAACTGCACACCCTGGTCCTTCGTCGCCTCGAAGACCTGCTCGAGATCGTCGGCCTCACCGCGGCAGGGGCCACACCACTGACCCCAGATGTTGAGGACGACGACCTGGCCCTCGTAGTCGGACAGCGACGTCGTCGTGCCCTCGGTCATGAGGTCGGGTCCGGAGAGGTTCCCCACGGTGCCGCGGTCGGCGGGCGGGTCGTAGAAGATCGACGTCTTGCCGCCGGGTGAGACGAACTCGAAGGTCCCACCCTGTGCCACGGCGTCGGTACCCGTGGCGCACCCGGTGAGAACGGTGGCGGCCACGAGCAGCGGCGCGAGCAGGCGGGCGGGTCTCATGCGCCGGTCTGGAGGGGGTCCGACGCCCCTGCGGGCTCGGAGTAGACGATGTCGACGAGGGTGTCGCCCTCGTAGATCAGCGAGGTGAGCGACGCGAGGCCGCACTGGCGGTTGCGGGGGTCGTGCCACAACCGGTCGCCCTGCAGGAAGCGACGCAGGGTCCACACGGGCAGCTGATGACTCACGCACACGGCCTCGTGGCCCACGGCCGCGACGCGAGCCGCGTTGACGGCGGCCAACATCCGGTGTGCGATCTGCAGGTAGGGCTCGCCCCACGAGGGGGTGAACGGGTCACGCAGCTTGAGCCAGTGGCGGGGCCGGCGCAGCGCACCGTCTCCGACGGCGACCTTCAGACCCTCGAAGTCGTTCCCGGCCTCGATGAGGTTCTCGTCCGTCTCGATGGTGAGCCCGAACGCCGACGCGATGGGCGCCGCCGTCTCCTGCGCGCGTTGCAGCGGGGAGGCGACGACGTGCGTGACGTCGTGCCCGGCGAGCACGTTCGCCACCGTGCGCGCCTGGGCCTGACCGTTCACCGACAACCGGAAGTTCGGGAGGCGCCCGTAGAGGATGCCCTTGGGGTTGTGCACCTCGCCGTGCCGCATCACGTGCACGATCGTGCGGGTGTCGGCGTGCGGGTGCCCGGAAGTGTCGATACCGGACGCGTCGCTGTTTGTCGGGTCGGTCGGGGACGACTCGGTCATGACGGTGCTTTCTGCTCGGCAGCGGCTGCTGCGGCGGCGGCATGGGGAGCGGCCGCCTCGATGATCTCGAACGCGCGGTCGTCGAGCGCCGCGGAGACGAACCAGGCCTCGAACGCGCTCGGCGGCGGGTACACGCCGCGGCTCAGGAGCGCGTGGAAGAAGGCGGGGAAACGCCAGGTGGCGGCCGCCTTGGCGCCCGCGTAGTCGATCACCGGTTGCTCGGAGAAGAAGACGCTGACCATGTTGGCGGCGTACTGCACGCGGTGCGGGACGCCCGCCGCGGTGAGCGCGTCACCGAGGATGCCGCCCAGACGGGTGGAGTTCGCGTCGAGTGCCGCGTAGACGTCGGCGTCCGCCGCGCGCAGCGTCGCCAGACCGGCGGCGACCGCGACGGGGTTACCCGACAGGGTGCCGGCCTGGTAGACGGGGCCCGCGGGGGCGAGGTAGCTCATGATGTCGGACCGGCCACCGAACGCGGCCGCGGGGAGGCCGCCGCTCATGACCTTGCCGAAGGTGTAGAGGTCACCGGCGATGCCTTCGACGCCGTACCACCCCGACGCGCTGACGCGGAAGCCTGTCATGACCTCGTCCATGATCAGCAGTGCGTCGTGCGCACGGGTCAGACGCTGCAGACCCTCGTTGAAGCCGGGCTGCGGCACCACCGCACCCATGTTGCCCGCCGCGGCCTCGGTGATGACGCACGCGATCTGCCCCGGGTGGTCGGCGAACGCCTTCGCTACCGCATCGAGGTCGTTGTAGGGAACGACGATGGTGTCGGCCGCCTGCGCACCCGTCACGCCGGGCGACGTCGGCAGCCCGAGGGTGGCGACGCCCGAGCCGGCGTCGGCGAGCAGGGCGTCGACATGGCCGTGGTAGCAGCCGGAGAACTTGACGATCTTGCTGCGACCGGTGAACCCGCGGGCCAGACGCACCGCACTCATGGTCGCCTCTGTGCCCGAATTCACCAGGCGCACCTCGTCGACGGGATCGACGCGGCGCACGATCTCCTCCGCCAACTCGATCTCACCGAGCGTGGGAGCGCCGAAGGACAGTCCCGTGGAGGCCGCCTTCTGCACCGCCTCGACCACGGCCGGGTGGGCATGACCGAGAATCATCGGTCCCCACGAGGAGATGAGGTCGACGTAGTTGTTGCCGTCGGCGTCGCGCAGGGTGTATCCGCTGGCCTCGGCCATGAACCGCGGGGTTCCGCCCACGGAGTGGAAGGCCCGCACGGGCGAGTTCACGCCACCGGGGATGACGGCGGACGCGCGTGCGAAGAGTTCTGCGGATCGGGCGGTGGGGACGCCGGTGTCGGTTCCGCTCGAAGGAGTCACGCCCTCCAGTGTTTCACAGGACGCGGAGTGCTCTTTCTGATAAGGAGCAGTCTCACACCGGCTGTCTCACGCCTCGATCAGGAGCTGCATCCAGGTCAGGTCGAGCCACCGCCCGAACTTGACGCCGACCTGCGGCATGACACCCACCACCGTGAAGCCGAACTTCGCGTGCAGGGCGATCGAGGTGGTGTTCGAGGACTCGATTCCCGCGACGATCGCGTGGACGTCCCCACGGCGGGCGCGCTCGATCAGTTCCGCCATCAACGCGGTCGCGACGCCGCGCCGATGGAAGCCGTCGGCGACGTACACGGAGTTCTCGACGGTGTGCCGGTAGCCGGACTTCGGACGGAACGGCCCGTAGGACGCGTAGCCCGCGACCCGCCCGTCGATCTCGGCGGTGAGGATCGGCAGGCCGGCGCCGGTGCGCTGGTCGAACCAGGCCTGCCGGTCCGCGAGTCCCACCTGCTCCTCGTCCCAGATCGCGGTCGTGTCCGCGATGGCGGCGTTGTGCACGGTGAGGATCTCGGGCAGGTCGGCGGGCACGGCGTCGCGAATCAGCACAGCGACACGGTAGTCGGCTGCAGGCAGGCACGATCGACGAGAATCGACTTGGTCGAAAGTGTTAAATCTGTGTTACACCGGGCATATCCTTCTGCCATGACGGCACCACACGAGCCCGACCGGCACCCGGGATCCCGACTGGCCTGGCCGGAGGGGTTCCGCGAGCACCTCGTCGAGCAGTGCGACGGCTTCAGCTCGATCATGTCGCGCGCCATTGCGGACAACGGCGCCTCGCTCTTCCGCGACGGCCCCTACGCCCCGTCGACCCCGCAGGCTGCGTCGATGGACGCCACGAGTGTGATGTTTCGCAAGATTCGCGCGGTGTGGCGTGAATTTCTGTGGCCGCGCTGACAAGTCCCTCCCGGGCACCTCGAGTTTTGGTTACCGTCGAGTATGACCACTACCGAGACCGGCACCACTGACACCGGCACGTCCTCCGACAACGCTGCTCAGCTGGCGAATCACCTGCGCAGGACTCTCGACGGACGGTGGCGCGACGTACGGAACCAGACGCGCGAGCAGCTCGCGCGCCACGAGTTCGCACCGCACTACACACCCAACACCGCCATCGCGCGGACCAAGGCCTTCGAGCAGCTGCGTGTGCTCGCCGCGGCCGGCGCGGCAGAGTCCGGTTTCGCCAAAGAGGTCGGCGGCACGGGCGACATCGGCGCCGCCGTCACGATGATCGAGATGCTCGCCATGTCGGATCTGTCGCTCATGGTGAAAGCCGGCGTGCAGTGGGGCCTCTTCGGTGGCGCGATCGAGAACCTCGGCACCGAGAAGCACCACAAGGAGTTCATCAAGCCCCTGATCGATCTCGAGACGCTCGGCTGTTTCGCGATGTCGGAGACCGGCCACGGCAGCGACGTGCAGTCGATCGGCACCACCGCGACGTACGACCGCGAGACGCAGGAATTCGTGATCCACACGCCGGACAAGTCCTCGCGCAAGGACTACATCGGCGGCGCCGCCGAGTCGGCGAAGTACGCCGCCGTGTTCGCGCAGCTGATCACCGCTGGACCGGGTGAGGAGCCCGAGAGCAAGGGCGTGCACTGCTTCGTCGTCCAGATCCGCGACGAGAACTTCGGCAGCGACCTCCCCGGCGTCACCACGTTCGACATCGGCTACAAGGGCGGCCTGCCCGGCGTGGACAACGGCCGCATCATGTTCGACCACGTCCGCATCCCGCGCGAGAACATGCTCAACAAGATCGCGGACGTCGCGGCCGACGGCAGCTACTCCTCGGACATCGACAACCCGAACCGGCGCTTCTTCACCATGCTGGGCACCCTCATCCGCGGCCGCATCACCGTGGGCGGTTCGGCGGGCGCCGCGGCGCGCGTCGCGCTGACCATCGCGACGAAGTACGCGCTGCAGCGCAAGCAGTTCAGCGCGCCCGGGACCGACGACGAGGTCACGATCATGGACTACCTCGTCCACCAGCGTCGGCTGTTCCCGCTCATCGCCAAGTCGTACGCGCTGCAGTTCGCGCAGAACGAGCTCGTCTCGAAGATGCACGACATCCAGAGCGCCGAGGACCCCGATGCCACCGAGCAGCGGGAACTCGAGTCGCGCGCGGCCGGCCTGAAGGCAGCGAACACCTGGCACGCGACGAAGGCGATCCAGGAGTCCCGCGAGGCCTGCGGCGGCGCGGGCTACCTCGCGGAGAACCGACTCATCGCGCTCAAGGCGGACTCGGACGTCTTCACCACCTTCGAGGGCGACAACGTGGTGCTCACGCAGCTCGTCGCGAAGGAGCTGCTCACCGCGTACGCCCACGAGGTCCGCTCGTTCGGCGCGGCCGACTGGGTGAAGTTCGCCGCCGGCACGGTCGGCGACGTGGTGAAGAAGCGCACGGCGGCGGCGCCCATCATCCAGACCCTCGTCGACTCACGTCAGGACAACGAGGAGGAGGGCAGCCTCTTCAACCGCGGCACCCAGATCTCGATGTTCGAGGAGCGCGAGGAGTACCTCATCTCCACGGCCGCGAAGCGTCTGAACGGGTTGTCCAAGAAGATGAGCCAGTTCGACGCGTTCAACGCGGTGCAGGACCACATCCTGCACGCGGCCACGGCGCACGTCGATCGCGTGGTGCTCGAGGCGTTCGTCGCCGGCATCGACAACTGCGAGGACGACGACGCCAAGGAACTGCTCGGCGAGGTGTGCGACCTCTACGCGCTCACCACGATCGACGCCGACAAGGCCTGGTTCATCGAGCACCGCTACATCTCCACAGAGCGGTCGAAGGCCGTCACGCGCGGGATCAACGAGCGCTGCCGCACGCTGCGCCCGCACGCCCACACGCTGATCGACGCGTTCGGCGTTCCCGAGGCGCTGCTCGGTGCGGCGATGCTCGCCGACGACGAGCCGGGTGAAGTGAAGGAATCCGTCACCGCCGACTAGGCCGGCACCCCTTCGGCCCCCTCGCGAGTACGCCCAGGATGTCGTGATTCAGTGCTTCACCCACGGCACTGTGGACGTACTCGCCGGGGGTGGGAGTCAGGAACGGACGAGGCGAGCGATCGCCTCGGACGCCTCCCTGACCTTCGCGTCCGCTTCGGGTCCGCCCTCGCGGGCCGCGTCCACGACGCAGCCCGCGAGGTGGGCGTCCAGCAACTTCAGCGACACGGACTGCAGCGCCTTGGTGACGGCCGAGACCTGCGTCAACACGTCGATGCAGTACCGGTCGTCGGCCACCATGCGAGAGATGCCGGCCACCTGTCCCTCGATGCGGCGCAGGCGCTTGAGGAGGTCGTCCTGATCGAAACTGCTCATGCGTCCAGAGTACCCCCAGGGGGTAACGGGTAGAGGTCAGCGCCGCCGTACGACGCGCATCACCAGGTACACCGCGACGGCCGCCGCGACCACGGAGAGAGCCGCCCACGGCCCCGCGACACGGGTCGAGTCGTACGTGACCGAGAACCCCTCGAACGACGACGTGGTGGGGAACTGCTCGGTCACGGTGGTCGTGGTCCTCGACTGCACCCACAGCACCACGGCCACGACGGCGAGGACGACCGCGACCACCACCGGAGCGAACCGGCGCATCACGCGTCGGGCTCCGCGTCGGTGGCGGGCGCCACGAGTGCGAGCAGTTCCTCGCGGAGCGTCTCGTCGTCCTTCGCCCACGCCTGGACCAGGCCGTTGCCCCGCAGCTTCAGACCGACGCCGGTCCGCTTGCGCGGCACCCCGGACAGCTCCCCCAGCACTCGCGCGGCCTGCCACTTCTCCAGCGTGTTTCCGTTGGCGTCGTAGTCGGGCTCCGGATACACCTCGAGGATGTCCGCGATGGCGACGTTCTCCGTGCCCTGACTCAGCGTCGTCGACGTCAGGATCACCGTGGCGTGCCGACGGGCGGCCACGATCTGCACGTAGGTGAAGGCCATGAGAACCAGTGCGATCACGACGAGCGCCACGTAGTGCACGACGGGTCCCGTGTAGATCTCGACGCCGAGAGCGATGAGACAGAAGATCGGCCCCCAGGCCAGGGCGCGCCACTTCGCGCCGTACTCGGCGAAGATCACCGGTTCCGTCTCGTCGCTCACGGGGCCTCCGGTGCCGCGAACCACGGCGCCGCGGACGGTCGGTACACGAGCACGCAGGCCACGAAGAAGAGGATCGCCCCGAGCGTCGCCAACAGGGGCACGATGGCGAAGCCGACGGTCACCGAGCCCAGGAGCACCAGCCCGAAGACGATCGACAGGACCGTCAGTGCCCGGCGGAACCGCGGATCGCCGCGTCGACACGCGGGCCCCGCGAGGAATCCGATGGCCAGTCCGACGATGATCTCGAGGACACCGACCGTGCGCAGCACCGTGATGACGCTCTCCACGGCATCCGGCTCGCCCCCGGTCTCGGTCAGCTGGGTCCGCAACGAGTCGGCCGGGAACGTCAGAGAGATGAGGCCGAGCAGCACGACGAGGACGGCCCCGAGAACCCACCCGGCGAACGCGACGGTTACGATCCGGGGGCGGGCGGGCGACGCGGGCTCGGGCTTCTCGACGTTCACTCGACCATCCTGCCAAGACGCCTCCACACGGTGGAGTCCAGGCGTCTCTCGATCAGGTGAGGACGGCCGGCAGAAGCACTGCGGCAGCCATGAGGATGCCCGTGATCAGCACGATGGCGAGCAACCACAACTCACGTCGGCCACTGCTGCACTCGACGGTCTGCATACGAGTGCGAGGCGCCGTGGAACCGGCGGAGGTGGAGGAGAAATCGGCGGGCAACACTGTCTCCGTACTGATCAGAATGCTTGTGACAGTGGTCACGATACACCGATCGATGTTTGACGCAAAAAGACAGCCTGACCAGGCGAGACGGTCGTCTCAGGCGCCCGAGAAGCCGCTGGCGACGACGAGGACGACCACCACCACGGCAGACGTCAGGAGCAGCAGGGCGAACACCTCGGCGAGAGGGTTGCGGCGGTCGTTGGCGTCGTGCCCGACCGTCTGTCGTGGGGTCATGAAGATCCTCCGATCAGGGTGTGTCCGATCGTCACAACCATAACGCCACTTCTGTAACTCAGGTCACATCTGTCACGGCGTGTCGCAGGTCAGCGCGGTGATCTCCGGGAGAGGAAGTACTCCGACGACTCGCGTCGATGCATCAGGTACACCGCACCCGCGGCCGCGACGGCCTGCAGGATCCCGAGCACCGCGGTGACCAGGGCGATCGCGCCTCCCGAACCGAGGCCGAACAGCGTGGGAATCGTGGTGACGACGATGACCACGCCGATCGCCGTGAGAACCGCGCGCGCCCAGAGTTTCCCGGCCCGCATCTTCCGCACCACCAGGAGGACGAGCCCCGCGATCAGCACCCCGACGATCAACGACAACACCATGGCCACGACGAGCACGGTGTCCGCGGTCTCGGGCGGCAGTGCCAACGACGGGTCCTGCGCCTCGAGGTCCGTCAGGAACGCGTCGAGAAAGGCGTCACGATCGGTGAACAGGGAGTAGAGCCCGATGAGCATCGAGAGCAGACCGATGCCGATCACGCCGAACCACAGGTGGCGCGCCGTCTCGATGTCGACCGGCGCCTCGCTGTTCTCCGGTGACCGCATCGGCTGCATCGCGCTCGGGGGCAGACCCTCGGGGTGCCAGTTGCCCTGCGGCTGCTGACCCCGCTGCGGCTTCTGACCCCACTGCGGCTGCTGACCCCACTGCGGCTGACCCTGCGGATCGTGGGGGTCGTGGCGAGGGTCCTCCGGGTTGCCGCCCGGGCGCTGGTCGTTCACAGCCGCGTCGCGATCTCGGTGGCCCAGTAGGTGAGGACGATGTCGGCGCCGGCTCGGCGAATACTGGTGACGGACTCCATGATCGCCGCGTCGCGGTCGATCCACCCGTTCTGCGCGGCGGCGGTGATCATCGCGTACTCCCCCGAGATCTGATAGGCGGCGACGGGCACGGGCGACGCGTCGGCCACGTCGCGCAGGATGTCGAGGTAGCTCATCGCGGGCTTCACCATCACCATGTCGGCACCCTCGGCGATGTCGAGGTCGAGTTCGCGCATCGACTCGCGCCGATTGGCCGAATCCTGCTGATAGGTCCGGCGATCGCCGCGCAACGTCGACCCGACGGCCTCGCGGAACGGGCCGTAGAACGCGGAGGCGTACTTCGCCGTGTAGGCCAGCTGGCCCACGTCGGCGAATCCGGCGGTGTCGAGGCCCTCGCGGATCGCGCCGATCTGCCCGTCCATCATGCCGCTCGGGCCGAGCAGGTGAGCGCCCGATTCCGCCTGCGCCACAGCCATGTCCACGTAGCGCACCAGCGTCGCGTCGTTGTCGACGCTGCCGTCCGCGGCGAGGACGCCGCAGTGACCGTGGTCGGTGAACTCGTCGAGGCACGTGTCCGCCATCAGGACGGTGCTGTCGCCGAGGTCGTCCCGGAGCCGACGCAGACCTGTGTTCAGGATGCCGTCGGGATCCGAGGCCATCGACCCCTGTCCGTCCTTGTCCTCCGGACGTGGAACCCCGAAGAGCATCAGACCGCCGACTCCGGCCCGCACGGCCTCGTCGGCAGCGGCGGACAGCGAGTCCAGGGTGTGCTGGACGACGCCCGGCATGGAGCTGATCTCGCGCGGGGCATCGAGGCCGTCGGCCACGAACATCGGCAGCACGAGGTGCCGCGGTTCGAGCGACGTCTCCGCCACCAACCGGCGGATGGCTGGGGTACGACGCAGTCGCCGGGGACGGTCTACGGGGAACACGGAACCCTCACTTCGTTCGGCCGTGCGCCCTTTGCGTATCCCTGGATGCGCAAAGGGCGCACGGGCGGGTCAGCGCCTACGAGACTTCTTGCGCGGAGGCGGCAGTGCACCCTCGGCGCGCAGTCGTGCAGCGTGCTCGGCCAGTGCCTCGACCAGCGGTCCGACCTGAGCCGTCTCGGGCTGCACGTCGACACGCAGGCCGAACTCGACGGCCGTCTCGGCGGTCTTCGGTCCGATGCACGCCACGAGGGTGCGCGCGTGCGGCTTGCCGGCGATGCCGACGAGGTTGCGCACGGTGGAGCTCGACGTGAAGCACACGGCGTCGAAGCCGCCGGTCTTGATCATCTCGCGGGTCTCGGCGGCCGGCGGCGCAGCGCGCACCGTGCGGTACGCGGTGACGTCGTCGATCTCCCAGCCGCGCTCGCGGAGGCCCTCGGCGAGAGTCTCGGTCGCGATGTCGGCGCGCGGCAGCAGGACCCGGTTGACGGGGTCGAAGACCTCGTCGTACGGCGGGAAGTCCTCGAGCAGCCCGGTGGAACTCTGCTCGCCGGACGGGACGAGCTCGGGGTTGATGCCGAACGAGCGGACCTTCTCGGCCGTCGCTTCGCCGACGCAGGCGATCTTGACGCCGGAGAACGCGCGAGCGTCGAGTCCGAACTCCTCGAACTTCTCCCACACCGCGCGCACCGCGTTGGTGGAGGTGAAGACGACCCACTGGTAGCGGCCGTCCACGAGTCCCTTGACCGAGCGCTCCATCTGCGCGGGGCTGCGCGGCGGCTCGACGGCGATGGTCGGCACCTCGATGGGGATGGCGCCGTGCGTCACCAGACGCTCGCTCATCTCGCCGGCCTGGTCCTTGGTGCGCGGCACGAGGACGGTCCAGCCGTACAGCGCGCGGCTCTCCCACCAGGACATCCGGCTGCGCTGCGAGACGACCTTGCCGACCGTGACGATGAGTGATCCCACGAGCTCGGATCCCGCGTCGTTCAGCGTCGCGAGGGTCGCCTCGACGGTGCGCTGCTGACGCGTCGTACCGCGGACGGTGATGGCGACAGGCGTCTGCGGGGCCAGGCCGTGCTCGACGAGCGCGCTGGCGGTCTCGGCGAGGTGGCCGGACGTCGCGTGCAGGACGAGCGGTCCGGGTGCCGCGGCGAGCGACGCCCAGTCGACGTCGCCCCGGACGTCGGCCTCGGTGTGCTCGGAGCCCAGAGCCATGCCGGCGTAGCTCGGCACCGCGGACCCCGCGGGAAGGCCGGGAACGACCTCGAACTGCACCTGGGTCCGCGCCACGGCGGTGACCTCGGCGATGACGGAGTCGGTGGTCAGCGGATCACCCGAGACGAGCCGCACCACGTCGTGGCCGTTCTTCGCCTCGGCGACCAGCGTCTTGGCCACCTCGGCGGGCTCGCCGAGCGCCGGACGCACGTCCACGCCGTTCTCGCCCGTCTCGGCGTCGGCCGGGACTGCGGTGCCCACCAGGGCGATGACACCCTTGTCGACGTCGGGATCGGTGAAGGCCATCTCGGCGATCGCCAGCGCGTCCCTCGCCCGGACGGTGAGCAGGGCCGGGTCGCCCGGTCCGGAGCCCACGAACAGGATCCGTCCCGGGGTGTTCTTGCGGACTCGGCTCATGATTCGTTCTCCAGTGCAGTCTGTTCCGCGTACTTGTCGCGGAAGCGGATCTCGATCTCGGTGGCGGGACCCCGCTTGGGGATCAACCGCGATGTGGCGATGCGCTCGTACCGTCCCGGACGGGGTGTCACGCGTCGCCCGGGCAGGCCGCCACGTCTGTGTCGGCTCGCGGTCCCGACGACGCTCAGCGCCCTCTGCTCACGCATCGATCGACTCGCCTTTCTCGGTACCGCCCGGTCTCTGGGTCGAGGCGGCGGTGGACGAACTGGAGGGCTCGGTGACGGCGACCAGGTCTCGGGCGCCGAGATCGAGAAGTTCACGGGCGACGCGGCGGCCGATGCCGTCGGCGTCGTCGACGGGCCCCACTGCGGAGGCTCGGATCACGTCGGAGCCGTCCACCGCGGCGGCGCAGCCGCGCAGGGACAGTTCCTCGAAGACTCGGCCGTCCTCGTCGATGGACTCGACGACCTCGGCGATGGCCCCGACCGGAGCGGTGCAGCCGGCCTCGAGCTCGGCGAGCAGGGCCCGCTCCGCCGTCACCGAGGCGCGGGCCGCGGGATCGTCGAGGGTCGCGAGCACGGAGGCCAGATCGTGGTCGTCGGAGCGGCACTCCACTGCGAGCGCCCCCTGAGCGGGAGCCGGCAGGAACTGCACCGGCTCGAGAGCCTCGGTGACGACGTCCAGACGGTCGATCCGCGCCAGTCCGGCACGGGCCACGACGACGGCGTCGAGCTCACCCTTGGTGACCTTGCCGATGCGGGTGTCGAGGTTGCCGCGCAGGGGCTGCACGTCCAGGCCGAGGCCGAGTGCGCGCAGCTGGGCAATACGCCGCGGTGCGGACGTGCCGACGGTGGAACCGGCGGGCAGTTCGCCGAGCACCAGTCCGTCGCGCGCCACCAGGGCGTCACGCGCGTCCTCGCGCTGCGGGATCGCGCCGATGGTGAAACGCTCGTCCTCCGCCGTCGGAAGATCCTTGTAGGAGTGCACGGCGACGTCGATGGTCTTGTCCGCCAATGCTTCCCGGAGGGCGGCGGTGAAGACGCCCACGCCGATCTCCTGCACCGGTGCGGCCGACTTGTCGCCCGCGGTGGTCACGACGACCAGCTCGGTGCGGACACCGGCGGCCGTGATGGCAGCGCGGACGGTCTCGGCCTGCGTCGTGGCGAGCAAGCTGCCGCGGGTACCGATACGCACCACGCGATCACCCAGCGCAGCGGCGTTCGCGATCATTCCGTACCCCGCTCGTGGGAGAGGGTGAAGTCGTCCGCGAGGGCGGCGGTGGGATTGTCCGTGTCGACGGCGGTGGCGACCTCCATCGGCGACGCGACGGCCTGCACCGTGCTCGGCGAGAGCTCGAAGAGCTCCCGGAGCGCCTCGGCGTAGGAGTCACCGCCCGGCGTGGTGGCCAACTGCTTCACGCGCACGGTGGGCGCGTGCAGCAGCTTGTCGACGACGCGGCGCACGGTGCGGGCAACCTCGTCGCGCTGCGGGTCGGCCAGATCGGGCAGTCGCGAGTCGAGCCGCATGAGCTCCGACTCGACGACCTCGGCGGCCCGCTGACGCAGCGCCGTGACGGTCGGGGTGACCTCGGCGAGGCGCTGTCCGGACAGGTAGGAGGCGAGCTCGGCGGCCACGATGTCGCGGGCCGCACGCTCGTCGGACGCCGCGGCGCCGGCCGCGGGATCGTGCTGCAGCGACTCCATGTCCAGGACGGTCACGCCGGGCAGGCCGGCGACGGCGTGCTCGACGTCGCGGGGCAGGCCCAGGTCGCAGATCACCAGCGGGCGAGCCTGCGTGTCGCGCTGCGCGAGCGCACGATGGGCGTCGGCGATGGTCACGACGGCACCCACCGCACCGGTACAGGTGACGAGGATGTCGGCGTCCGCCACCGTCGCGGAGAGCTGGTCGAGTGTGATCGCGAACGACGTCACGCCGCCCGCGGCCGCGGTCTCGGACAGGTGCTGCGCGCGGCTCTGGGTGCGGTTGGCGACCGCGATGCTGCCGATGCCGGTGCGCGTCAGATGAGCGACGGAGAGACCGCCCATCGCGCCGGCGCCGAGCACGACGGCCTTCTTGCCCGCGAGACCACCGAGCACGTCGGAGGCGCGATCGAGCGCGACGGAGACCACGGAGGCTCCCGCCTTGTCGATGCCCGTCTCGGAGTGGACCTTCTTGCCCACGCGCAGCGCCTGCTGCGCCAGCTCGTGGAGCGCGCGGCCCGATGCCTGCTGAGCGTCCGACGCCGCGTAGGCGGCACGGATCTGCCCGAGGATCTGCTGCTCACCGATCACCATCGAGTCGAGTCCGCCGGCGACGGCGAACAGGTGCTCGGCCGCGGCCTCGCTGTAGCGCACGTAGGCGTACTTCGTGAGCTCGGCGAGCTCGAGACCGGAGTGCTCGGACAACAGTGCACCGAGATCGGTCAGGGCGCCGTGGAAGGCGTCGACCACCGCGTACACCTCGACGCGGTTGCACGTCGAGACGATCATGACCTCGGAGACATGCGGCGACATCATGATCTCGTCGGTCAGTTTCGGGCGTTCCGTGTCGCTGACGGCGATACGTTCGAGCACCGAGACGGGAGCGCTTCGATGCGAAATCCCGAGGAGAAGGACACTCACGGTGCTATCACCGATCCGTTTCTACTAGCGGGGGTGACCGTCCGGGGATCACGACAGACCGGGCGGGCGGGACGGATGCGCGGTGCCTTGTGGGCGTTCGCGAACGAGAGGACCTGCAGCTCCACGGCGAGATCGACGCGGCGGAGATCGACGTGCGGGGGGGTCACCGGATCGGTGGACGCGAAACTGAGGATGCAGTCGATGTCGGCCTCGACGAGGGCGTCGACGGCGGACTGGGCGGCAGCGTCCGGCGTGGCGACGACGCCGACGGTGGCGCCGAGCTCGGCGGCGACCTCGACCAGCCGATCGACGTGCAGAACGGTGAGCTGCGAGTAACCGTCGTCGGCGTTGCCGACGGTGATCTCGCGGCCCACGACGGCCGGATCGCTGTCGAACAGGGCGACCATCGTGAAACCGCGACGACTGAACCCGTCGTACCCGACCAGTGCGGTGCCGAGGTTGCCGGTGCCCACCAGCACGACGCGGTGACCGCGATCCAGACCGAGCGCCAGCTCGATGCGCGCCCGCAGGCGAGCGACGTCGTAGCCCACTCCGCGCACACCCATCGGGCCGAGGAACGAGAGGTCCTTGCGTAGCGTGGCCGAACCGACCCCGGCGGCCGTCGCGAGGTCCTCGCTCGAGACGATCATCACTCGGGTGTCGGTCAGCGAACTCAGTACCCGGAGATACCCCGCGAATCGGGTGACCGTAGCCTGGGGCACAGCGCGAGAGACCGCACCACCGTCACGAGAGACAGCACCACCGTCGCGGCCGGAGTCGGACACCGCGCCGGAGCGCGCGATACCGACGCCGGGCAGGCGGCGTTGTGAGGTCACGTCGAAGGCTCCTCGTCCGACGGCACGCCTGATGACAGGCATGCGGTCTCCACGGTCATCCGAGGATCGGCGGGCCACGCACAGGACCGTGGTACCTGTGACGCAGGGTTCGTCGCCGACCCCTTTCTTCTCTCCACGGTAACCTCTCGTGGAGGGATGAACAAAGTCGCCGACCCGTGTAGTACGATCCCGCGCCCGGCGATCCGACGGCCGCGCGCACCGACGGTGACGAGCGGCCCGGGTCAGTTCTCCAGATCGCGCCGCAGCCGGGGCACGTCGACGTCCCAGTAGCTGTGTTCGCGGCCGTCCAGCAGCACCACCGGCAGCCGGTCCCCGTACTCCGCCCGCAGGTCAGGGTCCTGCGCGGCCGCCGCGTCGACGTCGACCGACTCGCAGGCCACGCCGTACTCCGCACACAGGGGAACGAGCACGCGCAGGGCGGCGTCGCACGCCCCGCATCCGGCGCGTGTCAGCAACGTCACGGTGCGTACCGGGCTGGTCATGAGTCGAGTGTCTCACCGCCTCGCGCACGCGGTTAGGGTGGATCGGCAGGACCGGGACGGCCCGCGCCCGTGGGACGACCGGTCGAGGTGGGGAGGTGCACCGTGCCCGATCAGCATGATCCGGACGACGCACATGCTGCTGTCACGCCCGATTCGGAACTCACCGAGTCGCCCGAGGTGATGGACGAGTCGCGGGAACGTCGACTCGTCGACCCGGAGGCGGCCGAGAAGCAGGTCCGTCGACGGATCCGCAATCCCCTCGGCCCCACCGCCGCCCAGATCCGCGCCAAGCTCGCCGGCGAGGCGAGCGCCGATGCCGCCATCGCGCTGCAGGCCGAGAGCGCCGAGGCCGCCGACGACCACGTCAGTACGGTTCCGCGTGATCTCACTGCCGCCGCGTTCTTCGACGTCGACAACACGATGGTGCAGGGCGCGTCGATCATCCACTTCGCCCGCGGGCTCGCGGCCCGCAAGTACTTCACGTCCAAGGACGTCTCCGAGTTCGCCTGGCAGCAGATCAAGTTCCGGGTGAGCGGCAAGGAGAACCTGGGCGACGTCAGCACCGGCCGCGAGAAGGCACTGTCCTTCGTCGAGGGCCGCTCGACCGCGGAGATCGTGCGGCTCGGCGAGGAGATCTTCGACGAGATCATCGCCGACCGCATCTGGGCCGGCACCCGTGCTCTCGCGCAGATGCACCTCGACGCCGGCCAGCAGGTGTGGCTCGTCACCGCCACCCCGGTGGAGCTGGCGTCCATCATCGCCAAACGCCTCGGCCTGACCGGCGCGCTGGGCACCGTCGCCGAGAGCAAGGACGGCGTCTTCACCGGGCGCCTCGTCGGCGACATCCTGCACGGTCGCGGCAAGGCCCACGCCGTGCGGACCCTCGCCGTGCGCGAGGGCCTCGACCTGCGACGCTGCACCGCCTACTCCGACAGCCACAACGACGTACCGATGCTGTCCCTCGTCGGGACGGCCGTCGCGGTCAATCCCGACGCAGACCTGCGCGAGCTCGCGAAGAACCGCGGGTGGGAGATCCGCGACTTCCGCACCGGCCGCAAAGCCGCCAAGATCGGCGTCCCCACCGCTCTCGCACTCGGTGCCGTCGGCGGCGGCGTCGCCGCGGTGCTCGGCCGACGCAACGTATGAACCGACCGGCCTCCGGCCTACCCGCCACCCGACCGGCCTCCGGCCTACCTGTGAGAGCAGTCGTCATCGGTGCGGGTGTCGGCGGACTCGCCACCGCCGCCCGCCTGGCCCACCGCGGTGTCGAGACCGTCGTGCTCGAGCAGTCGCACGATCTGGGCGGGAAGCTCGGCATCGTCCGGCGGGACGGTTTCTCGTTCGACACCGGGCCGTCACTGGTCACCATGCCGCACGTGTTCGACGATCTCTTCGCGCAGACCGGTGGGCCGTCGGACCTCACGTTCGACCGGCTCCCGGTCGCGTGTCGCTACCGCTTTCCCGACGGCACCGAGCTGGACATGCCCGGTCGCGCGGAGGAGATCCCCGCCGCTCTGGACTCGGCGCTCGGAGCCGGTGCCGGTGCGCAGTGGTCCCGGTTCTCCGAGCGTGCGGAGCAGATCTGGGACGCCACCCACGAGGCGTTCCTCGAATCGCCCATCGGCCCCCGCGAACTGGTGTCGTTGTCGCGACGGGTGGGCGACCTCCGCACCATCAGCCCGTGGTCGTCGTTGCGTGATCTGGGTCGGCAGTACCTCACCGATCCGCGACTCGCGATGATGCTCGACCGCTACGCCACCTACACCGGCTCGGATCCGCGGCGCGCCCCGGCGGCCCTCGCCACGGTGCCGCACGTCGAGCAGCGCTGGGGATCGTGGCACGTTCCCGGTGGGCTGCACCGCATCGCCGAGGCCATCGCCGACCGCGCGACATCGCTCGGAGCGGAGATCCGCACGGGTGTCACGGTGACCGGCGTGCGCGTCGAGAACGGACGCACCACCGGCGTCGACACCACACACGGACCCGTCGCGGCCGACATCGTCGTCGCGAACGCCGATGCCGAGCAGGTCTACCGGTCTCTGGTCCCCGCCACGCGGCGCACCGCGCTCGCCCGGCGGCGCCTCGACGCGACCACCGCGAGCCTGTCCGGCTTCGTGATCCTGCTGGCTCTGCGGGGCCGCGACGCCGACACCCCGCACCACCGGGTGCTGTTCCCGGACGACTACGACGCCGAGTTCGACGCCGTCTTCGGCACCCGCACGCGGCCGGCGCACCCCGCCGACGCCCCGACCGTCTACGTCAGCGCCCCCGACGATCCGGCTCTGCGCCCGGACGACGACACCGAGGCCTGGTTCGTCCTGGTGAACGCCCCGCGACACGGCACCGGTTCCTCGGCACTGGTCGACTGGGACGCTCCCGAACTGTCGGAGGGCTACGCCGACCGCATCCTCGACGTCATGGCGGCGCGCGGAGTGGACGTGCGCGAGCGGGTGCTGTGGCGGGAGATCATCTCGCCGGCAGATCTGATGCGCCGCACCATGACTCCGGGCGGGTCCATCTACGGAACGTCGTCCAACGGAGCGACGGCCGCGTTCCTGCGCCCCGCCAATCGCTCGCCGATCCCCGGCCTGTTCCTGGTCGGTGGATCGTCGCACCCCGGCGGCGGACTCCCGCTGGTGACGCTCTCCGCACAGATCGTCGACGAGCTGATCGCCGACGCCCTCTAGCCGAGGAAGACGTTCCGGCGACGGGTCAGCAGCCGGTAGAGCGTCTGCTGGATCGTCTCGCGCACGCGGTCGGTGACCTCGAACAGTTCCATCGGGTCGTCGGCGGCGGACGGCTCGTAGGACGTGGTCTCGATGGGCTCGCCGAACTCGATGTACCACTTCGACGGCAGCGGGACGAGACCCAGCGGACCGAAGTGCGGGAACAGCGGCGTGACCGGGAAGTACGGCATGCCGAGGACGCGTGCGAGCGTCGTCAGGTCACCGATCTTCGGGTAGATCTCCTCGGACCCGACGATCGAGCACGGGATGATGGGCGTCTGGGTGCGCAGCGCGGCGGAGACGAAGCCACCGCGGCCGAAACGCTGCAGCTTGTAGCGCTCACTGAACGGCTTGCCGATGCCCTTGAACCCCTCCGGGAACACCGCCACGACCTCGCCGCCACGCAGCAGTCGCTCGGCGTCGGGTTGGCAGGCCAGGGTGTGGCCGGCGCGGCGCGCGATGCTGCCGACCAGCGGGGTCTCGAACGCGAGGTCCGCGGCGAGCATGCGCAGCGCGCGGTGCTGCGGGTGGTGATCCCGCATCGCGACCGAGGCCATGAGTCCGTCGATCGGGATGACACCCGCGTGGTTCGAGACCACCAGAGCGCCGCCCTCGGCGGGCACGTTCTCGATCCCGCGCACCTCGACGCGGAACCACTTCTCGAACAGCGGTCGCAACGCCGGAAGCCAGACGGAATCGGCGAAGTGGGGGTCGTAACCGAACTCGTCGACCTCGTAGTCGCCCGACAGGCGCGTCCGCAGGAAGTCCGCTCCCCCGGCGACACGGTCGACGAGCGCACGCCGTACCGACTCGACGGCCGACGGGAACTCGCCGACGTCCGGCGTCGCATGCGGTGCTGCCGTCTCGGGCACGACCAGAGGCGTCGGCGCCTCGACACTCGGCACCATCGAGGGCGAGGGCGACGGGGACGCGTAGGACGAGGGGTGCCGACCGCGGACGTCCGCCGGGTCACTGCCGGCGCGTGGCCCACCGTCGGGCGTGGACTGCCGGAGGCGATCGAACGACTTACCGTGCAGCGGAATCACTTTGGCCACGTCGTTCACCTTCCCGCTCCGGCCGGCAACGACACGGGCGACGGGTGCGCCCCGGAGGTTGCACCGCCCAACAGTCCGATGACGCGATTCTCGATCGCGTCGACCCATTCACGCCGGATCACCGGCGTCAGCGCGACTCCGCGCACGAAGTCGTCGAACGCCTGCACGGTGGTCCACCGTGGGGTGAATCCGAGGACGTTCTTCATCCGGGTGGTGTCCACCCCGCATCCGAAGTTGAAGTAGTCGAGCTGCTCCGCCGAGAAGTCGCGCATCAGCGATCCCATCACCGCCTTGCCGGTGGTGCGGAACAGGGCCATGGGCACCGGCAGCTCCACGCGGCCGGCTCGGCGGATGGCCTGCGACAGCATGATGATGCCGTCGGCCGCGATGTTGAAGGTGCCCGCGGGGCCGGCCAACGTGGCGCGTTCGAGTGCGGAGAGCGCGTCCTCCTCGTGCAGCAACTGCATGCGCGCATCGCGACCGAGGATCGACGGTGTGACCGGCGAGGTGAGGTAGCGCGAGACGGATCCGTTCAACCGGGGTCCGATCATGGGGGCGTTGCGCAGGATGCTGACGTCGATGTCCGGACGACGACGGCCCAGCCCACGGGCGTAGCCCTCGGTCTCGATGGCGTCGCGGGCGAAGCCGCCCTGCGGACGTGACCGCGCGCCCATCTCCTCGGTGAACTGCGCCGGATCCTTCGCACTGCAGCCGTACACCGCCGTCGACGAGCGCAGCACCACGTGCCGCACCGTCGGCGACTTCTGGCAGACGGCGAACAGCTGCATCGCCCCGAGCACGTTGAGGTCCTTCATCACCGTGCGGCCACCGCCGCTGGGCGGCCGGGACAGCAGCGACGCGTGCACGACGGTGTCGACGCCCGCGCTGCGGATGACCTTGCCGATCAACGGGTTACGGATGTCCGCCCGCACGAATTCGGCGCGACCCATCCGCCGGATCATGTCCTTGGTGGGTGCCACGGCATCGACGGCGACGACCCGCTCGATCGACGGGTTCTGCGCCAGTCGCATGGTGAGGTATCCGCCCAGGAATCGGCTCGCTCCCGTGACGAGCACGACGCGTGGAGCGTCGCGCCCGGTGTCGTCAGAGCTCACCAGACCCCCTCGGTTTCTCCCGTGGCCACCGCTCGCGCGGCGCCGCACACGCCATGGTGTCACGAACCCCGCGTGCGCGCTCCGGCACGAGAAGAACCGGCACGCGACACCCGCGGGACCGGATACGACAACGCCCGCGAGGACGGTCGAAACTCGATCCTCACGGGCGGAAGTCGTCGCGATCCCTAGCGGATCACTTACCCAATTTCCTGCGCTGAACGCGGGTGCGGCGAAGCAGCTTGCGGTGCTTCTTCTTCGACATGCGCTTGCGACGCTTCTTGATCACTGAACCCATGCGGGTGTCCTCGCGTTCTTTCGTCTCTGTACAGCTGCACTGCTGATACCGCTGCTGGTGCTGTTCGGTCGTCGGCGGACACGGCAGTGACGGGACTGCGCGCTCACGCGACTCAGCCCCATCATACCCAGCTCACACGACCACCCTCGACCGGCCTCCGCAGCAGCGGCGCACGCCCGAACCGTCCGATTCCGGTGAACCGTGCCGATGCCCTTCCCCGGGCATGCACCGTTCCACGTGGAACAGACGGGACGAGGCGTGCGTCAGCCTGCGTCGAAGTAGGACGTCTCCAGGTAGTCGTGCACCGCCTTCGCATGCACTCGGAACGAACGGCCCACACGAACGGCGGGCAGTTCGCCACCGTGCACCAGGCGGTACACGGTCATCTTGGACACCCTCATCAGTGAGGCAACTTCTGCCACCGTGAGGAACTGGGTTCCGGCCACAGCCGGTTGGCCGTCGTGGGACGAGCTCTTGCTCGACCCGGACGGCTTGTTGACGGATTCCATAAATCCACATACCTCCGGCACGCCCGCGCTGCCGGCTTCCCCTCCGGCAGAACAGACACGCACGTGCTGCAGCGAGCTTAGCGGGACTCGAGTGACAAAAGCGACGGGTGGGGGGACCAATATTTATTCGACCGGTGAACCGAGAGCCGTTCCCCGCGCCTTGGCGGCGTCGATCGCGTCGAGAAGCGCAGCTCGGAAGCCCTTTCGCTCCAGCTGGGCGATGGCCGCCGCCGTGGTGCCGCCGGGAGACGTCACACCGGCGCGGAGCTCCTGCGGTGACTCGTCCGAGCGATCGAGCATCGCCGCGGAGCCCACCATCGTCTGGACGACCAGTGTCGTGGCGGTGTCGCGAGGCAGTCCGAGACCCACGGCGGCGTCGATCATGGCCTCGGCCATGAGGAAGAAGTAGGCGGGTCCGGATCCGGAGACGGCGGTGACCGCGTCGATCTTGTCCTCGGACACGACGGCCGTCTTCCCGACGGTGCCGAGCAGTTTGCGCACCGTCTCGATGTGCTCCGAGCGGGCATGGCGGCCGGGGGCCAGCACGCTCATCGCCTCGCCCACCAACATCGGGGTGTTGGGCATGACACGGACGATCGGGATGCCCGCGGGCAGCTTCGGCTCGTAGCGCGACGCGGTGACGCCGGCGGCCATCGTCACGATGATCTGCTCGCGCTCCCCGTTGAGCTCGGCCTTGGACATCTGGGTGATCACCGAGTCGACGTCGTCGGGCTTCACCGCGACGACGATGACGTCGGCGCCCTCGATCGCGTCGATCACGCTGGTGGTCCGAATGCCGAACTGGGTGGCCACCGCGTCCGCGCGGGCCGGGTACTTCTCCGCCAGCACCACGTTGCCGGTGGGCAACCCGCCCTCGATCAGTCCTGCGATCAACGCCTCACCGATCCGGCCGCCGCCGATCACCGCAATTCTCGTCATGCGCTCAGCGTGCCATGCCGCGGGTGGCGATCGGCAGGGTGTCGCGGTCCCTCGGTCGGGCTCAGGTCGCGAGCGGCACCATGGCCAGCTGTCGGCTCTGCACCACCACGGCACCGGTGGAGTCGACGATGGTGTGGTCCTCCTCGAACCAGGAACCGCCGAGCACGGTGCTCGACGACTTCACGCGCAGCCAGCCGGGTGCCGGGGTGTGACGCAGGTACGTCGTGAGCTGGACCGTCGGAGCCCAGCCGAAGAGGCCGCGATTCATCGTCACGGGCGGGCAGATGTCGCCGGCCATGATGGCGAACAGCGCCGCGGTGACGGGATCGTTCTCGTCGTCGGGCCGCGGCCGGACCCACATGCGGATCTCCGCCGACCCCTGCGCGCCGGTCAGGAAGTGCGCGGCGGTGGGATCGAGACGCATGTCGCAGCCCGTCGCGACGTGGACGACGTCCGCCATCGGGTGACCGGGCGCCACTCGAGCGGCCGAGTCCGGCGGCTCGACGGCCATGTCGAGGACCGACGCCAGGGACGACTCGTGCTCCTGGTGCACGGGCGCTCCGCTGTCCGGCGTGCCGAGCGTGACCACGCTCCGCACCGCGGGACGACCGTTCTGCAGCAACACCGCGTCGACGTGCACCACGCGCCGACCACGCTTGAGCACCGTCGTCTCGACCGTCACCGGGCCGGGATCGGGCGCCGCGAGGTAGCTGGCGCTGACTGCGAGCGGAGTGAGCTCGATCGGGTCGTCGTCCAGCGCGAGACGCTGAGTGGCGGCCGCGGCACAGACACTCATCATGGCGCCGCCGTGCACCTTGGGGCCGATGGTCCACGTCGGGTCGATGCTGCCCTCGAACAGATCCGTGTCGGTGCGATCGAGTGTGGTGAGGGTGCGGAACGGGGCGTCGGTCACTGGTCGCTCGAATCTGTCGTCGGGTGGGGCCGGTCGGGAAGGCCGGAGGCCGGCCGGGTGAGTTGGTCGGGAAGGCCGGAGGCCGGCCGGGCGAGTCGGTCGGGAAGGCCGGTCGGGGCGAAGTGCTGCTGGGCGAGGTCGTGGTGCGCGAGGCGGCGCAGGGCGGTGACCACCGGTTCGTAGAGCACCGTCCCGAGGACGGCGAAGCGCACGGCGGCGCGTGGCTCGGTGTGGTCGAGCACCCGCGCCCACTCCCCCTCCGCGATCACGCGCACGGCACGGGCGTACGCGACGACGTCGTCGTCGGATAGCGGGACGCCCGCAGCGTCGGCGGCGGCGAGGGAGTGGTCGAGCTGACGAGCTGCCGAACTGTCGGTCGGGAGATCGGCGGCGGCGTGGCCGAGCCGTTCCAGGATCCGCGAGGTACGCGGCGCCGGACCCGGGTCGACTCCGTCCTGCCCCGCGTCGTCGAGGTAGGGCGGGAGCGCACCGAGTGCCCGGCTCATCGCGGGATGGACGTCGCCGGTCGCCTCGTCGAGGGCCGCGAGCACCGTCCTGATCCGTCCGAGAGGAAGGGAGGCGCCGGTCAGGGCCTTGATCAAGCGGAGGCGGTCGAGGTGTTCGTCGGTGTACTCGGACACCGTCGCCGCGCCGACCCCGGGCATGAGGAGCCCTTCGCGGAGGTAGAACTTGATCGTGGGTCGCGGGACCCCGGATCGTTCGACCAGCTCGGACATGCGCACCGGTCGAACTCTAGACCACAGTGGATAGTGCGACTATCCGAGGGTGCGATCTTCCGAGAGTGCGGACTTCAGAGGTGAGGGACGTCAGAGGTGCTGCCGGGCGAACGCCAACGATCGTTCGAGTGCGGCGGACCGCTCGGTGGCGGTCCGCGCGTTCTGGGTGTTGATCTCGAGCACGGCCTGACCGTCGAAGCCTCGCGCGACCAGCGCCTGGCAGACCTCCGCGACCGGCTGCGTGCCGTCGCCGGGCACGAGGTGTTCGTCGACGGAGGCGCCGCGGCCGTCCGCGAGATGCAGATGCTTGAGTCCGGCGCCCATGCGCTCGGACAGCGCCACGGCATCGAGTCCGGACGTCGCGGTGTGCGAGAAGTCCAGCGTGTAGTGCTGGTGGCCCACGTCGGTCGGGTCGTAGGACGGCGCGAACGCGGTGAACCCGATGCCCGGCTTCCCGCCGCGCTTCTCGAGCCGCTTCACCGAGCCGGTGCCCGCACCGAAGAGCCGGTCCGCACGCATCGGGAACATGTTCTCGACGGCGACGACCATGCCCTCGTTGTCGGACTCGAGCTCGGCGACCTGGTCGGGAAAACCGTCGGCGTAGATGCGTTGCCAGCGAAACGGCGGGTGCACCACCACGGTGGACGCGCCGAGCGCCTCGGCAGCGTGGACCGAGCGCACCAGCTTCGAGATCGGATCCGAACCCCACACCCGCTGGGTGATCAGCAGGCACGGTGCGTGCAGTGCCAGAACCGGAACGCCGTACGCGCGGCTGAGCTGCTTGATCGCACCGACGTCCTGGCTGATCGGCTCGGCCCACACCATGAGCTCGATCCCGTCGAAGCCGAGCTCCGCGGCGAAGCGGAACGCGGACTCGGTGTTCTGCGGATAGACCGAGGCCGTGGACAACCCCACCGGAACGTGCCGGCGACCGGGCGTCGTCACGTGGTGCTGAGCATGAAGGCCAGCGGGCCCAGAGTGACGAATCCGCCCACGACCACCGCCAGCAGGATCGACACGATGTCGTCGGTGCGGCGCAGCACACGCACCACGGCCACGAGTCCGACGATGACGAAGAACGCGAGGACCAAAGCGACCCAGGGGAGCATCTCCCACAGTCGCTCGAACCCCTTGAACAGGAGCGCGCCGAGCACGATAGCCACTATGCCCTGGCCGATCAGCGACAACCACTGCTTGACCGGGCTGCGGGACTTCGACGGCGCCACCGGTGCGTCCTCGACGGGTTCCGCATCGGTGGGGGTCGCGAGATCGGCGTCGTCGGCCGTGTCCGTGGCGATCGTGTCCGGGGTCTCGGAATCCTCGGTCACTGCCGGGACGATCGTGGTCACCGCGTCGTTCTCGGCCGTGACCTCGTCGGCGTCGACCTCCGGCTCGGCCGGCGTCGATCGCTGCGGCTCAGGAGTGCCGGATCGATCGGAAGCGGGACGCTCCTGCGCCGGCCGCTCGGGTGCGAGCGCACGCTCCTCGGTGGAGGCGCGCAGGCGGTCGACCGCCACGGACGGAGCGCCGGAGAACAGCGCGGGTTCGGGCCGAGCGGATCGGGCGGCGCCGAACGCGGGGGTCGGGCGGGCCTGCTGCTCACGGCGGCGGTCGTCGATCCGGGGCGTGGTCCGTGTGGGCTCGGGTGCCGGGGCGGGCCGCTCGGGCTCGGCGTCGCGGGTCGACTCCCCGGCCTCGGCCTGCCGCGGCTGGTCCTGCGGCGACTCGGTCTCGGGCGACACGTCGGTCTCGTCGTCGGGCGCCTCGGCCGGGGTCTCGTCGCGGACGATCGGGATCTCGCCGGTCAGCTCGGCGACGGAGATACCGCCGGCCATGCCGCGTCGACGTCGACCGCCACCGGATTGCGTGTCCACCTTGGCGCCGTTGCGCGCGAGCAGTTCCGCCACCGACACCTGTCCGGTGTCGGCCGCGCCACTTCCGTTGTTGTCGTCACTCATGTCTCTCGAGTCTCCACCACATCGCCGAACGTCTCCGTGTCCAGCTTGCGCAGGATCAATCCCTCACGCAGCGCCCACGGACAGATCTCCAACGAATCGATCGACAGCGCGCGCATGCTCGCCTCGGCGACCAGTGCTCCGGCCACCATCTGTCGTGATCGATCCGCGCTCACGCCTTCCAATTCTGCACGGTCCGCCGAGGTCATCCTCGAGATGAACGAAATGACCTGACGCAGACCGTCGGCCGTCAGGGTCCTGACGACACGGGGGCCGGCAGCCGACGGAGCGGCACCGGTCAATCGAGCCAACGAGCGGAAGGTCTTCGACGTTCCCACCGCCCGGTCGGGCAGCCCCGGCTCGAGCAGCTTCTTCGCCGGTTCGACGAGTTCCGCGTCGAGCCAGTCACGCAGCACGGCGACCCGCCGCTTGCCGGGAGGATCCTCGGCCAGCCAGTCGCGCGTCAGTCGGCCGGCCCCGAGGGGAAGCGACATCGCCACGTCCGGGTTCTCGTCGATCCCGGTGCTGAGCTCGAGGGATCCGCCGCCGATGTCGAGGTCGAGAATGCGCCCGGCGCTCCAGCCGTACCACCGACGCACGGCCAGGAACGTCAGTCGCGACTCGTCCTCGCCGGAGAGAACCTGCAGGCTCACGCCGGTCTCGTCACGCACTCGGTTCAGCACGGCGGTCGAGTTGCGGGCGTCGCGGACGGCCGACGTGGCGAAGGCCATGAGCTCGCCGCAGCCTGACGATGTGGCGATCGACGAGAAGTCGGCGACCGTCCGCACCAGTCGGTCGGAGCCGGACTGAGTGATGTCACCGGCGTCGTCGGTGTTCTCCGCCAGGCGCAGGGCAGCCTTGGTGGAGCTCATCGGTGTCGGGTGACCGCCGCGGTGAGCGTCGACCACGAGCAGATGAACCGTGTTGCTTCCGACGTCGAGCACCCCTAACCGCACAGGGAACACCGTACTGGGTCTAGCGTCGTGGCTTGTGACACGTGCTGAGAAGGCGGGTAGGCCGGAGGCCGGCCGGGCCGCAAAGCAGACGACGAGCGTGGGCGACGAGGCCGGACGGCGGTCGGGCGAGGCCACCGGACGGCCCGCGGACGTGCTGGAACCCGCGGCGACCCACAAACTCGATCCCGCACCCGAGGTCGCGCCGGACTTCCCGCGCGAGTGGGTCGAGTTCGTCGATCCGACCAACCCCGAGCACGTCGTCCGTGCGGATCTGACGTGGTTGCTGTCGAGTTGGACGTGCGTCTTCGGAACCCCCGCGTGCCAGGGAACGGTGCCGGATCGGCCCGACGACGGGTGCTGCTCGCACGGAGCGTTCCTGTCGGACGACGACGACCACGCCAAGCTCGTCGCCTCCGTCGAGATGCTCACGCCGGACGACTGGCAGTTCTTCGACAAGGGACACGGCAAGAAGGGGTTCGTCGAGGTCGACGATCTCGAGGGCGAGCAGGCGCTGCGCACCCGCAAGTACAAGGGTGCGTGCATCTTCCTCAACCGACCGGGCTTCGAGGGCGGCATCGGGTGCGCACTGCACCGGATGGCGCTGCGCACCGGCGTCGAACCCCTCGAGGTGAAGCCCGACGTCTGCTGGCAGCTGCCCATCCGCCGCACCCAGGACTGGGTGACGCGCCCCGACGGTGTCGAGATCCTGCAGACCGTCGTCGGCGAGTACGACCGACGCGGCTGGGGTGAGGGCGGCGCCGACCTCAGTTGGTACTGCACCGCCTCCCCCGACGCACACGTCGGCTCGAAGGCGGTCTGGCAGTCGTACGCGCCAGAGCTGACGGAGCTGCTCGGCAAGGACGTCTACACCGAACTCGCCGCGCTGTGTCGGCGTCGGCAGGGCTTGGGGTTGATCGCCGTGCACCCCGCGACCCGCGAGGCTCAGCGCACGTAGTCCCATCAATGCCCCGCGAGTACGTCGAAAGTGCCGTGATCTCGGCGCTCGCCGCAGCACTTTCGACGTACTCGCCGGGGCTTGGTCACGCTTCATCCACAGGCACCCCGTCATCCCCACGGCACTGGCGAGTTGCTCGATCGACGCAGTGCCTGTCGGTGCAGCTCGTGACGGTCTGCGCCATGGACCCCACACTCGTCGACGCAATGAGAGCCAACGGCGGCTTCCTGCACACGACCGATCTCCTCCGACGCATGTCCCCGAGCCGCGTGCGGTGGCTGGTGCACACTCGTCAGCTGACCCGCGTACGGCACGGGCTGTACGCGGTCGGAACGCTCCCTGTCTCGGCGCGACTCGACGCTCTGAGCATCGAGCTCGGAACGCGGGTCGCCGCATCCATGGACACGGCGGCGGCGATGCACGGTTTCGATCTCGACCAGACGCAGCAATTACAGGTGGTGGAGCCGGACGATCGGCGCATCGAGAGCAGACCAGGGGTAGTGGTGCATCAGCGGCGGGGTGCGCCGCTCATGGAGATCGGCACCCGACTCGTCGTGGAGCCCGCCTGGACTGCTGTCGAGGTCGCACGGCAACGTTCTCCCGGTCGCGCGCTCGCCGTTCTCGATGCCGCGGCCCGGGTGGGCTGCGAACCCGGATCGCTGGAACGAGCAGTCGATGCGCAACAGGGGCGGCGGGGCATCGTCGAGGTCCGCCGTCTGGCACCGCTCGTCGACCGAAGATCCGGCTCACCGATGGAGTCGGAGACTCGCCTGGTGCTGCACGACGGCCACCTTCCGGCACCCGAGTTGCAGTGGCCCGTTATGCACGGACTCGGCATCTTCTATCTCGACCTCGCTTGGCCAGCACGACGATTCGCGGTGGAATACGACGGCGACGAATTCCACGGAACGCCCGATAGCGTCCGACGCGACAAGGCCCGTCTTGCGCTGCTCGCTGATGAAGGCTGGCGCGTTCTGCAGATCACGTCGGACGATGTGCGGCGCGAACCCGATGTCCTGGTCGGTCGTGTCCGCCGGCTACTCGCCGCCTGATACCCCCGCGAGTACGCCGAAAGTGCCGTGATTCAGTCTCCGCCAGCGACGTTTGGGACGTCCTCGCCGAAACCGAACGGCTTCACTCCTCGAGCTTGTACCCCAGTCCACGCACCGTGACGAGGTGCACGGGCTTCGCGGGGTCCGTCTCGATCTTCGAGCGCAACCGCTTCACGTGGACGTCCAGCGTCTTCGTGTCGCCCACGTAGTCGGCGCCCCACACGCGGTCGATCAACTGTCCGCGGGTGAGCACTCGACCGGAGTTGCGGAGCAGGTACTCCAGCAGGTCGAACTCCTTGAGCGGCAACGTGATCTGCTGCCCGCCGACCATGACGACGTGGCGCTCCACGTCCATGCGTACCGGTCCGGCCTCGAGGATGCTGTTGTCGTCGATCTCCTCGGTGTCGGATCCACGGCGCAGGACCGCACGGATGCGCGCGATGAGTTCACGGGACGAGTACGGCTTGGTGACGTAGTCGTCGGCACCCAGTTCGAGTCCGACCACCTTGTCGATCTCGCTGTCGCGCGCGGTGACCATGATGACCGGCACACCGGAGCGGCTGCGCAGGTGCTTGCACACGTCGGTGCCGCTCATGCCCGGCAGCATGAGGTCGAGCAGGACGATGTCCGCTCCCACGCGATCGAACTCGGCGAGGGCGGAGGGGCCGTCGCCGACGACGGTCGCGTCGAACCCTTCCTTGCGGAGCAGGAACGCCAGCGGGTCGGCCAACGATTCTTCGTCTTCGACGATGAGCACGCTCGTCATGGGGTGTCCTTCTCGGTCATGACGGCTCGCCGTCGTCTTCGATGTGAGCAGGAATGAGGAGCGTGAAGGTCGAGCCCGTCCCGGGCTTGCTCCACAGCTCGATGCGGCCGTTGTGGTTGGCGGCGACGTGCTTGGCGATGGCCAGTCCCAGACCGGTACCGCCGGTGGCCCGCGACCGCGCCTTGTCGACGCGGAAGAAGCGCTCGAACACGCGCTCCTGGTCCTCCTTGGCGATGCCGATGCCGCGGTCGGTGACCGAGAAGGCCACCATGCTCTGTGGGCCCGTCGCATCGTCGTCACGCAGGGACCGCGTCACCGACACGGGAGACCCCTTCGGGGAGTACGCGATGGCGTTCTCGACGAGGTTGGACAGTGCGGTGACCAGCAGGGTCTGATCGCCGAGCACCTCGAGTCCGCTCGGTCGGTCAGTCGTGACGACGATGCCCGTGGCCTCGGCCTTGAGGGCCGAACGCGAGAGCGCGCTCTTGACCACGGTGTCGACGTCGACGACGTCGAGATCGGGGAGCTTCTCGGCACCCTGCAGCCGGGACAGCGAGATGAGTTCGCTGACCATGTTGCCCAGGCGCGTGGACTCGTCGAGCATCCGCTCACCGAATCGCTGGACCGACTCCGGATCGTCGCGCGACTGCAGCAGCGCCTCGGCCAGCAGGCTGATGGCGCCGACGGGGGTCTTGAGTTCGTGGCTGACGTTCGCGACGAAGTCCCGCCGCGTGGCCTCCATGCGGACCTGCTCGGAGTCGTCGTCGGCGAACAGGACGACGAACCGGCGATCCTCCTGGGAGAGCAGCTGCGCGTGCCCCTTCACGGCGATGCCGGCGCGCCCGCGGGCGTCGAGAACCGTGAGGTCGACCTCGACGTGGTCACCGGTCTCGAGGACCCTGGTGGCGGCCTTCCAGGCCCGATCGTCGAGCGACCGACCGCGGACGAGACCGAGCTCCTCGGCGCGCGGATTGAACAGCACGACGTCGTGGAACTGGTCGACGACGGCGATACCGCTGTGCGCGGCCAGCACGATGAGGTCGAGGACCTGGGACATCGTCAGCCCGTTGTCGCGGGTCTGACGCAGGACGTGGCGGGAGTTCAGATACGGGATCAGCACTCCACCGACGAGGTACCCACCGAACGCCGCGACGGCGGCGATCAGTACGACGGTCGGAGTGGTCACGGGCCGATCGTACGGTCACACGACCGTGCACCGACGCACGGTGGGCCGGGTTTTCCGGCCGTCACCGCACGTCCGGCGCACGTTCGCACCGCGTTCATCGAGTCGTTACTTCTTGCCCTGGTTCGCCACTGCCGCGGCTCCGGCCGCAGCGGCCTCCGGGTCGAGGTAGGTGCCGCCCGGCACGGTGGGAACGAGCTTGTCGCCCGACTCCGTGAGGTCGTACTGCAGCGGGATGCCGGTGGGGATGTTGAGCCCCGCGATGTCCGCGTCGGAGATGCCGTCGAGGTACTTGACGAGGGCGCGCAGCGAGTTGCCGTGGGCGGCGATCATGACCGTCTTCCCTGCCCGCAGCTCGGGGACGATGACGTCCTCGTAGTACGGAACGAAGCGTTCGACGACATCCTTCAGGCACTCGGTCAGCGGCACGCTGTCGAGATCGGCGTAGCGCGGATCGGCGTCCTGGCTGTACTCGGAGCCGACCTCGATGGGGGGCGGCGGGGTGTCGTAGCTACGACGCCACAGCATGAACTGCTCGTCGCCGTACTTCTCCTTGGTCGCCGCCTTGTCGAGACCTTGCAGTGCACCGTAGTGCCGCTCGTTCAGACGCCAGTCGCGGACGACCGGGATCCAGTGCCGATCGGCAGCGTCGAGCGCGAGGTTCGCAGTGCTGATGGCGCGACGCAGAAGCGAGGTGTACAGCACGTCGGGAAGCACACCGGCCTCCTTGATCAGCTCGCCGGCACGCTTCCCCTCCGCCTCACCCTTGGCGGTCAGGCGCACGTCCTGCCATCCGGTGAACTGGTTGGACGCGTTCCACTCGCTCTCGCCGTGGCGGAGAAGGATCAGGGTTCCGATGCTCATGCCGCCCAGTTTCTCACGATGCCGTCGGCGGGACGACCGGTCGGGCGCGCCGCAGGTCGCGCGGGGTGCGCAGCGGGAACTGCGCTTCCGCCGAGCCGAACCGGCGTGACCGCTAGCCTCTGCAGATGAGAACCCGCTGGACAGTGGCGCTCGCGGCGTGCGCGTGGCTCGCGTGCGCGCCGACCGCCACGGCCGATCCGCTGCCCGTCGACTACAACTTCTTCAGCGGCTTCCCGGCGGAGATCGCGAACCCGGGCGGATCGCTGCCCGGAACCAACGACTTCTCGTGCGCGCCGACGGCGGAGCACCCGAATCCGGTCATCCTGGTGCACGGCACGGGGACCGGGCAGCAGACTGGGTGGGGCGTGTACGCGCCGCTGCTGAAGAACGAGGGGTACTGCGTCTTCGCTCCGACGTACGGTGCGCTGCCGGGTGCGTGGCCGATCAGCGCGATCGGTGGCCTCGGGCCGGTTCCCGAGAAGGGAGCGCAGTTCGCGGCGTTCGTCGACGAGGTGCTGTCCGCGACGGGCGCCGAGAAGGTCGACATCGTCGGACACTCGCAGGGCACGGTGCTGCCCAACTACTACGCGCAGGTGCTCGGCGGAGCGGACGACATCGACAGGTACGTCTCGCTGGCCCCGCTGTGGAAGGGGTCGGGCCCGTCGCAGCTCGCGTGGCCCGACGCGTCGTACCGCTACGCGCCGGGCATCACGTACACGAACATCATGACCCGGTACGACGAGGTGGTGGTCCCGTACACGGACGGCTACGTCGAGGCTCCGAACGCGACCAACATCGTCGTACAGGACACGTGCAACGTCGACTTCTCCGAGCATGCCGGCATCGTCGGGTCGCCGAGGGCCGCGGCGTTCGTGCTGAACGCTCTCGACCCCGCGCACCCGAGACCCGTGCCCTGCGAGTTCGTCCCGCCCTTCACCGGCTAGCGCGCACCGTCCCACACCGTGCGGGTGTCGGGCCGCGGGTCGTTCACCACGGCCGACTCCGTCCCGAACATCTTCACCGTGCGCTCGGACCCGTACTGCGCCCAGCCGGGATCGCCGTCGCGCACGAAGTCGACCCAGGCACGGTGCATCTCGTCGGCGACCGCCTGCGGCGGGTTCGGCCCCGTGATGCGAGCGGTCTCGGGCTTGCCCAGCACGTCGAAGACGAACGGGATCTCGAGCGCGTGGCACGCGCCGAGGTTCCCGTCGAACAGCGGCGAGCGCCAGGTGAACTCGTAGACGTGGGCCGGGTGCGCCTCGGCGACGCGCACGGCGGGGATGCGGAAGAACCAGTCGGTCATGACCGCGATCATGAGTTCACCGGGCGAGGCGTCCGGATAGCGATCGCGGTACGTGTCGAGCACCGACGGGTCCAGTCGATACCCGGCGAGCACCGTCCGCAGGTAGTCCTCGGTGATGTGCGGAACGATGCCGGCGGGCACAAGGAAGAACGCGTGCTCCTCACTGGTGGTGCCGAGCAGGAGTTCGACGTCGGCGCCCGCACCGTCGGCGATGCGCGAATACGGCAGCGCAGGAACGACATCACCGTCGATGCACGGCTCGAACGCCATCATGTTCAGTGCCACCTCACCCCACGCGCCGCTCGATGCCTCCGCGGCGATGCGATCGGACAGGGTGCGCTGGGCGTCGACGAGGGCGTCGACGGGTACCGAGCCGAGCCCCTCCACCGTCGCCGGAACGCCGAGGGCCGACGCCAGCGCGGCCGAGACGGTGCCCGCGGTCTCCGCCGAGATGACGTGATGGCCGGCGCCGCTCTGCAGGACCGCGCGGTGGAACAGCCCCTCCGCCCGGGGCATCGACAGCAGCGTGCCGACGCTCATGGCACCCGCGGACTCTCCCGCGACGGTCACCCGCGCCGGATCGCCGCCGTACGACGCGATGTGGTCCCGGACCCATTCGAGCGCCGCGACCTGGTCCAGCAGACCACGATTGGCGGGAGCGCCCTCGATCTGCGCGAAGCCGTCCACGCCGAGCCGGTAGTTGATCACCACGGCGACGACGCCGTCCCGCGCGAAGGCGGTGCCGTCGTAGGCGGGTACTGCGTTGCTGCCGTTCACGAAGGCGCCGCCGTGGATCCACACGAACACGGGCGCGGAGCCGGCGACGTCCGGCGAGTACACGGCGACGTTCAGGCACTCCTCGCCGGGCACCACGGGCTCGCTGAGGATCTCGCTGGTGGGCGGCCGGTACCCGACCTTCGGGACGGTGGCGCCGTGCTCGAGGGCGTCGCGGGTGTCGGACCAGCGCGGCGGCGCGGTGGGCGCCTGGAACCGGTGCGGGCCGAACGGCGCCTCGGCGTAGGGAACGCCGAGGAACGAGGCGATGCCGTTGTCGGTGCGACCGCGCACCTGGCCCTGGGGTGTATCGACGGTGATCGTGTCCATGGCTCATGAGTACCACCCCGAGTGCCCCCACACCCCTCACATGACGCGAACACCCTCTCCAGCACGCTGGAGAGGGTGTTCGGGTGGTACAGGGAGTGTCAGCCGGCGGCAGGCTCGGCCGCGCGCAGATCCTTGCGCAGGATCTTGCCGGACGCCGACTTCGGCACCGTGTCGATGAACTGCACGCGGCGAACCTTCTTGTGCGGCGACACCTTCTCGGACACGAACGTCATGACGTCGTCCTCGGTGAGCTCGGCGCCCTGCTGCAGCACGACGAACGCCTTCGGTACCTCTTCGCCCTCGTCGTCGAGCACGCCGATGACGGCCGCGTCGGCGATCTGCGGGTGCGTGAGCAGCAGCGACTCGAGCTCGGCGGGCGGCACCTGGTAGCCCTTGTACTTGATCAGCTCCTTGAGCCGGTCCACGATGCTGACGCACCCACGACCGTCGACGACGGCGATGTCGCCGGTGTGCAGGTACCCGTCCGCGTCGAGCGTCTCGGCCGTCGCAGCGTCGTTGTTCAGGTATCCGGCCATGACGTTCGGGCCCTTGATCCACAGCTCACCGGGCTCGCTGACCTTGTCCGAGCCGGGCTCCGGGTAGGCCACCTCCTCGCCGGTGGCCGGATCGACGAGCTTGTTCTCCGAGTTGGCGACGGCGGTGCCGCAGCTGCTCAGCGGCATGTCGTCACCGTCGAACGGGATGGCGTGCGAGACGGGGCTCAGCTCGCTCATGCCGTAACCCTGACGCACCTTGGTCTTCAGTCGCTTCGCGACGGCGTTGCCCAGGTTCTCGTCGAGGGCGGCGGCACCGGAGAACACCATTCGCACGCTGGAGATGTCGTACTGGTCCACCATCGGGTGCTTGGCCAGTGCGACGGCGACGGGCGGCGCGATGAAGAGGTAGGTGATCTTCTTCTCGGTGGTGAGGCTCAGGAACTGTTCGAGATCGAAGCGCGGCATCGTGACCAGCGACGCGCGCACCTTGAGGCCGAGGTTGAGCAGCACGGTCATGCCGTAGATGTGGAAGAACGGCAGCACGGCGAGCAGGACGTCGTCCCGGTTCGCGCCCATGCGCGGCTCGATCTGCGACACGTTGGCCACCAGGTTGCGGTGCGTGAGCATGACGCCCTTCGGCCGTCCCGTGGTGCCCGAGGAGTAGGGCAGCACCGCGAGGTGGGTCGACGGGTCGAAGCTGACGTCGGGCGCCTGTGCACCCTCGGTGAGGAGGTCACGCAGCGACTCGTGGCCCTCCGCGCCGTCGAGCACGACGATGCGATCGGCCGACAGACCGACCTGCTCCGCAGCGGCCTTCGCCTGCGGGAGCAGCGGCGAGACCGTGAAGATCATGGTCGCGGACGAGTCCGTGAGCTGCTTCGCGATGTCCTCGGCGTTGTACAGAGCGTTGATCGTCGTGGCGATCGCACCGGCGCGCAGGATGCCGTGGAACACCGACGCGAACGCCGGCACGTTGGGCGAGTGCACCGCGACCACGTCGCCGACCTTCACTCCGCGCGAGGCGAGTGCGCCTGCGACACCGTTGATCTGACCGACGAGAGTGCGGTAGTCGGTGACGGCGCCGCTGGGGCCGTCGATCAGGGCGGGGCGCGCGAGGTCGTCCTCGGTGAGGTCACCGAAGAGGAACTCGTAGACGCTCTGCTCGGGAATCTCGACGTCGGGGTACGGGCTGCGGAAACTCATGGAACTCCTCATCGGCACAGCAGGGACGACAGAAAGGCAACCTTAATGTGTCGGGCGGTCACATAAACATCCTTCGGACATTCCGGGTGACAGCCATCACATGAAGGAGCCTACCTGCACGGTGTCCGAATCAGTCCCGGTCGTCGTCGTCCGCTCGGTCCGCCGGCTGCACCCAGGACGTGGGCCCGTCGTCCGGCCTGCCGTTCACCAGATGCTCGAACGCCTTCAGGTTGTTCAGCGACTCGCCGCGCGAGACGCGCCACGCCCACTCGCGGCGGATGGACTCGGCGAAGCCCAGTTCGAGCAGCACGTTGAAATCGCCGTCGGCCGCCTCGAGCACCTGCCCGAGGATGCGGTCGATCTCGTCTCCCGTGACCGCGTGCGTCGACATCTTGCCGACGAGGTAGATGTCGCCGATCTTGTCGATCGTGTAGTGCACTCCGTACAGACGGCGGTTGCGCCGCAACAGGTATCGGTACACGCCCTCGAAGTTCTCGTCGGGCTTGCGGCACACGAAGGCCTCGACGCGCACGCCGTGGTTGCCGACCGTCAGCATCGTCGAGGTCTTGAGCTTCTTCTCACCGGGAAGGTCCACGACGAACTGCGTGTCGGTGGCCCGGGAGTAGTCCAACTCCCGGTCGGCCAACACCGAGTCGATCAGTTCCGTCACCTGGTCGGTCGTCGTCACAGCGCTCTCACCGGTCCTGTCCGTCGTAGTCGCCACAGACCACGGGGTCTGCGAGGCGAGAACTCACCCGTCGGTCTCTCGACACCCGCGGTACGGCCGAATCTCCACGCCGCGCGGGCGTAGGTGTCCAGCAACGCGTCCGAGGTGTGTTCCCACGAGAAGTTCTCCGCATGTCGTGAGGCATTCGACGCCATCACGGTGCGCAGACGGTCGTCGGCGAGCAACGACTGCACCGCGGTGGCCCAGTCGGCCGGATCGTGGCCCTGCACCAGCACGCCGGTCTCCCCGTCCCGCACGGCCACACCGAGGCCCCCGACATCCGCGGCGACCACCGGGACACCGCACGCCTGGGCCTCGATGGCCACGAGACCGAAGGACTCCGAATAACTGGGCACCGCAACGAGATCCGACGCGCGGTAGACGTCCGCCAGCCTGTCCGGGGGTTGCGGCGGGAGGAACGTCACCCGATCCTCGATGCCCAGCCGGCGACTCAGCTCGATGAGGGAGTCGGGCCGTTCCAGACCGGTGCCCGACGGGCCACCGACCACCAGCACGCGCACGCGCGACGACGGGTCCCGCCGGTGGATCTCGGCGACGGCCGCGACGAGGACGTCCGGCGCCTTGAGAGGTTGGATCCGTCCCACGAACGTCACGAGAGGGTCGTCGGCGTCCAGCCCCAGGGAGCGTCGAGCGGCGGCGCGATCGCCCGGCCGGAACATGCTCAGGTCCGCTCCCGGCGCGACGACGTCGATCTTGTCCTCGGCCGCGTCGTACAGATCGACGAGGGCGCGGGCCTCGTCGAGAGTGTTGGCCGTGAGCCGATCGGCTTCCTCGACGACCTGCTTCTCACCGATGCGGCGGGCCGCCGGTTCCGGCTTGTCCCCCGCCGCCACCGACAGGTTCTTCACCGCGGCGAGCGTGTGCGCGGTGTGCACCAGGGGGACCTTCCACCGGTCGCGGGCGAGCCAGCCGACCTGCCCCGACAACCAGTAGTGCGAGTGGATCATGTCGTAGTGGCCCGGCTCGTGCCGTGCCTCCTCGCGCAGGACGCCCGCGGCGAAGGCGCAGAGCTGGGTGGGCAGGTCGTGCTTGTCGAGACCCTCGAACGGGCCGGCCGCGATGCTGCGCACCAGTACGCCGGGCGCGGCCTCGACCACGGGTTCGTCACGGGAGGACGTGGCCCGGGTGAAGATCTCCACCTCGACTCCGCGCGCCGCCATCTGCACGGCGGTCTGCAGGACGTACACGTTCATGCCGCCCGCGTCCCCCGTGCCGGGCTGCGCCAGCGGAGACGTGTGCAGCGACAACACGGCTACCCGATGCGGGCTGTGACGGCGGACCACCGTTCCAGTGTGCCCTGTCCGATTGCGTCGCAGGTGCGCGCCCACCCGGTCAGGTCCGGCGGCCCAGCGCGTCGACGAAGCCCGTGACCTCCCCCAGGAACCGCGACGGATCGGCGACGAACGGGCCGTGATCGACGCCCTCCCACCACGAGGTCGACGCACCGGGCACGACGGAGGCGGTGTGCCGACCCGCGCCGACGTCCACCACCGTGTCCGCCGTGCCGTGCATCACCAGGGTGGGGACGTCCAGCGCCGCCAGCGTCTCGTCGTGTCCCACATCGCGCCGGAACACCGCGGACCGCACGCGTGGACGCGTCGCCAGGCTGGCGCCGAACAGTGCCTGAGCTGCGGCGCCGTGTCCTTCGCCGGGTCCGGTGAGGGCGTTGCCGAAACTCGCGAGCGCCCTGATGGCCACGCGCGAGTCCTCGCTCATCGCGCCGGGGATCGCCGCACGCATCGCCGTGCCGACGGCGCCGCCGGGTCGGTCCGGACCGATCGCGGTGATCGCCGCGACGAAGACGACACCCGCCACCGCACCGGTGCCGTACACCGACAGGTAGTCGCACAGCACCAGACCGCCGTAGGACCAGCCCAGCAGGACCGCACCCGAGCGGATGCCCTCCTGCTCGAGAACGGCGTGCACGTCCCCGGCCCACAGCGCCGACCGGTCGTAACCGACGTCGGGGGCACCGGACATGCCGTGCCCGCGCAGGTCCACCGCGATGACGCGGTACCGCTCGGACAGGTCGGCGAGGAGGTCGTCGCCCCAGCAGGCTCCGGTCTGGGCCCAGCCGTGCAGCAGCACCAACGGTCGAGCCGAGACGTCTCCCGTGACGCGGTAGACCAGGGATGTTCCGTCGCGCCCGAGCGCCTCTCGTATTGCCATGCCACCAACATATTGGGCGCACGTTGTGGGATGTCAGAAGGGCTCGTGCAGCGGCCTGAGCAGCGTCGACTCGTCGGTAAAGTTCCGTCGTGACCGAAACACACCAGCGCTCCATCTCGCCGAAGACGGGGGAATGGCGTGACCTCAACCGGTACTACTGGCCTTGGGCTCTCATCGCTCCGATGCTTCCGCTCATCTCCGTGGGCATCGTCTTCGGGCTGCAGTGGTGGGCACCGGGAGTGTCACAGGTCGCGTGGTGGTCGGGTCCCCTGTTCCTCTACGTCGTGGTCCCCATCGCGGATCGCATCGTCGTCCCGTTCGACGAGAATCCGCCCGAGGATCTGGTCGAGTCTCTCGAGGCCGACTTCTGGTATCGCGGCTGCGTCTACGCCTACATCCCCATGCAGTTCTTCGGCATCGGGCTGTCGTCCCATCTACTGACGGCCGACGACCTCTCGTGGCTCGGGCTCGAGAACGGCCTGTCACTCGCCTCGAAGATCGGCGTGGCGCTGACCATCGGACTCGTCGGCGGCATCGGCATCAACACGGCGCACGAGCTCGGTCACAAGAAGGTCGAGTACGAACAGTGGCTCTCGCGCATCGTGCTCGCGCAGAGCTTCTACGGGCACTTCTACGTCGAACACAATCGCGGGCATCACGTCCGGGTCGCCACTCCGGAGGATCCGGCGAGCTCGCGTCTCGGTGAGACCCTGTGGCAGTTCTACCCCCGGAGCGTTCTCGGCGGATTCCGTTCCGGGTGGGCACTCGAGCGTGATCGTCTGCACCGCACCGGGAAGCGCACCTTCTCCTTCTCGAACGCGAATCTCACCGCCTGGCTCATGAGCCTCGCCCTGTGGGGTGCGCTGGTCGGCGTGTTCGGTGTCGAACTGCTGCCGTTCCTGGTTCTGCAGGCGGTGTACGGGATCTCGCTGCTCGAGGCCGTCAACTACCTCGAGCACTACGGGCTGCTGCGGCGCACCAAGGAGAACGGACGCTACGAGCGCTGCACTCCGGAACACAGCTGGAACAGCGACTACGCCGTCTCCGACATCTTCCTCTACCACCTGCAACGGCACAGCGACCATCATGCCAACCCCACGCGCCGGTACCAGGTGCTGCGGAGCATGCCCGAATCTCCGCAGCTCCCAGCGGGTTACGCGCCCCTGATCCTCGTGTCGTACTTCCCGTTCCTGTGGCGGGCGCTGATGGACAAGCGCGTGGTCGCGCACTACGACGGCGACCTCCGGCGCTCCAACATCCAGCCCGCGAAGCGGGAGAAGTACCTCGCGAAGTTCCCCGCGCCGACGCGGTAGCTACTTCTTCCGGCGCCGACTACCGCCGTGCCAGTCCTGCTGCACGCCCGCCTCGTCCTCGCTCACACCGAGAGCCCGCAGCTGGGGTAGCTCCCGCAGACTGCGCTTCAGCTCCGCGAATCCCGGGAACCGTGCCAGTCCCACGACGTGGTCCCACAACTCGACCGCGTCGTCGTCCGACGGGAGCCGGCTGATGACCGGGCCGAAGAACGCCACGCCCTCGGGCGGCTCGACGTGGATGATCGGTGTTCCGACATCCTTGCCCGTGAGCGACAGCGCCTCGTCGGTCGACGCCTGGATCTCCTCGTCGAACGACGTGTCGTCCAGTGCCCGGACGTGATGCTCGGGCAGCCCTAGGCCGGCGAGGATCGGTGCGAGGAACTCGGCCGTTCCGCGGTGCGCGTGAGCACCGGCCTCGTCGGGCACCGGTTCCGCATCGAAGATTCGCGCGCCGAGCGCGGCGTACAGCGGGCCCATCGCCTCCCGGCCGTGCTCGGCCCGCACGCTCGCGGCAGCCCGGAGCAGCCGGAGCCCCGCAGTGTGTCCCGCCTCGTACTCCGGCGGGAAGTGCGTCGCGTAGTCGATGTGCGCGTTGAGTTGTCGCAGGGAGATGAAACTCCAGTCGACGGTGTAGTCCCGTTGCGCCTGGACGAGGCGGACCCACCTGCTGGTCATCCAGGCGAACGGGCACACCGGGTCGAAGTAGAACCGGAGATCGGGTGCTGTCATGTCCGCAGTATTCCCCGTGCGATCAGCGCTGAGCGTCGATCTTCCGCATCGTCACCACAGGATCGGCGTAGAGCGAGCCGAGGGACACCGCCGCCGCAGCGTGGTCCTGCACGCGCTTGCCGAAGCTGGTGATCCGCACTCGCCGCGACGTCGCGACCGAACTGGAGGACTCGAACGCGGCCTCGACGCGCTCCATCGCCGCCGGATACGCGGTGAACGCCTGACCGCCCACCTGCACGCTGTCGGGGTTGACGACATCGTGCACCAACGCCAGTGCGCGACCCAGCGCATCGGCGCGGTCGTTCAGAAGTCCCTGTGCCACAGTGGAACCCGTGCGCGCCGCCAGGTACAACGCAGCGATGGAACGCTCCGACTCGTCCAGCAGTCCGGCGCGCTGCGCCGCGGCCACGACGGCCCGATCGCTCACGGTCGCCTCGAGGCATCCCGTACGCCCGCAGTCGCACACGGCGTCCGAGCCGGTCGGTAGATGAGCGATCGACCCCGGGCCGCCCGCGGGGGTGTGCACCCGACCGTCGATGGTCAGCGCCAACCCCGTCATCTCCCGCGCATAGAAGTACAGCGACGTACCCGGCCGGCCGCCGACAGACCCACCGGCCTCCGGCCTTCCCGCATCCTCGGGGGCCGACTCCGTCGCGAGCAGCAACTCCGACGCCGCCATCGCCTCGACGTGGGGTGCCACGGCCACCACGGCACCGAGCCTCTCGCCCAGGACCGCGCCCACCGGGGCGTCGGACCAGGCGAGGCGAGGGTGATCGACGGTGCCCTTCTGCACGTTCACGCGGCCACCGATGGCGACACCCACGAACAGGATGCGGCGCCGGTGCCACCGTGCGGCGAAGGACGCGGCACTCTCCGCGATGGAGCGCAGTGCGCCGGCGTGCGGGCCGGAGGGTGTGGCGATCTCGACGCCGCCGAGCACGGTGCCGCGCAGGTCGACGGCGACGATGCGCGTGGTGGTCGCGCCGATGTGCACCCCGAGGGTGCACTGCCCCTCGTGGTCCACCTCCACCGGAACGCGGGGACGCCCGACGGCGCCGGACGTGGACAGATCGGCACGCTCACGCAGCAGCCCTGCGGCGATGAGCGCACTGACGTGGCGATTGACGGTGGCGGTGCTGATGCCGGTGGCCGAGACGATGACGTCGCGCGACACGGGGCCGCGCTGCACCACGGCGCGCAGGACGACGGCGGCCGGAGTGTCGCTGACGCGCAGTTCGGGCGCGACGACGCGCGCCGGCCTCGGCCGGTGGGGACGTCCGTACGGGGACCGCGTGGCGGAACCCGGCGTACGAGGAGCAGAACTCTGGGCGAGAACGGTGGGGGCAGACATGGGAATCCCTCGAAAGCGAGACGGATGGGCCGGGAGCCTGGGAACGAGGCCGGTCACACCCGATCGTCAGACCTCACATGGAGGTCGTCCGTCGACGCGCGATCAGACTCGTGAGAGACCGCGTCGACAACAGAGTTCGCGAGCGAGAGGCAGACGGGAACCGAGCGCGGCGGTCACATACGTGACCCGCGGTGCGGACTTCCTCGCTGGTGCCATGACCGAAAAGTAGCACCGATGTCGCCGCGCTGCAGAATCGCCTGTTTCGCTCGAGGTGATTCGAAGGGTGGACAACCTGCGACTTCGGCATCACAGTGAGCCCATGAAGACCGTGAAACTGGGCGCGAACATCGGCGCACGCATCGACGACGTGCGGATCGGCGGCGATCTCCCGGACGAGATCGTGCACGAGATCAACGAGGCGCTGCTCGAGCACGAGGTCGTGTTCTTCCGCGGCCAGCATCACGTGGACGAGATGGTGCAGTACGCGTTCGCCGAGCGGCTCGGGATCCCCACCACCCCGCACCCCACGGTCCGGTCGCGCGGAACCCGCACTCTCGCCATCGATTCCACGTACGACAAGGCGGACAGCTGGCACACGGACGTGACGTTCGTCGACCGCGTGCCGAAGGCGTCGATCCTGCGGGCCGTGCACCTGCCCCCGTACGGCGGCACCACCACCTGGGCGTCGGCGACCGCCGGCTACGAGCAGCTGCCGCCCGCGATGAAGGCCCTCGCGGAGTCGCTGTGGGCCGTGCACACCAACATCTACGACTACGCGGCGACCGCTGCCGAGAAGTCCGTCACGTCGACGGCCGAGCGCTACCGCGCGGAGTTCCGCAGCGAGTACTTCGAGGTCGAGCATCCCGTGGTGCGCGTGCATCCCGAGACGGGGAAGCGCGCGATCCTGCTGGGCCACTTCGCCAAGTCGTTCCCGGGCCTCTCCTCCAAGGAGTTCCGCGCACTCTTCGAGCTGCTGCAGGACCAGGTGACCCGCCTGGAGAACACCATCCGGTGGTCGTGGGAGCTCGGCGACATCGCCATCTGGGACAACCGGTCGACCCAGCACTACGCCGTCTCCGACTACGACGACCAGTACCGCCGCCTCGAGCGCATCACCCTCGCGGGCGACGTTCCCGTCAGCGTGCAGGGCGAGTACTCGCGCGTCGTCGCCGGCGACGCGTCGGGCTACAGCGCGATCGCGAGCTGACGCGATCTAGCCTGGTTCCCATGACCAGCGTTCCGACGACACCGTCGACCCAGACCGACCGCCCCACCGCCGTCGTCACCGGAGCCAGCTCCGGGATCGGCGCCGCCACCGCGCGGACACTCGCCGCCGGCGGCTATCACGTGGTCGTGGGCGCCCGCCGCGTCGACCGCCTCGAGGCACTGGCCGAGGAGATCGACGGCACCGCCCTCGCCCTCGACGTGACCGACGAGGACTCCGTCGCGGCCTTCACCTCGGTGCTGCCGCGTGTGGACGTCCTGGTGAACAACGCGGGCGGCGCGAAGGGCCTCGCCCCGATCCTCGAGGCGGACCTCGACGACTGGCAGTGGATGTGGGAGACCAACGTCGTCGGCACGCTGCGCATGACCAAGGCGCTGCTGCCCAAGCTGATCGAGTCCGGTAACGGTCTCGTCGTGACCATCACGTCCATCGCCGCGTTCGAGACGTACGACAACGGCGCCGGGTACACCACGGCCAAGCACGCACAGGGCGTGCTGCACCGGACGCTCCGCGGCGAATTGCTGGGCACGCCCGTGCGTCTGACCGAGATCGCTCCGGGCGCGGTGGAGACGGAGTTCTCCCTCGTCCGCTTCGACGGTGACGAGGAGAAGGCCGCGAAGGTCTACGAGGGCATCGACCCGTTGGTGGCCGCCGACATCGCCGAGGTCATCGGCTTCGTGGCGTCCCGCCCCTCGCACGTGAACCTCGACACCATCGTCGTGCGCCCGCGCGATCAGGCCCCGAACGGCCGTTTCAGCCGCCGGACCTGATTCTCACGCGGCAGTCCGACTCTCACGCGGCAGTCAGGGCGCTCATGCTCTGCCATGTGGGCCAGTCGATCGCCCAGTCGTAGATGTCGCCGTCCGCCGCCGAGAGATCGATGCGCGTGCCGGTGACCTCGACGGGGTCGCCGTAGACGGCCATCTGGAAGTACGTCTGCGCGTCCTCGGTGGAGAGGTTGATGCAGCCGTTGGTCACGTTGGACGAGCCCTGCACTCCCGTGGTCAGCGGATTGGCGTGGATGAACTCGCCGTTGTTCGAGATGCGGGTGGCCCACCGTTCCCGCACGTTCTCGTAGTACGGCGGGTTGGACATCAGGAAGTCCTCGTACTTCTCGGTGACGACGTGGATGCCGCTGCGCGTGACGTTGCGGTCCTCGTTGCCCTCGCCGTAACTCACCGGGATGTCCATGACGGTCTGGCCGTCGCGGACCACCTGCATGCGGTGACTGGTCGCATCGGCGACGACGACCTGGCTCCGACCGATGGTGAAGTTCACCGTGACGTCCGAGTCGCCGTAGGCGCCGCCGCCGTAGTTCACGCCGTAGAGCTTCGCCGACACGTCGACGGTGGTGCCGGGGGCCCAGTAGTTCTGCGGACGCCAGTGCACGCGGGACCCGCCGTCGTCGGGCAGCCAGGCCCACGAGCCGGCCGTCGGCGGATTCGTGGTCACCGTCAGCGCCTTCTCGACCGCCTTCTTGTCGACGATCGCGTCGTCGAACTTCAGGATGATCGGCGCCGCGACACCGACCTCCTGGCCGTCACCGATGTTGGTGGAGACCGACGTGATCGACTGCGGCGCCACCGTGCCGAGAGTGCCCTCGACCGGCACCGGCTTGCCGTCGCTGCCGACTGCCGTCCCTGCCCACGTGTAGACCGCGTTGTACCCGAGGGGCTCGGTGACGGTGAACGTCGTCTTCGCGGGGTCCAGCGTTCCCGCGACGGCGCGGCCGTCGGCGGTGGTGAGCGACACGGCCTCGAAGGTGCCGTCCGCGACCGAGACGGAGATCGGAGCGGTGGGTGAGACGTCGGTCGCACCGGCCGCCGGTGCGTAGGTCACCGCCGCCACGGGCGCGGCCTCGGTGGTCGGCGCGGCGCTCTCCGAGGACCCGGGTGTGCCGGAGCACCCCGCGACCAGCGCGATCACGAGTGCCAGCACGGCCAGGACGGCTGCGTACGGTGTTCTCCCCTGCATCTTCACGGGGACGACGTTACCTGTGGCAACAGACCGATCAGTCGAGCGTGCAGTTCACCAGGCGGCACTCGGGGATCAGCGTGATGCCGTACTTCTCCTGCACACCCGCGCGCACGTGCGACGCGAGGGCGGTGACGTCCGCTGCACTCGCGCCGCCCCGGTTGGTGACGGCCAGGACGTGGCGGGTGGAGAGGGTGGCCCGTCCGGTGCCGACGCGCTCGCCGTACCCGCGGGAGAACCCGGCGTGCTCGATGAGCCAGGCAGCACTGAGCTTGATGCCCTTCGGGTCCGTGAACTGCGGCGATCCGAGTGCCTCGGGCGGTACGGACGACACGATCGGGTTCAGGAAGAAGGACCCGACACTCCACGAGTCGTGCTCCGCCTCGTCCCACACCATGCCGCGATCGGTCCGCAGAGCGATCACGGCATCGCGCACCTCGCGCGCCGAGACGCTCTCTCCGATGCGCACGCCGAGCCGCTCGGCGAGCGCCGCGTAACGCACCGGTGCCGACTCGTCGCTGCGTCGGAGCGCGAACGTGACATCCACCACGACGTAGCGATCGGTGTACTTGAAGGCCGACGACCGGTGCGAGCCGAAGCCGCAGCGTGCGTTGTCCCACACCTCGACCTCCCCGCTCTCCCGGTCAAGCACCGTCACCGACTCGAGCCAGTCCGAGGTGGAGGCGCCGTACGCGCCGACGTTCTGCACGGGCGTTCCGCCGGTGCTGCCCGGGATGCCGGAGAGTGCCTCGATGCCGGCGAGCCCGTGATCGAGCGCGGTGCGGACGACCAGATCCCACTCGACTCCGGCGTCCACGTGCATCCTGGTGCCCTCGACCCGGAGCCCGGACGTCGCGACGCGGACGACGGTGCCGTCGAAACCGTCGTCTCCGACCAGCAGGTTCGAGCCGCCGCCGATGACGAGCACCGGAGTTCCGGCCGCGTCGGCGCTGCGTACGGCGTCGACGAGCTCCTGCGAGGTGGTCGCCTCGACGAGACGTCCGACGGGGCCACCGACGTGGATCGTGGTGAGGTCGGCGAAGGACACGGGGCGGTGCACGGCCGTCGCGGAGCCGGGATCGCCGGTCTCCGGAGCCGTCGCGGACTGGAGGGGACTGCTCGTCACGGAGGTGAACGCTACCCGGCGCTGCCCCCCGCCTCGTCGTGAGCACCGGGTGTGCACGCCTACCATGGTCACCGAACCAGGTTCCATATTTCGGGAGGATTCACGTGCAGGTCACCAGTGTCGGACACGCGGGATTTCACATCCAGACGTCTGCGGGGTCCATCCTGTGCGATCCATGGGTCAACCCGGCGTACTTCACGTCCTGGTTCCCGTTCCCCGACAACTCCCAGCTCGACTGGGACGAGCTCGGCAACTGCGACTACCTGTACGTCTCGCATCTGCACAAGGACCACTTCGATCCGAAGCACCTGGCGAAGCACGTCAGCAAGGACGCGGTCGTGCTGCTCCCCGACTACCCGGTGCCGGACCTGCGCACGGAGCTGGAAAAGCTCGGTTTCACCACGTTCTTCGAGACGACCGACTCGGTCAAGCACACGGTGTCCGGCCCCAAGGGCGACCTCGACGTGATGATCGTGGCGCTGCGCGCTCCTGCCGACGGACCCATCGGCGACTCGGGTCTGGTGGTGAGCGACGGTGAGACCACCGCGTTCAACATGAACGACGCCCGGCCGGTCGACCTGGACATGATGACCGAGGCGTTCGGCCACATCGACGTGCACATGCTGCAGTACTCCGGCGCCATCTGGTACCCGATGGTCTACGACATGCCGCAGCGCGCCAAGGACGCGTTCGGGACGCAGAAGCGGCAGCGTCAGATGGACCGGTGTCGGCAGTACATCGAGCAGGTCGGCGCCACGTGGGTCATTCCGTCCGCAGGTCCCCCGTGCTTCCTCGACGACGAGCTGCGCTCGCTCAACGACGTCTACGGCGATCCGGCGAACATCTTCCCCGACCAGATGGTGTTCCTCGACCAGATGCGCCGCCACGGCCACGACAAGGGCTTGTTGATGATGCCGGGGACCACGGCGGACTTCGCGGGCTCCGACCTGAACGAGCTGGCGCACCCGCTGCCCACCGACGAGGTGGAGGCCATCTTCACCACCGGCAAGGCCGACTACATCGAGGCGTACGCGCAGCGCCAGGCCGACGTCATCGCGGCCGAGAAGGCATCGTGGGCGACTGCGGCGGGCGAGCCGCTGCTAGGGCCGTTGCGCGCACTGTTCGAGCCGATCATGGCGCAGACCGACCAGATCTCCGACGGCATCGGCTACCCGGTGGAGCTGAATCTGCAGGGCGCCGACAGAGTGGTGCTCGATTTTCCGAAACGCATCGTGCGCGAACCGATCCAGGACGAGAAGTTCCGCTACACGTTCGAGATCCCGGCCGAGCTGGTCCGCACGGTGCTGCGGGACGGGGAGTCCGACTGGGTCAACTCGATCTTCCTGTCGACGCGGTTCCGGGCGAAGCGGGTCGGTGGCTACAACGAGTTCCTGTACACGTTCTTCAAGTGCCTCACCGACGAGCGCATCGCCTACGCGGACGGCTGGTTCGCCGAGGCACACGACGACACGGCCACCATCGTCAAGGACGGCTGGGAGATCCAGCGGCGCTGCCCGCATCTCAAGGCGGATCTGTCGAAGTTCGGTGTCATCGAGGGCACCACGCTCACGTGCAATCTGCACGGCTGGGACTGGAACCTCGAGACGGGCAAGTGCCTCACGTCGAAGGGCCACCCGCTGCGGGCAGAGCGCGCCTGACCCGACGGTCAGTCGGCCACACCGAGAACCCGGTAGATGCGCCAGACAGGTTGGTCCGCACCGTCGTTGGGTACCTCGACCACGAGCGACCCGACTTCGGCGCCGTTCTCCCAGATTGTGGGGTAACGGCGATTCAGCGCATCGGACTCGCCGCGGCCACTGTTCGGCACCGTGAGCATCAGCCGCACACCCGCCTCGGCGGGATCGTTGAGAACGGTCGTGAAGTCCTCGTCGGAGGGCACCACGAACTGCTTCGGGTGACGTGACGCCGCGACGATCGCGAAACCGTAGACGGAGTCCACCAGAACCGAACCGTCGGGCAGATCCTGCGCGTCCAGATAGTCGGCCAGGCCTCGCTCCGTCGAGAACGACGCGATGATCCGCTGCGCCTCGTCCGATCTCTGCCGACTCAGCAACTGGCCCAGCGCGTACTGCTGCGGTGACAGCGACGGCTGCAGGAGCACATAGGTGGTCACGGGCAGGGACCCCACGCACAGGATCACCGTGCCCGTCGCCACGATGCGGCGGAACCGGGTGCGATCCGTGGGCGCCTCGGCTCGGCGCCGCGAGTGTGCGAACGTTCCGGGACGGCGGCTCGGGACGGCGCCGCGTGCGGACAGCATCTGGATGCACCCGACGAGTGCCAGCGGGATCGCAGCGATGAAGAAGCGCAGGAACCCGAACGTCGATCCGCCGATGTAGGTGAGTGCCTGGAAAGCGAGAACCGCGCCGAACAAGGCCGGGGCCACGAGGAATTCGAGGTCGCGTCGCCGCCAGGACAGTCCGGCCACGGTCGGCAGCAGCAGCGGAATCGCCGGTCCCAACGCGAGGACGGCAGTGGCCACGTATGCCGCGTTGCCGATCGGGTCCCCGGTGGGCCCACCGGACTGCGCGAGGATCGCCGCGTTGCCGTACGTCGAGGAGAACTGAGCGAACGCCTGCCCGGTGATGATCCAACTGATCGCCGCCCACACCAGGAACGCGATCAGACCCGGCCCCGCCACCAACACCGCATCGAGCGCTGCTTGTCGACGCATCTCCCGCCAGTGCGAACGGCCCCGGCGCCACAGGGTCACGCCGAAGACGAGGAAGGCCGCCGCCGCGATGGCCGCGACCGCGTCGTAGCGCGTGAGATACGCCAGTGCGAGGGCGATTCCGGCGACGAGTAGATCGTGGACGTCGTCGGTGCTGATCCAGCGCAGCAGGCGGCGCGCGGTCCAGCAGAGGAAGAACAGGAAGACGGCCTCGCTCATACCGTTCGCACCGTAGAACACGATCATCGGATTCACCGCGAACACCAGTGTGAGAGCAGTGGTCTGGACGGGACCGCATCCGCGATCCAGACAGATCCCGCGCACCGTCGTCACCGCGCCCGCCATGAACACGGCGGACACCGCGATGCCGGAGAGGTTCCACCGGGTGATGACGGGCAGCAGGTCCGAGAACGCGACCACGGGGAGCTGCAGCAGCGCTGTCAACGGCGTGAAGACGAAGCCGATGGCCGACACGTGCGGATCCCGGCTGTGCAGCACCGCCTGCGCGGCGTACGTCCGGCTGAGGGCATCGCCCAGCAGATACCCGAAGCGCAGCGACAGGACTGCTCCCACGAGCCCGTAGGCGGCGGCGACGCACGTGAACCACCGGAGCGCCGTCGACGGTCCGCGCGCGTTCACTGCGGCGTGTCCTCGGGGAGCGCGGCGTCCTTCGCTGGTGTCGATAGCCCGTGGAAGGTCTTCTCCCAGTAGGACGGATTCCGCAGCAGCTGCCAACATCCCTTCAGTGCAGCGACACTCATCATCACCCAGTAGAGCGGCATGGTGAGGCTCGGGACCAGCAGGTAGGCATTGCCGCTCTCCCGACTCGCGACGAGATACATGTAGATGGTGGCGACGTTGCCGAGTATCAGCGAGACGAGCGAGAAGTAGTAGATGTACGGCGGGAACAGTGCCACGATCACACTCGGCTGACCCAGGATCCAGGCTGCGGTGGTGAACCAGAACACCATGTTGATGCAGGCGGTGACGGGCGTGCCGGCGAGCAGCAGAGTGAACCGATAGGTGCCCACCCAGCCGAGAGCGCGCACGGTCCGGCGCGGACGTCGCATGTGCACCAGCCAGGTCTGCAGATAGCCCTTGTACCAACGGGATCGCTGCCGCACCCAGTTGATGGGATCGCTGTTGGCCTCCTCGAGGGTGGTCGAGTCGAGGACAGCGGTGGAGTATCCGGACGCTGCGATGCGCACACCGAGATCGGCGTCCTCGGTCACGTTGAAACCGTCCCAGGCACCCACCTCGGCGATGACGTCGGCACGCAGATGATTCGACGTGCCACCCAACGGGATCGGCGATCGACTCTTCATGAGACCGGGCAGCAGGTACCCGAACCACAGTGCGTAGTCGGCGGTGAACCAGCCGGTGAGCAGATTCTGAGATCCGTTGTGGAAGGCCAGCTTCGCCTGCACGCACGCCACCGTCGACGGCAGCCTCGCGAAGGCCGCCACGACGCGCCGCAGCTGCAGCGGTTCGGGGAGATCCTCGGCGTCGAAGATCGTCACGATGGTGCCGGTGGCGAAGTGCAGGCCGTAGTTGCAGGCCTTGGGCTTGGTCCGGGGATCACCGGCGGGAACGAGCACGACCTCCACCACCCGACTGACGCCGGCACGCCTGGCCGCCTCGATGGTGACGTCGTCGTCCTCCTCGAGCAACAGGAGGACCTGCAGCTTCTCCGGGGGATAGTCCAGCGCGGTCATGGCGGCGATCAGATCGCCCACCACCTCCGGTTCGTCGTACGCCGGGACGAGAATGGTGTATTCCGGCAGGTCGTCGTCGGGCACGGCGAGCGCCTCGGCGTCGGTGATCGTGACGATGGCCGAGGCGTCGAGACCGCGCACGAAGAGCAGTACCCGGTCCACCATCATCGCGATGTACCCGAGCGTGCAGACGACGCTGACGGTCACGAGTGTGGCGATCGGCGCGAGGACGAGAGCCGCCACGACCACCACGAGGAAGCCCAGCCCGAGGTTGCGCTGCCACGGGACGAACGCCACCGCGGCGGAGGCCAGAGGGTCCCGGCGCGCGAGACCGTCGATCGCGTCCTCCAGTGCGGCGGCGCGGAACTCGGCGGTCTCGGTACCGATCCGCGGCGGTCGCGCCCTACCGATCTCGGCTGTCACCGGGGATCCTCCGCGCCGGCGGGGAACTGGGCGTCGACCAGGGACGCGCCCACCGATGCCAGCAGACCTCGATCGTCGAAGTCGGGGTCGTCGTCCCCGACGATGGTGTTGCCTCGCAGGAAGACCGCGAACACCGCCGAGAGGTTCGATGCCATGGACGGGGTGGGTTCGGGGAACTCCGCGCCCGGCTCGTGGTTGTCCACGCTGATCGCGGTGATCCGCTGGAAGACACCGTCGCGCACCCAGTCGAAGACGAGCTTGGTCCAGGTGAGCAGCAGCGTGTCGTCCACCGAGGTGTAGAGCGAGGCCGTCACGCCGTGCCCGAGCTCGACGGGCAGCGCCGTGCTGGTGCGCGTGCTCGCCAGGCGGTAGAGCGTCCGCTCCGGGTAGACGGCGAGCGTCGCGGCGTTCGTGGTGGTCAGCGTGTCCACGACGACGGTGCGCGGGCGCCCGCGCACGTCCCACTCCGGCGTCGCCACCGCCGCCTGCAGTTCCTGACGCACGAGGGACGCGCTCTGTCCGAAGTACGACCGGACCCACGGATACGACTCGTCGTCGATGAGCCGCCATCCGGTGGGCACGGCCAGCGCGGCCGCGACGGCTCCGGACGGACCGACCGTGTCCACGGGCGGCGGCGGGGCGGGCAGCGGTCTGGTGACCAGCGCGACCGCGACGACCACGAGCGTGACCACGGCCGATCGTGTGGTCTTCACCGACGGCGCACCGACCGGGCGGCCGAGCACCCGCTTCGACCGTCCGCGCCGAGCGAGGAAATAGAACAGGGTCCCCGTCGAGGCCGCGGCGCCGACGGTCGGGATCAGTTGCAGCGCGACGATGTCGATCGTCGGATCCAGGAACAGCAGCAGCCGCAGCACGGCGGCGCCGACAGCCACGGTGGTGAGGAACCCGAGCGCTGCACGCCCTCGGGTCCGTCCCACCGCGATGGCACCGGCGACTCCCGCGACGAGCACGAGGACCATGCCGTAGGCGAAACGGCTGCCGCCCATCGACACCGCGACGAGACGGTAGAGCACCGGTGACATGGCGAAGGCGAGCAGCAGGATCGGCCAGAAGCGACCCACCGGCCGCAGACCGAAGAGCATGATCGCGCCGCTGAGCGTGAACAGCACGACGGCCGCGACGTCGATGTGCAACAGCGCATATTGATCCGAGTACCGCGGGAGCCACAGGGCCTGGACCGCGAGGGACAGCAGTGCACCGATACCGCCCACGATGAGATCGGTCTGGCGGTCGTGGATCGGCAGCTCTCCTTCGCGTCGACGGGCTATCCCCTGCCCCGCGACCACGGCGAGAACGGGGAAGACGAAGACGTAGGCGGTGACGGCGCCGCTGCGCGCCTCCTCGGCGAGACGGATCCAGGTCGGAGCGAACGCGAACCCGACGCACACGACGAGCACCGCCCACCGCAGCGCGAGAGTGCGGACCGGTCGTGTCACGGTGTCTCCGACGGGCCGCCGCTCACGTCGGGTCTCGTCGGCGGCACCTCGTCCTGGCGACCTCGACTTCGCACGTACACGAGCACCGCCGCGCCCACCCCGACGAGCAAGGCGACCAGCCCCGCCACCAGGATCGCCGTGACGCCGGTGGGGGCGGTCGATCCGGCGGCCACCGGCTCCGCCTCCGCCACGTCGGCGGACGACGACAGCGACACCGGTTCCCGCTCGCCTGCACCGAGCACCACGTCGCCGGTCAGGCGATCCCAGCGTGTCGGGTCCTCACCCAGCCAGTTCACCAGGCCGTCGAGTTGGACAGGGTCGGACGCCGTGGCCACGAGCAGGGTCCGGTCGTCGTCGCGGGCCACCTGCACGGAGGCGAACGGTACGTCGCTGTCGACGGTCACCTGAGCGCTGTCGGTCTCACCCGCCGCGTCGCGCAGGGTCAGGATGCTGGTCCCGGTCGTGGCGAGCGGCAAGGTCAGCTCGGAATCGACACCGAGATCGTCGACACCGTCGGGCGCCACCAGCAAACCCGGACCCGAACCGGTCAGCAGCTGCTCCACGGGAACCACGGCCGGCGACAACGCGCGAGCCGACAACCGCTGCAGTCCGGTCAGGAGGGTCGCGGCGCGGACGGTGTTCGGCAGATCCTGCTGCGCCAGTGCGACGTCCACGGTCGGCATGAGCGCCTGCGGGACGGAGGCGAAGCCGCGTGCGTCCGGCGTTCCACCCGAGCTCTCGATCGTCGTACCGCCGTCGACGGTCAGGGTCAGCGACCCGCCCGTGGAGCACGCGTCCCCGTTACCCGAGGTCTGCATGGCGACGTCCAGTGACGTCACCCGGTCGACCAGGTCCGCGGGGACGTCGACCCACTGATCGATTCTCCCGGTGTCGTCGGCGGGCCAGGTGACCAGATCGTTCGAGCCGACGGAGATCCGGAGTGCACCCGCTATCTCCGAGGACAGCGGAGTGTAGTCGCCCAGGACGTGCACACGCAGATTCGACGCCGCCCGTCCCAGGCGCGTCTGATCGACCGGGACGGTCACCGTCACCTCGCCGGACCCCGACGCCGTCAGTGGGCCGAGCGACATGTCGCGGAGAGTCATCGAGTCCGCGGCGAGGGTGGGTCGTTCGCGGGCGGCGCCGGCCGACACTCGGGTCGAGACAGCGAGCGCGGACACGTCGCTGGTCAGCAGCGCGATCTGATCGACGAGGGTGGCCCCGTCACCCGAGACGAACAGCTGCGGCGGTGCGCCGGGAGTCTCGGGGTAGATCAGACGGGCGTCGGGATCGGTGTTCTGCGTGAGCACGACCGATCGCTCGAACGGGCCGTCGGGGGCCGCGACCCCGAGCGCGCTCGCCGGGACGACGGTCACTCGAACGGGCTGCGAACCGTAGAAGTCGACCACCGAGGTGGCCAGGGTGAGTGCGGCGGTGGACTGGTCCGCGGTGGGCTCGTCCGGCACGAAGATCCGCAGTCCGGACAGCACGGGCGGGAGGAAGTCGGCCACGACAGTGGGATTCGCGGGCGTTCCGACGACGTCCATCACGGGTTCCTGGAGCCGCACGGTCGACGACTCACGGGAGTCGAGGCAGTAGCCGGCCGACGGCACCACGGTGGTCGCCATCTCGAGGGTCACGGTGTCGTCCACGACGTCGAGACCGGTCAGAGGAACCTCGACCGGGGCGGTGGGCACTCCGGTGGGCAGATCGACCCGCCCCACGATTCGGCCGCGGTGCGTGACGTCCAGCCACCCGCGCTCGAGTCCGGCCGGGACCTCGACGGTGCCCCGCAGCGTGGCGGGAACCGTCCCGGGCGGCACCGGCACGGTGACGACGGCGGATCCGCGCTGACCGGAGAGAGCGATGGAGCCGCCGAGCCCCATCGCTCCGAAGCTCAGAGGCGTCGACACCGGCGCGGGTTCCGAGTCCTCCTGCGCGACGGCCGGACCGGGGGAGGTGAGAAGCAGGGAGACCGCGACGACGGACGCGGCAACGGCGCGTCGACGACTGAGAACCACACGCATCGGCGCAGCACGTCTTTCTCGAGAACGATGGGGAACGGAAACCGCACAGAAGGGCGAATTCGGTCGATCATAAACGAGACCGCCCGTATTCTCGCGTCGGCGCCGTAATGGTTGCCGTACGGAATTCACAGTGTCGCAACGGTATTACGACACGCGCCGAACAACGATACGAACCGTGTGATTCGAGAATGGCAGAAAAAGTCGTCGATCGACCCGGTTGTGACACCCCGAACAGGGCGCCCGTCGCGTGCCGCGTCGCCATTTCCGTGGACACGTCCGGAGATACAGTGTCGCAATGTCATCCGCAGGCGCCGTGCTGCGCGCGGCCGTGGTCGTGGTTCTCCTCCTGACGAGTTGCGCACAGGCCGTCCCTTCCGTCGCGGCACCGCCGCAGACCTCGGCGCGCGTCGCGGCATCGGCCGACGGTCTGACACTCGACGGCCGACCCTGGTGGCCGTCCGGATTCAATGCCTATCAACTGGCGACGGACTGGTCGGTCAATCAGGGATGTGGGGCGATGGTCGATCTCGACCGATACTTCGCCGCACTGCCGCCACGCTCCGTCACCCGATTCGACGCCTTCCAGGCACTCGCGATCGACCGCACCACGGGCACGCTGAACTTCGCCCCGCTGGACGCTGTCATGGACGCCGCCCGGACACACGGCCAACTGGTCATACCCGTGCTCGCCGCCCAGGACGGCGCGTGCGAGGACGAGCAGTTCAAGGACCGCTACTGGTACGCGGAAGGGTGGCGGGACGTCGCCGACGCCCGCGCTGTGGTCAGCTTCGAGGAGTGGGTGACGCGGGCGGTCGACCGCTGGCGCGGGGACGCGGCGCTCGCGGCCTGGGAGGTGGTCGGCGAACCGGAACCGGGTGTCTGCGGGGAGTCCTGCGACTGGACCGACCGGACGTGCCCCGCCGACGCCGCGTCGGTGCTGCGTCGTTTCGTCGACGACACCGGGGCGCTGATCCGCTCTCTCGACGACTCCACGCCGATCACGGCCGGTCTGACCGGCGGTGGCCAGTGCGGCACTCAGGGCGACGAGTACCGCGACATCGCCGCGTCGCCGTACGTCGACATCGTCCAATATCACGATTACGGTGCGGACGGCGTGCCGCTTCCCGGTGATCGGTGGAACGGGCTCGAACGCCGTCTCGCACAGGCATCGGAGGTGGGAAAACCGCTGCTGATGGGGGAAATCGGTCAGAACGCAGGATCCTGCTCCTCACTGGATCACCGGGCCGAGAACATCGAGACCAAGGTGTCCGGCCAGCGCGCGGCGGGCACCGCCGGATTCCTGCTCTGGGCGTTCGTTCCCGATCCACGACCGGGCGAGTGCACCTTCGACATCGGCTACGACGATCCGCTCTGGTCGACCGTCACACGACTCGGCTCCGGCTGACCCCCGCTCCCCGCGTCGAGGTCATGACTGTCGAGATCCGGGCTCGAGGTTCGAACGACGTGCCACAGGCTAATCTCAGCTCATGCCACGCAGGTTCGATCACACGGTCCCGTCCACGCTCGCCGCGTCCGACGTCCACGCCGCCCTCACCACCGAGCAGTACTGGACCGATCGGCTCGAGGCCGTCGGCGGCCCCAAGGCACAGCTGAACGACGTGACCGTCGCGGGCGACGACGCGGACAGCCGCACGGTGTCGGTGTCGATGACCCAGGCCATCGCGGAGGAGTTCCTGCCCGGCGCCATCACCAGCATCCGCCCGGGCGATCTGATCATCCACCGGACCGAGTCGTGGGGTTCCCTCGACGCGCAGGGCGCCTCGGGCACCTTCGAGGCCAAGGTCGAGGGCGCCCCGGCGTCCATCACGGGCACCCTGGCACTGCGCTCGAAGGGCTCCGCATCGAGCCTGACGGCGACGGGTCAGGCCGAGGTCAAGGTGCCGATCTTCGGCGGCAAGATCGAGCAGGCGGTCATCGAGCAGGTTCTCGCGCTGATCGACGCCGAGCAGGAGTTCACCGACACCTGGGCGCCGGAGCACCTCTGACTCACCGGTAACCTCATCGACCATGGCACGTCGCATGAACTACTCGGCTCGTCTCCCGTTCACCACAGAGCAGGTGTACGGGGCGCTGACGACGCGTGACTACTGGGACGCGGTGATCGAGGAACTGCGCAAGTACTCGGAGAACGAGCTCACGCGCTTCGAGGTCACGGCGGACGGTGTCGACGTGGTCATGCGGCACATCATTCCGCGCGACACGCTGCCCGACGTCGCGCAGGCGGTGATGAAGAAGGACATGGTCATCACCCGCAACATCCATCACGACGCGTACTCGGAGACCACCGCCGGGAAGTACGACGCGTCGATTCCCGCCGGCCCGGGCAGCCTCACCGGTACGACGTCCCTCTTCGCCACCGAGGCCGGCTCCACGTTGCGCACCACGTCCGAGGCAAAGGTGTACATCCCCTTCATCGGCGGAAAGCTCGAACAGTTGATGCTCGTCAACCTCGTCGATCTGTGGCGGGGCGAGGGCGAGGTCACGCACGACTGGCTCACGAAGAACGCCTGACCGGCGGGTAGGCCGGAGGCCGGTCGGGATGAGCGGAACGAACTGCTGGGCACTGTGATCTCCCGGATCGGTCCCGAGGGTGTGGTCACTCGCGGGACGACCAACATCAACCGGTTGCGGCGCAGTGATCGCCGACTGGTGCACGATCCCGACGTCCGAGCGTTGCTCCGCGGCGCGACGCGTCCCCTGGTCGTCGACCTGGGCTACGGCGCCAGTCCGGTCACCACTCTGGAGTTGGCCGCGCGACTGCGCACCGTCCGTGCGGACATCGCCGTCGTCGGGCTGGAGATCGAGCCGTCCCGCGTCGTCCCCGATCGGGACGGTGTCTCCTTCCGCCGCGGCGGCTTCGAACTCGCGGGACTGCGGCCACACCTGGTGCGCGCGTTCAACGTGCTGCGTCAGTATCCCGAGGACGCGGTACCGGGTGCGTGGGCACGCATCACCTCCGCTCTCGCGGACGGCGGCCTCCTCGTCGACGGCACGTGCGACGAACTGGGGCGTCGGGCCACGTGGGTCACCGTGGACGCGTCGGGACCGCGCAGTCTGACCCTCGCCTGGGATCCGTTCACGGTGGAGCGGCCGTCGGACGTCGCGGAGCGGCTGCCGAAGGTCCTGATCCACCGCAACGTCGCGGGCGAGCGCGTGCACGAGGTGCTGCGGGCGGCCGATCGGGCGTGGGACGTGGCGGCGCCGCTGGCACCGTTCGGACCCCGCGTGCGGTGGCGTGCGGCGCTGACAGCCCTGGCGGCGCAAGGACTTCCGGTCACCGTGCCGCGCCGACGACTGCGGGACAACGTGCTCGCGTTACCGTGGTCGGCCGTCGCTCCCGCCGAGGACACGCAGTAGCGCGTCGACCTTGAGGTGCATCTCGTCCACCTCGTCCTGCGGGTCGGACAGCGAGACGACGGCGCCGCCAGTTCCCACCGACGCCCGGCCGTCCGCGAGCACCACGGTCCGGATGACGATGGACAGGTCCGCCGCGCCGGTGAGCGAGAACCAGCCCAGCGCACCGGAGTACACGCCGCGCGGCCCGCCCTCGAGGCGGTCGATGATCTCCATCGTGCGGCGCTTCGGGGCGCCGGTCATCGATCCGCCCGGGAACGCCGCGCGCACACAGTCGACGGCCGAGAGCCCCGGGCGCACCCGACCCTCGACCGTCGAGACCAGTTGGTGCACATGGGTGTGGCTCTCCACGTCGAAGAGCACCGGCACGTGCACCGACCCGGGCACGCACACCTGATTCAGGTCGTTGCGGACCAGATCGACGATCATGATGTTCTCGGCGCGGTCCTTCTCGCTCGTCGCCAGGTCGAGGCGCGCGGCCGCGTCCTCCGCCGGCGTGCGCCCGCGAGCCCGAGTTCCCTTGATGGGCTTGGAGTCCACGACGCCCGACGCCGTGATCCGCAGGAAGCGCTCCGGTGACGCGCTGAGTATCGCCAGCCCGGGGAATCGCAGGAACGCCGCGTACGGGGCGGGACTGGCGCGCCGCACCGCGAGGTAGAGGTCGGCGGCGTCGCCGTCGAACGGCACGCTCATCTCGTTGGTCAGACAGATCTCGTAGCTCTCCCCCATCGTGATCTGCTCCAGGCAGTCCGCGATCGCCGCGCGATACGCGCCGTCGTCGTGCCGGGTGTCGATCACCGACGGCAGCGCGCCGAGGGGGGTGTCGGACACGGCCGGGCGACCGCGCTCCGAACGGGGCAGCGCGGTCACGGCCGCGGCGGTCTCGTCCAACCATCCGAGCGCCGCGGTGTCGTCGCCACCGACGAGTGTGAGGGTGAGCAGATAGGTGCACCGATCGCGGTGGTCGAGCGCGATGAGCCTGTCCGCGAACATCATTCGCGCATCGGCCGTCGGCGAGGCATGCGCCGCCGCTCCGCCCGTCTCGGCCTTGAGCTCGTAGCCGAGGTGACCGACGTACCCGAGGGCGAAGTCGAACGGCACCGCGGGCACCCGGTCGACGGCCCGCGCCGCGATCTGTTCCCCGAGGTGGTCGAGGAACGACGTGACCGTCTCCTCGGTCGTGCCGTCGGCGGTCGTCGTCGTCACGCACGAGGTGGCGACGTCGTACGACACGTCCTCCGCCAGTGGGCCGTCACCGGGTCCGAGGTAGGAGAACCGGGCACTGCCGTCGAGCTCGGCGCTCGAGTCGAGCCAGAACGTGGACCGTCCGCGGAGTGGGCGCGCCACCTCCTCGGGGTCCGGTAGAACGTCGAGACGGCGCACGAGCACCCGGTAGCGGGGGTCACGCACGACCGGGTCACGCGGCGCCACGGTCGGCGCGGAGGTGTGGGTGCTCGGGCGGGCGTCCCGCGCGAGGTCGAGAAAGTTGGCGATCACCTGCAGTCCACGTTCCGTGCCGATCGACTCGGGATGGAACTGCACTCCCCACAGCGGCCGTGACCGATGCCGCAGCGCCATCATCACCCCGTTGTCGGTCCACGCCGTCGCCTCGAGCTCGTCGGGCAGGGCCGTGACGGTGAGGGAGTGATATCGCACCACGCGCAGGGGCGACGGCAGGCCGGCGAAGAGATCGGTGCCGTCGTGCCGCACGTCGGACATCCGGCCGTGCATGGGCTCGGGTGCCAGATCGACGACGCCACCACAGCTGTCCGCGATGCCCTGATGCCCCAGACACACCCCGAGAACCGGCAGACCACCGTCCCGGATCACCCTGCTGCTGACGCCCATGTCGGCCGGGCGACTCGGGCGGCCCGGGCCTGGCGAGACGACGACGGCGTCCACCCGGTCCAGCGGGAGGGAGGACCACGGGACGTCGTTGTGCACGACGATGGGGGCGGTGCCGGACACCTGCTCCAGGTACTGGGCCAGGTTGTGGGTGAACGAGTCGTAGTTGTCGATCAGCAGCGTGCGCATGAGAGGAACATCCTCTCAGCGCAGCGCCGTCTCCACCCGCTCGGCCACCCGGTCACCGCACTCCACAGCCTGCTCGAAGAGATCGTCGACGACCAGTCGTCCGAGCACCAGACCGTCGGCGACCACTTCGTCGAGGGTGAACTGCGAGATGCCGCCCGCCGCGAGATCCAGCACGGTGCGGACCGGCGTGGTCATGCGGAAGGCACCGGAGAGCTCGATGTCCGCGCCCGTCAGGCGTCCCCGATGGATCGCGAGGCGCTGGTCGTGCGCTCGCGCCGTCCCGCTGACCCGGACGTGGACGAACTGCGGGTGCAGGCTGCCCATGCCGTGCAACTCGGCCGCACTCTGGTGGGAGATCACCGCGGTGGCGCCCAGCCACACGCACCACTTCGAGTACTCCTCGAGATCGTGGCTCGGCCAGTCCGACAACCGCAGCAGATCGGTCTCGACCCGCGTCCAGGATCCGTCGGCGACGTGCGCCTCGATCTCGGACGGCAGATACCCGGCATCGAGCGCGTGAGCTGCGGTGAAGTACCCGTCCTGTTCGGCGACCACGCCGTCCAGACGTTCCGCCACATCGTCGCCCGCCATGCTCGAAGAGCCTACGTGGTTGTGTCACGCGTCACAGAGAAATGGCGCTGTCGCCGTGCACCCGATCGGCCGGTCCACAGAGGAACCTCAGAGATGTCGTCCACACTGTCTCTCATGACTCACGACACCGCACCCAGACGACGCTCCCGGGTGCCTCTCATCGCCGGAGTGCTGGTCATCGTCGTCATCGCGGCACTCGTCGGCGGCGAGTTCTATGCCCGCAACCGCGTCGAGAACTGCCTCACGACCCAGTTCGAGAGCGAACTCGGCTCACAGATCGACGTCGGCCTCGGCCTGCAGCCCGTCCTGTTCTCCCTCGCGACCGAGAAGTTCTCGTCCGTCGACATCTCGAGCGACGACACGAAGTTCGGGCCCGCACAGGACATGCAGGTCCAGGCGACCGTGAACGACGTCGACCTCACCTCCACGGACACCACGTCCGGTCAGATCGGCAGCAGTTCGGCCGACGTCACGTGGTCGACCGGCGGCATCCTCGCGACCCTGCAGGAGCAGGGAGTCGGCAGCGTCGTGTCCGGTGTGACCAGCGATCCCGCCGCCGGAACGCTGAAGTTCGCCATCGTCGGTGGACTGGCGGAACTCACCGTGAAGCCCGTGGTGCAGGGCGACACGATCGAGGTCCAGACCACGGACGCGTCGATCCTCGGCATCGGCATTCCCACCGACCTCGCGGACAGCGTCGTCTCGGTGCTCACGGACAGCCTGCAGGCGTACCCGCTCGGCATGACGCCGGACGCCCTCGAGGTGACCGACACCGGGATCCACATGACCCTCAGCGGCGGCCAGTACACGATCCCCGCCGCGCAGGGCGGTCAGCAGCAGGTCACCTGCTAGTCGGCGAAGCCGTCCAACACGCTGCGGGTCCCGGACAGGCCCAGTCGGGTGGCGCCGGCCTCGATCATCGCTCGGGCGGTGTCCGCATCGCGGATCCCGCCCGACGCCTTGACACCCAGGCGGCCACCGACGGTGCGGGCCATCAGACTCACGGCCTCCGTCGACGCTCCACCCGCGGGATGGAACCCCGTGGACGTCTTGACGAAGTTCGCGCCGGCCCGCTCCGCCGCCCGGCAGCACTCGATCACCGCGCGCTCCCCGTCCGCCGACGCGAGCAGCGCCGCCGACTCGATGATCACCTTCAGGACGGCGTTCTCGCCCATCGCCTCCCGGACGGTGATGATGTCCGCCAGGACGGCGTTGAAGTCACCCTCCACCGCGGCGCCGACGTCGATCACCATGTCGACCTCGCGCGCCCCGTGCTGCACCGCCAGACGCGCCTCCGAACCCTTGATCAACGAGTGGTGCTTTCCGGACGGGAACCCCGCCACCGCGGCGACCACCAGGTCACCCGTGTCACGAACCGGGAGCATCGACGGCGACACGCAGACCGCGAGGACGCCCAGATCCTTCGCCTCCGCGACGAGCGCCCGGACGTCGGCGACCGTCGCCTCGGGCTTGAGCAGAGTGTGATCGACCATGCGGGCGACGTCGGTGCGCGTGAGGGTTGTCATGCGCTCCACCTTTCCAGACGGAGGCCGGTCGGGATCGGTCAGGAAGGGACGGGTGTCAGTGAGACAATGGCGCCCATGCCGCCCGAATCTCCACGCTCCGACTCTCGCCGCTACGTCCTCACCCTGGGCTGCCCCGACCGCACGGGCATCGTCGCGCGCATCTCGACCTTCCTGGCCGATCTCGGGGGCTCGATCGTCGAGGCCGCCTATCACGCCGACGCGGACAGTGGCTGGTTCTTCACCCGTCAGGCCGTCGCGGCCTCGTCGATCGACATCGGAGTCGACGAGCTGCGCGCACGGTTCGCGGCGGTCGCCGCGGAGATCGGCCCGGAATCCGAGTGGTCGCTGCACGATTCCGGAGAGCGCAAGAAGGTCGTGCTCCTGGTGAGCAAGGAGGGACACTGCCTCCACGATCTGCTCGGGCGCGCCGCCGGCGGAGAACTGCCGGCGACCATCGAAGCGGTCATCGGCAACCACCCCGATCTCGAATCCGTCACGCGCGCACACGGTGTGCAGTTCCACCATGTTCCGTTCCCCGAGGACCCCAGCGAGCGCGGACCCTCCTTCGACGCGCTCCGCGACCTCGTCGACGGCTACTCCCCCGACGCGGTGGTGCTGGCGCGCTTCATGCAGGTGCTGCCGGAGTCGTTGTGCGAGCACTGGTCCGGGCGCGCGATCAACATCCACCACAGCTTCCTGCCGTCGTTCGTCGGCGCCCGGCCGTATCACCAGGCGTTCGCACGAGGGGTCAAGCTCATCGGCGCGACGTGCCACTTCGTCACCGCCGAGCTCGATGCCGGACCCATCATCGAGCAGGACGTCATCCGCATCGACCATGCGGACGCGGTCGCCGACATGGTCCGTCAGGGCCGGGACATCGAGAAGATGGTGCTCGCGCGCGGACTGCGCTGGCACCTCGAGGACCGTGTGCTGGTGCACGGCCGCAAGACCGTGGTGTTCGACTAGACAGCTGGTCGTATCAGGCAGCTGGGGTTCGACCCACCACGACGGTCTCGTTGTAGACGAACAGCTTTCCCACCGGACGCGGGAACGGGAACGAGGCGGACGTCGTGCGCTCGATGCCGGCGGCAGCGCAGAGGGCGAGCAGGTCGGCGGCGTCCAGCCAGCTCGTGTGCGTCGGGTCGCTGGCGAACCCGACTTCCTGCGGGCACACGATCATGACGACGGAGTCCGGCTGCAGACACGGCAGGTACTCCGTCAGCACCTCACCCTCCGCGCCCGGCGGCAGGTGCTCGAGCAGGTGGGCCATGAGCATGCCGTCGAAGCCCGTGTCGCCGAGGGCGTGGAACTCCTCGGGTGTGTACGCGGTCATGCCCTGCGAGCGGCAGAACTCGACGGACGCGACGTTGTGATCGACACCGACGCTGCCCGCGGGAAGGTTGCGCAGATTCCGGCCGATCCCGCAGCCGACGTCGAGAACGCGCCGCCCGGCGAGATGGCGTCGGATGTTCCACTGATACGGAGCCTGCACGCGCAGAACGCGTTTCCACCGCGCACCCTGCAGCTCGCGCAGCCGCTCGGTGTAGGCGTCCCCTCTGGTGTCGTCGCTCATGCCGGCAGCTCCGCGAGCCGGACCAGCTCGGCGTCGAACTCCGCGATCGATTCCACCGAGCTCATGTGTCCGACACCGTCGAGTTCGAGGAACCGGCCCAGCACTCCGGCGCGGGAGAGTCGATCGGCGAGCTTGCGGGCGTGCACCGGCGGCGTCAGGCGGTCGCGAGTACCGACGATCACCGACGTCGGGACGTCGATGTTCTCCAGCGCGTCGTGAATGTCCAACGCGGACAGCGCCGATCCCCACATGCCCCGCGTTCGAGGGGAGCACTCGCGCACGATGCGTTCGCAGAACGCCACCTGCGCCGGAGTGGACTCGGCGCCCATCGTCACGTACTTCAGAGCACGAGCGGAGAACGGACTCGACGGGATGGGCAGTGCCGATCCGAGCACGCTCGACGCCACCCGCGCCGGCACCTGCGCGACACCGGGTGGCAACGGGATGACGGTGGTCTCGCGGACCAGACTGTCGGTGGCCGTGTTGGCCAGCAGTATCGCCTTCACGTAGTGGCGCACCTGCGCGGGATACTGTGCCGCCCAACTCATCACGGACATGCCGCCCATGCTGTGTCCGGCGACGACGGCCTTGGCGTCCGAGTCGACCGTCGCGTCGAGCACCGCGGCGAGATCGTCCCCCAGGACGTCGGCACCGAGCGGCCGGGTCCCCACCTCACTGGCTCCGTGCCCGCGCTGGTCGTACACGACGACGCGGTACCGTCCGGCGAGGTCGTTGATCTGCGGCGCCCAGAAGTCGGCGGAGCAGGTCCATCCGTGACTGAGGACGATCGGGGCGGCGTCCGGGTCGCCGTACTCGCGCACGTGCAGCGCGGCACCGTCCTCGGCGACGACCGTGCGCACCCGTGGGGTGAGCTCCGGACGCGCCAGCAGTACATCGGTGTCCGCCATCCGCGCCGAGGGCGGTGACGCCCGTCGAGTCGCCCGGATCGAGGCTGCACCGGCCACCGCGACCGCGGCCACGGCAGCGGTCACCACTGCACCACGAGTGTTCATCGGTCTCCTGTCCTGCTGCTCGAGCTGGTGCTCGCGCCGTTGCCGTCACTGTCGTCGGTGTCCGCCGTGGCGGCGTCGCCGCTGTCCTCCGTGGCGGCGTCGCCGCTGAGCGCCTTCTCCATCGCGTGCACGATCTCGGCGTCCATGGTCTCGGAGAAGAGCGCCTGCACGGCACGGCTGGCCAGCGGACGCAGGGTGGTGATGAGGTCCGCCATGGCCGAGAGCTCGCTGGGGTCGAGCGTGAACGGATCGGCGCCGCCCGGAACGAACCTGTCGACGACCAGACGCACGAACTGCTGGGACACGCTCGTCAGGTCCTGGTGGACGCGCTCGGTGCGGGACAGGATGTCCGGCAGCGCGAGACCCGCGTCGAACAGCACCTTGGCCGCGCGGACCAGGGCGGGGTTCTCGATGCGGTAGCCGTCCCCGTCGCGGGAGAAGACGTCGAGCGCTTCCGCACGCGTCAGATCGTCGTCGCTGATCCGTCCGTCGAACATGGTGTCGATCTCGTCGCGGGTCAGCCGCGCCGGGTGGTCGACGTTGGCGGCGCCGTCGGGATCCTCGGTGCCCAGGACGTCCTCGACGCGGAGTCCGTACTGCGCCGCGGTGAGGAGTTCGCTGATGGTGACGAAGGTGTAGCCACGGTCGAGCATGCGCGAGATCATCTGCAGCCGAGCGAGGTGCGACTCGTCGTACCAGCCCGTCCGACCCACCTTGCGCGGGGGCGGCAGCAGACCGCGGTCCTGATAGACGCGCACGTTGCGGACGCTCACGCCGGCTTCCCTGGCGAGGTCGTCGATCCGGTACTCGGTCAGGCCGACTCGGCGGAGATCCCGGGGATCACGCGAGCGAGCATCGTCGAGTGGGGAGTCCGGCACCCTCAGACCTTAACCCTGCCGCCCTCCCGCACCAGTACCTATTGATTTTCGATAGATCCTGACTGATACTCGATGTATGATCACGGAAAGACGCGTCGTCGCGACACTCAGGGTGTTCCTCGCCGGCCTGTTCGCCCTGCTCGTCCTGTTCCAGGTCATGTCGCTGCCGGGACAGTTCGCGCACATGGCCCGCGAGAACCCGGAATCCGCGTACCTCCGATGGCCCCTCACCGCGCTCACCATCTTCTGGGTGGTGTGCGTGCAGATCGTCGTCATCGCCACCTGGAAGCTGCTCACTCTCGTCCGCCGGGATCGCATCTTCTCCGGTGCCGCGTTCGTGTGGGTCGACGCGATCGTCCGCGCGATCGTGGCCGCCGGTGTGTCGCTCGGTGTCGTGTTCCTCGTCGTCGGGTTCCGCGCGGACGATCCGGGGCCCGTGCTCCTGCTGTTCCTGCTCTGCATGATCGTCGGCGTCGCCGCACTGCTGATGATGGTCATGCGTGCCCTGCTGCGGAAGGCGAGCGACCTGCGCGCCGACCTCGAGGGCGTCATCTGATGCCCATCGTCGTCCGCATCGACGTGGAGCTGGCCAAGCGCAAGATGAGCGTCGGCGAGTTCGCCGAGCGCGTCGGACTGACCCCCGCCAACGTCGCCGTACTCAAGAACGGGCGGGCCCGCGCGGTGCGGTTCAGCACCCTGGAGACCATGTGCCGGGTGCTGGAGTGCCAGCCGGGTGACCTGCTCGAATGGGTGGACGACGAGACATGATGCGGGTGCCCTAACTTATCGGTACGGCCCGGCGAACATGATCGCGCCGGGTGCCCTACACTTCCGTCATGGTCGACCGCATCGGAACTCGTCTACCCACATCCGGAGGCATCACTCCCGGCCGGCTGTTCACGCTGCTCGGCCCCGCGTTCGTCGCCGCCATCGCCTACGTCGACCCGGGCAACGTCGCCGCGAATCTCACCGCGGGCGCGCGCTACGGCTACCTCCTCGTGTGGGTACTCGTGGCCGCCAATGCGATGGCGGTACTGATCCAGTACCTCTCGGCCAAGCTGGGCCTGGTCTCCGGACGATCACTGCCGGAGATGCTCGGCGACCGCATGCGTCCCTGGCCCCGCCGGGCGTTCTGGGTGCAGGCCGAGGCCGTGGCGATCGCGACGGACCTCGCCGAGGTGATCGGCGGCGCCATCGCGCTCAACCTCCTGTTCGGCGTTCCGCTCTTCGTCGGCGGTCTCATCACCGGCGTCGTGTCGATGGTGATCCTGGCCGTCCAGTCACGGCGGGGTCAGCGCACCTTCGAGTTCGTCGTCATCGGCATGCTCGCCATCATCACGATCGGCTTCCTCACCGGCCTGCTGTTCACCGACATCGACGCGGGCGGTGTCGCCGGCGGTCTCGTACCGGGTTTCGACGGCTCCGGATCGGTCCTGCTCGCGGCCAGCATGCTGGGCGCGACGGTCATGCCGCACGCCATCTACCTGCACTCCGCGCTCGCCCGCGACCGCCACGGCGTCGAGAAGGACTCCGGCAAGCTCGACCGCCTGCTGCGCGCGACCAAGTGGGACGTCACGTTCGCGCTCATCATCGCCGGCAGCGTCAACATCGGCATGCTGCTGCTCGCCGCATCGGCGTTCCGCGGCGAGGAGGGCACCGACACCATCGACGGCGCGCACGCGGCCATCGAGAACAATCTCGGGCCCGCGGTCGCCGCGATCTTCGCCGTCGGCCTGCTCGCCTCGGGTCTCGCGTCGACCTCGGTGGGCTGCGCCGCCGGTGCCGAGATCATGAAGGGACTGCTGCAGAAGCGGATCCCGATCCAGGTGCGCCGCGTCGTCACGTTGATTCCCGCGCTGGTGGTCCTGGGTATCGGCGTCGATCCGACGCTGGCGCTGGTGCTGAGTCAGGTGGTGCTGAGCCTGTGCATTCCGTTCGCGCTGATCCCGCTGGTGCGCATGACCTCCAGCAGCGCGGTGATGGGCGCCCGCATCAACTCACGGACCACCGTGGTCCTCGCCGTCGTCACCACCGGCCTGATCGTGGCGCTCAACGCGGCACTGCTCTGGCTCACGGTCACCGGCCAGGGTTAGCTACCAGCGCGGTCCGCGCTGGATGTCGTCGACCTTGGGCCGCACGTCCACGAGGTACACACCGATGGCGACGACGGCGATGATGCCGACGAAGCCCACCACCGGGAAAACGAGCAGGATCAGCAGCGCGACCGCGAGAATGGCCACCCACCCCGGCTTGTTCAGCTTGTCCGCGGCGGTGAAGGCGTCGGGGCGCTGGCGGATGGCGTGGAAGAGCGCGAACGCCACACCCACCAGAGCGATGAGTTGCAGGATGTTCATGATCGCGCTGGTCGCGCTGTACGCCATGGGCATGCGGTCATCCTAAACGACACCGACCCCCGCGCTTCGTCAGCGCGGGGGTCGGAATTGTCGCGATCGACTAGCTGGTCGACTTCTTGGCCGGAGCCTTCTTGGCCGGGGTGGCCTTCTTGGCGGGGGCGGGAGTCGAGGCCTTGGCCGGGGTGGCCTTGGCGGGAGCCGACTTCGTGGCCGGGGTCTTCTTGATGGGCGAGCCCGCGTTGTTGCGCGTCTTGCCCTCGACCGTGCCGGCTGCACCCGAGGCGCGATCCGACGCCTTCTGGCCTGCGGTCTTCGCCTTCTGGCCGAGCTCGTCGATCTTCTCGCTCAGCTCGTCGGCAGCCTCGTCGACATTGTCGACGGCGTCCTCGGCGCCTTCCTTGATCGCGTCGGTGGCCTCGTCGGCACCTTCCTGCACACGATCGGACGCGCGGCCCGCGAGGGCTGCGGCGCGCTCACCGACGGCGCGGGTCTGCGAGGCGACGGTGCCGAGGGTCTGCTCGGTGAGGTCGACAGCGTCGTTGGCGACGGCGTTGGCGCGCTCGAGACCGTCCTCGACCGCCGGGTTCTTGCGGATGCGCTCGACCGTCTCCTCGCCGCGCTCGGCGAGTGCGGTGTAGAGGTCCGACGCCACCTTGAGGTAGGCCTCGGCGACCTTGCGGAGCTCCTCGGGGGTGAAACGCTCGCGGAGATCGGCGATCTCGTCCGGCAGCTCCTGCGGCAGCGCGTTCAGGCGTCCGCGGAGCGTCTCGACGCTCTCGGTGACGTCTTCCTGCAGGTCGGCGAGGCGGGCGCGGGCGGTGTCGACGCGGTCGTTGACGTCGGCCTGAGTGCTCTCGGCGCGGTGGCGGACCTGGGCGACGACGTCGGCCACGGCCTGGACCACGGCGTCACCGGCGCCGACGGCGGCGAACAGCGGGGTCTTGACGGTGTCGAACTTCGGGTCGGTCATGTGTGATCTCCTGATGTCGTTTCGTGGTTGATCTCTGATCGCAGCGTGGGGGTGCCGGTCTCGTTCTCGCGGCGGAACGAGTAGTAGATCTCGAGGAGCACCTGCTTCTGACGCTCCGTGATGGAGTCGTCACCGTGCACCGCGTCGATGATGGGACTGTGCGGCCGTTCCTCGAGCAGACCGGCTTGCACGTACAGGACCTCCGAGGACACACGAAGACCCTTGGCGATCTGACTCAGAACCTCTGCCGACGGCTTGCGCAGGCCCCGCTCGATCTGGCTGAGGTAGGGATTGCTGACGCCGGCGGAGAGTGCGAGTTGCCGCAGGGACACCTGGGCCGACTCTCGCTGTGCCCGAATGAAACTCCCGATGTCCTGTGTCGCCGTGCTGACGACGCGGGCGGCGAGATCTCCGGCTGCCGACACCACTGTGGTGTCGTCGCCTTCCTTCTCCTCGGATGCCATCTCGAACACTCCTGACTCATGTCGAATGCGCCTCGCCAACGACGATAACCAAGGGTGCTAGCAATTGCAAGCACTGTGCTAGCACCCACACCCGAGGGCACGCGGTGGTGGTGTCGACCAGCCACACACCCTGCTCGGCGCTGCGCACCCCGACCAGTCGGCGGACAGGGGTGGGCACCTCACGCACCCCGTGCACGGCCGCGGCGGCTACCCGAACAACAGGTGCGAGATCGAATAGATCGCCAGACCCGCGAGCGAGCCGACCACCGTGCCGTTGATGCGGATGAACTGCAGGTCCCGTCCCACCTGCAGCTCGATCTTGCGGCTGGCCTCGTCGGCGTCCCATCGGGCGACGGTGTCGGTGATGACGGTGGTGATCTCGTCGGTGTAGTTCTCGACGATGTAGCGCACGCCGGCCATCAGCCAGCCGTCCGCCTTGCCGCGCATCGCGTCGTCGTCGCGCAGGCGGAGCCCGAACTTCTGCACGTTCTCGCTGATCTTGGCGCGCAGGGTGCTCTTCGGGTCGTCCACCGAGTCGACGATGAGCCGCTTGGCCACCTTCCACGATGCCGCCGCGAGGCCGGTGACCTCGTCGCGGCCCATGATCTCCGACTTGATCGACTCGGCCTTGGCGATGGTGTCGGGGTCGTTCTGCAGGTCGTCGGCGAAGTCGGTGAGGAACTTGTCGGCCGCGAGCCGCAACTCGTGCTGCGGGTTCGACCGGACCTTCCACGTGAACTCCACGAGTTCGCGGTGGATGCGTTCTCCGAGAAGCACATCGACGAACTTCGGCGACCAGGACGGAGAGTCCCTCGACACGATCCGGTCGATGGTCGGCAGGCTGTTCTGGGCCCATTCGTGTGCGCGCTCGGCGAGCAGGTCGATCAGTGGCTTCTGCCGGTTGTCCTCGAGCAGCGAGCCCAGGACGCGTCCGATCGGCGGCCCCCACTGCGGATCACCGAGGCGCTTGACGATGGTGTTGTCGATGACCTGCTGGATGTCCTCGTCGTCGAGCACGTCGAGGAAGCCGCGCAGCACGGTCGCCGTCTCCTCCGCGACACGGTCGGCGTGGGCCGGGTCGGCGAGCCAGGTGCCGAGGCGCAGCGGGATGCGCGCGGACTCGACCTTCTGCGACACGACGTCGACGGCGAGGAAGTTCTGCCCGACGAACGATCCGAGGCTGGTGCCGAGCTGGTCCTTCTTCCGCTTGATGATCGCGGTGTGCGGGATCTTCAGACCCATGGGGTGCTTGAAGAGAGCGGTGACGGCGAACCAGTCGGCGAGCGCGCCGACCATGCCCGCCTCCGACGCCGCCCGGACGAAACCGACCCAGCCGCCGGCGCCGCGGGACTCCTGCCACCGGCAGAAGAGATAGACGATGGAGGCGAACACCAGGAAGCCGGTGGCGACGATCTTCATCTTGCGGAGGTCGCGTCGTTTGACGTCCTCGTCGAATGTCATGAGCTGCACCGACTCCATTGTGCAGGGTCGGCGCGCGACTCGTGCCCCGACCGGCGACGACGTCTCGCCCGGACGCGGGTCCGACGGCGCCGGGCACTACTGTTGGAGTGGGCGACGTGACATGCGCCGCCGCACACGAGTGCGCCAGAAGCGCAGTCGGACATCGGGACGGAGTACACGCGCGTGGCGAGCAGATCGGCAGCGAGGAAGAGCGACGGGGACACCGCCGACCAGGACGCCGACGAGACCGGGGCCCGGAAGACCGGGCGAACCCGTTCCGCCAGGGCCGAGACGGTGAAGCCGGATTCCGACGACACCGCGACCGACGCCCGCACGGACAAGCCGGACGGCCGCAAGCGACGCTGGCGCGAGCACAAGATCGCCCGTCGCGAGGAACTGGTGGACGGCACTCTCGCCGCCATCCGGCTGCGCGGCCGCAACATCGGCATGGACGAGATCGCCACCGAGATCGGTATCTCGAAGACCGTCCTGTACCGCTACTTCCACGACAAGAACGATCTGACCAACGCGACGCTCGAGCGATATGTGGAGACGACTCTCGCACCGCGGATCTACGACGCGATCAGCGTCGAGCTCGACGAGTACAACCTCACCCGCCAGGTGGTCGCCGCGTACGTGGAGACCGTCGCGGACGACCCCGAGGTCTACCTGTACGCGATGTCGAACAGCTCGGGGCCGAACCGCGACGTGGTCGCCGAGTCGGAGCGCATGATCGCCGAACTGCTGGCGACGGTGCTCGGTGAGCGCCTGCGCCGGATGGAGATGGACTCGGGCGGATCGCTGCCCTGGTCGTACGGGATCGTGGGCGGCGTCCAGTTGGCCACGCACTGGTGGATCTCGAACCGGTCGATGTCGGCAGCGGACCTCATCGACTACCTCACCATGATGGTGTGGGGCGGCATCCACGGTGTCGCGGAAGCGGGCGGTTCGCCCTCACGCTTCAACGCGGTCGACCACCCACTCGTCGACGAATAGAGGCGCCTAGCGGTCGTGCTCGTCGTCGAGCGGGACGTCGCGACTCTGCTCGAGCAGGTCCGCGTCGGAAGCGTCGTACGTCACGGCGACCGTGGGCGTGACCGCGTCGGTGTCGTCGTCCTGCACCGTGTCCCGCTCCTGCTCGAGAGCGTCCTCGACGGGAAGTTCCGGGCTCGTGAAATCGGGCATCTGTCGTTCCCTCCCTCGGTGAGTCTGCGTGGGCCGTTCCGAGGTTACCGGCGCTCGACCGGAACCAGCACCACGGCCATACCGGCCATACCGATCATGAGGACACCGACCAGGGCTCCCAGGGCGAAGGAGTTCACCGCGGCCGCCACGAAGGCCGCCATCCCGGCGCACAGGGCGACCATCAGGACGATTCCCGCCGTGGTGTGCTCGAAGAGGCAGGTCATCACGGGTGCCTCGGCGGCATCGCCAGCGGTGTCGGGCACGACCGCTCCGGCCGCGTCCACTGTCGGTGTGCTCACTGGTGTTCCCCTCTCCCGCGTCACCTCTCGGTGAACGCAGCGGTGCCTCGATCGGACGTGCTCACCATCCGGTCGAAGGGCAGATACCCGCGCCCGGGCCGATCCAACCCGCCGAGGGTGTGCCGTTTCCCACCACCGGGTGCCGGGTAGATCGGGACAGCCGCATCGCGTCCCGCGACACGGCGAGAACGAGAGAGGTTCACGATGACTGACACTCCGAACACCGACTCCGGGTCGGCCCGCCGCACCGTGGCGTTCCTCGCGACGGACGGTGTCGAGCAGATCGAGCTCACCGCTCCCCGCGAGGCACTCGATCAGGCCGGAGCGACCACGGTGCTGCTCTCGCTGACCCACGGTGAGATCCAGGCCTTCGAGAACGACACCGAACCCGCCGACACCTTCGCCGTCGACCAGTTGGTCGCCGAGGCCTCCGTCGACGACTTCGACGCGCTGGTCCTGCCGGGTGGAACGACCAACCCCGACACGCTGCGCCTCGACACCGACGCGGTGTCGTTCGTCCGCGACTTCGTGAACTCCGGCAAACCGGTGGGGGTGATCTGCCACGGCCCGTGGACGCTCGTCGAGGCCGACGTCGTACGCGGTCGCACGCTGACCTCGTACCCGAGCGTGCGTACCGACATCAGGAACGCCGGCGGCACGGTGGTGGACGAGGAGGTAGTCGTGGACGGCAACCTGATCTCCAGCCGCAACCCGGACGACATCCCCGCGTTCTGCGAGGCCGTGGTCCAGGCCGTCACCGCTCTCGACGCGGCCGAGTGAGCCGGGGTCAGCCGTTCGACTCGTCGGCCGGCTGATCCTGCGCGGGCGGCGGGAATCCGCCGGTCGCGATCGGTCCCCACGTGTCGATGGCGATGCGGATGATCGACTTGCCCTGCGTCACCATCGCCTGCCGGTACTCGTCCCAGTCGGGGTGCTCGCCCGCGATCGCCCGGTAGTAGTCCACGAGCGGCTCGACGGAGTCGGGCAGGTCGATGACCTCCGCGGTGCCGTCGATCTGCACGTAGGGGCCGTTCCAGTCGTCGGAGTGGATGCAGAGCGTGACGTCCGAGGACCGACGGATGTTCACGGTCTTTGCGCGCTGCGGGTACGTCGAGACGACGATGCGCCCCTGCGCGTCGAGCCCGCAGGTCACGGGTGAGATCTGCAGGCCACCGGACTGCTTCGTGGTGACCAGGGTGGCGTGATGCCGCTCGGCGACGAAGCGATGCAGGGCATCGAGATCGACTCGGTCGGCTGTTGCGTACGTCGGTGCCATGATTCGAGGGTAGGTGCTCGCCCGCCGGGGGCTAGAATCGGTGCCGACAGACGACACTCGGTCCGGACTCACCGGCCACGCGGTTCCGGGGGTGCCGCGGTCGACCTTCCGCCCTCAGGACAGACCGTGACCGTTCCACCTCGTCCCCCCTCGATCGCACCGCCGCCCTCCGCGCTCTCCACCTTCGACGCCGCGGGTGCGGCCGTCGTCGCGTATCTCGACAGCATCCTTCCCGCGACGGCCTGGGCCGTCTCGCGCGTCGTCGACGACAAGCAGATCTTCCTGCGCACCAACACCAACGGCCTGGGGATCGACACCGGCCTCGTCGTGGGGTGGAACGAGTCGCTGTGCCATTCGATGACCGAGGGCGAGATCCCGTCCGTCGTGGAGGACCTCGACGACGCGGGCATTCCGCGCATCGGCGTTCCCGGGCACGACCCGGTCCGGTCGTACATCGGTGTGCCCATCCGGCGGGCGGACGGCTCGCTGTTCGGCACGATGTGCGGTTTCGGCTCGCGGCCGATCAGCGGGCCGCTGCCCGCCGGCATGACCGCGCTGCTCGATCTCCTGTCCGGGCTGCTCACCACGGTGTTCGAGACCGACCACGCCCGCGCGGTCGCGGAGCGGTCCGCCGAACTGGCTCGGCGCGAGGCGGAGACCGACCCCCTCACCGGACTCTTCAACAGGCGGGGATGGAACCGGGTGCTCGAGCCCGAGGACGCGCGCTGGACTCGCTTCGCCGACCCCGGCGCCGTGGTGGTCGTCGACCTCGACGGGATGAAGCAGGTGAACGACCGGCACGGCCATGCCGCGGGAGACCGGGTGATCCGACGCGCCGCCGAACTGCTGCGGGCGTGGGCTCACGAGTCCGACGTCGTGGCCCGTCTCGGCGGCGACGAGTTCGGAGTCCTGGTGTTCGACCGCGACGCCACCGACGTCGACGGCATGCTCACGGCCCTGGAGTCCTCCGCCCACGCGGCGGACGTGCCGATGTCGGTCGGATGGAGCACGGTCACCGAGGCCGGCAGCATCACCGCGTCGTGGTCGCTCGCGGACGAGAACATGTACGTGTCGAAGCGTCGGTCACCGAGCAGGTCCGGCATCGACATTCATCCGACCCCCGGACGCCACCAGGGCGGTCACGTCGCCCGGCGGTAGTGGTCGCGCCATCAGGTAGCCCTGGGCGTAGCCGCATCCGCACCGGACGAGGCTGTCGAGTTGGGCCGTGGTCTCCACACCCTCGCCCACCACGTCGAGACCGAACGCGTCGGCCACCGACACGACGGCGCGGATGACCGCCTCCGACTGCTCGGTCGGCAGGTCGGCGACGAACGATCGATCGATCTTGATGGCGTCGAGAATCGGGAAGCGCGTCAGGTAGTCCAGCGAGCTGTGGCCGACACCGAAGTCGTCCAGCAGGATCTTGATGCCCATCCGGTGCAGCTCGTCGAGGTTGTTCTTCACAGCGGACGTGTCCTCGAGCCACAGGGTCTCGGTGATCTCGATGCCCAGCAGATCCGGGGCGAGACCGGTGCGCTCGAGCGTGTCGGCGAGGGACGACGCGAACGTGCGCTGACGAAGCTGCAGCGGACTGACGTTGACGCGAAGTTCCACCGGATCACCGGTCTGCCAGCGCGCGGCCTCGGTGCACGCCCGGCGCAGCACCCAGCTGCCGAGCGGCCCGATCAGGCCCGCGCGTTCGGCGGCGGGAACGAACTCGTCGGGCCCGACGACGCCGAGACTCGACGTGGTCCACCGCGCGAGCGCCTCGACCCCGGTCATGCGTCCGGATCGGATGTCGAACACGGGCTGGTACGCCACGTCGAGGTCGTCGTTCTCGATCGCGGACCGGAGCTCCGAGGCGATGGTCAAGCGCCGCAACGCTTCTCCGCCCTGCACCTTGTCGTACAGCTCGTAGCTCCCCGGCCCCTCCTTCTTCGCGCCGCCCATGGCGACGTCCGCCTGGCGGACCATCTCCGCGGCGGTGTGCTCGCCGTACCCGACCGAGATGCCCATGCAGGCGGTGACGGTCGTCGTCCGGTTCCCGATGGTGAGCGGACGGCGGAACATGGCCAGCACACCCTGGGCGACGCCGATGGCGTCGAAGGTGCTGCGCAGGCCCGGGCACACGAGCAGGAACTCGTCGCCGCCGAAGCGGGCGACGGTGTCGGAGGGCCTGACGGTGCGCGTGAGCATCGGCGCCACCGCCGCGAGCACCGCGTCCCCCGCGCCGTGGCCGAAGCTGTCGTTGATGGTGCGGAAGTCGTGGAGGTCCACCAGGATCACGGCGGTGAGCGTGCCGTCCTCGCGCGAGACTCCGAGCGCGGAATCGATGCGTTGGTACGCGAGCGTGCGATTCGCCAACTGCGTCAGCGGGTCGTGCAGGCTGCGGTATCGCAGCTCGCGTTCGAGGTCGGACCGGCGCACGGCGGACGCCAGCACCGCGGTTACCGTGACGACGAAGGACAGCGTGTCGGCCGACGGCGTGTGCGGCTCGGTGCGATAGACGACGAGGACACCCCACGTGCCGTCGCCCCCGCGGACGGGAGCCGCGATACCGCTGCGGAGGTCGTGGTCCTCGAGCAGGGTGACGTCGAAGCGGGTCTCGTCGCGGGTGTCCGCGCACACGATCACCTCCTCGCGCTCGAGCGCGTAGCCGGCCAGCGTCGCGGTGCCCGAGGGCAGGGTCTCTTCGTCGGGCGGCTCGAAGGTGGCCGCGTGGACGGCCAGGCGGTCCGCACCGCGTCGGCGGAACACCACGGCGTGCGTGGCACCGACAAGGTCCACGATGGACTGCAGAGCGGTGGCCACGAGGTCGTCGAAGGATCCGGTGAGCGCCGCACGGTTGAGCCCGGCGACGATGCGCTGCTCGCGCGCTCGGCGGCGGACGGCGGTGAGGGCGTCGACGAGCTCCTCCTCGCGCTCCTGCCGCTCGGAGCCGTCCACGAGTGTCGCGACCACGACCTCGTGGCCGTCGGTGGGCCCGAGTACCCAGGCGGACACCAGTATCGGTCGGGCCGGAGTTCCCACCGCGATCCGACCGGTCCAGGCTCCCGTGGCGTTCAGCTCGGAGAGAATGAGGTCGAGTGTCGAGGCGGCCGTGTCCGCGACGAGGTCTCGCGCGGACGGGTTCTCGTGGGCCGGGAACTCGAGGATGGTGCGGGCGGCGGCATTGGCGTACCGCACGGAGGTGTTGCGATCGAAGACCACGACACCGTCCTGGGACGACTCGGAGATCGCCGTCAGCGCTGCCAGAACGGTGCGCCTGTCGCCGGCGTCGCCCGAGTCCGAACCACCAGAGTTCAGGCCACCCGAGTTCAGGCTTCCCGTCACCACGTCTCCGCCCCCAGACCCGTTTCCGCCCCCAGCAACACCTCGCGATTGTTCCACCTTCGACGCACTCTGCCCGTTCTTTGCCCGCTTTTCCTCTCGGGGACCGGTACCTGCCCGCGTCACGCTCCGTCCGACGACGCCCAGTCCAGCAACCGGTCGACCGGCCAGGTGGTGACGATACGGTCCGGCGGAACGCCCACCGCGGTGGCACGCGCACAACCGTGGCCGAGCCAGTCGAGTTGGCCGGGGGCGTGCGCGTCGGTGTCGATGCTGAACAGGCAGCCGATCTCCAGAGCGAGCTCCATCAACCGCTCCGGCGGGTCCTGGCGCTCGGGACGCGCGTTGATCTCCACCGCGGTCCCGTGGTCACGGCACGCCTCGAACACGGCACGGGCGTCGAACGTCGACTCGGGGCGGGTGCCGCGTCCGCCCTCGACGAGACGGCCGGTGCAGTGGCCGAGAACGTCGACCTGCGGGTTCGTCACCGCGGCGATCATGCGCGCCGTCATCGTGGCGCTGTCCGCGCGCAGGTGGGAGTGGACGCTCGCGACGACGATGTCGAGGTCGTCGAGCAGCTCCGGCTCCTGGTCCAGCGACCCGTCGTCGAGGATGTCGACCTCGATGCCGGTCAGCACCCGCATCGGCCGCCCGCCGTCGGTCTCGAACCGTCGCTGCACCTCGTCCATGACCTCGAGCTGGGCGCGAAGTCGGTCGGCGGAGAGCCCGTGGGCGACGGTCAGACGCGGTGAATGGTCGGTGAGCACCCAGTACTCGTGCCCGATCCTGCGCGCGGTCTCCGCCATCTCCTCGATCGGACTTCCCCCGTCCGACCAGTCGGAGTGCGTGTGCAGATCCCCGCGCAGAGCTGTTCGCAGTTCCTCGCCGCCGACACCGATGGGCTGTGCCTCGGCGCGCAGTTGCAGGAGGTACTCGGGAACCTCGCCGGCCGCGGCCGCCGCGGCGACCGCGGAGGTCTTCGGACCGATGCCGCGCAGGGTGGTCCAGCCGTCGGTGCGAGCGAGCTCGGCCACCCTGTCGGCGTCCAGTGCGGCCAGGACGTCGGCGGCGGTGCGGTAGGCCTTGACCCGGCGCGTCTCGGCCCGCGACCGCTCGAGCCAGAACGCCACCTCTCGCAGTGCGGCAACAGGTTCCATGCCGTCAGAGCCTACGGCCCCGGACATGACACTGCCCCTGCCACCGGGAACCGGCGACAGGGGCAGGGGGGAGCGACGACCCGGACGAACCGGATCACGCCGAGTTTCGGTGCAGCGTGGTCAGCGGACCACGCGTGCGGTGGGCTCCCACCGAGCGGCACCCATGACGCGGGTGACCGCGTCGCCGACCACGAGGGTCAGGTGGGAACCGTTCGCCGCGCTGCGGTCGTCGAGACCCGCCACGACGGAAAGTGCTGCGGTGCCGAAGAAGTCGACTCCGGACAAATCGAGCACGATGCTTCGTCCCGCCTCGACGTCGTTGCTCACGACGTCCGAGAAGGTGGACGAGTTGGACAGGTCCACACTGCCGGTGACGCGGTACGTGGTCTCCGAGTCGGTACGCACGACGGAGATGAGTCCGCCGGGCATGACGACGTCGTCGCCGAGAGTGGTGGTGGTGGTGGATGCGTGTGAAGTCGAAACAGTCATGATTCTCCAAATGCCGATCTAGCTGGAGAAGCAGAGCAATGGTGCTGCAGGTGAAAGAACCCGTCCGCGACTGCAGAATGAGTGGCGGTTGGTGGAAAGGAGTCCGAGCGACCATCGACGGTGCTTCGTACGTCGGCTGCTGACTCAACCTGTCTCTGAACCTACGCTACCCGGAGCGGTCTGCCAACCACTTCGGTGAGGATCCTGGTGAACATCGAGCGACGCCGCGGGAGACGCCGCCGGTACGGTGCACGTTTTGCGACGACGGCCCCCGGGTAATCTCGACCGGTCGAACACGTACGAGGTTCGTCTGAACCGACACGCGACACGAAGAAGTGGGAGACCTCATGACACGGGCCATCACGACGGAGCCGAACACGGAGGGGGCCGACGCCACCATCGAGCTCGGTGTCCACGCCGACGCGAGCCAGCTGTCGGTCACTCGCGCCGTGGCCGCGACACTCGCCGCCCAGGACGACTTCGATCTGGACAGCATCGCCGACATCCGGCTCGCCATCGACGAGTCCTGCAGCCGCCTCATCGTGCGTGCCACCCCGGGTGCCCGAATGGTGTGCCGTTTCCTCACCGCGGACGACGCTCTCCACGTGTCGGTGACGACGACGACCGAGGCCGGCGCCGATCTGGACGCCAGCGGTTTCGGCTGGCACGTTCTCAACGCCCTGACCGACTCCGTGTCGACGTCGCAGTCCGAGGACGAGCGCGGTGTCGTCTCGACCACCATCGAGTTCACCAAGAGCAAGCACGGCTGGGACGAGTGACGACAAGCGAACGCAAGCCGAAGTCACGGCGCTCGGCGGACGAGTACGCCGACGTCGCCGAGCGCTTCACCCGCATCCGCACGCTGCCCGAGGGCGATCCCCTGCGAGGCAAGCTGCGCGACGAGCTGGTGACGCGGTGCCTGCCACTCGCCGAACACATCGCCCGCCGATTCGACGGCCGCGGTGAGGCGCACGACGATCTGGTGCAGGTCGCCCGCGTCGGGCTGGTCAACGCGGTCGATCGCTTCGACGTCGAACGCGGATCCGATTTCGTGTCCTTCGCGGTACCCACGATCATGGGCGAGGTACGCCGACACTTCCGTGACGCGGGATGGGCCGTCCGCGTCCCTCGGCGCATGAAGGAACTGCACCTGCAGCTCTCCCGTGCCATCGCGGATCTGTCGCAGACGCAGGGGCGGTCACCGACCGTCTCCGAGTTGGCCGAGTATCTCGACCTGGACCGCGACGAGGTCGCGATGGGGCTCACCGCCGGCAACGCCTACCAGACACTCTCGGTCGACAGTGCTTCCAGCGGAAGCGATTCCGAGGGCCTGTCGTTGGCGGACACCCTCGGCGACTACGACAAGGAGATGGAGAACGTCGAGAACCACGAGGCTCTCCGTCCCCTGCTCGAGAAGCTCCCCGAGCGTGAGCGCAACGTGCTGCTGCTGCGCTTCTTCGGAAACATGACGCAGACGCAGATCGCCGAGAAGATGGGGATCTCGCAGATGCACGTCTCGCGTCTCCTCGCCCGGACACTCGCCCAACTCCGCGAGGAACTGCACTAGAGAAGCGGGCCGTACGCCTACGCTCGCGGGATGAGCAGCTCACCGTCGCCCGGCTTCACCACGAATCTGCCCGCGGCCCTGGCCGCGTCGGGCACGTCGTGGTCGACGGTGGACGCCGCGTCGACGCCCGGTTTCGATCGCGACAAGGACGCCGGCAAGGAGTTGATGTCGGCGCGCGGCAAGATCCTGTCGGAACTTCAGGAGCGTCTGTACGCCTGCGGCAAGAGCGGAGACCACCGGTCGGTCCTGCTCGTGCTGCAGGGGATGGACACCTCGGGCAAGGGCGGCATGGTCCGGCACGTGCTCGGCATGGTCGAGCCCCAGGGTGTCGATCACGCGACCTTCGGCACCCCGACGGAGGAGGAGCGGGCGCACCCGTTCCTGTGGCGCGTGGAGAAGAAGCTGCCGCGACCGGGCCAGATCGGGGTCTTCGACCGGTCCCACTACGAGGACGTCCTCATCGTCCGTGTGAACGAACTCGCGCCTCCCAGCGTGTGGCGCACGCGCTACGACGAGATCAACGACTTCGAGCGCCGCGTGGTCGAGAGCGGCACCACCATCGTCAAGGTGGCCATGGCGCTGTCGTGGGAGCAGCAGGGCAAGCGTCTCGCTCGTCGACTGCGACGGCCGGACAAGTACTGGAAGTACGACCCGAGCGACATCGAGGCGCGCGAGAAGTGGGTCGCCTACCAGGAGGCGTACCAGGCGGTCCTGGATCGCACCGACACGGAGTGGGCGCCCTGGTACGTGGTGCCGTCCGATCACAAGTGGTACAGCCGGCTCGCCGTCACGGAGCTGCTGACGGGAGCACTGACGTCGTTGGACCTGCAGTGGCCGCCCGCGGACTTCGACGTGGAGCACGAGAAGCAGCGTCTGGCGTCCCTGCCGCGGCCGTGAACGCCGACGGGCGCCGACCGCGAGGTCGGCGCCCGAAGGTGGTGTTCGCAGCTGTGGCGCTGCGCCTGTGGATCAGAGGGTGGCGGTGTCGATCACGAAGCGGTAGCGCACGTCCGACTTGACGACGCGGTCGTACGCCTCGTTGATCTGGTCGCCGGAGATGACCTCGATCTCGGCGCCGATGTGGTGCTCGGCGCAGAAGTCCAGCATCTCCTGGGTCTCGGCGATGCCGCCGACCATGGAGCCCGCGAACGAACGACGGTTCGCCAGCAGGTTGAAGGCCGGGACCTCGAGGGGCTTCTCGGGAACGCCCAACTCGACGAGCGTGCCGTTGCGGGCGAGCAGGCCGAGGTAGTCGCCCATCGGCAGGTTCGCGGAGACGGTGTTGAGGATGAGGTCGAACTTGCCGCGCAGGTCCTTCAGCGCGGTGGTGTCCTTCGTGGCGTAGTACTCGTCGGCTCCGAGTCGCTTGCCGTCCTCCTCCTTGCTCAGCGTCTGGCTGAGCACGGTGACGTGAGCGCCGAGCGCGTGGGCGATCTTGACGCCGACGTGGCCCAGTCCGCCCATGCCGATGATGGCGACCTTCTTGTCGGGGCCCGCGCCCCAGTGCTTCAGCGGCGAGTAGAGGGTGATGCCGGCGCACAGCAGCGGCGCGGCGACGTCGAGCTCGACGCCCTCGGGGATGCCCAGCACGAACTTCTCGGTGACGACGATCTGCGTCGAGTAGCCACCGTGGGTGAACTCACCCTCGTAGGTCTTCGAGTTGTACGTCTGGACGACGCCCTTGGTGCAGTACTGCTCGTCGCCGTCCTTGCAGGCCTCACAGGTGCCGCAGGAGTCGACGAAGCAGCCGACGCCGACGCGATCGCCGACCTTGCGGCTGGTGACGTCGGAACCGACCTCGGCGACGATGCCGGCGATCTCGTGGCCGGGGACGACGGGGTACGTGGTGCCGCCCCACTCGTTGCGGGCGGTGTGGATGTCCGAGTGGCAGATACCGGCGAACTTGACGTCGATCAGGATGTCGTTCGGACCGAGCTCTCGTCGCTCGATGGTGGTCTTCTCGAGCGGTGCGTCGGGTGCGGTGGCGGCGTATGCGGTTGCTGTGGACATGTACACATGTCTACCCGTGCATCGTTGACTCGTAAACCATGTCCGGTTCGTCCCCGGCGACGGATCAGCGAGCGGTGGCCATCCGGTACCCGAGGAAGCCGAGGTACCCCGCGAGCGCGACGAGACCGACCTTGCGCGTGGCCGGGACGGCGATGGCGGTGCCGATCACGAGCTCCGACGCACCGTTGCGGTAGGTCCACGTACGAGTGTCCTTCGGGAACGCCGGCTCGGTGATCGAGCGAAAGGCGTCGGGCGCCACGAAGTGCGCGGCACCTGTTGCAGCGAGACCGATTCCAGCGATGGTGGGCACCGTGATCGAAGCCATGACGTGACGTCCTCCCCTGTACGCGAACGGGTCCGACCGGACCCCGTCGGTCACAGTAGCAACGTCCGCACCGCCGTGGGCGTGGTCGCGCTAGCGTGGTCGGTATGGCCGAGACACCCGCGGTACGGCGAACCCGAGAACTGCTCCGAACGGGTGTCGACGCGTCGTCGCCGATGCGCGGAGTGCTCGACGTCCGGGTGACGGACTCCACAGCGCGAGAGGCGTCCCCCGCCTCCGCATCGTCCGTCGCCGGGCGCCTGATGACCTTCTCCCCCCTCGCGGCCGTATACGAACGCGCGTGGCGGCCTCTGTTCCGCCTGTGGATGGGCGCCGGCGGGCCCTCCGTGGAGGAACAGCGGGCCTATGCGGTGCGTGACCTCGGTCTCGTGTCCCCCGACGTGTCGGTCGTCCTGGACGTCGCGTGCGGACCCGGCAACTTCTCGCGATCGCTGGCCGAGGCCATGCTCACCGGAGCGCACGGTCGGCCTCTCGTCATCGGCCTGGACGCGTCGGAGCCGATGATCGCCCGCGCGTCGGCGGACACCGACGACGACGAGCACGTCGCCTACCTGCTCGGGGACGCGCGAGAGATCCCGTTCGAGGACGACGCCGTGGACGCGGTGTGCTGCTACGCCGCGCTGTACCTGGTGCCGGAGCCGTACCGGGTCCTCGACGAGATGATCCGGGTGCTGCGACCGGGCGGCCGCATCGCGCTCATGACGACGGTACGTCGCGGCCCACAGCCGGTCGGGGCGGTCACCGCCGCGGCAGCGAGCACCGTGGGACTGGAGATGTTCCGACGCGACGACATCACCGACGTCCTGCGGGAACGCGGGGTCGAGCATGTGGAGCAGCGCATCCACGGCGCAGCCCAGTTCGTCACCGGGCGGCTGAGCCGCAGCGATCAGGACGTGCCGGTGTCGGCTCCGTAGTCCGAGACCAACCACTCGTCGCCGGTGTGCTCGACGGTCACCGTCAGAAGCGTCGGCACGGCACCGGGTTCGGGCTGCTGCAGGTTCTGCGTGGTCTGGGTCGCGAAGACCGACACCGTGTAGGTGTCGCCCTCCTGCGCCGTGACCGTCGCTGCGTTCACCCGACCCGACGCCACCACCTGCGAGTCGGTCATGATCTGCGTGAGCACCTCGCGCACACCGTCGAAGCGCTCACGCAGAGCGTCGGTGGTGCCCTCCTCGACGCCCCCGAAGAAGCCGTCGATGTCCGTGTGGTCGTAGGTCAACGACCGCTCCGTGTACGCCCGCGCCGTGTTCTCGGCGGTGGCGCGGTCGGCATCGGCTCCGCGTTCCGCGGCCAGGGCCGAGTGGGCGGACTGCCACTGCACTCCTGCCACCACGGCAGCGACGGTCGCGAGCACGGCGACCACAGTGGCGACGATCGCCACGAGGCGCGTCCGGGACGACACCGCGGGCACCGCCGTGTCCGGCGCCGCGTCGTCCTCGGTCGAGGTGGTGTCGAGTTCTGTTGTCATGATGGCCTTCTCGTCGTCCGTCTGATGCAGGAGGGGTACGTCAGTTGCCGGGCAGGGTCACGGCCACCCGAGCCGGTCCGCCGCGCGGGAAGACCTGCTCGAGCATCGTCACCAGGGCGCCGGCATCGACCCGGAGCGGGCGGATCGGCTGTGTGACCGGGCGCAGCACGGTGGCGATGAAGCCGAGGTCCGGCGACAACTGACTCAGGTACTCGTCGATCTTGGGCACCAACCGGGCCAGTTCGCCGTCCCACACGGTCTCGCCGACGTACGAGTAGTCCTGGTACGAACCGATCAGGTGGTCGAGACCTGCTCCGGAGGCGTTCAGTTCGGGAACCGCGTCCGCGAGCCGCGGGCCCAGCGCATCGGCGTACGCGTTCTCGCCGAGCACCTGCAGGTTGCGATACAGCCGCCGGATCTCGTCCTTCTTGTCGGCCAACGTGAGGGACAGCAGCCGCAACACCTCGACGACGTTGTCGATGTCCGACTCCCGGCCCCGCGTGGCGGTGTCGACCGTGTCGACGATGCCGCCCAGCGCATCGGTGTCGATCTCGCGCGTGAGTGCCTCGGCGACCGCGAGGGTGTCGCTGACGCTGGGAGCGACCGAGACGTCCGCCGCGTCCACCACGTCCCCGTCCGCCAGGTACGGCCCGGAGTCCGAGTGCGGACGGAAGTCGAGGAACTGTTCGCCCGCCGCGGAGAGATTCGAGACCCGCACCTCGGTGTCGACCGGAATCTTCTGCGCGGCATCCACTCTGACGACGGCACGGAGTCCACCGCCCTCGACGTCGATCCGCTCGACCCTGCCGATGGCGAATCCTCGCAAGGTCACCTGAGAGGTGTCGATCAGGCCGCCGGAAGTCGTGAGCGGCACGGTGATCTCGGCGTGGTCGCGTCGCGGATCGATGTCCAGGACGTTCAACGACAGGTATCCGACACCCAGCACGGCGACCGCCGCGAGCGCCGTGGCGGACAGGATCGAACCCCTCATCGCACGAATCCGATCGATCGCAGAACCTGAATCATCTCGTCGGCTCGATCGAGGCCGTCGGCCGGCCTCCGGCCTTCCCGGTCGGGTGCTTCTCCCGCGGGCGTGTCGCCCGAGACGGAGGCGATGCGGACGTTCGGCGACGACGTGAAGAACGGCACCAGCTTCTCGCGCAGCAGGGCGTCCATGCGGGACGCCAGCATCGGCGCCGTCAGATCGGCCGTGGCGAGAGTGCGGATCATGGGCTGCAGAGTGGCGATCACGTCGTGCAGATCTCCCGCCACCGGGTTGATCACGGCACCGATGTTCCGCGACATGTACCCCAGATCGATCAGGGCGTCGACCACGACCAACAGGGCGTCCGCGAGTCCCGCGACACGTTCCGGACCACTCGTCAGGATGGTGTCGAGCGTGTCCGTCTTCTCGGCGAACGACCGGGTCACCGCCTCGGCGCCGCCCAGGATGCGGTCGAGCTCCGTCGTGTTGGTCGCCAGGTCCCGCAACGCCTCTCGGGCCTTGTCGTTGATGAGGTCGACCGTCGCCGGATCCGGCGGGATCGCCCGGTTGAACCGATCGATGGACCGCTGGAAGTCGACGATGTGCCCGCCGGCCACCACCTCGGAGAGCCCGCGCAGCACGTCTTCGACGTTGTCCGCCGGCGTCGTCCGCTCGAGCGGGATGACATCGCCGTCCTGCAGGGTGGCACCCGAAGTGTCGGATCCGTCCTCCGGACGCTGCAACGCGACGTAGATCTCGCCCAGGATCGTGCCCTGGCGCAGTTCCGCTCGCGTGAGCGCCGGCAGTGCGACGGTGCGATCGACGTCCACGGCGGCGACGGCGGTCGAGCCGGTGAGGGTGACCGACTCCAGGAGCCCGACGTCCACACCGTCGAGGACCACCTTCGCCCGCGCCGGCAGATTCAGCACACTCGAGAACTCGATGTCGACCCGGTAGGTCGGGCCCGGAACGTAACTGCCCGGCACGGGCAGGTCGGCGATCGAGGCACCGCAGCCCGACGCCGTCACTGCCGCGGCCGCCACGGTCAGCGCCGCCAGGAGCCGCTTCACCGGGACCCTGCCGATCCGAGCACGAGCGGGACCAGATCGACGTTCACGGTGGACCCACCCGCGACGGGCACCGCGAACTGCGGAGGTGCGAACGTCAGCCGGGCGGCCTGCGTGTCCGGATCCTGGAGGGAGGCGAGCTGCTCCGTCTGCTTCGGCACCCGCGACAGGATGCTCGCGATGTCGCCGACTCTGCTGACGATGATCGCCACGATCGGGACGACGACGTCGAGCACGCGGTAGAGCGTGGGTGCGAACTTCGGCAGCGTCTTCTCGAGGACGGGGAGGAACTCGACCGTCAGGTCGATCGCCTGGGCGAACCGCTCCGAGAAGTCGCCCGCGGCCCCGAGCCCCTGCTTCAGGTTCTCGATCAGCAGGGTGATGTCCGGCCACCGGTCCACCAGGGTCGCCGTCAGCGTGTCGACGTTGTCGACCATGCGGCGCACCTGGGTGTCCTTGTTCGCCGGATTGCCGACCAGATCGGAGACCTGGGACAGCGCGGTCCCGAGTTGCTCCCCGCTGCCGTCGAGTGCGGTGTCGAGCGAGCGCAGGGTGTCGCCGAGAATCTCCTCGTCCGGCGGCCGCGGGTTGTCCGGATCGGTCGTCGACGTCGTTCCGAGAAGCTCCGCGCCGAGCTTGTTCACCGCCTCGAGGGTGTCGCTGATCCCGATGGGGGTGCGGGTGCGCTCGAGCGGGATGCACTCGTCGCGATCGAGGGGCACGCCGTCGCGATACGGCGTGGTCAGTTCGAGCCGACGATCGGTGACGATGGAGTCCGACATCGTCACCGCACCCACGTCGGCCGGCAACGTGAGCGAGTCCTCGACGGACATCGTGACCCGGACGTGGTCGCCGCGAGGCTCGATGCCGGTCACCTCGCCGACGGGGATGCCGAGGAGCGTGACGTCGTTCCCCTCGTAGAGACCGACCGAATCGATCATCTCGGCGCACAGATCCGAGCGCGGGGTCCCGACGAGCTGGGCTGCGGACGACGCCGCGGTCCCGGCGCCGACCAGGACGACGGCGGCGACGGCCACTGCCACCACCTTGCTGCGAGCGGCCACGTCAGCACACCTTTCCGGGAACCGGGACACACAGCGTCGATCCGGTGACGACGGCGGCACTGCGGTCGATGACGGGCCCGGCGCCGGTGTCGAGAAGGCCGGCCATGGACTCGGAGAACTCGCGGCCCGCGGAGATCGCGTCGTCGATGGACCCCGTGCGCTCCTTCAGCGACGCCACGAGATTCTCGACCTCGTCGATCGTGGGGCCGAGCCCCTCGTCGAGCGCCATGATCGGTCGGTGCAGGAGCGAGAACAGCCGGTAGAGCTTGTCGGCGGCCGCGGCGACGTCGGCGCGCTTCGCGCCCAGCTTGGAGGTGATGATGCCGATCTGCTTCAGCAGCCCCAGCAGGATCTCGCGATCGGTCGCCAGTTCGCCGATGTACTCGTCGGCCACGTCGAGGCTCCGGTCGAGATCGTCCTGGCGATCGGCGATCGCACCGGTCATGGACGTCAGGGTCGTGGTGATGTCACGGATCGACTCCGGCTGAGCCTGCACGGCCCGATCAATCTCGGCGATGTTCTGCCGCAACGACGTTCCGTCCAGATCGCGGAGGATCGGCGTCGCCGCCTCGACCGTGTCGGACAGCGAGAACGGCACGCGGGTGTGCTCGAGCGGGATCTCCCCGTCCTGCAGCTCTCCGGTACCGCCGGGAGTCAGCGAGAAGTAGTGGCCCCCCACCGGCGTCAGCAGGCGCACCCCGAGCGACGTCGCGTCGCCCAGTTCGACGTTCTCGTCCACCTCGAAGGCCACCTGGACGTGGTCGCCGTCCAGCTTCATCGACGTCACCGATCCCACCGAGATACCGGCGATGCGGACGTCGTCCCCGGCGTGCGCTCCGCCGGTCGTCTCGAATGCCGCTGTGTACGTGCGATGCCCGATGGGAAGCGAGTACACGACGACGGCGGCCACCACGGCGACGACGAGCGCGAGCACACCCACGATTCCCCAGACGGTCTGGCTTCCCTGACGCACGGAGCTCATCGGCAGACCACCAGGCGCTGGGTTCCGAGCACGACCGAGCCGATGCCGGGAATCTCGGTGTCGCCGGCCGAGCACGCGGAGACCTGCCCCTCGGGGGCGTTGCGCACCGTCTGGTCGACACCGCGCAGCAGACTGGGCACCATCGCGAGCAGGTCCACCAGTTGCTGAGCTCCCGGCACGAGCCGCTTGAACGCCGAATCCACCGGGCCGTACTCGGAGTCGTAGGTGTCGCGCAACTGCTCCCCGATCGAGATGAACGGTCCCTGACCGGAATTGATGTCGTCGACGGACGAGAGCAGGGTGTCGGCCCTGTCGGCGAACGTCGACACCACGCGGTCGAGTTCGGCGAACAGTCGACCCAGTTGCTCCGAGCGCTCGGCCACCACACCGGAGATGGCGCCCAGGTTGCGGATGAGGAGCACGATGAGGTCCTCGCGCTGCGAGGCATAGGTGGTCAGCCCGTCCAGGTCGCGCAGGACCGGCCCGAGGCCCGACCCGTCACCCTGCACGAGATCGAGCACGTTCTGCGCGAACCGGTTCACCTGGTCGGTGTCAATGGTCTCGAAGATGGGCTGGAACCCGTCGAAGAGCGTCGTGATGTCGAACGACGGCACGGTCATGTCGTCCGCCAGCGAGGACCCCGGTGCCAACTCGGATCCCGAGTCGTCGGTGCTGATGAGCTCGAGATACCGCTGGCCCAACAGGTTCTGGTAGCGCACAGCAGCTTTCGTGGTCGTGAGCACCGGCCGGTCGGAGTCGACCTCGAAGGACACCCTGGCCCGGTTCCCGTCGAGTTCGATGTCGTTCACCGACCCCACGAGCACGCCCGAGAGGCGGACGTCGTCACCGGCGTAGAGACCGGAGACGTCGTCGAAACGCGCGTCGAACGTCGACCGGTCGTCGCCGCCACCGTTGCGCAGCGCGCCGCCCACGAGGACGAGACACAACACGGCCACGAGCGCGAACGCACCGAGCTTCACCAGGGTCGCCACCGGCGTCCCCACCACCGACGAGCGCGTCACAGCACACCGCCCAGTCGCGCCGCGAAGGCTTCCGCCGGACCGGCCATGGCGGGCATGTTCTTCACGATCACCTGAAGTTGCAGCTGGGTCCGGCCGTCGACGTTCGGGAAAGCGTCCTCGACGCCGGAGATCACGTCGGGCACACGCTGGTATGCCGGCGCGAGCGTTCCCGCCGAGAGCGCCACCGGCAGCAACACGTCCAGCAGGGTGTCGAGCAGCGGGCGGAGGTACGGACCATTGTCGCGCAACAGATCTCCCAGTGGGATCGAGAGGCCGGATCCGAGTCCGGACATGGCCTTGATCGCCCGCGCACTGTTCTCCGGATTCTCGAAGTACTCACTGCTGGTGACGACCTGGTCGATCACGTCGGTGACCGGTCCGATGGAGGCGCCCAGCCCGTCCGCCAACTCACCACCGCGGTGCAGCTTCCAGGCGAGCGGCGCACGCTGGGTCTCGGCCATCATCTGCGCGGTGTCGAAGAAGGGCTTCAGGCTGTCGCCGAACTCCGACGACACGCGGGACGCCAGGTCGAGCACCCGCTCGGTGTTGTCCGCGTCCAGCACGTCGGTCAGATCGGCGAGTCGGCGGAAGACGCCGGTGACCGTCGCCGTCTCGGTGTCGTCGCCCAGCGCCAGGACGGTGTCCTCGCGCAGCGGGGATCCCTCTCCCTCCGAGTACAATTCGATGACCGTCGCTCCGAAGACCGTCGCGGAGGAGAACCGCGCGGTGACGTCGTCGGTCAGGACCGAGGCGACGGCCGGCTCGATGTGGGCGTGCACTCGCTGCGATCCGAACCCGAGCGGCTCGATCTCGTCGACACGGCCTATGGGGAGTCCGCGGTACTTGATATCCGACCCGACCGCGAGGCCGTCACCGACGGCGGTGCTGTCGATCGTGAGATCGAACCGAGACTCGAAGTCACCGGTGGCGTACTTGCCGAGCACCACACCGAGGACCACGAGCACGACGGCCACCACGAGGCCGCGTACCCGGAGCGAGCGAGGGCCCGCGGATCTGCGGGACAGATCGTCGAAGACTGCCATGGTCCCCTACCCCGAGATCCTGATGCCGACGTCGACTCCCCAGATGACCACGGTGAGGATCATGTCGAGGACGACGATGACGATGAGCGACGCGCGGATCGCGCGGCCCGACGCACGGCCGACACCCTCGGGTCCGCCCGTCGCGTAGTAGCCCTGGTAGCCGTGGATCATGATGACGGCGCCGACGAAGATGGTGGCCTTGAGCAACGAGTACAGCAGATCCGACGGCTGCAGGAACGCCGAGAAGTAGTGGTCGTACGTCCCCGACGACTGATCGCCGAACGCGGCGACGATGAACGCACACGAGACGTAGCTCAGGATCAGCGTGAGCAGGTACAGCGGGATGATCGTGACCACGCCGGCGATGACGCGCGTGGTGACGACGAACGGGATCGAGCGGATCCCCACCACCTCGAGCGCGTCGATCTCCTCGGAGATGCGCATCGCACCGATCTCCGCCGTCATGCGGCATCCCGCCTGGGAGGCAAACCCGATCGCGGCGATCATCGGGGCGAGTTCCCGCGTGCTGGCGTAGGCCGAGATGAAGCCCGTGAGAGGACCCATGCCGACGAGATTCAGGGCGTTGTAGCCCTCGATCCCGATGGACGACCCCACGGCCACACCGAGGATGACCAGCACCGAGACCGTACCGCCGCCGACCACGAGATTACCGCTGCCCCAGGTGATGTCGGTGAGCACGATCATGGTCTGGCGCCGGTAGGCACGCAGGGTGTGCGGAATCGCGACGAGCACCTGCCACACGAAGGTGAGCTGATGCCCGAGGTGTTCGACCAGCCCGAGCGGTACGCGAGCGATGCGCTTGCCGCCGCGGACGAGCGGCGCGGTGCCGGGCGGGGTGTAGCGAGCGACGGTCATGGCGTCACCCGAGCCGCTGCGGAAGGAACATCGACACCAACTGGGTGGCGAGGACGTTGACGATGAAGGCCGACAGCACACCGACGACGACCGAGGCGTTCACCGCGTTCGCGACACCGCGAGGGCCCGACGTGGCCTCGAACCCGCGCTGGCACGCGACGAGAACCACGATGATGCCGAAGATCTCGGCCTTCACCATCGCGACGACCAGATCGGTGGTCGAGGCGAAGGACGCGAAGGAGGACAGGTAGCTGCCCGGCGTACCGCCCTGGAACCCGACGTTGACGACGTACCCGGACACCAGACCCATGAAGATGACCAGCGAGCACAGCAGCGGTGCGACGACGAGCATGGCGGCGAGCCGGGGAGTCGCGAGCCGACGCACCGGGTCGATGCCCATGACGCGCATCGCGTCGATCTCCTCGCGCACCGTGCGGGCACCGAGATCGGCCGCGATCGCGGATCCTGCTGCGCCGCCCAGCAACAGCGCGGTCACGATGGGCGCTCCCTGGCGGATGACTCCGAGGCCGCCCGCGGCGCCCGCGATGGACGTGGCACCGATCTGATTGGTCAGGCTGCCCACCTGGACCGAGACGATGACGCCGAACGGCACCGAGACGAGAACGGCGGGAAGCACGGTGACCGTGACCATGAACCACGCCTGGTCGAGGAACTCGCGCCAGGCGAAGCGCAGGCCCACCAGGTCCCGCACCAGATGGCCGAACGCAGCGACCACGAGGTCGGCGAAACGACCCAGCGTGCGGGTACCGGTGGTGACGCGGGAGACGAGCGGCATGCTGCGCGCCATGTCGATCCCCCCGTACGTCTCGAGTCAGTCGGACGCAGGTGGTGCGCCGCGCTGAAAACTAGCGCGGCAGAACGGGGATCGAGTCGGTTTCTCGGGAGTTCAGTGATGCCTGACAAACATCGGGCCCCGGACTAGGTCGCGATGCGACCGTTCACGTACTCGTAGAACCCGGCACTGGTCTTCTTGCCCAGCAGGCCGGCCTCGACCATGCGGAGCAGGAGAGGCGGCGGCGCGTACAGCGGTTCCTTGTACTCGGCGTACATCGAGTCGGCGATCGACTTCACGGTGTCGAGCCCGATGAGGTCCGACAGTGCGAGCGGGCCCATGGGATGCGCGAGGCCCAGCACCGTGGCCTTGTCGATGTCGTCGCGCGTGGCGAAGCCCGACTCGACCATGCGGATCGCCGAGAGGAGGTACGGCACCAGCAGAGCGTTGACGACGAAGCCGGACCTGTCCGCCGCGCGGACGACCTGCTTGCCGAGGACGTCGGCCGCGAAACGTTCCGCGCGTGCCAGGACGGCATCGGACGTCTTCAGCGACGAGATGAGTTCCACGAGAGGAAGAACCGGCACCGGGTTGAAGAAGTGCATGCCGATGACTCGCTCGGGGCGGGTCGTGGCCACGCCGAGCTTCATGATCGGGATCGACGAGGTGTTGGAGGCGAGCACCGCGTCGGGATCCGTGACCACCCTGTCGAGCTCGACGAAGAGAGCCGTCTTGATCCCCTCGTCCTCGAGCACGGCCTCGACGACGATCTCGCGATCGGCGAAGTCGGACAGCTCGGACGTGAAGGTCAACCGTGCGGCGGCCTGCTCACGTTCGCGCTCGGTGATCTTGCCGCTGCTGACGCCGCGGTCGAGCGACTTCAGGATGCGCGCCTTGCCCGCGGCAGCCAGTTCGCGTGTCTGCTCGAACACGATCACGTCGACGTGGGCGCGTGCGCACACCTCGGCGATTCCGGCCCCCATCTGTCCGGCGCCGACGATCCCGACGCGCTCGATCTTCTCGCTGCTCACGTTTCTCCTTCACGATTCACGATTCCCCGCGCGAAGGCGAGGCGGGGGTAACTCTGCTGGGGGACGGGCGAACCCACCGAGTACGAGACAGGCGGCCCGCAACGAATGTCGCGAGCCGCCTGACTAGTGCGCTGAAACCTCGGAGTGGCGGATCAGTGGAACTGGCCCTCTTCGGTGGAGCCCTTCAGGGCTGCGGTCGACGTGTTGGGGTCGACGGTGGTGGCGATGCGGTCGAAGTAGCCGGCGCCGACCTCACGCTGGTGCTTGATCGCGGTGAAGCCGCGCTCCTCGGCTGCCTTGAACTCGCGCTCCTGCAGGTCGACGAACGCCGTCATGCCCTCGCGGGCGTAGCCGTGCGCCAAGTCGAACATGCCGTAGTTGAGCGAGTGGAAGCCGGCGAGGGTGATGAACTGGAACTTGAAGCCCATCGCGCCGAGCTCCTTCTGGAACTTCGCGATGGTCGCGTCGTCCAGGTGCGCCTTCCAGTTGAAGGAGGGCGAGCAGTTGTAGGCGAGCAGCTGGTCGGGGAACTCGCTGCGGACCGACTCGGAGAACTTCTTGGCGACCTCGAGATCCGGCACGCCGGTCTCCATCCAGATGAGGTCGGCGTACGGGGCGTAGGCCTTCGCACGAGCGATGCAGGGCTCGATGCCGTTCTTCACGCCGAAGAAGCCCTCGGCGGTGCGGGTTCCGTCCAGGAACTCCTGGTCGCGCTCGTCGACGTCCGAGGTGATCAGCGTGGCTGCCTCGGCGTCGGTGCGGGCGATGATGACCGACGGCACGTCGGCCACGTCCGACGCGAGACGCGCGGAGGTCAGGGTGCGGATGTGCTGCTGGGTGGGGATGAGCACCTTGCCACCGAGGTGGCCGCACTTCTTCTCCGAGGCGAGCTGGTCCTCCCAGTGCACGCCTGCGGCGCCGGCCGCGATCATGGCCTTCTGCAGCTCGTAGGCGTTGAGCGCGCCACCGAAGCCGGCCTCGGCGTCCGCGACGACGGGCGCGAGCCAGTTCTTCACGGACGAGTCACCCTCGACCTTGGCGATCTCGTCGGCGCGCAGAAGAGCGTTGTTGATGCGACGCACGACGCTCGGAACCGAGTTGGCCGGGTAGAGGCTCTGGTCCGGGTAGGTGTGGCCGGAGAGGTTGGCATCACCGGCGACCTGCCAGCCGGAGAGGTAGATGGCCTGGAGGCCGGCGCGCACCTGCTGCACGGCCTGGTTGCCGGTGAGGGCGCCCAGCGAGTTGATGTAGTCCTCGTTGTTCACGAGATCCCAGAGGATCTCCGAGCCGCGACGCGCGAGCGTGGCTTCCTCCACGACGCTGCCCTGCAGGTCGGACACCTGCTGTGCGGTGAAGTTGCGGGTGACGCCCTTCCAGCGGGGATTGGTGTCCCAGTCCTTCTGGATCTCTTCCGTGGTCTTCGGTGTGCCGGTGGTCGACATCGAAAAGCTCCGTCTCTGTTGCGTCTGCGTCGGCAGCGTGCTCGTGCTTCGCAGGCTTGCCAGGCATATCGGATGTACGACCCCACGATGGCACAGAGAAAAAGTGGTGTCTACCTGCTGAGACTGTAAATCTACGCTAAGCAGTACGCGCGTTCTGCGAATCTTGCGAAGAACGTCGCGCGTGTCGTGGCGACTCCGTACCCGTCAGTAACCTGATAACCGCAGTTCGGGAACGAAATGCACGCAATGCCGAACACCGACGAGATCGCCGTGCGACACGCTCACTCCCGGCGTCGCCCGCGGCCGGCTGTGACCACCGTCACCGTACGTTCGTACTGTTTTCTGGTGCGTCAGGCCGTCGCAGCGACCCGACGACGCTCGGTCAGCACTCCCAGGACACCCATCGCCGCGATCACGACGCCGCCGACGAGCGCGTAGTAGTCCGCCGTGCTCGCACCGGCGGGGAATGCGAGGACGACGGGTGACGTCGCCAGCACGACACCGAGTACGACGTGGGCCCAATGGCTCGAGCGCGATGCACTGCCCATGGCCCACAGCGCCGAGAATGCCGCCAGCAGACCCAGCACGAGGATGGCGCCAGCCACCTCGCTGCGGTGGGGCACCGGGAGCCAGAGCGTCGACAACACCAGAACGGTGCCTGCCACCAGCACCACCGCGTCGCGGGCAATTTCCTGTCGTACCGAGTGGGCCATCTCGCTTCTCCTCACAGTCGTCTCTCACGTGCACTGCACATCTGCCCCCTGCAACGCCCAGTGTGCGCCCGTCTTCCCCGGCGCGCCCGTGTGTGACAGACCAGACCTGAAACCCGTCTCACCTGCAAGGACCTGGCAAAGACGGGGTAATGCCGGGGGCGTCCTAGACTGTCCGCATGGCACGGACCTACGTCGGCGGCCGGCTTCGCCAACTGAGGGTCGAGCGAGGGTTGAGCCAAGCGGCGCTCGCCAAGCAGCTCGCGATCTCGGCCAGCTACCTCAACCAGATCGAGCACGACGTCCGACCGCTGTCGTCAGCGGTGTTGACGCGCATCACCGCAGTGTTCGGAGTCGACACCACGTTCTTCTCCACCCAGGACGACACGAGGCTCGTCGCCGAACTCCGCGAGGTGACCCTGGACCAGGACGTCGGAGTCGACGCGGACATCGACGAGCTGGCCGAACTCGTGGCCGACCACCCGGCGATGGCGCGAGCGATGGTCACCATGCATCGCCGGTACCGCAACACCACCGCCCAACTCGCGGCGGCGACCGAGGACCGCTTCGCCGACGGCAGCGGCAGCGGATCCATCTCGAAACCGCACGAGGAGGTCCGCGACTACTTCTACCAACGCCAGAACTACCTCGACGCACTCGATCGTGCGGCCGAGGACCTGGCGAACCGATTGCGTTTCCACCGGGCGGACGTCGCGGCCGAGATAGCCAAACGGCTCCGCAATCTGTACGACGTCCAGGTCATCGAGCGCATCGACCTGGGCGAGAACGTCCTGCACCGCTTCGACGCGCGGACCCGTGTTCTCGAGATCTCCCCGCGACTGTCAGCCGGCCAGAAGGTGTTCCGCTTCGCGGCCGAACTCGCGTACCTGGAGAACGGCGACCTGATCCGCAGCATGGTCGAGGACGGGGGCTTCACCGGCGCGGAGTCGCGGGCACTCGCACGACTCGGCTTCGCCAACTACTTCGCCGCGGCGACCGTGCTGCCGTACGCGCGCTTCCACGAGGTGGCGGAGGATTTCCGGTACGACATCGAACGACTCTCCGCCTACTACGCGGTGAGTTACGAGACCATCTGTCACCGGCTCTCGACGCTGCAGCGGCCGTCGCTCCGCGGGGTCCCGTTCTCGTTCGTCCGGGTCGACCGTGCCGGCAACATGTCCAAACGCCAGTCGGCCACCGGGTTCCACTTCTCGTCGAGCGGCGGCACGTGCCCGCTGTGGAACGTGTACGAGACGTTCGCCTACCCGGGCAAGATCATGACCCAGATCGCCGAGATGCCCGACGGTCGGCGCTACCTGTGGATCGCGCGCACGGTGGAGCGGCGAGCGGCGCGCTACGGCGAACCCGGCAAGACCTTCGCCATCGGTCTGGGATGCGAAGTGCGTCACGGAAATCGGTTGGTCTACGCCGACGGCCTGGAGTTGGACGGATCCTCCGTGGCGACGCCGATCGGCGCCGGATGCCGCGTGTGCGAGCGTGCCCACTGCCCGCAGCGTGCGTTCCCGCCGCTGGGCAAGGAACTCGACATCGACGAACATCGAAGCTCGGTGTCGCCGTACACCATTCGCTGACTCAGTCCTCTTCGGTCTCGAACTGCTGCTTGCGACGGCGGCTGCGCCGGATCATCAGCGCCACCGCTCCGCCGCCGACGATCCCCCCGACCACCAGGCCCGCCCACGTGTCGGCTCCCGCGCGGCTCGGCAGGTACTTGTCGGGAGCGAGCGTCACGCCGATGCCGACGAATGCGACGAGCATCAATGCGGCAGTCACGTTGGCGCGCGCCGTGAACCACCGCGACTCCGCGAACAGGTCGACGTTCTTCGACTTGGCGTACCCGATGGTCGCGTAGTTCACGACCGCACCGAAGACGATGATGCCCAACGAGATCCACGCACCTGTCGGCCCGGCAGCCCACGGGAGGACGGCGGCGGCGATCAGCCCGCCGAAGATGTGCAATTGCAGACCCACGGCGGCAGACTCGTTCCACACGTCCCTCTGACGCTCGTCGTCATAGAACTCGCTGTCCAGATCGCCGACGAAACGCATCGTCGCGGTGAAGGTACTCATCAGGATTCCTCCTCGTAGTCGAGCCGATCATCGGGGGTGAGCGGGAAGAGATCCTCGACCGTCGAGTCGAGCGCTCCCGCCAGCTTCAGGGCCAGGTACACGCTGGGCGAATAGTCGCCACCCTCGACCGAGACGATCGACTGCCGGCTCACTCCGCACGCCCGCCCCAGTTCCGCCTGGGTCAGGCGCGACGACTTACGGAACTCCCGCACCCGGTTCGTCACGACCATGATCCGAGTCAACTCCACTTGTCATTACGTGTCAAGAGTTCTTGACATCAGATCACCGAGCGGGGGACGACTCGGGTGTTAGCCTCAGCGACGTGACAGGACACCGCACCCCTCCGGCCACCCTCCGCTCGCTGCGTCCCGTCAACTGGGGCATCGCCCGACTGGCCGGCGCGGTCACCCGCACCGGCGACATGCACCTGTTCTCCACTCTGGGACAGACGGGCGGCCTGTTCCGCGCCTGGCTGTTCTACAGCGGCCGCCTGATGCCGTTCGGTGGGTTGCCCCGCAAGGACACCGAGACGGTGATCCTGCGGGTCGCCGCACTCCGCGACTGCCGGTACGAACAGGACCATCACCTCCGTCTGGGCGCGCGCGCCGGCATCGACGACGCCCTCGCCGACGCCATCGCCGCCGGTCCCGACGCTCCGGGTCTCGACAGTCGGACCGCCCTGATCCTGCGGGCGGTGGACGAGCTGGTGTCGACCCGCGATCTGTCCGACGCCACGTGGACCGAGCTGACGACCGTCTGGTCGTCCCGATCGCTCATCGAGTTCGTGCTGCTGGTGACCCAGTACGACGGACTCGCCACCACGATCACGACACTGCGCATCCCCCGCGACTACCAGTAGCTGCACAGACGAGAACACCCCGGTCGCTCGTGAGCGGCCGGGGTGTTCTCGTCGGAAGATCAGAAGTTGATCATGTGCCCTGCGAGGCCGTGGATGGCCTCCTGCAGTGCCTCGGACAGCGTCGGGTGCGTGTGCACGTTGCGCGCGAGTTCGGTGGCCGTCAGGTCCCACTTCTGCGCGAGCGTCAGCTCCGGGAGGAGCTCCGAGACGTCGGGTCCGATGAGGTGCCCGCCGAGCAGCTCGCCGTGCTTCGTGTCGGCGATGAGCTTGACGAAGCCGGTGGGATCGCCGAGTCCGTGTGCCTTGCCGTTCGCCGTCATGGGGAACGTCGCGACCTTGATGTCGTGGCCGGCGTCCTTGGCCTGCTGCTCGGTGAGACCGAAGCTGGCCACCTGGGGCTGGCAGAAGGTCGCGCGCGGCATGAAGCGGTAGTCGTCGATGGGAAGCGTCTCGGCGCCGCCGATGGTCTCGGCCGCCACGACACCCTGTGCCTCGGCGACGTGGGCGAGCTGCAGCTTCGCCGTCACGTCACCGATGGCGTAGATGTGCGGCACGTTGGTGCGCATGACCGAGTCGATGGCGATGGCCCCGCGATCGGTGACCTCGACGCCCGTCTTGTCGAGCCCGAATCCCTCGACGCGAGGAGCGAATCCGACGGACTGCATGACCTTGTCGACGGTGACCGTCTCGGTCTCGCCGCTCTTGTTGTTCTTGATCGCGACGGTGACCTTGCTGCCGTCGTCGTCGATGCTCTGCACCGCGGCGCCGGTCATGATCTTCACGCCGAGCTTCTTGTACTGCTTGGCGATCTCCTTGGAGACGTCCTCGTCCTCGTTCGGGAGCGCGCGATCGAGGAACTCGACGATGGTGACGTCGACGCCGTAATTCTTCAGGACGTACCCGAACTCCATGCCGATGGCGCCCGCGCCGACGATGAGGATGGAGCCCGGGAGCTCCTTCGTCATGATCTGCTCCTCGTACGTCACGACGTTCTCGCTCAGCGACGTTCCGGGCAGCAGCTTCGTGGTGCTGCCGGTGGAGATGATCGCGTTGTCGAAGGTGACGGTCTCGCTGCCACCCTTCGTCAACTCCACCTCGATGGTGTTGGCGTCGGTGAACGACCCCTTGCCGTCGAGCTGGTCGATCTTGTTCTTCTTCATCAGGAAGTGGATGCCCTTGACGCGACCGTCCGCGACCTTGCGGCTGCGATCGTAGGCAGCGCCGAAGTCGAACGACACGTCACCGGAGATGCCGAACTGCTTGGCTTCCTTGGTGAACAGGTGCGCCAGTTCGGCGTTGCGCAGCAGAGCCTTGGACGGGATGCAGCCCACGTTGAGGCAGACACCGCCCCAGTACTTCTGCTCGATGATGGCGGTTTTCAGGCCCAGCTGCGCCGCGCGGATGGCTGCGACGTACCCACCGGGTCCGGCTCCGAGAACGACGACGTCATAGTGTGAGGTCACGGTTGTCCACCTTAGTCCCGTCGATCCGGACACACATCGAAAGGTCCGGCTACTGGCTGGTAACCGGACCTTTCGTGTCTTTATTTCAGCGGCTCTACTCAGTCGGGGATCATGTCGAACGTATCGGGGTTGGGGCCGGTGCGGCCGTCCTCACCCTTGTCCAGCGCCGAGATGTCGGCGATCTGACGGTCGTCGAGTTCGAAGTCGAAGATGTCGAAGTTCGCCTCGACGCGCTCGCGCGTGACCGACTTCGGGAAGATGATGTCGCCGCGCTGGATGTGCCAGCGGAGGGTGACCTGCGCGGTGGTCTTGCCGACGTCCTTCGCGATGCGCTCGAGCTCGGGGTCATCGAGAACCTTGCCCTGTGCGATGGGTGACCACGCCTCGGTGGCGATGCCGTGCTCCGCGCCGTACGCGCGCACCTGGTAGTTCGAGAAGTACGGGTGGACCTCGATCTGGTTGACCGACGGGACGGTCTCCGTCTCCTGCGCCAGCTTCTCGAGGTGCGGCACCTGGAAGTTCGAGACACCGATGCTGCGCGCCCGTCCGTCCTTCGTGAACTCCTCGAGCACCTTCCAGGTGGAGACGTAGTCACCGTCGTACTGCGTCGGCAGCGGCCAGTGGATGAGGAACAGGTCGATGTAGTCGGTGCCCAACTTCTCGAGTGTCTCGTCGAACGAGCGACGGGCGTCGTCGGGGCGGTGGAAGCCGTTGTTCAGCTTGCTGGTGATCCAGACGTCGTCACGGGAGACGCCCGAGTCCTTCACTCCCTGGCCGGTCTCCTTCTCGTTGCCGTACATCTGCGCGGTGTCCAGGTGGCGGTAGCCCACCTCGATCGCGGTGCGGACGGCATCGGCGGTCTTCTCCGGCTCGATCTGGAAGACGCCGAAACCCAGCTGGGGGATGGACCGGCCGTCGTTGAGGGAGAGGGAAGGAACGTGGCTCATGTGCGTGAACTCCTGTTCGTTGTTCGTGATCCGAGTTCGTGCTCGTGTGCGCGGAGTACCCCGCGACGGGGGCGGTGAAGCCACCCGCGGGCGCCCCGCTCCTCTGGTGCAACGGGTGTGTCGAATCGTTATTCCGGATCGATGGTCGTCGCGACGACGAGGACACCAGAATGACCACCATGAGCGACTTCAACTCGATGGTCATCGCGGAGTTCCGCGACAACGGTGGACACGTGGCGACAGCCGGGTTCGGCGACAACCTCGTGGTGCTGCACTCGATCGGTGCACGTAGCGGCGAGGTGCGGCTGAACCCGCTCTTCGCGATCTCCGAGAACGGCACCTGGTTGGTGGTGGGCTCCGCGGCGGGGGCGGTTAAGGATCCCGCATGGGTGCACAACCTCCGGGCTCACCCACGCATCGACATGGAGGTCCCCGGCGACGACGCGACCGTACGCACCATCGCCGTCGACGTCACCGAGGTGCCCGACGACGAATGGGAGACTCACTGGGCGAAGTTCACCTCGGCGTCCCCCGGCTTTCTCGAGTACACGACGACGGCGGAGGGGCGACAGTTCCCGATCTTCCGCCTGACGCCCGCCTGACAGGGTCGGGTCCAGCCGGCGTCAGGTCCACACGGCGTCGGCCACGCGGCGGAAGTTGCCGCCGAACACAGCCGCCACCGCACTCTCGTCCCAGCCGCGCTCGGCGAGCACGGCCGGGAGCGTGTGGGTGTCCTCGGGCGGAACCCACTGCAGTGCCCCGTATCTCGTGTACTCCTCGGAGAACGCCTCGGGGTGGAGCGCCAACTCGGTGTTGAAGTCCTCGTGGTCGAAGGAGTAGTCGCTGCCGACACCGATGTGATCGATCCCGACCAGGTCGACTCCGTACTCGACGTGGTCGGCCATGGCGCGCACCCGATCCGCGCGACGTTCGGGTTCGTTGACGCCGAGGAAGATGCCCACCCCGTTGATGCCGACCACGCCGCCGGTGTCGGCGCACGCACGCGCCTGCTCGTCGGTGATGTTCCGCGGATGTTCCCACAGCGCAGCGAAATTGGAATGACTGTAGATCATCGGCCGGGACGTAGTCGCGGCGATGTCGAGCCCCGTCCGCCGGGAACAGTGCGACCCGTCCGCTGCCATGCCCGCCTCGTTCATCGCCCGGATCAGGTCGCGTCCGTGGGCGTTGAGACCCGTGTCGACGGCGTCGAGGCATCCGCATCCCGCGGCGTTCGCATGGTTGTAGGTGGGCAGCATCGAGCGCACGCCCAGTTCGACGAAGTAGCGCACGTTGTCGAGGTCGCCGTCCAGAGGAGCGGAGTCCTCGAGGTCGAAGGCGAGGGCACGCAGTCCCCGTCGTCGGGCCTCGTCGATGTCGGCCACGCTCCGGGCCGGAAGGAAGCGACCGTCCGCGAGTGCCCGCGCACTCCACGTCGTGGCCAACTCCGTCGCCGACGCCTTCGTGTGGGGCGAGTAGCCGACGTTGACGGAGAGGTAACTCCCCGCCTCGTACCGCGCCAGTTCGGTGATGTCGGTGTCCGCGTACAGCGGCAGGCAGGTGTGCTGCTCCCACAGCGCAGTCACCGCGCACCCCCGGCCAGCGCGCGAGAGAGCAACGGGGCGAACAGCATCGCGAGCAGTGCGTAGAGGCCCACCGACGGGACGAGCAGCGCCACCGCGGAGACCACCAGGAACAGAGCGACCGGAACCCAGGGCACCGCCGCTCCGCGCGCGCCGGGACGCAGGTCTCCACGCACGAAGCCCGCAGCGCGCACGCGTGCTGCGAGGAGACGGGACACGATCATGGTCACGGCGATGACCCCGAGGTACAGCCCCACCGACAACGGGTCCCCGTGGGGAGCCGCGACCTCCAGCACGGTCGCCACGGGCATCAGCACGATGCCGGCGAGCCACAGGAGGTTGAGCCGCACGACGACCTCGTCGTACCCCGTGACACGAGTGAAGAGCGCGTGATGATCGCGCCAGAACCCCGCGATGACCGCGAAGCTGATGCCCGCGGCCACGAGTGCGTAGCCGTTCTCCCGCAGGAACGCTCCCGCACCCTCCGGGGTGTCGCGGGCACTGTCCACGAGGGGGAGCACGACAAGCGTGATGGCGATCGCCACCACCGCGTCGGAGAAGAACACGATGCGGTCCAGCCCCTGCTGAGAGCGCACCTCGGTGTCGGGTTCGGTCACCCGGACGACTCTAGGCCCGGCGGCGCCTCGCGAGAACGACGACCGTGCGCACGAGCGATCCGACGTTCGGTCGCGCAGTGCCCGACAGCGGCCGCGTGCTCACCGGCACCTCGGCGATGATCCAGCGCTGATGGTGCACGGCGTGGGCGGAGGTGACGAGGGACGGGAGGAGACCACCGCGCAGCGCCGCAGCGCCGCCGATGGATCGCCAGGCGTCGCCCGTGTACACGCGGAAGCTGGAGGTGACGTCGCGCAGCGGCAGGTCTGCGGTGTGCCGGATCAGCGCGTTCGCCACTCTCGTGCCCACGCGACGCAGCGCGGACGATCCGTCTCGACCACCCGTCGTGCTGCGCGATCCCACCACCATGCCGACACTGCGGCGCGCCGCGGCCTCGAGGAGAGCGGGGACGTCGGCCGGGTCGTGCGACCCGTCCATCAGGACCATCGCCTCACCGTCGACGGACAGCTCGTGCAGACGATCCGCCTCGACGAAGGTCACCTCGGCGCCGGGCAGGATCAGGCGCATCGCTGCCGTGACCACCGCCGATCGGTGACCGAGGTACACGACGTGCACGCCGGCGTAGTCGGTTCCCCGAGCCGAGGTGCCGTGGACACGGCTCCTGGAACCCGTCACACCGTGGCCCGCCACATCGTGGTTCGTCACGGCTCCGACGCCGTCGCTCTGGATCGACACGGTCATCATCCACTCCCTGTGATGGTCTCCCCGACCGAATACGGACTCATTCCGTCCTTTGTGGCGTGATACTACCCTATAAACATACCGCGATCTTGTTTTGACGCCACTACGATTCCTCCACGCGCTGTTTCCGCACGCGGCGGCGGTGTCGCCCCACGGGCAGAATGGTGCGTGTGACCGACAAGTACGAGTGGCTCGAAGACGTGACCGGCGACGCCGCCCTCGAGTGGGTGCGTGCCCGTAACGAGCGCACGGTCGACGAGTTCACCGCGAACGACGAGTTCCGGACGCTCGAGACCGACATCCGGAGCATTCTCGACACCGACGCGCGCATCCCGTACGCGCGCAAGCGCGGCGACCACCTCTACAACTTCTGGAAGGACGCGTCGCACCCCCGCGGGCTGTGGCGGCGCACCACCATGGAGGAGTACCGGAAGGACAGTCCCGCCTGGGACGTCATCATCGATCTCGACGCTCTCGCCGAGGCCGAGGGCGAGAACTGGGTGTGGAAGAGCGCGCAGGTGCTCCGTCCGTCGTTCGACCGCGCGCTGATCTCCCTGTCGCGCGGCGGCGCGGACGCATCGGTGATCCGCGAGTACTCGCTCACGTCCCGCTCCTTCGTCGCACCCGACGAGGGTGGCTTCGTCGTCCCCGAGGCCAAGACGGACATCGACTGGATCGACGCGGACACGGTCTTCGTCGGCACGGATCTCGGACCCGGGTCGCTCACCGATTCCGGGTACCCCCGGCGCGCACACCGGTGGCTCCGTGGAACTCCTCTCGCGGAGGCTCCCGTCGTGTACGAGGGTGAGCAGACCGACGTCGCGGTGTCCGCCTCGCACGATGCGACGCCCGGCTTCGAGCGCAGCCTGGTCCAGCGCGCCACCGACTTCTTCAATGCCGTCACCTCGATTCTTCACGACGACGGATCGACCACGGTCCTCGACGTGCCCACCGATGCCTCGGTGTCCCTGCACGAGAACTGGTTGACCGTTCGCCTGACGACCGCATGGACCGTCGACGGCACCGAGTACGCCGCAGGGTCGCTGGTGGCCGCGAAGATCGACGAGTTCCTCTCCGGTGCAAGGGATCTGGTCGTCGTCTTCGCTCCCGACGCCCGCACGTCGCTGCACCAGTACGCGTGGACCGAGAACCATCTGCTGATGGTGCTGCTCGAGGACGTCCGCTCCAGCGTGCACGTGGTGACGCTGGGCGACACGGTCACCTCCGAACGCCTGCAGGGGCTCCCGGACGCCGTCGACGTCACCGTCATCGGCACCGACCCCGAGTTCGGCGGTGACGAATACTTCCTCGACGCGAGCGGCCACCTCACTCCGTCCACTCTTCTGGTGGGCACCGTCGGGACCGAACCCGAGGTCCTGAAGTCCGCTCCCGCGTTCTTCGACACCACGGGCCTCGCGGTCGAGCAGTACTTCGCCACCTCACTCGACGGCACACGCGTGCCCTACTTCGTCGTACGGAACCCCGGAACGCAGGACCGTCCGACGGCCGCAGGCCCCACCCTCCTCTACGGATACGGCGGTTTCGAGGTCTCACTCACCCCCTCGTACAGCGGCGTGGTCGGCGCGGCCTGGCTGGCTCGGGGCGGTACCTACGTGGTGGCGAACATCCGCGGCGGCGGCGAGTACGGGCCGTCGTGGCACACCGAGGTGCTGAAGTCCGGTCGACACAAGGTGCACGAGGACTTCGCGGCGGTCGCGAGCGATCTGGTGGAGCGCGGCATCACCACCCCGGACCAGTTGGGCGCGCAGGGCGGCAGCAACGGCGGCCTGCTCATGGGCATCATGCTCACCAAGTACCCGGAGTCGTTCGGCGCCATCGTGTGTCAGGTGCCGCTCCTGGACATGAAGCGGTATCACCGCCTGCTGGCCGGGGCGTCGTGGATGGCCGAGTACGGAGATCCCGACGATCCCGACGAGTGGGCCTTCATCTCCGAGTACAGCCCGTACCAGAACGTCTCACCGCCGGGGAACTCGATCGGTGTGTATCCGCCGATCCTCATCACGACGTCGACGAGGGACGACCGTGTGCACCCCGGGCACGCGCGCAAGATGGACGCCCTCCTCGAGGAGTACGGGTACGACGTCTCCTACTACGAGAACATCGAGGGCGGCCACGGCGGTGCGGCCGACAACGCGCAGGCCGCATTCACGTCCGCGCTGGCGTACACGTTCCTGTGGCGGACGCTCGGGGGCGGTACCCGCTAGGTCAGTCGGTGTCCGGTTCCGCAAGTCCGACGATGGACGGATCCGGGCGCCCCACCACCTCGTGGTCCTTGTTCGAGTAGTCGAAGCTGTTCAGCACGAAGCGCATCGCCTCGAGGCGGGCGCGTTTCTTGTCGTTGCTCTTCACCGTCGTCCAGGGGGCGTGATCGGTGTGGGTGAACCGGATCATGTCCTCCTTGGCCCTCGTGTACGCGTCCCACTTGTCCAGGGAGGCGAGGTCCATGGGCGAGAGCTTCCACTGCCGTACCGGATCGACCTGGCGGATGGCGAAGCGCGTCCGCTGTTCGAGCTGGGACACCGAGAACCAGAACTTGGTCAGCTGCACTCCGTCGTCGACGAGCATCTGCTCGAACAACGGTGCCTGGTGCAGGAATCGGTGATACTGCTCGTCGCTGCAGAATCCCATCACACGTTCCACGCCGGCCCGGTTGTACCAGGAGCGGTCGAACAGGACCAGCTCTCCGGCAGCCGGTAGGTGGGTGACGTACCTCTGGAAGTACCACTCCGTCGACTCGCGTGGCGACGGCTTCTCGAGTGCCACCACCCGCGCGCCGCGAGGGTTGAGATGCTCCATGAAGCGCTTGATCGTGCCGCCCTTGCCGGCGGCGTCGCGACCTTCGAAGACGATGACGTGGCGGCCACCGGTCTCCTTGATCCACATCTGCAGCTTCAGCAACTCGATCTGCAGAAGACGTTTCGTACCTTCGTATTCCGCGCGCGGCATCCGTTCGTCGTACGGGTACGCCTGGCGCCAGGTGTCCACCGGGACTCCGTCACCGGTCAGCAACACGGGGTCGTCGTCGTCGTCGTCCCGCACGCTGAACGACGAGGTGTCCGAGAGGTCCACGATCCGGGACAGGGCGAAGTCATCGAGAGCGGTCACGCCAGGAACCTACGAGCCGCCGGAGACGGGACGGTGATCACGGGGTGAACAGCAGATGCCGTGACAGGCGGAGTTTCAGGGTACGTCTCGGGGTGGTCACCGATGGTGCAGCGCCCGGGCGGAACTCAGGATGGAGACATGACATTCCACGAGAGCAACTCCACCGTCCACCCGAACCCGAACCACACCACGCAGCTGACGCGAAGCCGAGACGACGCCTGGATCGCCGGGGTCTGCGGCGGTGTCGCCGCGTACACCGGATGGGATCCCAGCCTGGTGCGCGCCCTCACCGTGGTCGGCGCCCTCGTCTCGTTCGGCACCGTCGCCCTGCTCTACCTCGCGATGGTCATGCTCGTTCCCCGAGCATGACCATCGCGAGTTCGGTCACTTGCCTCCGGTCACCAACCAACCACAGGGAGAGGCCAAGTCGTTCGCTGCCTCGGGTCCCATCGAGCCGGGCTCGTACGGGAGCACGGCCGGCGGAGAGGTCAACAACGGTGCGGCGACCTCCCACACGTGAGCCAGTCCGTCGGGACGGGTGAACAACGACCGGTCACCGTCGAGTACGTCGAGAATGAGTCGTGAATAGGGCGACAGCGGCTCGTCGTCCGACACCGTCGACAGGTCGAGCGACATCCGACCGATCCCGAGGTCCTCGCCGGGGCCGGGCTCCTTGACCGTCATGGCGATGTCCACTCGGCCGTCGCCCGACAGGTCGAACGTCAGCACGGCGCCGTCGGCCGGCAGGTGCTTCACCGGTCCCTCGGGGCGACGGAACACCAGCGACACCCGCTGCGTGCTGGTTCCCAGCATCTTGCCGGTGCGCAGGACGAAGGGAACGTCGCGCCACCGGTCGGTGTCGACCCACATGCGTGCGGCGACGAACGTGTCGGTCGACGAATCGTCCGCGATCCCCTCGACGTCCTGGTAGCCGCGGTACTGACCGAGGACCACCTCGGACGTGTCGAGCGGGCGGAACGCCGCGATGACCGACTCGCGGGCAGTCTGCAGGTCGTCCGCACCGAGGCTGAGTGGGGGCTCCATGGCCACCTCCGCCGCGACCTGGAACAGGTGCGTCACCAACATGTCGAGCACGGCACCCGTGGCGTCGTAGAACTCGGCACGGTCGTCGATGTCCAGCGTCTCCGGCACGTCGATCTGCACCTGCTCCACGTGTTCCCGGTTCCAGATCCCCTCGATCATCCCGTTCGCGAAGCGCAGGATGTGCAGGTTCTGGGTGTTCTCCTTGCCGAGGAAGTGGTCGATCCGATAGACCTGCTTCTCGTCGACGATGGCATGGACCGCCTCGTCGAGCTTCTCGAAGTTCTCCTGCGACGTGCCGAACGGCTTCTCGTAGACCACCCGCGCGCCCTCGGCGAGATCGTGTGCGCCGAGCGCCTCGGTGTAGTCGATGAAGGTCGAGGGCGGCAGCGCGATGTAGTGCACGAGCTGCACGTCGCCGCCCAGCTCGTCCTTCACGTCTCCGATGACCGACGGCAGGTCACCCGGATCGTCGGCGGTGAATCCGTTGCCCGCGAAGCGAACACGGTCCGCGAATGACGACCACACCTTCTCGTCGATGCTGTCGACACCCTCCCCGGGACCGAACTCCTCGAGCGCCGCGCGGATGTGCTCGCGGAACTCGTCGTCGGTCTTCTCACCTCGACCGTTGCCCACCAACGCCCACTGCTCGGGCAGCAGTCCTTCCTGCGCAAGTTCGTAGAACGCCGGCAGCACCATGCGCTTGGCAAGGTCTCCCGTCGCCCCGAAGAGCACGAAGATGGTCGGAGCCCCGCCGGATTCGGATGTCGCAGTGTCAGCCATGCCTCCATGATGCCCAGTCGGGGGCTCCCCCGAACCTCGATCGCCTCACAGTGCCGCGTCGACGCTACTGTCGAGCCGGTGACACGATCGATCTTCGACGGCGACATCGCCGGTCTCGGGACCTCCAGCGGAACCAGGATCGTCGTCGGCCACTGGACGTCGTCGCCGCTGGGCGACTTCACCGATGTCATGGTCGAGTTCGCGGACGGCGAGCGCCTTCTGCTGGCACCGTCCGACGCGGTCCGCGAGTTCGTCACCGCGACCTACCACTTCGACACGACGACCATCACCGACGTCTCGTATCACCGCCGAGGTGACCGAGTCGGCGTCTCCGCGGGTGATCTCGAGGTGTCCTTCCAGATCGGCGGCCCGACACTGCTGGGTCGACTGCTCACCCTCGCACCGACGTCGGTGGTCACCGCACCCTGGTTCTGTACGGTGAGCGACCCGATCGCGCGGGTCGTGATGCGCGGCGTGCGGACCAGGGGCACCGCCGGCGGTGGGCGGCGCGAATACTACGGAGCGCGAGGGCAGCGCAGCATCGTCGGCGCGACGGCATCGTGGAAGGGCGACGATCTGGGACACCTGTCGCCGGTGGAGCCGCCGGTGCGGTTCGGATTCGGGTCCACACCCGCGGCCCCGTCGACGACGCGGATACGCACGACGATCGACCACCGCTGACCGAGGTCACCGCAGGGTGGTGTTCTCGTCACGGGAGAGGAAGAACGCGTTCGAGCCGACGCGGGCGCACGCGACTCCGTCCTCCCGAGAGACGCAGAAGCTCTGCCCCGTGTTGATCACCTCGCCGTACTGCAGTGTGCGGATGTTCTCCGAGCCGGTGAAATAGCCCTGATTCGTGCAGTAGTGGATCGGCCCGGTGCTCTCCACGCGGACGGCGTACCTGCTGGTGGCACCGTTCGAGCAGACCTCGCCCTCGTCGGGAGCGACACTGGACACGGCCTGGCATCCCAGGAATCCGACCGAGGTTCCGTTCGGGAAGAGCCCGCACGACACATTCCCCGACGGTGTCCGGAAGTAGTACCCCTCACCCGCCCCGCCACTGTCGCGGAAGAGCTCGGGATCCACCGACACCTCCTGCGACCCCGGACGCGGGAGTGCGTCCGCCGGGTCTGCCGACTCTGCCGACGGCGACTGCTCGACCGGCTGTTCCTCTGCGCCCGGCTGATCCGACGCTGTACCGGTGGGCGGCTCGATCGGCGCCACGACCGATGTCCCCGTCGGCGTCACGACCGAGGTGTCAGCGGGCGCCGGAACCGCCGTCGCCGACGTCATCTGGTCCGGAGCCGAACATGCCCCCAGCACCGCGGCGCCGGCGACCAGGGTGGCCGCGACGGCAGCCCGTGTGCTCATCGAGAACGACATGTCGACTCCTGTCCGGAGCCGGCCGATCGCCGCCCCCTCTGACATACCCATCGGTCTCTTTCGTGGCGTCGTTACCTGTACTCACGTCACGATCAGGACACGAGCCGGCTAACTGCCGTCGAGGGGTGCGATGCCGGCGATGAGTTGGTACGGAGTCAGCGAGAAACCACGCTGAGGTCCGAACCAGCGAATGCAGTCGACCAGGATCGTGGTGCCCTTGGCGCGCTCCGCAGCAGCGACGTCCGGACACGTGGGGAAGATCCCCGGCACCACCTCGTAGTACAGCGGCCCGACGTAGGTCGGCTCCGCGGAGGCGGTTCCCGCCCCTGCCAGCACCGATCCCGCCGTGACGGCTCCGGCGGCGAGTACTCCACCGACCACTCGCCGTAGTCCGATTCGCACCATGACACACACCTTCCGATGGGAGAGCCCCGGCCTTCGAAAACCGTACCGTGCGGACTGTTACGGAGGAAGAGGCGTGCGGGAACGCAGGCACGGTTGCCGTAAAATACGAGGGTCCACCAGGCACTTGTTTCGATCAGGGGAGTCACGTGACCGCGCACGTCGAAGAAATGCAGTTCCAGGCCGAGACCCGGCAGCTGTTGGATCTGATGATCCACTCGGTCTACTCCAACAAGGACTCGTTCCTCCGCGAGTTGGTGTCCAACTCGTCGGACGCGCTGGACAAGCTGCGACTCGAGTCGTTCCAGAACAAGGATCTCGGCGCCGACACCTCCGATCTCCACATCGACCTGGAGATCGACAAGGAAACCCGCACCCTCACCGTGCGGGACAACGGCATCGGCATGTCGCGCGACGAGGTCGTCGATCTCATCGGCACGCTCGCGAAGTCGGGCACCGCCGAGGTCCGCGCGAAGCTGAAGGAAGCGAAGGACGCGGCCGCGTCCGAGGAGCTCATCGGCCAGTTCGGCATCGGCTTCTACTCCACGTTCATGGTGGCCGACAAGGTCACCCTCGTGACCCGGCGCGCGGGTGAGGACACCGCGACGCGCTGGGAGTCCAGCGGTGAGGGCACGTACACCATCGAGGAGGTGTCCGACGCGCCTCAGGGCAGCGCCGTGACCCTGCACCTGAAGCCGGCCGACGACGAGGATCACCTCTACGACTACACGTCCGAGCACAAGATCCGCGAGCTGGTCAAGCGCTACTCCGACTTCATCGCATGGCCCATCCGTATGCAGGTCGAGAAGACCACCGGCGAGGGCGACGACGCCACGACGGTGCTCGAGGACGAGACCGTCAACTCGATGAAGGCGCTCTGGACGCGGTCGAAGGACGACGTCTCAGAGGACGAGTACACCGAGTTCTACCGCCACGTCAGCCATGCATGGGACGAGCCGCTCGAGGTCATCCCCATGAAGGCCGAGGGCACCTTCGAATACCAAGCGCTGCTGTTCATTCCGTCGCGTGCGCCGTTCGACCTGTTCATGCGCGAATCGAAGATCGGTATCCAGCTGTACGTCAAGCGCGTCTTCATCATGGACGACTGCGAGGAGCTGGTGCCCGAGTACCTGCGCTTCGTCAAGGGTGTCGTCGACGCGGCGGACCTGTCCCTCAACGTCTCTCGCGAGATCCTGCAGCAGGACCGCCAGATCCGCGCCATCCGGCGCCGCCTGACGAAGAAGGTGCTGAGCACAGTCAAGGATCTCCAGGCGAACCAGCCGGAGAAGTACAGCACGTTCTGGACCGAGTTCGGCCGTGCCCTCAAAGAAGGGCTGCTGTCCGACCACGACAACCAGGAGACCATCCTCGGGCTGTCGTCCTTCGCAACGACGCAGAGCGACGAGAAGCCGACCACGTTGGCCGAGTACGTCTCTCGGATGAAGGACGGCCAGGACGCGGTCTACTACATGACCGGCGAGTCGCGTCAGCAGGTGGAGAACTCCCCGCACATGGAGGCGTTCACCGCCAAGGGGCTCGAGGTGCTGATTCTCACCGACGCCGTCGACGAGATGTGGACCGGGTCCGTCCCCGAGTTCGACGGGAAGCCGTTCCGCTCCATCGCGAAGGGTGCCGTCGATCTGGGTGACGACGAGGCGGAGACCGAGGAGAAGGACGCACGAAAGGCGCAGTTCGCCGACCTCACCTCGTGGATGGCCGAGACGCTGTCCGACGACGTGAAGGAGGTCCGCCTGTCCTCACGCCTGACCACCTCACCTGCCTGCATCGTCGGCGACGACTTCTCCCTGAGCCCGCAGCTCGAGAAGATGTACCGCGCCTCCGGCCAGCCGGTCCCCAAGACCAAGCGCATCCTCGAGCTCAACCCGGACCACGCGCTGGTCACCGCGCTGGAGAAGGCCCATGCGGAGAAGAAGGACGAGATGGCGCTGGCCGAGACCGCCAAGCTGCTCTACGGCACGGCCCTGCTCGCCGAGGGTGGCGAGCTGGACGACCCCGCGTCGTTCGCGAAGTTGTTGGCGGAGAGGCTGACACGCACGATGTGACCTGAGGACATATGCCCACCCGTAGGGTGGGCATATGTCGGGGGACGTGGCCGTGATCGGGGCGGGGCTCAGTGGGTTGGTGGCAGCACTCGACCTGACCAGGGCGGGGCGCTCGGTCATCGTCCTCGAGGCCGCCGACCGGATCGGCGGCAAGGTTCTCACCGTCGACACCGATGGTCACCACGTCGATCACGGCGCCCACTGGATCGGTGGAGACCAGACCGCGGTGCGCGCACTCGCCGCCGAGTTCGGTGTCGACACGGCTCCCGAACCGCGACGGCGACGGGGTGCGGACGAAGTGTTCGCGGCCGCCGGCCGCGTCCACCGCTACCACGGTCAGGTGCCGCGCATCCCCGTTCGCGAGTGGCTCCCCGTCGGTTCGGGTATCGCGCGCCTCGACCTGGCGGTCCGCACCGTCGACCGCGCGGTGCCGCTGCTGTCGACCTGGCGGCCCGGAGATCACGAGATGTCCGACGTTCTCGCGCGTCGGATGTTTCCCTCCGCCTACGGCCGCGACATCCTCACGTGTTTCTTCCGGCTGATCTTCGGCGCCGACCCGGACGAGGTCCCCGCCCGAGCCGCACTCGAGTACCTGCGCGCGGCCGGCAGCCTGCGGGCGATCGCCGAGGTGCGTGACGGAGCGCAGGAACGCTACTTCGTGGACGGCACCGCATCGCTGATCTCAGCTGTGGCACAGCACCTCTCCGCCCCGCCGGAGACGTCTCGACCCGTCATCGCGATCCGGCCGGACACCTCCGGAGTCGACGTGGTCACCGCGGACGGCACAGTCCGCGCATCGTCGGTGGTTCTCGCGGTTCCCCTCCCCCGCGCCGCCGACATCGACGGCGCGCTCCCCGCCGGACTCGGGGACCGGATGCGCACCTCCCGCATGGGCGAGTACGCGAAGACCATCGTCGTGTACGACAATCCGTGGTGGCGCGAGAACGGACTCACCGGAACGGCACTCGACGTCGACGGCCCGGTCCAGATGATCGTCGACGGCAACGCCGGACGGGACTCGCCCGGCATCCTGGTCGCCTTCAGTGGCGGTAGAGCCGCGGCAGACCTGTTCTCCCGCACAGATCGCCGTGACATCGTCGTCGCCGAGCTGGTGCGGCTGTTCGGCCCTCGGGCGCGGTCACCTCGTCGTGTCGACGACATCACCTGGTCGGCGCAACCCTGGCTGGGTGGGGCGCCCACCGCGATCCCGCCGTACGGAGGCGTCTTCCACCATCAGGACCTGACCACGGACCGCGTGCACTGGGCAGGAACGGATCTGGCCGATCGCTGGCCCGGCTACCTCGACGGGGCCGTGCGTTCCGGTCGGCGAGCGGCGCGTGAGATCCTGACTACGTCTCGAGGTGGGACCGTCTGAGATCGGGCAGTCTCCGCGGTGCCGCGAGCCGACGCAGAGCCGGTGCCACCGGTCGGCCTCGGAGAAGCCCCTCGGTGGTGCCCGCCTCGAGGGCCTTCCGGTAGACGAGGACCGCCTCCCGCACAGCATCGACCGTGTGGTCGATGTCCGAGTCCGTGTGCGCCGCGGACACGACGAACGACTGACCGAGGACACCGCGGGACAGCATCTCCTGCAGGAAGAGAGTCCGGTAGGCCTGCGAGGGAACCCCGTCGGCATCCGCGGTGGCGAACACCAGGCAGCTGGGGCGTCCGAGGACCCGAAGGTGTCCCCCGACACCGGCATCGAACGCCACCTCGGTCACGGCGTCACGCAACCGGGCGCCGGCGCGCTCCATGGCTCCCACGGGGTCCTCCGTCTCGTACGCCCGGACGACGGCACGAAACGCGGCGAGCCCCGTCGTCTCCGGTCCGTGCGTCGTCGACAGCAGGAAGACTCGGTCGGAGTCCGTGCGCAGACCGCCTAGTTCCATCAGATCGCGGCGGCCGGCGAGCGCGGACAGCGGGAGTCCGTTGCCCATGGCCTTGCCCCAACACGACAGATCGGGAGTCACGCCGTACACACCCTGCGCACCCGCGGACGACCATCGGAACCCGGTGATCATCTCGTCGAACACGAGAACGGTCCCGTGTCGATCACAGGCTGCGCGGACGGCCTCGAGATACCCCGGTGACGGTTCGGCCAGCGCACCGGCTGCCTCCATGACGACGCACGCGATGTCGTGATCGACCAGGATCCGTTCCAGCGCAGGGGTGTCGTCGAACGGGAACCGATGCACCGCGCCGTGCGGGATTCCCGCGTTCATCTCCGTCGTCCCGATGAACCAGTCGTCGACCGAGAAGAACGGCTGCGCACAGACCGCGATCTCGGTACGGCCGGTGACCGCACGCGACAGGCGGACGGCCGCGGTGGTCGCATCGGAGCCGTTCTTCGCGAACTTCACCATCTCCGCGGTGGGAACGGTCCTCAGAAAGTCCTCCGCCGCGAGCACTTCGAGCTCGGTCGGCCTCGAGAAGTTGGTTCCCCTGGCGACCGCGTCCGCCACGGCGTCGACCACGGGACGGTACCCGTGTCCCAGTGTGACCGAGCGCAGACCACTCCCGTACTCGACGTACTCGTTGTCGTCGACGTCCCACACACGGGCGCCGACCCCGTGCGTGAGGATCGGGGTGAGGTGCTCCGGGTACTGATCGGAACCCCGTGCGTACGTGTGGCTTCCACCGGGGACGAGGCGGTGCAGACGTTCCTGGAGTTCCGAGGATCTCTCGTGTGTCATCGCGTGGCCTCTCGGCGATCGTCGTGGGAGGGAATGGTGTCGTCGGGATGGTCCGACTCGCGCCGCAGGACGGTCCGCGCGGTCGTGGCGACGAACCACAGCGCCACCGCCCACTCGGAGACGAGCACCCCGACGACCATGGTCACGACCGATCCGGTGACCGAGGTGATCAGCAGAGCCGACGCCGCGAAGGTGACGCCGAGGACGGCGCCGCTGAGCACCGTCGACGTCCGACCCTGCGCCGGCAGCACGGCGGTGGTGACGTAGGACGTGAGCGTGGTGGCTGGGAGGATCCAGGCGAGGATGCGCAACAGGTCGGTCGCCTGGGCGAACTCGGTGCCGTAGACGATGCGGATCACCAGGGGGGCCACGAGCGTCAGCCCTGCCGCGGCGACGACCGCGAGTGCGAGACACCCCGCCGCACCCTGCATCGTCCGCGCCCGGAAGGCCTGGCCGTCCCGAATTCGGGTCATCCGCGGGAGCAGCGCGAACCCGATCGGATCGAGAACCGACTGTCCCGCTCGGACCAGCCGGTCCGCGGCCGAGAACAGGCCCAGGGAGACCGCGTCGAGCACCGTGGAGTACGCCGCCGCGCCGCCCTGTCCGTAGCCGGTCAGCAGGAGCCGCGACGCGAGCACCGGTGCCGCCGTTCTCAGAGTGTCACCGACCCGCCACGAGGGAACGAGGCGTCCGAAGTGCCGGTCGGCGTCCACGCCGGTGGCGATCACGGTGACGATGGACGAGCCGCCCAGACAGGCCAGCGCGACCTCGGGCGACGGGAACTGCGGCAGCAGAACGACCAGCGCCAGCAGGTATGCCACACGTCCGGCGGCCTGGTAGGCGGTGGAGGCACCGAAGCGGCCACGACCGATCAGCAGCCAGTCCTCCGACAGTGACCAGACACCCCCGGCGACCGCCCCGAGCAGGATCATCCGGGCGGCACCGTCCACACCGGCGGCCCACCCGACCAGCGCCGCGACGACGAGCACGGCGAAGAGTCCGCACCGCACCACCGCGTACGCGCCACGCACCTGCGTGATGTCGGGGTCGTCGACGCGCGCAGCGAAGTACTGCGTGGCACCGAGATCGACGAGAACCGAGCCGAGGAAGTACGCCGACATCCCCACCGCGACGAGCCCGACTCCTTCGGTTCCGAGCAGCCGGGCTGTCAGCGGCAGGGTGACGAGCGTGACGAGGAACTGACCGTAGGTGCCGAAGCCCACGAGCAGGACGTCTCGGGCGAGCCGCAGCATCAGCGCCGCAGGAGGCGGTCGGCCACGTCGCCGGCTCGCGCACGTAACCGGGTGAGCACGGCGCCGAGAATGCGTCCGTCTCCGGCGAGGACGTCGCCGGTGGAGACCAGAGCCGGGAGTTCGCGTGCGAGACGGTGATGCAGCCGGACCGACTCGCTGAGTTTGCTGTAGCTCGACGTCCGGCTGCACAGGTTGAAGGTCGAGTCGCGCCACGCTGCGTCGATGGTGGAGACGCCGTGGAAGTCCCCGTGAGCGCCCATGCGAGCGAACAGATCGACGTCCATCGGGAACACCAGGTCGCCGCGGAAACCGCCGACCCGGTCGAACAGATCCCTGCGGAAGGTGGTGGCCGCGGTCGGCCCGAACTCGGCGGGACCGCGGCGCACGATGATGCCCGCGAGATCCTTGCCCGGGCGTCGACCGAGCAGGCCGGGGAGGCCGAGCCCGGTCTCCTTCACCGACCCCTGCTCGTCGATCACCTCGAACTTGGACGAGACCACCGCGATCCCGGGATCGTCCAGTACGGCCTGCTGTCCCGCCAGCGCACCGGGACGGAGCACGTCGTCGGCGCACACCACCTTGACGAGCCGGCCCGTCGAGGCCCGCACGGCCGCGTTCCAGTTGTCCCCGATGGCGAGCACCCGGTCGTTCCGCACGATCCGGACGCGCTCGTCGCGGAAGGAGCGGGCGATGTCGCCGGTCGCGTCGGTGCTCGCGTTGTCGAGCACCAGGACCTCCATGTCCTCGTCCTGGTCCAGGACGGAGGCCAGTGTGGTCTCCAGGGTGCGCGCGGCCTCGTAGGCCGGGATGCACACCGAGAGCGGAGCGGTCATGAGCGGAGTCCTTCCGTGGCCGAGTCGAGATCGACGAACGACATCTCCGGATGCGCCGCAGCGACCTCCGGGAGGAGATCCGGGACGGTCACCACCACACGGTCGGGACGATGGGTGTACAGCCATTCCGGGCCGACGATGGGAACGTCCGTACCCGGCATGCGGCGGCCCCATTTCGCCGGGGACGCATCGACGACCGCGCCGACCGTCTCCGTGGTCACCCCCGCCATCGCGAACAGAGCGACCGCACGCGACGCCGCTCCGTACGCGGCGAGCGTCACACCCGCGCGAGACGACGCGCCGAGTCTCGCCCGCACCGCCTCGACCTCGGCGACGGCGGCTGCTCCGAGGGACGACACGACGGTGGGATCGGTGACGGCGGCAGCAGCCTCGGCTTCCCGCACGCGCCGTGCCGTCACGAGGTCGTCCTCCCACACCGGGAGGCGCACCGAGTCGTCGCGCATCGCCGAGACCAGGAGAGTCCCGCCGTAGAGGTCCGACTCCCAACACCCGGTGGGCATCAGACCCGCTGCCCACAGAGCGGTCTCGAGCGCGGTCGACGACCAGTAGGCGAAGTGTCCGTGGCGGAGCGCCGTCCACTGGCGATCCCGCACGATGGTCATGAAGGAGTGGACCTGCAGCACCAGTACGCCGCCGTCGCCGAGCAGCGCCCGACGTTCACGCAGAGCGGCCGCCTGGTCCGGCTCGTGCATCAGCCCGAAACCGTCGACGACGAGGTCGGCGGAGCGCGAACCCGCCACGGCCGGACCGGCATCCGCGACGCCACGGGATCTCACGTCGGGGATCCAGGACCCACCGTGGGGGCTTCCGTACTCGCGGACCACGGCGCCGTCGGGGAGCCACCCGCGTCGCACGATCTCGTCCATCGCCCGAGAAGCGGCTCGCGTCAACGCCTCCGGCTCCACTCCACGCGGTTCGTCCGCGCGGGTGTCGTCGTCCAGGAGCTGTGCCAGGCCGCACGTCGTGCACAGGCCCATCGCGAGAGCATGCATCTCGTCGCCCTCGGGAGAGGACTCGGCCGTCGGGAAACTGTCCGCGGCCGGCACGAGGCCGAGATCGAGCACCGTGGACACCGTCGCCGAGGCGCAGGCTCTGCACGAACTCATGAGATTCTCCGGCTCGTCGTACGCGGGGAGCACCCGTCGGCGACACTGGACTCATGCGCGTCGAGACCACACCTCTGCGAGACGTCCTGCTCTTCCTGCCCACCCCGCATCGCGACGATCGGGGTTTCTTCACGAGGACCTTCGACACCGAGATCTTCGACGCGGCGATCGCCGAGCACACGACCCTGTCCACGAGAGCCGCTGATTTCCGTCAGGACTCCCAGTCCCGTTCCGCCGGCGGCGTTCTGCGTGGCCTGCACGGGCGAGGAGGCCGAGGCGAGGCCAAGTTGGTGCGGTGCGCCCGCGGCGCCGTCCAGGACGTCCTGGTGGACACCAGAACGGAGTCGCCCACCTTCGGTCAGTGGTTCGACGTTGTGCTCGACGACGTGGAGTGCGCGCACCTGTTCGTGCCCCCCGGCTTCCTGCACGGCTTCCTCACCCTGGGCGAGACCGCAGACGTGTGCTACCGGATCGACCGTCCGCACGAACCCTCCGAGGACGTGGGCGTCCGCTGGGACGACGCGGATCTGGCGATCCGCTGGCGCGGGACGCCGAGCATCGTGAGCGACCGGGACGCGGCAGCGCGGTCCTGGCGCGACCTCGTCGCCGGCGGGTGATCTCTCACGCACTGCCGACACCCACCCGCGTCCTGCGGAGGTTCTCGTCGATCGCGCCGGTCCGCTGGAGCTCGGTGACGCGGGCCAGACGCGTGAAGCGCTGCGCCAGTGCGTCCGCGGTGAGACCGTGGCGGGCGTATGCGGCGACCAGCTCTTCAGCGCCGGCTCGGACACTCCACTCGGGGACGAAGGCGGGCAACACCTCTCGCGCCGCGGAGAAGTCGACGCGGTAGGACCGCGGGTCGGCGCCGTATTCTCCGGTGACCACCACCTCGGCACCCGTCACGTCGGCGACCGTCTCGGCGATGTCGCGCACCGTCACGTTGTTCGCCTCGGTGCCGATGTTCAACGCCCGGTTCCGAATTCGGTCGACCGGCGCCTCGAGCGCGGCCGCGAAGGCGTACGCGATGTCCCGCGCGTGCACGAGGGGTCGCCACGGCGTGCCGTCGGACTTGACGACGATGCGTCCGGTGAGGAACGCCGACGCCGTGAGATCGTTGACCACGATGTCCGCCCGCAGCCGCGGTGAGTAGCCGAAGGCCGTCGCGTTGCGGAGGAACACCGGCGCGAAGCTGTCGTCCGCCATGGCCGCGACGTCGTCCTCGACGCGCACCTTGCTCACGGCGTAGGGGGTGAGGGGCCTCAGCACCGCGTCCTCCGTGACCGCGTCCTGACCGGCGGCGCCGTAGACCGAACAGGTGGACGCGTACAGGAACCGGCCCACCCCCGCATCCTTCGCGGCACGTGCGAGACGCACGGAGGCATGGTGATTGATGTCGTGCGTGATCTCCGGCGCCAGCGTGCCGAGCGGATCGTTCGACAGTGCGGCGAGGTGCACCACCGCGTCGACACCCGTGAGATCGGCGGCCACGACGTCGCGCAGATCCGTGGCCAGGGTGACCGGATCCGCGGGTGCGTCACCGAGAACGCAGTCCGCGAACAGGCCGCTGTCGAGCCCCACCACGGTGTGACCACGCTCCTGCAGGAGCGGAACCATGACGGTACCGAGGTATCCCTGGTGTCCGGTGACGAGTACACGCATGCTGTTCACGACCCTTTCGTCTGCGGTGCCGGACGGTCCGACCGCAGGTTCTCCGTGTGCAGGAGTATCTTCTCCACGACGAACGCCTCGGCATATCTGCTGCGGCACTGCACTCCTCGCACGCGCGCCAGCCCGAGAAAAGTCTCGGAGTCGTACCAGTCGTGGTGATGCTGCGAGGGGTAGTGCCGCGACAGCAGCTCCGCCTTGCGCACCGCCACGTCGTCGGCGAGCGGATAATAGAGACCGGGTGTCGGAAGATCGGACTCCCACTTGACGATCTCGTAGCCCAGCACCAGATGGTCGCGAAAGACGGTGGGAACCAGCTCCGCCAGCAGGCGGTGATCCTGGTGCGCGTCGCGCCGCTGCGGTGCGAGTAGGACGTCGGGCTCGCACGTACGCCGGAACTGTTCGAGTCCGTTCTTCACCGCGCTCCAGTGATCAGGGGAGCGGCCGTCCGGCACGTCGAGCACGGTGAGCGACACCGGTCCGTCCGAACAGAAGTCCGACAGTGCCTTTCGCTCCTCGGCTTCCCGCTCGGTGCCGCCGCCCGACAACACCAGAGCGTGCACCTCGACATCTCCCCCACGGGTGAGGTCGAGGAGCGTTCCTCCGGCGCCGATGGCGATGTCGTCCGGATGCGCCCCGAGCACCGCCACCGAGCGGATACGGCTGGGGGACAGGCCAATCACGCGACGACGCTCGACAGTGGCGGTCGATTCCGATCGCCCTCCCACACCGCCCACGGGCGAATGCCGCGCCCGTAGTCGTTGTCGAGTTCCGCACGCTCCTTGAAGGTGTCGGCCGGCTTCCAGAATCCCTCGTGCCGGTATCCGAACAGTTCCCCGCGGCCCGCCAGTGTCATACACGCATCGCCGACCAGATCGCCCCCCTCCGGAATGTGGTCGAAGACCTCCTGACTGAGCACGAAGTACCCGCCGTTCTCCCAGATGGGAAAGCGGCTCACCGGAACGATGTCCTTGATCTCGCCGGCCTCCGACACGTCCACGCAGTGGAAGCTCGACTGCGGCGGCACCACCAGCATGGACGCCACGGCGCCCGACTCGTGATAGCGCTCGATCATCGTGTCCAGCGGGGCGTCGGTCAACACGTCCGAGTAGTTGGCGAGGAAGTACGGATCGCCGTCAAGGTGGTCACGGACGCGCCGCAACCTCTCGCCGATGGGCGACTCGACGCCGGTGTCCACGAACGTGATCGACCAGTCGCTCATGTCCGTGCTCAGCAACTCGACCTTGCCGTCGCGCATGACGAAGTCGTTGGACTGCTCCTCGTGATAGTCCAGGAAGAACTGCTTGATCGCTGCCGCGCCGTAGCCGAGGCACAGCACGAAGTCCTTGTGGCCGTAGTGTGCGTAGTACTTCATGATGTGCCAGAGGAGCGGACGGGGCCCGACCATCTGCAAGGGCTTCGGGATGTCGTCGTTGCGGTCGTTGCGCATGCGCATTCCGTAACCGCCACAGAACAGTACGACCTTCATGCCAGAGCCTCCGATGTGTCGAGCCGCCCGATGTCGGCGGTGTGGAGAACGGGGAGTGGGAACACGACGCGCCCACCCCACTCGGCGACGTAGCTCAGCTGCTCGGTGAGCTCGCTCTCGAGATTCCACGGCAGGACCAGGACCACGTCCGGACGATCCGCCGCGATGCGATCGGGATGGTGCACCGGGATTCGCGTCCCCGGTGTGAACCGACCGTGCTTGTAGGGATTGCGATCGACGGTGTACTCCACCAGGTCCGTTCGGATGCCGCAGTAGTTGAGCAGGGTGTTGCCCTTGCCCGGCGCGCCGTATCCGACCACGCGTTCACCCCGCCGGCGACAGTCGAGGAGGAACTCGAGCAACGTCGCTCGGACCCCGCGCGCCGCCTTCTCGAGCCCGCGATAGCCGACTACGTGATGCAGCCCCGCGCGCTGCTCGGCCGCGAGCAGGTCGAGGGTGCGCTCGCTGGGCGGGCCGGCGTTCGCGGACGGTGTCGCCCAGATCCGGATGGAACCACCGTGGGTGGACAGTTCCTCGACGTCCACGACGGTCAGGTCGCCTCGGGCGAGCGCCCTCGTCGCCGTCAGGACCGTCCAGTACTGGAAGTGCTCGTGGTAGACCGTGTCGAACTGTGCGTCGGCCACCAGGTGGAGGGCGTGGTGCACCTCGATGCTGACCATGCCGTGGTCCGACACCAGCGTGCGCAGCCCCTCGGTGAATCCCGCGACGTCCGGGATGTGGGCGTACACGTTGTTCGCGACGACGAGGTCCGCCGGCCCGTGCGCGGCACGCACCTGCGCCGCGGTCGTCGGATCGAGGAACGCTGTCTCCGTCGGAACACCGGACTCACGCGCTGCCGCACCGACGTTCACGCTCGGCTCGATACCGAGGCAGCGGATTCCGGCGTCCACGACGTGCTGCAGGAGATAGCCGTCGTTGCTCGCCACCTCGACCACGAACGACTCGTCGGACAGATCCAGGCGGCGCACGGACTCCTGCACGAACGTCCGGGCATGGTCGACCCAGCTGCTCGAGAACGACGAGAAGTACGCGTACTCGGTGAACGTCTCGGCCGGCGACACGAGAGCCGGAATCTGCAACAGCAGGCACTCTCGGCAGAGACGCAGGTGCAGGGGGAAGGTGGGCTCCGGATCGTCGAGCTGCGCTGCGGTGAGGAACGATTCGCACGGCGGTGTCGCGCCCAGGTCGAGGACACTCTCGAGGTCGGCGGATCCGCAGAGACGGCAGTGCATGAGCATTCCTCACTGGCAGGCCGCGCGTCCGTGTCGGGCCCCGCCGACGGGGTGGACCGAACGCGCTGCTTTGTACGATTTGCACGTATTCTGCCACAGAAAAAGACCCTGTGCCGGTTTCCGGCTCCAAATCATTCGCTCGAACTACATCTCACCTCCGCTGCGTGTTGTGAGAACACACGGCCACAGAGAACGATCCGGTCACTCCTCGGGTTCGGTGAGCCCCGCCCGCTCGTCGCGCTCGGCCCACTCGATCAGCGGGGCGATCGAGTACACGGCATCGTCGATTCCTGCGTGCAGATCACCGAGATCCGCGAATCGGGACGGCACCGTGTACATGGTGAGGTCCCGCGGCTCCACGTCGGCGATCTCGTCCCACGTGATCGGCGTCGACACCGTCGCGTCCTGATTGCCGCGCACGGAGTACGCGCTCGCGATGGTGTGGTCGCGGGCGTTCTGGTTGTAGTCGACGAACAACTTCGTCGGGTCGCGGTCCTTGCGCCACCACGTCGTGGTCACGTCGTCCGGCGCGCGCCGCTCCACTTCCCGAGCGAACGCCAGTGCGGCCCTGCGGACATCGGCGAAGCCCTGCTCCGGCGCGATACGCACGTACACGTGCAACCCGTTGCCGCCCGACGTCTTCGGCCACCCGACGGCACCGAGTTCGTCGAGCACCTCGCGCGTCACCGCCGCCACCCGGCGCACCCGGTCGAAGGAGCAGTCCGGCATCGGATCCAGATCGATGCGCCACTCGTCCGGACTCTCCACGTCGGCGCGCCGGCTGTTCCACGGATGGAACTCCACCGTCGACATCTGCACGGCCCAGATCACGTGCGCCAGTTCGGTGACGCAGAGTTCGTCCGCGGTGCGGTTGTAGCGCGGGAAGGTGACCCGCACCGTCTCCATCCAGTCCGGAGCGCCTTTCGGCAACCGCTTCTGGTGCACCTTCTCCCCGGCGAGACCGTCGGGGAACCGGTGCATCATGCAGGGCCGCTCCCGCAGCGCGCGCACGATGCCGTCGCCGACAGACAGGTAGTACTCGACGAGATCACGCTTGGTGGCTCCGCTCGCCGGGAAGTACACGCGGTCGGGGTTGGACACCCGCACCGTGCGTCCGCTGACCTCGAGTTCGATCGCCGGTGACGTGGCTGCCATGACGCGATACTAGTGCGGCCCGAGGGGGTACACAGGAACACGTCGGAGTTCGTACGAGCGAAGGAGCACCCCTTGATCTTCATCACCGCCAAGTTCCGAGTGAAGGCAGAGCACGCGGACGACTGGCCCGAGATCTCGCGAGCCTTCACCGAGGCCTGCCAGGCGGAGGAGGGATGCCTCTGGTACTTCTGGTCGCGCACACTCGACGATCCCACCGAGTACGTCCTCGTCGAGGCCTTCCGCGACCCGGATGCCGGTGCGACACACGTGCAGTCGGACCACTTCAAGCAGGCGCAGAAGGATCTCCCGCCGTACCTGCAGGAGACTCCGAAGATCGTCAGCACCGAGGTGGAGGGCACCGACTGGTCGGAGCTCGGCGAACTCGCGGTCTAGTTCCGCGCGTCCACGATCTCGGCGAGCGTGCGGAGGGCGTCGGCGAACACCCCCGGCAGTTCCTGCGGCGGGTTGTGGCCGGCGTCGACCGCACGCACGTCGACGAGATCCGTGAAGTGCGCGCCGTGGTCGGGCGATCCGTACAGGGCGGCGACCGTGTCCTCCGTCGGATCGAGGACGACGGTCGGCACCGTGATCGACGGCTGCCCGGCGAGCGCGTCCTGCGTGGCCGCGTACCGCGGGTCCCCCGCCGCGAGTCCGTACCGGTGTCGATACGAGTGCACCGCGACGTCGACGAAGTCCGGGTTGTCGAACGATGCTGCGGTGGCGGCGAATTCGGAGTCTCCGAACCGCCACGTCGGCGACCAGTCGGTCCACAACGTCTGCGCGATCTCCGCGCGGTAGGCAGCGAGGCCGGCGCGGCCGCGCTCCGAGTGCAGGTAGTACTGGTACCAGTACCGCTTCTCGAGGTGCGGCGGTGCCGGCGTCGTCACGGCAGCCTCGATGTCCTGCACCAGGTAGCCGGACACGCTGACCAGACCCGACACCGACTCGGGCCACAGCGCCGCCACCGCGCACGCCGCGCGGCCACCCCAGTCGTAGCCGGCGACGATCGGACGGTCGAGTGCCATCGCCCCGATGAGGTCGTGCAGATCGTGCGCCAACGCGGCCTGCTCTCCCGACCGCATCGTGGAGTCCTCGACGAACCGCGTGGGCCCGAAGCCGCGCAGGTACGGCACCACCACGTCGGCACCCGTGTCGGCCAGCAGTCGGGCGACGTCGTCGTAGGACCGGGTGTCGTACGGAAACCCGTGCAGCAACACGACCGACGGGCCGCTCGGGTCTCCGTACCGCTCGACGCCCACGTCGAGCACTCCTGCGCGCACCAGCTCCATGCCCGCCATCATGCCGTGCGTCGGTTGCTCGCAGACAGCACCAGGGCCGTGCAGTGGTCGACGAAGTGCTGCCGTTCCACCACGATCTCGCCGTCGAGGTACGCCGTGAACAGGGCGGTCAGCGACCCGACGACACCGGTCGCAGTCAGCAGGCGGTCGACGTCGTTCGACTCGGCGGGCAGGTTGTCGCCGATGAGCGCGACGAAGATCGGCATGGTGCGCCGCCCCCAGGTGCTCAGCGCCGGATCGGCGAACGGCGCCGACAACAGCACTCGGCCGTGTTCGGGACGGTCGATCATGAGCTCGACGAACGCGGTGACGGCGCGGCGTGCGCGCTCCTCCGGGCGGCGGGCCTGACCCACCGCGCGGACCAGTGCATCGCGCCCCTCCTCGGCCACCGCGGTGTACACCGTGCGGACGAACGAGTCACGGTCGCCGAAGTTCTCGTAGAAGTAGCGCTCGGTCAACGACGCCCGCGAGCACACCGCCCGCACACTCACAGCGGGACCACCGACCGCTCCCAGCAGATCGATCCCGGCCGTGAGCAGTGCCGCGCGCCGCTGCTCGCGTCGCGCCTCGAGCGTGGTCACGTCGATGACACCTCACTGTTGACTGCCGTGCTCGCTCGACTCTACGGTGACAACATGCGTAGTCAAACGCTCGGCCCCGACTCCCTCACCTGGCGATGGTTCGGGGACTGGCGCGGGATCCTGCAGGGACCGTGGGCCGGCTCGATGCAGAACATGCACCCGGGTCTCGGCACGGCCGTCAGCGAGCACTCGACGTTCGAGGTCGAGCGCTGGGAGCGCGTCATGCGCTCGCTCTATCCCATCGGCGGCGTCGTGTTCGACGGTGACCGCGCACCCGAGACCGCGGAACGAATCAGGCGCTACCACAACGACATCAGCGGTCTCGATGCTCACGGGCGCCCCTACCACGCCCTCGATCCCGACATCTTCTACTGGGCGCACGCCACGTTCTTCGTGGGCACCATGCGCACCGCCGAGTACTTCATGGGCGGCATCACCGAGGCCGAGCGAGAGCAACTGTTCGACGAGCACCGACGGTGGTACGCCCTGTACGGCATGAGCATGCGCCCCGTGCCCGAGACGTGGTCCGACTTCCAGGCGTACTGGGACCGGATGTGCCGCACCGTTCTGGAGGACACCCCGGCCGCGCGCCTGGTCCTCGACATGTCGTCCGTGCCGGTGCCACCGTTCCTGCCACTACCCGAGTGGCTGTGGGCCCGGATGCGCCCGGTCGTCGACCGCACCTTCCGGCGCATCACCGTCGGGCTCTACGACCCGGCGGTCCGAGACCTGCTGGGCTACACCTGGACCGATCGGGACGAGCGCTGGCTGCGGCGGCTGGGTTTCCTGGTGAACGTGGCGTTCCGGGCCGTGCCGGCGCGGCGGCGCAAGCATCCGCGTGCGCGCGCCGGACTGGACCGCGCCGCCGGCCGGATCCCCGCCACCGCCCCGCTGGTCGAGACCCCGGACCGCAACCTCCCGCCCGCGGGTCGTCGGCAGAACCCGCGGCACTACGTTCCCGGGCGCTGAGGCTGAGTCGTCGGAATCGCCCTCGATTGTGCAGAACCGCGACATCGATCAACATCGTGTGGCTCCACACGCAAGCTGGTGGACCTCGTTGTGCACGAACGAGCGCTTCGTCCACAGGCGCGGACCACCGCCAGACCTCGACAGCACGCGAGCAACTCACACTCGGCCGATGGGAGTCCACACCAGACGACAGCTGATCGCCGGGGGCATCAGCGGCGCGACCGTCGATCGCAGAGCAGCGCGCGGCGAACTGCACCGACTGCTGCCCGGCGTGTACTCCACCGAACCACCCACGTACGAGGACAGGTGTGCGGCGGTCCGACTGTGGAAACCGCACGCCGTCGCGAGTCACGACACCGCAGCCTGGATCTGGGGGCTGCTGCCCGCGGAACCCTCCATGGTCCACGTGACGGTGCCGCCGACGGGGTACGCGGGTGGCCCGAACTGGGTGCGTGTTCATCGCCGGGCTCTGACGAACGTCAGATGGTTGGGGGACACACCTGTCGTGTCCCTCGAACACGCGATCCTCGACGTCGCCGGCACGTTGACCCGGCCGCAGTTCGAGAAGGTGATCGACAGGGCGCTGTCACGGGCGGTGAGCTGGCGTTCCCTGGCTCAGCTGTGCGACGAGGCGAAGGGGATGACCGGCATGCGTCTGCTGCGTGACCAGTTGCGGCGAGCATGCCCCAACACACTGTCCGAACCCGAGCGCATGGTGGCGCGAGCTCTCACCGCCCGCAACATGCACCTGGAAATCAATGGCAAGGTCGGCCCGTACTACGGAGATCTGGTGGACCGGCGCGGGCGCGTGGTGGTGGAGATCGATGGGCGTGAGTTCCACACGGCTGCAGACGTCTTCACCAGCGATCGTCGCCGACAGAACGCACTGGTGTTGGACGACTGGCTGGTTCTGCGGTACTCCGCTGCCACGGTGAAGGCGAGCGTGGCTGCAGTCGCGGACGAGATCGTTCAGACGGTACGCCGACGACGATCGCTCGCGCGAGGGTGAGCACACACGATCACCGGTGATTCTGCGGATGCGCGGAATCGTCGACGATCGTGTGGCTACAGCCGCATCGACGCCACCACCTCCCCGACGGCACCCTCGAACTGGTGCCCACCCCGCTGGTGCTCGACCACCCGAGCGCCCGGGAGCCGCGCGGAGGCCAGTGCCAGGTGCGCGAACGGCACCACGTCGTCGTCGCGGCAGTGGTGCAGCGTCAGGGAGACCTCCGGCGGGACGGTCGGCCACTCGTACTGGTGGACGTCCCAGCCCGCGGCACTCCAGTCGGGCATCGCGAGCAACGTGGCGGCGGGAACCGGGAGCGAGGCGAGCACGTGCAGCAGGACGGTGGCGCCGAAGGAGTGGGCGATCACGACGTCGGGCCTCGCCTCGAGGCCGCGGCGTATCGGTCCTGCCCACGCCTCGACGCTCATGTCGTCGCTCGGGATGCGGGGCATGTCGACCGTCGCGCCGAGCAGCGCGCCGAACTCCTCCGCCAACGGCTCGTCGTCGTCCTCGCCGCCGGCGCCGTGGACGAACAGCAGTCTCGTCATGACGTTACCGACTCGACGGGGCGCCGGAACTCACCGCGGAACGCCGAGAGCCGGCCACCCGTGAGGGTGACCGGCTCTCGTGCGATCAGGGAGCGGGACTCAGAAGTCCATGCCGCCCATGCCGCCGGTCGGATCGCCCGCGGGCGCTCCGGCCTTCTCCGGCTTGTCGGCGACGACGGCCTCGGTGGTGAGGAACAGAGCCGCGATCGACGCTGCGTTCTGCAGTGCCGAGCGGGTGACCTTGACCGGGTCGTTGATGCCGGCGGCGAGCAGGTCCTCGTACTCGTTGGTCGCGGCGTTGAGGCCGTGGCCGAGGGGGAGGTTGCGCACCTTCTCCGCGACGACGCCGGGCTCGAGGCCGGCGTTGAACGCGATCTGCTTCAGCGGTGCCTCGAGGGCGACGCGAACGATGTTCGCGCCGGTGGCCTCGTCGCCCGTGAGGTTGAGGTTCTCGAGTGCGGGAGCCGACTGCAGCAGCGCGACGCCACCACCGGCGACGATGCCCTCCTCGACAGCTGCCTTGGCGTTGCGCACGGCATCTTCGATGCGGTGCTTGCGCTCCTTGAGCTCGACCTCGGTGGCGGCACCGGCCTTGATGACTGCAACGCCACCGGCCAGCTTGGCCAGGCGCTCCTGCAGCTTCTCACGGTCGTAGTCCGAGTCGGAGTTCTCGATCTCGGAACGGATCTGCGAGACACGACCCGCGATGGCGTCGGCGTCGCCGGAGCCCTCGATGATGGTGGTCTCGTCCTTGGTCACGACGACCTTGCGAGCCTGGCCGAGCAGCTCGAGTCCGGCACCCTCGAGGGAGAGGCCGACCTCTTCGCTGATGACCTCGCCACCGGTGAGGATGGCGATGTCGGCGAGCTGCGCCTTGCGACGGTCACCGAAGCCCGGTGCCTTGACGGCGACGGACTTGAAGGTGCCGCGGATCTTGTTCACGACGAGGGTGGAGAGCGCTTCGCCCTCGACGTCCTCGGCGATGATCAGGAGCGGCTTGCCGGACTGGATGACCTTCTCCAGCAGGGGCAGCAGGTCCTTGACGGTGGAGACCTTCGAGCTGACGAGCAGGATGTACGCGTCCTCGAGGACGGCTTCCTGACGCTCGGCGTCGGTGACGAAGTATCCCGAGATGTAGCCCTTGTCGAAGCGCATGCCCTCGGTGAGCTCGAGCTGCAGGCCGAAGGTGTTGGACTCCTCGACCGTGATGACGCCTTCCTTGCCGACCTTGTCCATGGCCTCGGCGATGAGCTCGCCGATGGACGCGTCGCCTGCGGAGATACCAGCGGTCGCAGCGATCTGCTCCTTGGTGTCGATCTCCTTGGCGGACTTCAGCAGGGACTCGGTGACAGCGGCGACGGCTGCCTCGATGCCGCGCTTGAGGCCGAGCGGGTTCGCGCCGGCTGCGACGTTGCGCAGGCCTTCGCGGACGAGTGCCTGAGCGAGAACGGTCGCGGTGGTGGTGCCGTCACCTGCGACGTCGTCGGTCTTCTTGGCGACCTCTTTGACCAGCTCTGCGCCGATCTTCTCGTACGGGTCCTCCAGCTCGATCTCCTTGGCGATGGACACACCATCGTTGGTGATCGTGGGCGCGCCCCACTTCTTCTCGAGTACGACGTTGCGACCCTTGGGGCCCAACGTCACCTTGACTGCGTCGGCGAGGCTGTTCAAGCCCCGTTCGAGGCCACGGCGTGCCTCTTCGTCGAACGCGATGATCTTGGCCATTGCGAAGTGATCCTCCGGATTGGGGGTGACACACGAAGCGACCGCGGGTGGGTCGCTCCCTTTCCACATCCGGCCGAGTCGGTGCCCGCGACGGACGACCAGGGGTGTCGATGATTCCCGATCTCACCTCTTCGACCTGGCACTCACAGTACGCGAGTGCCAACCAGATTTCTAGCAGTCGAGGTGGTCGAGTGCAAGGTCGTCGTCGAGTGGTCGCGATTCACACGGTGTTCACGTGCCGGAACGACGACCGACTCACGCGTGAGAAGAATGTGTGACGCGACCAGTTGTCGCGCGCCACAACAGAATCCACGCGAATCGGACATATACACCCGCCCACCTCTGCGGACGAAAGGACCACATCGTGTCCGATGCAGTCGACACCGGTTACGACAACTCGGCGATGGCACACGAGGAGGAGGGCTACGACAAGGGCCTGAAACCTCGGCAACTGCAGATGATCGCCATCGGCGGCGCGATCGGCACCGGCCTGTTCCTCGGCGCGGGCGGCCGCCTCGAGTCCGCGGGCCCGGGCCTGTTCATCATCTACGCCGTCTGCGGCGTCTTCGTCTTCTTCATCCTCCGAGCGCTCGGCGAGCTGGTGCTCCACCGCCCGTCCTCCGGATCGTTCGTCTCCTACGCCCGCGAGTTCTACGGCGAGAAGGCCGCCTACGCGGCCGGGTGGATGTACTTCCTCAACTGGGCGATGACGGCGATCGTCGACGTCACGGCCGTCGCGACGTACATGCACTACTGGGGCGCCTTCAAGGGCATCCCGCAATGGACCATCGCCCTGATCGCACTGGCCATCGTGCTCGCCGTGAACCTGGTGTCGGTGAAGTGGTTCGGCGAGATGGAGTTCTGGGCGGCCATGATCAAGGTCGCGGCGCTGGTGACCTTCCTGGTCGTGGGCACCGTCTTCCTCGCCGGTCGTTTCGACGTCGACGGCCAGTCGACCGGCTTCGGCGTCATCTCAGGCAACGGCGGCCTCTTCCCCACCGGGGCGTGGCCGCTGGTCATCGTCACGTCAGGTGTCGTCTTCGCCTACGCGGCCGTCGAGCTGGTCGGGACCGCGGCCGGAGAGACCGAGAACCCGGCGAAGGTGATGCCGCGGGCCATCAACTCCGTCATCTTCCGCATCGCGGTGTTCTACGTGGGATCGCTGATCCTGCTGGCGCTGCTGTTGCCGTACACCACCTACCGGGCCGGGGAGAGCCCCTTCGTCACGTTCTTCTCCCGTATCGGCGTCGACGGCGCCGGCACGATCATGAACATCGTCGTGGTCACCGCAGCGCTGTCCAGCCTCAACGCGGGGCTGTACTCGACGGGCCGCATCCTGCGATCGATGGCGATGAACGGCAGCGCGCCGTCGTTCACGGCGCGGATGAGCCGGAACGGTGTCCCCTACGGCGGCATCCTGCTCACCGGCGCCCTGACACTGCTCGGCGTGGCGCTCAACGCGTTCAAGCCCGGCGAGGCGTTCGAGATCGTGCTCAACATGTCGGCCCTCGGCATCATCGCCTCGTGGGCGACCATCGTGCTCTGCCAGCTGCAGCTCTACCGGTGGAGCCGCAAGGGCATCCTCGAACGGCCGTCGTTCCGGCTCTTCGGGGCGCCGTACACGAGCTACGCGACGCTCGCGTTCCTCGCTGCGGTGCTGGTGCTCATGGCGCTCGACGCGCCGATCGGGACGTGGACCGTCGCCACACTCGTCGTCATCGTGCCGATGCTCATCGGCGGCTGGTTCCTCGTCCGGGCCCGCGTCCTCAGCGTCGCCGAGGAGCGGATGGGCTACACGGGCAAGTACCCCGTCGTCGCGAACCGGCCGACGGATCCCGAGACGCCGAGCGACTAGCGACGTCGGTACCAGGGCCGACCGGGCACAGGTGGCGGGGAGGCCGGAGGCCGGCCGGGCTCAGGTGGCGGGGAGGCCGGAGGCCGGCCGGGCTCAGGTGGCGCGTGGTCCCTCAGGGCCCGCGCCACCGCCACGCTCAGGTCGTGGCACGACGCGAACCGGTCCGCCGGCTCCTTGGCCAGCGCGCGCTGCACGACGGCGTCGAGGCGGGTCGGCAGGTCGGCCCGACGCGAGCTGACGGACGGCGGGGTCCGCCTCAGCTGGGCGTCCATGACGGCGAACGGAGTCGCCAGCGGGAACGGCGGCCGTCCCGTGAGCAGTTCGACGAGGGTGGCACCGAGCGCGTAGATGTCGGTGCGGGCGGTGAGCGTGCCGCCCCGCAGCAGTTCGGGTGCCGCGTAGCCGATCGACGTCAGCACCGTCCCGTCGTCCGACACCAGCGGTGTCGGCGAGGACGTCGACCGGGCGATTTGCCAGTCGGACAGCAGAATCTGCTCCCGGGTGTCCGCATCGGCGACACTCGCGAGCAGGATGTTGGCCGGCTTGACGTCCCGGTGGACGATCCCGAGACCGTGCGCGTGGTCGAGGGCTCTCGCCACGCCGTCGACGATGCGGGCGGCTCGGTGCACGTCGAGTGGGATCTGTCCGCGCGCGACGAGGCGGGCGGCGCTGTACCCGTCGACGTGCGACATCGACATCCACGGCCGCCCGCGGAACTCGCCGTGATCGTGCGCCGCGACGATGTTCGGGTGCTGCAGCAGGGCCCCGATCCGCACCTCGGCCGCGAACGCGTCCCGCGGGGCGTCCGCACGCAGGATCTTCAGGGTCTCCGGCGCTGCCGATCCACGTCGGGCGAGATACACCTCGGCGGTGCCGCCGTGACCGAGCAGTCTCTCGACGCGGAACCCCGCGAACTCGGATCCCGGCCGCAGGACCACTACCGACCGATCTCCAGCACCGCCGGCAGGTCCGCGACGGAGTCGACGACGAACGCCGGTTGCATCGCGTACTGGTCGCGTGCGTGCCGGTCGAGGCGTTCCTGACGGAACTTGCCCGTGCGGACCAACATGCCGCGCATGCCGACGACCTGGGCGGCGAGCACGTCGTTGTCGAGATCGTCCCCGACCATCACCACCAGGTCCGGATCGACGCCCATGCGTTCCGCCGACGTCTGGAAACCGAGCGGCGCCGGCTTGCCGACGGCCGTCGCCGTGCGGCCGGACGCCGATTCCATGCCCGTCAGATACATGCCCGTGTCGATGCGCAGCCCCTCGGCCGTGGTCCACATGAGGCTGCGGTGCATCGCGACGACGGGCACGCCCTGACACATCCAGTCGTAGACCCGGCTGAGCGCCTCGTGGGTGAACTGCTCGCCGGCGCCGCCGAGCACCACCACGTCCGGATCGCTGTCGACCCACTCCACGCCGGGCAGATCGTCGGCGATCCGGCCGCTGTTGAGGAGGACGCACCGTGCACCGGGGTACCGCGTCCGCAGGTGGTCGGCGGTGAGAGTGGCCGCGGTGACGATCTCGTCGGCGTGCACCTCGATGCCCGCATCGGTGAGCGCGTCGGAGATCTGCTCCCGCGTCTTCGACGTGGTGTTGGTCAGGAACGCGCACGCCACGTCGTTGCTGCGCAGCGTGCTCACCGTCTCCGCGGCCCCGGGCACGGGACGCCAACTGGTCATGAGCACACCGTCGATGTCGAACAGCACCCCACCGATCGGACTCATGCGACGAGCCTAGTGCCGCTACGGGTTCGGGGCAGGATGGGCGGGTTCGACGTTCTAGGCCGCGCCCGCGGACCGGGCCAGGGCCACCGCCGAGACCACCACGAGAATCAGGGCGGCGACCAGCACCACCGTGACCTCACGATCGGCGTCGAGGTACTCGCCCAGCACGACAAATCCCAGCAGCGACGCGACCATCGGTTCCATCACGGTCGTCGCGGGCAGCGAGGCCTGCAACGCACCCACCTGGAAGGCCGACTGCTGCAGCGAGATCGCGACCACGGCCACGGCGACGAGCGCGTACGGCTCGACCGAGGTCAGCAGCGGCTCTGGTCCGCGTCCGGCGAGGTGGACGACACTCTTCGTCAGCACGGCCGCGACGCCGAACAGCGCACCGCCGGCCAGTCCCAGCAGCAGGGCGCGCCGGGACCGGGAGCCGCTGCGCGCGCCGAGAACACAGGCGAGAACCAACGGGATTCCGACGCAGAGAACGACGACCCAGTGCCGCGTCTCGGCGCGTTCCACGCCGGGCCGCGGATCGCCCACGACGACGAGGACCGCGATGGCCGCCGTCAGCGCGGCAGCCCACAGCCAGTCCTTCGCCGACACGGTGCGGCCGGAGAACCGAGCACCCAGCGGCAGCGCGAACAGCAGGGACAACACGAGGAGCGGCTGCACCAGGAGAAGGGATCCGAGCCCCAACGCCGCCGCCTGCAGGCCGTAGCCGCCGATGCCGACGACCGTGCCGATCCACCACAGCGGCTCGCGGATCAGCGTGGTGATGGGTCCCAGCCGACCGACGGACTCGTCGGGAATCGACGCCGCCGACCGCTGGCGGACGACGGTACCGACAGCGATGCACACCGCCGCCCCGACGGCGCAGAGCACCGCCAGGACGGTGGCGTTCACGACGGTTACAGACCGGCGATGCAGGACCGCCCGGTGGAGAGGTCGAGAGCGAAGGAGTTGAGACCGGCGCAGTTCACGCCCGTGACCGTGCTGGCCGTCGCGCCGCCGCCGTACCCGGCGATGGCGACGGAGGTGGCTCCGTTCGTGGCGAAGGACTGCGAGATGCCGCCACCGAAGGAGTACGAGTACGAGGTACCCGCTCCCAGAACGGCACTCAGCGCGGTGCCGAAGCCGGTGGCGTTCGACGTCGAGCGCCCGCCGTCGGCGACGCTGACCGCGGTACCGCTCTCGGACGCCGACGACGTGGCGACGCCGGCGCCGGTGGCCTTGGCTCCGCAGCTGGCCGTGTCGCTCACCTGGATGTCGTTGGCCGCGGGCGGGGACACGCAGGTGACCGGAGCCGCGGACGCCACCCCGGTACCGAGGATCGCCCCTGCGGCGATGGTGGCGCCGACCGCGACGGCTGCGCCGAATCGCGTTGCACGAGAGGAACTTCGATCCGAGCGCGTGGCGTTGGAGAAGAAGGACGAGGTGGGGATGAACGACACGGACGGCTCCTGAGGCTGTGCGAGAGAATGCATCGTGCAATGCACCGCAGACCTTACCGCCCGCTCGTCCCTACCGGCGGGTAACTCCATAACGATTCGATGTTGGGTTCAGCGGACGTGGCGCTGCCAGTCCCAGGGGACCCGAGACGACGGTCCGGGCACCGTCTGGTCCATCGGATGATGCTGCGGCGCAGCGAGTTCGGGACCGTCGAAGCCCTCCTCGGTGACGTAGTTCCAGAACCACGTCTCCCCGGGTTCGAACGACTGCACGACGGGATGACCGCTGGTCGCGGCATGGGCACTCGCGTGCTGCGACGGTGAGGAGTCACAGCATCCGACGTGGCCGCACTGAGCGCACCGACGCAGGTGCACCCACCACCCGTCGGTGGCGTCGCACTCCACGCAGCCCGTGCCGCTGGGCGGTACCGCGGTGTCGATTCCGTTCGTGCTCATCCGACTTCCTCCTCTGCGGTCGGCATCGGCGCCCCGGCCGGGCCGTCGATCGGTATTCGTACCTGGAACCGGGTGTCTCCCGGCTCCGACAGCAACCGTAGGTCGCCGCCGTGCTTCTTCACCACGATCCGCCACGAGATGTCGAGGCCCAGACCGGTGCCCTCGCCCACAGGCTTGGTGGTGAAGAACGGTTCGAAGATGCGGGACCGGATCGCCTCCGGAACCCCCGGGCCGGTGTCCCCGATCTCGATGAGGGCCGTGTCGTTCTCCCGCGCCGTGCGCAGAGTGAGCGTTCCGTGGCCGTCCATGGCCTGTACGGCGTTGTCGATGAGGTTGGTCCACACCTGGTTGAGCTCCGCGGCGTACGCCGCGACGGGAGGCAGCGCCGGGTCGAAGTCCTTGACCACCGTGATGTCGTCGCCGATCTTGCGACCGAGCATCACCAGGGTGCTCTTGAGGAGGACCCGCAGATCCACCTTCTGGAACGGCGCACGGTCAATCTGCGAGTACTGCTTCGCGGCGTTGACCAGCGTCGACACCCGTGTGGTGGAATCGGAGATCTCGTTCATGAGCAGTTCGGTCTCGATGGTGTAGTTCAGCCAGCGGATCGTGCTCTCGAGAAGCTCCGCCCCCGTGTCCGCGGCGACGCGCTCGAGCCAGTCGGCCTCGATGCCGGCCTGCACGAAGGTCGGGGCGAGGTCCCACCCGTCGGAGATGCCGTGGTCCTCGAACCACTCCCCCAGCGCGTCCTCCCGGTCGGAGGCCTCCATGGGAGTGAGCTCCGGCGCCTTGCCCACCAGTTCGGCGGCCTCGTCCTGCAGGCGGATCAGACCCGTCAGGGAGTCGGTGTCGTAGACGCCCGACGCGATGACGCCGAGTTTGCGGCGCATGTGCGACACCCGGTCCCGCAGCGCCGCCGTCGCACGGACCGCCGCGGCGGCCGGGTTGTTCAGCTCATGTGTCAGACCGGCCGACAGCGACCCCAGCGCCAGCAACCGCTCCCGCTGGTCGATGACCTGCTTGCTGCTCTGCTGACCGAAGAACAGTCCCTCGAGCATGTGGACCGCCATGGGGAACCACTCTCGAACCAGGTCTCCGAACCGCTCGGCGTCGAGCACGAAGAACCGGGACGGACGCGTCACGTCCATGCCCGACATGTACTTCTGCGGGGCGCGGTCCCCGAGGTACGCCTGCCACGCACCCGCGTAGACGCCCCGCGACGACGTGCGGTTCACCTCGATCTTCTCGCCGCCGGACATCTTGGTCAGCACCAGTTCCCCGTCGAGGAGCACGTAGAAGCACGTAGCGTCGTCGCCCTCCGCGAACACGGGACCGGCCTCGATCATCTCCACGTGCCCGTTGGCACACAGTTGCTCGAGCTGCTCGTCGTCGAGCGACTCGAAGAGGAACAGCGTCTTCAGTTCCTCGGTGCTGCAGTCGAGTTCGGTCATGATGATCCAGCTTCCGGGACGCGTGCGGTGGTCAGGGTTGGGCGAGATAGCGGTGGACGAGCATGACGGCCATCGCACCCTCACCGACGGCCGACGCGACGCGCTTGGCGGAGTCCGCGCGCACGTCGCCCGCCGCGAAGATGCCGGGCACGCTGGTCTCGAGATGGTGCGGTGCGCGGTCGACCGACCAGCCCGGCGGGCGGGCCCCGTCGACCGTGAGGTCCTGACCCGAGACGACGAAGCCGTGGCGGTCGCGCACCACCACGCCGTCCAGCCACTCGGTCCGCGGCGCCGCCCCGATGAAGAGGAACAGGTAGCCCGTGTCGACGGTCTCCTCGTCGCCGGAGACCCTGTCGCGCAGGGTGATCTGTTCGAGGTGGCCATCGCCGTGCGCGGCGGTCACCTCGGTGCAGGGGCGGACGGAGATGACGGGGTTCTTCTCGATCTGCTGCACGAGGTAGTACGACATGGAGGCTTCCAGCGACTCGGCGCGCACCACGATGGTCACCGACCGCGCCCACTTCGACAGGTACATCGCTGCCTGACCGGCGGAGTTCGCGCCGCCCACGATGTACACGTCCTGATCGGTACAGCCGACCGCCTCGGTGACCGCGGAGCCGTAGAAGACGCCGCGACCGGCGAACTCGTCGACCCCCGGCGCCGGATGCCGTCGGTAGGAGACACCCGTGGCGAGGATGATCGAGTGCGCGGCGATCGCACTGCCGTCGGTCAGACGCACCACGCGCGCCGGCCCGTCGACCTCGACACCCGCGACCTCGCGGGTGGTGACGAGTTCGGCGCCGAACTTCTCGGCCTGCCGACGTGCACGCTCGGCCAGCTGTGCGCCGGACACCCCGTCCGGGAAACCGAGGTAGTTCTCGATGCGCGAGCTCTGGCCCGCCTGCCCACCCGTCGCGGTGCGCTCGACGAGGACCGTCCGGAGACCCTCGGACGCGCCGTAGACGGCCGCGCCCAGGCCGGCGGGCCCGCCGCCCACGACGACGAGGTCGTAGAAGTCCTCCGTCGGCGTGGTGCCCAGACCGAAGTACTCGGCCAACTCGGTGTCGGTGGGGTCGAGCAGACACGACCCGTCCGCGCACACCACCACCGGCAGCGTGCGATCGTCGTGACCCGCCGCCGCCAACAGACGCGCTCCCTCGGGCTCGTCCGCGAGGAACCACCGGTACGGCAGCCTGTTGCGGGCGAGGAACTCGCGCATCTCCGACGATCGAGACGCCCACCGACCCGCGATGATCTTGGTCTCCAGGATGGGCCGGATGTCGGCGGCGTGCCACGCGTCGAGCAGCGTGTCCACCACCGGGTACAGCTTCTCCTCCGGCGGATCCCACGGCTTGAGCAGGTAGTAGTCGAGGTCGACGACATTGATCGCCTCGATGGCGGCGTCGGTGTCCGCGTACGCCGTGAGGAGCACTCGGCGCGCGAACGGGAAGATGTCCATGGCCTGCTCGAGGAACTCGAGACCGCTCATCGACGGCATGCGGTAGTCCGCAAGCAATACCGCGACCTGGTCACCGCGCAACGCGATCTCTCGCAACGCCTCCAGGGCGGACTCGCCGGACTCCGCCCGGATGATGCGGTACTTCTCGCCGTACTTGCGCCGCAGATCGCGGGCGACGGCGCGGGACACCCCGGGATCGTCGTCCACGGTGAGGATGGCCGGCTTGCTCGCGCCGGCCGAACTTCGGGGAGCTGGGTCGCTCACGAACCCGCCTTTCCACTCGTCACGACGGCGACAGTATGTCAGCGTCGTCGGCGGGGCACCTGACTTCGCTTGGCGGCCGGCCCCGGAGCAGCTGCCTTCTTCTTCTTCCTCGGCGGTGTCCCGCGTTCGGACTCGGTACGCGAGCTGTGCGCGGCCCGTCCGCGCACCACCCCCAGGAACTCCTGCGGCAGGTCGAGTGTTCCCTCCTCGGGTGCGGCGACCGATGTGGGCCAGGCCAGGAAGATCCGGGTGGGGTCCGCGTCGGTGACGGGCCGGTAGAGCAGGTCCTTGCGACTGTGCAGTCGGGCCAACGAGTGCGGCACGAGCACCGGGCCGACACCTGCGGCCACCATCTCGAGCGTCGTCGGCAGCGTCGCCTCGGATCGGTCGGAGCCGTCCTGCAGCGACTCGCCCTCGAGATCACCGAGCGTGACGGCGTCGTAGGCCGCGGCCGGATGGTCCTTGGGCACCACCACGACGGCGACCTCGGAGTACAGCGGGACGCAGTGCAGCCCCTCCCGCTCGGCGGGCTCCCGCACGAAGCACATGTCGACCACACCCGTCCGCAGCGCGTCGAGCTGGTCCGACTCCTCGACGACGACCGTCTGCAGGTCGGTGCCGGGGTGGCGATCCGCCCAGATCCGGGTCCATTTCGTGACCGTCACTCCCGGAACGAAACCGACCCGCAGCGTCGGCCGCGCCGGCGCTGCCGCAGCCTCCTCGGCGCGGCGGCGATCGTCCTCCGCCACGATGTCGCGGGCCCGGTCGAGCAGAGCCCGTCCGGCCTCGGTGAGTTCGGTGGGCCCGTCGCCCGGAACGAACAGGGGTTCGCCGACCTCGTCCTGGAGTTCCTTGACCGCGGCACTCAGTCGGAGCCGGGAGATGTTCAGCGCCTTCGCCGCGCGCCCGAACGCGAGCGTCTCGGCGACCTTGATGTACCAGCGCAGGACGGTCGCATCGTTCACCGGGCCAGCGTAGTCCCCGCTGCGCTCGGCCGACTTCCCGCTGCGCTCGGCCGACTTCCCGCTGCGCTCGGCCGACTTCCCGCTGCGCTCGGCCGACTTCCCGCTGCGCTCGGCCGACTTCCCGCTGCGCTCGGCCGTGGTCGGCCGTGCGGGCGCTACGCTGGCGCGGTGAGCCAGGACCTGAACGCCCAGACGATGAAGCCTCTGACGGCTGCTGCCAAGCTCGGGATCTTCCTGCCGGCGGCGCCGGAGGAGTTCCGCTCCCAGCCCATCACGCGAGGCGACCTCGAGGCTCTGCGCCAGAACCCGCCGCAGTGGTTGAGCGATCTGTGGACGGCGGGGCCGTTCCCCCGCGACGTCGTGGCGCGCAAACTCGGCGTCACCAACACCGCACTGGCGCGCAACGACGTGTCCGACTCGATGACGCAGGCCGAGATCGACGCGCTGTCCGCCGAGGAACCGGACTGGCTGAAGGCCGAACGCGAGAACTACGCGGAGGTGCAGCGCGAGGCCGTCCGCGTGAAGGAGAAGGAAGAGGCGCGCCGGGCGCAGACCAACAGGCCCCCGAAGAACCGCTGACGGACGCGCGGCCCGGCGAGCCGGGTCAGCCGACGAAGCGCTGGGCGACCACGTCGACCTGCGGAGCCTGATGCGCCGAGCGGCGCCGCCCGACCTCGTCGATGCCGCCCATGAGCGCGGCGACCAGACCTGCGGGGTCGGTGTTCCACTGGCGCTCGATGGCCTCGATCTCACCCGGCAGGAACAGGCCGGTGAACCGCAGATCGGACACCCACTGCCCGATGTCGCCGCACGAGATGGTGGTCAGGACGTCCTGGTCCACGCCGATCTCGAACTCGTCGCAGAAGACCGCGCGGATCATCTCGGTGTGGCCGGTGTTGACCGCGTGTGAGCGGTGCGCCAGAAGGTCGTGCATGTGGTTCTCCCCGACACGAGGGGCGTCGACACGACGCCGAATCTGTGTGTAACGAAGCGGGATCGTGGAGCGATACACCATCTCGTCCGTGGGCCGAAGCGTACGCGCCGGACGAGGGTCCCGGGGCTCCTGTGACAACTTCGTGAGAAAACACAACTGGTGCTGGCCCCGTGCCGTGTGGCAGGTGCGGCGCATACTGACCGGCATGACCGCCGTCGCTGCTGTTCTGGCCGCTCTCGCCGCCGCGCTCCACGTGTACATCTTCGTTCTGGAGTCCTTGGTCTTCCGCACCAAGGGCCGTCACGTCTTCGGCGTGCGGGAGGACTCCCACGTCGACGTCGTCGAGCGGTGGGCCTTCAACCAGGGCTTCTACAACCTGTTCCTCGCGGTGGGTGCCGCGGTCGGCGCGGTGAACCTGGCGGCGGGGAATCACACCGTCGGCGCCGTCCTGGTCTTCGTGTCCGCGGGATCGATGGTCGGCGCCGGCAGTGTTCTGCTCGGCACCGACCGTCGGATGATGAAGGGCGCGCTCGTGCAGATCGTCCCGGCAGGACTGGCCGTCGTGGCCACCGCACTCGCGCTCTGAGCCGCGAGGGTCAGGCCGAGAGCAGTACCCGAACGCCGACGGCACCGTCGCCGACGACCGACGCGACCGCGCTGCGCACGTCCGTCAACTTCTCCGCCACGGTGCGCAGCGATGCGGACTCCTCGGCCCGCACCACCACGGTGATCACCGGGACACGGCGACCGTCGGACCGCTCGTGACGCAGACGCGCACGCGCGGACTTCACCCCGTCGACCTCGCGGGCGGTGTCGGCCGCCCTGTGAGCGACCGATCGCAGATCGACGGTCACGCGGCCGTCGGGATCGCCGGTGACCGGCAGCGACAGGGTGCGCCCCGCTGAGGACGGCAGCCTTCGTACCAGTGAGAACAACACGAGCAGCGCGATCAGCACTCCGGCGCCGAGGAGAGCCCACGGCCACCACTGCTGGTCCTGCGCGTCGGTCACCACCGACGCGTCGACCTCGGTGAGTTCGAACGGGAGTCGATCGCGCTGCCACAGTGCGGCGCCACCGCCGACGGCCACGAGCGCGAGTCCGATGATCAGGACACCGAGGCGGTCGAAGAACACCGTGGTCCGCTTCATTTCTCGCCTCCTGCGACAGTCGGGGTGGCCGTGGTCTCGGGTGCGGCCGCCACCGTGGGTTCCGGCTCGGTCACCTTCGCCAGGTCGGCCTTGTGCACCCACACGTCGTCCGCGATCCCGCTGGACCGGTACCGACGGGCGCGCCACTTGAGCGAGGCCAGGACGACCAGAACTCCGACGACCGCCACGGCGATGCCCGCGGGGAACATCCAGGACAGGGGTGTGAGTCCGTCGATCCAGTCGAGTGCGCTCGCCGTCCACTCTCGACCGCTGATGACGGAGAATCCGACCAGCGCGTCGCGGATCAGCACACCCGCCCCGGCGAGGAGCAGCAGCGACACCACGATCGCGATCGGGGTCGCGGCCGGAGCCGCGAGCGGCCGGGTGGTCGGCGCCGGAGTCGCGCCCGACGCCGGCGCGGCGGACGAGGACACGGAACCGAAGTCGCCGACGTGTACGTCGACGGAATCCGTGCGCAGGCCCGAGTCGGTCATGCCGCGCGCGATGTCGCGGCGGAGATCGTCGGCGACGGACGCCGCCGAGCGCGGCCACGCCACGGTCACGTCGACGGCAGCGCGTACGCGGTCGTCCTGCTTCGTCACCTTCACACGGGACGGTTTGCGGCCGAAGCTCCCGCCGGAGGTGACGACACCGTCGGTGCGACCGAGGGAGGCGTCGGCGATGGACTCGACCGCGCGATCGAGGACTGTGAGCGACCCACGCTGCGCGGGGTCGATCGTCCCGGGGTCGGGCCTGTCGGACAGGTCTTTCGAGACGGTGTCCGCTCCGTCCGCCGTGTCGCTCGGGGCGGTGTCAGCCACGGCCGCGACCTCGCAGGAGTGCCTCGGGGTCGAAGTTTCCGTCGCGGTACGCGCCGACGGCGAACCCGATCGCACCCAGGACGAGAGCGACGAGGAATCCGGTGAATCCGCCGGCTGCGGCAGCGACTGCCAGAAGGAGGCCGGCGAGAAGGCCGATGGTCGAGGAAGTCATGGTGCTCCGATCGTGGAGAGCGGTCAGTTCTCCCGGGAGGGAGAACGTGGGTCCGTGGGTCTGAGTGGCCGGTCGGCCGAGCTCGTGGGCAGGTCGACGTAGGTGCGCCGCGTGGGCAGCAGTCGACGGACCCGGGACAGGCGGCGAACGGCGAGCCGTCGTCGGGAGACGCCGACGACCACCTGCGTCGCGACGGTCCCGCGGGAGAACTTCGCGTCGATGTCGCGCAACGCACGGATGAGCGACTCGGCGTCGCCCCCGGCGTCGGGATGGTGCGCTCTCGCCGCCGCACGCCGAGCCTCGCGATAGGCGGGGTCGGCGTGCGGCGGACGAGGCTGGGTCACGGGCGGAGAGTACCCCCGGGAGCCGAGGTCGACCCCGGCTCGGAGGACTCGGTCGGTTCCGGTCCGGAGGACCCTGTGTCGGCGCCGCCGTCCGACGGCGACGCCACGTCCTCGACCACGACGTGCACCGGGGCATCGATCACCGCACGGACGGCGCGGCGAACCGCGTCGGCCGTCTCGCGTACGACGGCGTCCGGGGTCACGGCGATGTGGATCTCGGTACCGTCGTCCCGGATCGCGACTCCAGCGACGCGCCTACCGGGAAGGTAGGTGCCGATCTCGCCGAACATCCCGCCGTGCAACGAGGCGACTCCGTCCACCGCGACGACCGCGTCCGCGACGAGATCGGCGCGATCGCTGCCCGACGGTGCCGCGGGGCTCATCGAACGCGTGCGGGTGCTGCGTCGTCGCGCTCGTCTTCTTCCTCGAACAGGAAGACGTCGTGCACGGTGATGTTGACCTCGGTGACCTGCAGGCCGGTCATCCGCTCGACCGCGTCGATCACGTTGCGACGGATGCCCGCCGCGAGATCCGCGATGGACACGCCGTAGTCGGCCACGATGTCGATGTCGACGGCTGCCTGGCTCTCGCCGACCTCCACGGACACGCCCTGCGAGTGGTTGACCCGGGCGCCGGGGATGCGCTCGCGCAGTGCACCGATGGCGCGGGTCGCGCCGCCGCCCACGTCGTGCACGCCCTGGACCTCACGGGTGGCGATGCCGGCGATCTTGGACACGACGACGTCCGCGATGGTGGTGCGGCCGTCGGACGCGACCAGTGCACCGGTGGAGTCGGTCTTCTTGTCCAGCGCACCGTTCGAGCCGGTGGCGGTGGTGGACGTGGTGGATCCCTGTGCTGTCGTCATCTACGTCATCCTTTCGGGTTCGTTGTGTCGGGAGTAGGTCGAGGCGGACCGAGGAAAACGTATGCGGATGTGATGTATGCCACACCACTGTCGTTTCACACCCACTGGTTCGAATCTGCTCCGTGGACAGCGATGCGGCTCTCGTCGACGCTGCGGTCATCGGTGACCGCGGCGCGTTCGAGGAGATCGTCCGCACGCACGGTCCCGCGATGTTCCGGTACGCCCGCAACATGTTGCGTGACGACGGCGTCGCGGAGGAGGTGGTCCAGGACGCGTTCGTCGCGGCCTGGAAGAGCCTCGGCAACTACCGGTCCGACTCGGCGCTGCGCACATGGCTGTTCGGCATCACCGCACACAAGGCCATCGACGCCACGCGGCGCCGCATCCCCCGTCCGCACGAGGAGTGGCTGTTCGACGACGCCGTCAGCGACGTGTCGGACGATCCGGAGGTGCGGGCGACGGAATCGGGGTTCCTCGCCGAGCTGCGCGTGGCCCTCGGGGCACTGCCACAGATGCAGCGCTCGTGCTGGTTGCTCCGCGAGGTCGAGGGAATGACTCATGTCGAGATCGGGGAGATCCTGTCCATGTCGCCGTCCGCGGTGCGCGGTCAGGTCACCCGCGCACGAACCACTCTGAGCGAGAGGATGGCGTCATGGCGTTAGACACGGCGGACGAGCCGGACGATCCCGTGCTCAGCCGCGCCGCACAGGAACTGCGCGACGAGGAGGTGCCGTCCTGGGTCGAGGCCAGCACGGCGATCCTCGCCGCACTCCGCGCGACGGCTCGGCGGACACGCGCGCTGGACGCCTCGCACCCGGGTTTCGTCGACGGCGACTCGCTCCGGGTGGGCGACCACCTGGTGCTCCTGTCCATCGCCCGCGCCCTGTCGGAACTGCCCTGCGGGGTCAAGGGCATCGATCTCGACGTCGACGGACGCCGGTGTACCGGGGTGTCCCTGGACATCGCCGTGACGTACGGCCAGGACATGGCCGCGCTGGCGGTGACACTGACCGGGAGGACGGCCGACGCGGTGAACACCACGCTCGGCACCGCTCTCACGGCGGAGGACGTCGCGGTGCACGTCGTGGACGTCCTACTACCCTGACGGCGTCACCACCCAGCCTGCCTGAACACACCGGGAGAACTCCATGGCCACACCCCTGTCCGTCAGCGTCGACATCGATGCACCGCCGAGCGCGGTCTGGTCCGTGGTGTCCGACCTGAAGCGCATGGGTGAGTGGAGCCCCCAGTGCGCGGTGATGAAGGTGTTCGGCCCACTGCGCGTGGGCACCCGCACGCTCAACGTCAATCGGCGCGGACCCCTCGTGTGGCCCACGACGTCGCGGGTCGTGCGCCTCGAGCCCGAGCGACTGCTCGCGTTCCGCATCACCGAGAACCACACGGTGTGGTCCTACTTCCTGGAACCGACCGAGACGGGCACACGCGTGACCGAGCGTCGCGAGGCACCCGGCGGCACCACCAAGGTCTCCGACACCGCGGTGCGACTGGTGCTGGGCGGCACACGCAACTTCGAGGCCGAACTCGAGCGGGGCATGGCGTCCACCCTGGCGAAGATCAAGGACGCGGCCGAGGGTTCTGCTCGTACCGTGAAGTGATGACCCCTCGCGCCCGCACGACCCGCGCCCTCGCCGGCCTCGCCCTGTCCGCTGCTCTGGCGACGACGGCGTGCTCGACCACGACCGAGTCCGACGCCTCCCCCGCGGCCGGCACCCCCGAATCGCCGACATCGCAGGCAACGACACCGGGACCGACGTCCGCGGACGCCGCGAGCGCCGTCCCGAACGTCGTCGTCTCCTCACTGGCCACCGGGCTCGATCACCCGTGGGACGTGGTCCGGGCGCCGGACGGCACCGTGATCTTCGACGAGCGCCCCGGCCGCTTCACCGCGATCCGGCCCGGTGGTGAGCCGACACCGATCAGCGCCGATCTCGGCGATCTGTTCGTCGGATCGGAGACCGGTCTGATGGGCCTCGCACTGTCACCGACCTTCGAGACCGATCGGACCCTGTACTCCTGCCAGGGCATTCGAGGCGACGACCCCACCATCGGCGTGGTCGCATGGACCGTGGCCGACGACTACGCGAGCCTCACGCGTGAGCGCACCGTCGTCTCCGGGTTCCCGGTCACCTCCGGTCGCCACGGCGGATGCCGGGTGCTGGCGAACGCCGACGGCACCCTGTTCATCGGCACCGGCGACTCGGCTCAGGGCACCGTTCCGCAGGACCCGACGTCGCTCGGCGGCAAGGTCCTCCGGGTCGACGCCGCCACGGGCGCACCGGCCGCAGGCAATCCCGACCCCGCGAGCCCGGTCTTCACACTCGGCCACCGCAACGTCCAGGGACTGGCCGCCCGGCCCGGCACCGATCAGATCTTCTCCGTCGAACAGGGCACGTCGCGGGACGACGAGGTGAACCTCCTCGCGGCGGGCGGCAACTACGGGTACCGCCCGGACCGCGGCGGCGGCTACGACGAGTCCGTCGCGATGACCGATCCGGACCGTGTACCCGGCGCCCGGAACGCGGTGTGGAGCTCGGGCCCGAGCACCATCGCCACCGCGTCGGCCACGTTCCTCGACGGTGACGCCTGGGGCGCGTGGAACGGCATGCTCGCCGTCGGCGTGCAGAAGGGCCAGGAGGTCCTGCTCCTCGATCTCTCCGACGACGGCACCACGGTGGACGCGCAGTCGACGATTCCCGCTCTCAGCGAGTACGGCCGCATCCGCACGGTGTCGGCACAACCGGACGGGACGCTGCTCGTGACGACCGACAACGGCGACACCGACCAGATCCTGCTGGTCACACCGCAGTAGTTCCGCCGTCACACAGTCGAGGCCGGATCGTGATGTGCCGACGGTCGGCTTAACGTTTGCTGAGTATCGGGGCCGGGTACAGAAGGTCAGTAGTCATGCCCGGTCCACGGGCAGCAAAGCTGATCTGAAAGAGGTTCCATCATGTTGGGTCTGGGCATCATCGGTTGGATCATCATCGGCGGACTCGCCGGATGGATCGGCAGCAAGATCATGAAGACGGATGCGCAGCAGGGCATCATCCTCAACATCGTCGTCGGCATCATCGGCGGCCTGCTGGGTGGATTCCTGCTCCGCGCGTTCGGCGTCGACGTCCAGGGCGGCGGCATCATCTTCAGCTTCGTCACGTGCCTCATCGGCGCGTGCATCCTGCTGTTCATCGTCAAGGCAGTCACGGGACGCGGTTCGCGCGTCTGACGCAGACCCCACCTCTCGGGGCCCCTCACGTAATCTGTGAGGGGCCCCGAGTCGTGTCCGCACTCCCCTCGGGCCGTGAGAGTCCGCCCGAATCGACGTAAGAGGAGCCCGTGGCCCGCAGACCTGTCCCCCCTGGTACGCCTGAACCGACCGGAGCAGGACACATCGTGGACCTGGTGCGGCGCAGTATTCCGCCGCTGCATCCCGCCGGTGCCCCGTTCGTCGCGGTGCCGTTGGCGCTCGCCGGACTCGGCCGCCGCCACCGGATCGTCCGCACCGCCTCGCTGCTCACCGCGGGAGCCATGGCGGGCTTCTTCCGCCACCCTCCGCGCGTCCCGCCGAATCGGGCCGGGGTTGTCGTGGCCCCCGCCGACGGTGAGGTCGCACTCGTCGACCACGCGGTGCCGCCCGCCGAGTTGAACCTCGGCACCGCTCCGCTGCCGCGGGTCAGCATCTTCCTGTCCGTGCTCGACGTCCACGTCCAGCGCGTCCCGGTGTCCGGCACGGTCGAGGCTGTGGTGCACAAGGCCGGACAGTTCCTGTCGGCCGACCTCGCCGACGCCAGCGAGGTCAACGAGCGCACCAGCATGCATCTGCGCACACCGTCGGGTCACGACCTGGCGGTCGTACAGATCGCCGGACTGCTCGCGCGACGCATCGTCAACACCACGTCCGTGGGCGACTCGCTCACCATCGGCGACACCTACGGACTGATCCGCTTCGGTTCGCGCGTCGACACCTACTTCCCGGAGGGGTCGCGGACGGCGGTGATCGTCGGGCAGCGCGCCATCGGAGCCGAGACGGTTCTGGCCGAGCTTCCGTGAGCGCGGCACGCGAGCAGGCCGACGAGTCCACCGGCCGCCAGGGCGCGGTCCGCCTGTTGCCCAGCGCCGTCACGGTGCTGGCGATGTGCGCAGGACTGTCCGCCGTGAAGTTCGCGCTCGACGGTCGACTCGGGTTGTCGCTGGCCATGATCGGCGCAGCCGCCGTCTTCGACGCCCTCGACGGTCGCATCGCACGCATGCTCGACGCGACCAGCCGGATGGGAGCCGAGCTCGACTCGCTCGCCGACGCCATCTCCTTCGGCGTCGCGCCGGCCCTGGTGCTGTACGTGACGCTGCTCGAGGGCAGCAGCGGCGGGTGGGTCATCGCCCTCATCTACGCGGTGAGCATCGTGCTGCGCCTCGCCCGGTTCAACACACTTCTCGACGACGAATCCCGGCCCGCGTTCGCCGGCGAGTACTTCGTGGGTGTCCCCGCTCCGGCGGGGGCCCTGGTCACACTCCTCCCGCTCGCTGCGGAGGAGCAGTGGGGCAACGGCTGGTGGTCCTCGTACTACGTCGTCGCCACCTGGGTGGTGCTGTCGGCCCTGCTCATCGTCAGCCGTATCCCGACGATGGCGTTCAAGACCGTCTCGGTTCCGCCGAGAATGGCGACGTTGCTGCTGATCCTCGTCGGCCTGGCGGGCGCGGCACTGATCACATTCCCGTTCGTGCTGCTCATGGTCCTGATCGTGTTGTATCTGCTCCACATCCCGTTCGCGGTGCGGTCGCAGCGATGGGTGGCCGCGCGGCCCGAGACGTGGGAGGCCAAGCCCGCCGAGCGACGGGCCGTACGACGAGCGATGCGCAAGGACCGCCCGGCACGCACCGGTATCGCCCGGCGGCGGCGTCCCGCCCGCGCCACGGCGAGTTCGGCTCGGCTCCGACTCCGGTCACCGAGCGCCCGAGCAGCCGACGTCCCGCCCCGCGACGAGATCTAGCGGGACACTCCCGCACGAGCGAGGACCGCGTCGATCAACCGGGAGCAGGCCTCGATGGAGGCCTGCTCCCGGCGCGCGACCTCCGCGCGGATCGCGGGGACGTCCACACTCGCCTCCACCTCCGCCCGCACTCCCCGTGCGTCCCACCCCTCGATCCACGACTCGAACACGTCGACCGTGATCTCCGGGTGGAACTGCAGACCGATGTGCGGTCCCGAGACGAAGGCCTGCAGTGCGGCCGCCGTGGTCGCGAGCGGCTCGGCGCCCGGCGGGAGCGTGAACGTGTCGTCGTGGAACTGCATCCAGGGACCCTGCGCGATCAGCTCGTCGGACTCCGTCCGCACGGTCACGAATCCGTGCTCCGACTCGGCCGCACGCGTGACGGTCCCGCCGAGCACCCGCGCGAGCAGCTGACCACCGAAGCACACACCGAGGACCGGAACGCGCTGCGCGACAGCATCACCGAGCCAGGTGATCTCCTCCGCCAGCCACGGGAGCGCATCGTCGTAGGCGGCGTCGGGTGAGCCCATCAGCACGATCAGGTCGAACGACGAGGCCGTGGGCCGGTCCGCATCGCGGCTGTCACCCTCGAACGAGAAGGTCGTCGTCTCGAACCCACGATCGCGGAGAGCCGGGCCGATCGAGCCGACGTTCCGGACGCCGAGGGCGTGGTCACGTTCGTGGAAGACGAGGGCGGCACGGGTCATGCGCGCAGCATAAGCGGGCCAGGCTGCACACGCTGGAGCGAGAGCCCGGGCCGGTGGGCTCGATAGGCTCGGGGAGTGAGCACCCCCGATCTCGCCCTGACCGTTCGCCTCACCACCTCCGCCGCCGATGCCCGCCGCGGGGTGGTCCGTGTGCACGCGGAGGTGCTCACCGCGCTCGGACTGCACGAGTGGGACGCCGTCGAGTTGATCGGCGCGAGGCGTACCGCCACCGTGGTGGCACAGGCACCGGCCGGAACGCCCACGGGGACCGTGCTGCTCGACGACGTGACGATGTCGAACGCGGGACTGACGGAGAACGCGTCGGTCGTCGTCGCTCCCGTCTCGGTGCAGGCGGCACGCACCGTCCTGGTGCACGGATCCGCGACGACCACCGCGCTCGACGACGCGACGCTGCGCCGAGCACTGCTGGGAAAGGTGGTCGTCGCGGGCGACGCCGTATCGCTCCTGCCCCGCGACCTGGGGCCGGGCACCTCCACCACGTCGGTCTCGCAGACGCTCTCGCGCACGGTCGGTGTCGCGTGGACCACCGAACTGCTCACCGTCACGTCGACCGACCCGGCCGGCATCGTCAGCATCCAGCCCACGACGGCCGTGACGCGCGGCGCCGCTGCCCGCGGACATTCGAACGCCCGCGCGACACCCCAACCCGTCGAGGCTCCGCCCCAGCCCGTGATTCCGGTGGACGACCTGGTCGGTGTGCGCGACCAGGCGGCGAAACTGACGGAGTGGCTCGAACTCTCGCTCGATCGCCCCGAGCTGCTCCGCACTCTCGGCGCGTCGGCCCAGCTCGGCGTCCTGGTCACCGGGCCGGGCGGCGTGGGCAAGTCCACCTTCGTTCGCGCCGTCGCCGCCGGTCGCAGGCTGGTGGAGATCGACGGTCCGTCGGTCGGGTCGCTCGCCCCCGAGGACCGGTTGGCCGCGGTGGTCGCCGCGGCCGATCGACTGACCGACAGTCCCACCGGTGCAGTGCTTCTCGTCGGTAACGTGGATGCGCTGCTCCCCCTGTCCGCCGACGGACGGGGCTCTGCGGCGGATCCGGTGTCGACTCTCGTCCTCGATCGCCTGCGACAGGTGGTGCAGACACCGGGAACCGTCCTGATCTGCACGACGTCACGGCCGGACGCCGCTGATCCGCGTCTGCGCGGACCTGATCTGTGCGATCGCGAGCTCGCACTCCCGCTTCCGGAATCGGTCGAGCGCGCCGCGTTGCTCGAGGCGCTGCTACGTGATGTTCCGACCCGGAAGATCACCCCTGCCGAGATCGCCCTGCGCACACCCGGATTCGTCGTCGCGGACCTCGCTGCCCTGTGCCGGGAGGCAGCCGTCCGGGCCGCGGTGCGTGCCCACCGGGACTCGGCCGATCCCGTTCTCACACAGGACGATCTGGTCGGGGCCTTGTCGGTGATCCGGCCACTCTCCCGGTCGGGCACCGAGGAACTCGCGGTCGGCAGCCTGACCCTCGACGACGTCGGCGACATGGTGGAGACGAAGCGGGCGCTGACCGAAGCGGTGTTGTGGCCGCTGCGCCATCCCGACTCCTTCGCGCGGCTCGGTGTCGAGCCGCCGCGGGGCGTGTTGCTCTACGGCCCGCCGGGGTGCGGCAAGACGTTCGTCGTCCGGGCACTCGCCAGCTCGGGGCAACTCAGCGTGCACGCCGTCAAAGGCGCGGAGTTGATGGACAAGTGGGTCGGCTCGTCGGAGAAGGCCGTCCGCGAACTGTTCCGGCGAGCACGGGACTCGGCACCGTCGCTCATCTTTCTCGACGAGGTCGACGCCCTGGCACCGCGCCGCGGGCAGAGCAGTGATTCCGGCGTCGGAGATCGCGTGGTGGCCGCGTTGCTCACGGAGATGGACGGCGTCGAGCCGCTGCAGGACGTCGTGATCCTGGGCGCGACCAACAGGCCCGAGCTCATCGACCCGGCACTGCTGAGGCCCGGACGACTGGAGAAGTTGGTGTTCGTACCGCCGCCCGACGCCGAGGCGCGTCGCGCGATCCTCGCGACGGCCGGAGCCTCGGTGCCGCTGGCGGACGACGTCGATCTCGACTCTCTGGCCGAGGATCTCGACGGGTACTCCGCCGCGGACTGTGCGGCACTGCTGCGCGAGGCGGCTCTCGCCGCGATGCGCCGCGACGTCGACACCGCCGTCGTGACAGCGGACGACGTCGCGACTGCGCGCGACGCCGTCCGGCCGTCACTCGATCCGGTGCAGGTGGCCGCTCTCGAGGCCTACAGCACGAGGGACTAGGTCACGCCCAGTCGGCGAGCACCTCGTTCGCGCGCTCGGCGAGCACCATCTGGAAGATGGGGCCGAAGCTGACACGGCCGACACCCAGCTGCGCGAGGGCGGACTTCGAGTTCTTCACCGGGTGGCCGATGGCGTTGACCGGCAACGGGAGCTCCGCGGTGAGTCGCTTCTGATCGTCGTCGCTGTGGAAGCCGACCGGGTAGAGCACGTCGGCACCGGCAGCGGCCGCCAGCTTCAGGCGGGCGATGGCGCGGTCGACGCGGTCGTTCTCGTCACCGATCTGCTTGACGAAGAGGTCGGTACGGGCGTTGATCACCACGTGGACGTCGGTGGCATCCGAGGCTGCGCGCAGTGCACCGACGAAGTCGGCGTGCTCCTGCGCCTCACGCAGACGGCCGCCCTCGCTGTGCACGGTGTCCTCGATGTTCAGGCCCACCGCACCCGCGTCGATCAGCCCCTCGATGAGACGCTTCGGATCCTCGCCGTAGCCCGACTCGATGTCGACGGAGATCGGCACGTCGACGGCGGCAGTGATCTGACGGATGCGAGTGAGCAACTCGTCGAAGGTGATGCCCTCGTTGTCCGGCTTGCCGATCGAGTCGGACACCGGGTGCGAGCCGACGGTCAGGGCAGTGAAACCCGCGCTCACCGCGAGGTTCGCCGACCAGGCGTCCCAGACGGTCGGAAGGATCACCGGGTTTCCGGGGACGTGCAGTTCGAGGAGGGTCGTGGCCTTCGTTGCGAGTGTCATGCTCGGGGCAACCGAGGGGGGCCGCTGTCGATTCCCGAAACCGGATGAAGACCGATAGGTTCGCTGCGTGAGCGCATCCGGTGGACGTCTCGACGCCGTGTCGACGCCGATCGCCCTCGTCGTCGGTGCGGGCACCGCCGTGCATGCCGTGACGTCGCCCGATCTCGTCACCGACACCGGCAACGGCCCCGCAGCGGTGGTGGCAGCCGTGGCCGTGGCCGCGCTGCTCACGGGACGATCGAGCAGAGCCGCACCCGCGGTCCTCGCTGCCGTCGGCGGCGCAGCGCTGGTTCTGGGCACTCTCGGATCCTCGGCCGCCCTGTCCCTGCTGGGGGCGCTCGGCAGTGGCGTCGTCCTCGGCGTGCTCGCCGTCCTCGCCTCGGTCCGACGCCTGTGGGTCGCCGCGTTCGGAGTCGCGTCGACCGTCTCTCTGGTCCTGAGCATCACCGTCGTCGCGATACCGCGGCGCTACGCCTCCTACGTCGACACCGACACGACGACGTCCCGCACCATCGCACTCGTCGCCGCGATGGTGGTGACAGTGCTCGCGATCGGTCTGCAGTCGAGGACGCTGCGCTCGTCCCGGAGTTCCTCGACTCGCACCGCCCTGACGGCGGTGATCGTCGCCCTCGTCGGACTCGTCCCGGTGCTGGTCACGAACCTGACGGCCGCCGCCGGAGCAGCCGGGCTGGGCGCGGTGACCACGACGGCCGCGTGGTCGGTGTCGACGATCGTCGTCACGCTGGTGCTCGTCGGTGTCGCTCTGGCACTGCCGAGCGGCGGCGTCCTCGTCGTCGCGGGCACCGTGCTGTGGTTGTCGACGCGGCCGGCCTCCGTCGTCGTCCTCACGACGGCGGGCACCACGGCCCTCCCCCTTCTCCTCGTCGTCGGGGTCGCACTCGCCTGCGCCGTGGGCGCCGCGGCAGGCGCCCATGCACGACCCGCGGTGGGCACACCGCTGGCCATCCTGTGCTGCGCGGCCGTGGTGGCGGCGATCCACCTCGGAACGTCCTTCACCGGGGTGGCCGTCATCGCGGCGGCGCTCGCGACCGGCGCCGTCGTCGGGGCCGGCGCCGCGTCCGTCGACGTGCCGTCACCCGCCGCTGTCGTCGGCGCCGGCCTGCTCGTCCCCCTCGCTCTGACGACCATGCCCTCGTCCCCGATCTCGGCGGACTTCGGCTGGACGGCGTACACGCCCCTCACCCTGCAGTCGGGGTCCGTCACCCTCACCGAGCCCACGGCAGGGACACTGGTGACGGTGACCTGCCTCGCTCTGTGCGCCGTCGGCGCCGAACTGATCCGACGGCGCCGCGGGTGAGACACCACATCGCCCTCGCCGCCTCCCTCCTCGCAGCCGCGCTCGTCGGAGCTCTCGGCGCTCTCGCGTGGTCCGGCCCCCGCAGCGACACGTGGCCGTTCGCGGCCACCGTCGACGATCTGATCGGGTGGTCGTCCACCCAGTCCACCGCCACCGTGGTCGGGCAGGTGCTGGTGGTGGTCACCGTCGCGCTGGCCGTCGGACTGCGGATGCCGACACGCATCGCCCCCTGGGTGTGCGCGGCCCTGCTGGTCGTGGTGCTCGCCTTCACCAAGGTGGCGATTCCCGAAGCGGCGAGCCTGGCCGTCTTCACCGCACTGCACATTCTCAAGTCGTGCGTGGCCGGTGTGCTGGTCGGCCTCGTCCTGCACGCCACCCGGCGATCCGCCGCCGGATGGGTGGCCCTCGCGACCGGCGTGCTCGGCGGAACGCTGCTCGCCTCCGTCGGAACGACCGCCGCGTCCGCCGCCTTCGTGGCGACGCGTCTCGACAGCACCAGTGTGTTCGGCGAACCGGCCTGGTGGTTGATCGGCTCCGCCTTCGCGGCGTGCATCGTCGCCGCCGTTCTGCATCGACCGGCCGCTGATCCCGACGAGGACCCGACCGCCCGCGAACTGGTGCGGCTCACCGTCTACGCGGTGATCGTCGCCGTCGTCTGCCGCGTGGGTGTCGAGATCGTCGGCACCGGCGAGTACGCACTGTGGAAGGCGATCGTCGTGCTGATCGTGGCACTCGTCGTCGTGGACCGCGTCGCCGCACGGTGGGAGTCGGCCGATGCACGAACGGTGCTGGTCGCGATCCTCGTCACTGTCGCTGCCGTCGCGATGTGGAACGTGGGCGCCCGCACCCTGCTCGACTCCCGGCTGCTCACCGTGGCGGGCGTGGGCGGACTGGTCCTCGGCGCCGTCCTGGCCTGGCGGCTCCCGGTCGGACGCATCACGTCCTGGCTCGCGGCCCTGGCACTCACCGTGCTGCCGATGGGCGCTGCCCTCGTGAGCGTCGACGAGGTGTCGGCGGCAGCACTCGGGGTCGTGGCCGCGCTCGTTCCGATCGCCCTGACCGCCGTCACCGCGGATCCGCACGCGACGGTGCGGCCGTTGGCGGCGGCGCTGCCCGGGCTCGCGATCCTCGTCGCTGCGGCGGCGCCGGTACCGGCGCAGACACTCGACCCCGAGTGGCTGAATCAGCTGTCGATCGGGTCCGACCAGCCCACCGGCGACGCGTACACGGGGAGCCTGTCGGTGATCGGCGACCTCGACACTGTCATGGCCGAGTACACGTCCACCGACCACACCTCCGCTTACCTCCTGCTCGGGGTCGCCGCGCTCTGCACGCTCCGCATCGTGTGGCTGTCCCGGCGCACAGATGCCCCCGAGCCGGACGCCGAGCCCCCTGCACCCCATGCGTGAGCACGGGTTCCTCAGATCACCAGGCCCTGCGCCTGGAGGTGCCGGAAGACGCGCATCGATCCCGGCGCGACATCCGGCATGGCGGCGTACTCGGCGACGGTGAACCACCGCAGATCAGCGATCTCGCTGGTGGCCCGAGGTTCGCCGGTGAGGTCGGCGGAGAAGCACGTCATGTGCAGATCACGGCCGAGGGGGTCGCCGAACGCCGGGCACTCGACCACGCACAGCAGGTGCACCGACGACTCGACGACGTCGACGCCCAGTTCCTCCCGCACCTCGCGGTGCAGCGCCTGGAGTGGTGTCTCACCGGGATCGATCTTGCCGCCGACCATGTAGAACGCACGCTTGCCGACCGACCGGGCCTGCAGCATCCGGCCGTCACGGACGAGGGCGAGGGCGGCGGTGCGCAGTGGTTCGGTCATCGCCCGGTGACCATACCCGTACCGGGGGTGGGTATCGCTGACCGCGAGGGCGTGGACCCGCACCGGTAGTATGGAGTGGACGACGTCTCGTGCGTCCGACACCCCGCCGCCCCGACGTCCACGACGGAGTGCCTCTTGCTTTCCATTCTCGTTGCCCACACGGTGGCCGCGCTGATCGCGCCGCTTCTCGTGCGTCTGTGGGGACGACAGGCTTTTCTTCCGCTCGCCGCGGTGCCGGCCGCCTCGCTCGTGTGGGTGGCCGCGAACTGGAACACCGAGCAGCGACTGTCCATCGAGTGGGTCCCCGGACTCTCCATGAACATCGATCTGCGCTTCGATTCCCTGGCCGCGGTCATGTCCACGCTGGTGCTCGGCATCGGCGCACTGATCCTGCTCTACTGCGCTCGCTACTTCGAGGACGACGAGCCCCGTCTGGGCATCTTCGCCGCGGAGCTCGTCGCATTCGCCGGTGTCATGTTCGCGCTGGTCACCAGCGACAACATGCTGATGCTCTACATCTTCTGGGAACTGACGACGGTGCTGTCGTTCCTGTTGGTCGGGCACTACGCCGAGCGCGCCTCGAGTCGACGCGCCGCGACGCAGGCTCTGCTGGTCACCACGGCCGGCGGTCTCGCCATGCTGGTCGGCATCATCGTGCTGGGCCAGACGGTGGGCAGCTACAACCTCTCCGACGTCATCGAGGCGGCTCCGCGCGGCTGGTTGGCGGGCACCGCCCTGGTCCTGGTCCTGGTCGGCGCGCTGAGCAAGTCGGCCATCGTTCCCCTGCACTTCTGGTTGCCCGGCGCCATGGCCGCGCCGACACCCGTCAGCGGGTACCTGCACGCCGCGGCGATGGTCAAGGCCGGCATCTACCTGGTGGCGCGTCTCGCACCGGGCTTCGCCGACGCCGGGCCCTGGCGCTTCACCATCCTCACGCTCGGTCTGGCGTCGATGCTCGTCGGCGGCTACCGCGCACTGCGTGCGTACGACCTCAAGCTCGTGCTCGCCTTCGGCACGGTGAGCCAGCTCGGCTTCCTCGTCGCCATCGTCGGCATCGGTTCGCGCACGGCGATGCTCGCAGGCCTCGCGATGGTCCTCGCCCACGGCTTCTTCAAGGCCGCGCTGTTCATGGTGGTGGGCATCATCGACCACTCGACCGGCACCCGCGACGTGCGCAAGCTCGCGCATCTCGGGGACCGGTCACCCGTTCTCGCCGCGACGGCCGTGATCGCGGCGGCGAGCATGGCGGGCCTTCCGCCGTTCCTCGGTTTCATCGGCAAGGAGACCGCGTTCGAGTCGACGCTCGACTCGGACGCGATGGGTCCGCTCTCGTCTGCGCTGGTGCTGGCCGCGATGGTCGTCGGCTCGATCCTGACCGTCGCCTACAGCCTGCGCTTCGTGTGGGGCGCCTTCGGTCGTAAGAAGCTGCGGCAGCCCAGCGCCGCCGTCGCCTCGATGCACGCACCGGGATGGTTCTTCCTCTTCCCGCCCGTGCTGCTCGCCGTCCTCGGACTGGTGGCAGGCCTCGCCGCGCCGGTCGTCGACACCCTGATCGCGCCGTACAGCAAGACCCTGCCGTCCTACGGCGCGGAGGACTACCACCTCGCGCTGTGGCACGGCGTCAACCTCCCGCTGGGTCTGACCGTCGTCGTCATCCTCGTCGGCGTCCTGCTCTACCGGGTGCACAAGGCGATCGCGCGAACGGTCCCGGCCGTGCCGCTGAACGCCGACCGGGTGTACGACCGCGTCCTCTACCTGATGGACCTGCTGTCGCTGCGCCTCACCGGAACCACCCAGCGCGGTTCGCTTCCCGGCACGCAGGCGACCATCCTCGCCACCCTCGCTCTGTTCCCGCTCGTGTCGCTGATCGTCTACACCCGTACCGGCGTCGAGAGTCGTCTCGCCGACTCCCCGATCCAGCTCGTCGTGGGCGCCATCATGGTCGCGGCCGCGATCGGCGCCGTGGTGATGAGGAACCGTCTGGCAGCGGTGCTGCTCGTCGGTGTCACCGGCTACGGCTGCGGTGTGCTGTTCGCGGTGCACGGTGCGCCTGACCTCGCGCTGACCCAGTTCCTCGTCGAGACGCTCACGCTGGTCGTGTTCGTTCTCGTGTTGCGCAAGCTGCCGGCGGAGATCGACGAGGGGCGCGCGTTCGGCCGCAAGCCGGCACGCGCTGCCCTGGCCGTGCTCGTCGGCATCACGGTCACGCTGGTGGGAGCGTTCGCGATGAACGCACGTAGCACCCGCCCCATCGCGGAGTTGCTCCCGGACGCCGCGTACAACTTCGGTGACGGCAGCAACGTGGTCAACGTGATCCTGGTCGACATCCGCGCCTGGGACACCCTCGGCGAGATCTCGGTGCTGCTCGTCGCGGCCACCGGCGTCGCCAGCCTGGTGTTCCGCAATCGTCGCTTCGGCAGTGCGCCGCGCGTGTCCGACGCCCCGTCGGCGATGGACGGCCAGCAGGTCGCGTCCGAGATCACGTGGCTCAGCGGCAGCGATCTCATCGACCCCAAGCACCGCGTCCTGGTCCTCGAGATCACCACTCGCCTGGTGTTCCCGACGGTCATGATGCTGTCCATCTACTTCTTCTTCGCCGGCCACAACGCGCCCGGCGGCGGCTTCGCGGGTGGACTCACCGCCGGCCTCGCCCTCGTGCTGCGCTACCTCGCCGGTGGCCGCTACGAGCTCGGCGAGACGGTGCCGTTCGACGCCGGGAAGATTCTCGGCATCGGCCTCCTGTTCGCCGGCGGTACGGCCCTCGCCTCGTTGTTCCTCGGAGCACCGGTGCTGTCGTCCGCCACCTTCGAGGTGACGCTCCCGATCCTCGGCGACATCAAGATGGTGACCGCCCTGTTCTTCGACCTGGGTGTCTATCTCATCGTCGTCGGACTGGTTCTCGACGTCCTTCGAAGCCTCGGAGCGCGCCTCGACGCGCAGATCGAAATGAGCCGCCAGTGACCGCGAACATCGGAATGCTCGTGGTCGTCGCCGCGCTGATCGCGGCCGGGGTCTACCTGCTGATCGAACGCAGCATCATCCGGATGCTGCTCGGCGTGCTGCTCATGGGCAACGGGCTGAACCTGCTGATCCTCACCTCCGGCGGTGGGTCGGGCAATCCACCCGTGGTCGGACGCGTGTCCGAGGTCGCCGACGGTGACGCGGATCCGTTGGCGCAGGCCCTGATCCTCACGGCCATCGTCATCACGATGGGCATCGCGGCCTTCGTGCTGGCCCTGGCGTACCGGTCGTACACGATCAACATCGCGGACGTCGTCGAGAACGACCCCGAGGACACCAAGGTGCTCACGCGTCGCAGCCTCGCGGACGCTCCGGACCGCGACAAGTCCGACGATCCGATCACCGGCGAGCCCGGCGAGGCCGGAGACGCCTTCGACAAGGACGGAAACCCGATTCCTCTCGACCAGATCGCCAACCGCGAGGACCTCGAGTGCTACGAGGATCTCCACGAGGGCAAGTTCCGTGACCGGGACGACGTCTCCACGCCGGCGGGTGACTCCCGATGACGCTGTCGCCGACCATCATCGGAACCCTCACCCCGCTCCCGGTCCTCATCCCGCTGCTCGCGGCCGCCCTGTGCCTCGTGCTCGGTCGGAAGCCACGCGCGCAGCGGGCGGTCACCATCGTCGCGCTCGTCGCCGTGACCGCCGTCTCGTGCGTCCTGCTCTACCTGGCGGACCGGGACGGCACCACCGCGCTGCAGGTCGGCGGGTGGGAGGCGCCGATGGGCATCACCCTGGTGGTCGACCGCCTGTCCGCTCTGATGCTGGTGGTCTCGTCGATCGTGCTGCTGGCCGTCATCGTCTACGCCGTCGGGCAGGGCATCCGCGACGGTGACGCCAATCAGCCGGTGTCGATCTTTCTACCGACGTACCTGGCGCTCACGGCGGGTGTGTGCAACGCGTTCCTCGCCGGTGACCTGTTCAACCTGTACGTGGGGTTCGAGGTCCTGCTCGTCGCGTCGTTCGTGTTGCTGACGCTCGGTGCCAGCGCCGAACGGGTGCGTGCCGGCGTCTCGTACGTCATGGTCTCCGTCGTCTCGTCGATGATCTTCCTGGCGGGCATCGCCGCCACGTACGCGGCCACGGGCACTCTGAACTTCGCCCAGCTCGCGCTGCGTTTCGACGACATCCCGCAGGGCACGCGGCTCGCGATCTTCTCGATCCTGCTCGTCGCGTTCGGCATCAAGGCCGCGGTCTTCCCGCTGTCGGCCTGGCTCCCCGACTCCTACCCGACGGCACCGGCGCCGGTCACCGCCGTGTTCGCGGGCCTGCTCACCAAAGTGGGTGTGTACGCGATCATCCGGACCCACACGCTGCTCTTCCCGGACGGCGCCATGGACAACGTGCTGCTGGTCGCCGGTCTGCTCACGATGGTCATCGGCATCTTCGGTGCCATCGCCCAGAGCGAGATCAAGCGTCTGCTCTCGTTCACGCTGGTCTCGCACATCGGCTACATGATCTTCGGTGTCGCGCTGTCGACGAAGGCCGGTCTCTCCGGGTCCGTGTACTACGTGGCCCACCACATCCTGGTGCAGACCACGCTGTTCCTCGTGGTCGGTCTCATCGAGCGCCAGGCCGGGTCGTCGTCGCTGCGCCGGCTCGGTGGTCTCGCCGCGGCCAGCCCGCTCCTGGCCATCCTGTTCCTCGTTCCCGCGCTCAACCTCGGCGGCATCCCCCCGTTCTCCGGCTTCATCGGCAAGGTGGCGCTGCTGCAGGCCGGTGCGGACAAGGCGAGCGTGCTGGCCTGGGTCCTCGTCGCGGGCGGCACGATCACCAGCCTGCTCACGCTCTACGTCGTCGCCCGTGTGTGGACCAAGGCGTTCTGGCGCGCCCGCGCCGACGCCCCGGACGGCGAGATGTCGGACGACTCCCCCACCGCGCTGCTCGACAACGCCAACGACGTCGACTTCGACAGCCGCGTCGATCCGGGCCGGATGCCGGTCGGGATGCTCGTCCCCACGGTGGGACTGGTGCTCGTCGGACTGTCGCTCACCGTGTTCGCCGGACCGTTCATCGGGATCAGCGACCGCGCCGCCGACGACCTGCGTGACCGCAACGTCTACATCTCGGCCGTGCTGGGCACCGTCGACGATCCCGTCACCTACGCGGACGGACGCGACGCACCGGCGGAGGGAGGACGATGACCCTCATGAGTCGCGACGTCGCCCTCAAGGCCGCGTTGCTCGCATGGCTCACCGGCGTGTGGGTGCTGTTGTGGGGCAACGTCTCCGCGGCCAACATCCTGGGCGGTCTCGCGGTCGGCACGTTCGTGATGACCGTGCTCGCGCTCCCGCGCGTTCCGGTCGAGGGCCGGGTGCACCCCCTGTCGGTGGTGCGACTGATCGGCGTGCTCGTCTGGTACGCGGCGGTGTCCAGCGTCCAGGTCGCCTGGGCCGCGATCCGTCCCGGACCGTCACCCGTCAACGCGGTGCTGCGCTACCCGGTGCAGATCAAGTCCGACCTGGTGCTGACGTTCATGGTGGACGCGCTGAACATGGTGCCCGGCACCATGGTGCTCGACATCGACCGCGAGGATCGGGTGCTGTACATCCACGTCCTGGACGTCGCGAAACCCGATGCGGTGGACCAGTTCCGCACCATCGTGCGTGCCTACGAGACGGCCTTCATCTCCGCGTTCGAGCGCGACCCGGAATGGCACCCGGCCACCGAGATCGAATCGATGGCGGACACCGACGTGGACAGCGTGGCCGACACCGTCGACGACATCAGCACCGACTACTCCGACAAGTCCGGCGACGAGAGTTCGTCCGCCCGCAGGTCGGACCGGAAGGAGGACCGGTCGTGACCGTCGTCCTGATCGTCTCCGGCGTGATGCTGCTGTCCGCCGCCGTCATCACCGCGTATCGCCTTCTCGCCGGCCCCAACTCGCTCGACCGCCTCGTCGCCGTCGACACGCTCATCGCGCTCACGGTCTGCGGGGTGATGGTGTGGGCGGTGTACTCCCGCGACACCACGCTGGTGCCGTCCATCGTCGCGCTGTCGGTGGTGGGCTTCGTCGGGTCGGTGAGCGTGGCGCGGTTCCGCGTCGCCGACACACCCGAGACCCGGCGCGCCGCGGCCGCCGCCACGGCGCGGACCCCGCACCCACCCCGCGGAGACGAGTCCCGCGACCGACGGCAGGGGAAGTCATGACACTCGTCCTCGACATCATCAGCGGCACGATGATCATCCTGGGATCGATCCTCGCGCTCACGGCGGCCATCGGAGTCGTCCGCTTCCCGGACACGTTGTCCCGCATGCACGCCGCCACCAAGCCTCAGGTGGTGGGGTTGATCCTGATTCTCATCGGCGCGTTCATCAGCCTGCGCGGCAACGTCGACATCTGGATGATCTTCCTCGTCGGCGTCTTCACGGTGCTCACGGCGCCGATCATCGCGCACACCGTGGGCCAGGTCGCCTATCGCGAGCAGAGCAGCCGTGACGACCTCTTCATGGTCGACGAGCTGCGCGCGGACGAGCGCAACGACCGAGCCTGATCATCGACGTTCTGGTCAGCGAAGTTCGGAGATGAGCGAGTCGACGACGGCGATGAGGTCGCCCCCCGACCTCTCCGCCACGGCACGCTGACGCTGATACGACGCACCCTGGCGCGGGATGTCCGCGACGCGGCCCAGCTCGTCCGCGCACCCCAGCCGTACGGCGATCGGGGTGAGCTTCTCCAGCAGGTCGAACAGGTCGTCGGTCATGAGCCGCTCGTTGCTGTCGGCGTCGAGCACGATCTCGGCGTCCAGCCCGTACCGCGCGGCGCGCCACTTGTTCTCCTGCACGTGCCACGGCGGGATCGTGAGCAACGGCTCGCCGGCATCGAGCCGTTCGTCGAGATACACCACGAGACAGTGGATCAGGGCGACCAGGGCACCGAGCTCGCGCTTGGTGGACACCCCGTCGCACACCCTGATCTCGATGGTGCCGAGCCGCGGCACGGGACGGATGTCCCAGTGCATGCCGCCGAGCTGCGAGATGACGCCGGTCTTCATCTGGTCGTGCACGAAACCCTCGAACTGCGACCAGGTCTCGAACTGGAACGGCAGTCCAGCGGTGGGGAGCTGCTGGAACATGAGCGCGCGGTTGCTTGCGTAGCCGGTGTCCGACCCGGCCCACATCGGGGACGACGCGGACAGCGCGAGCAGGTGCGGGTACTGCAGCAGGATCGAGTTGAGAATCGGGAAGACCCGGTCGGCGGAGCGGAGTCCGACGTGGACGTGGACGCCCCAGATCAGCATCTGCCGACCCCACCACTGTGTGCGCTCGATCAGCTCGTCGTAGTGCGGGGCCGCGGTGAGCTGTTGCGACGACCACTCGGCGAACGGGTGTGTCCCGGCGCAGAACAGGTCGACTCCCAACGGATCCGCGGCGCGGCGCACCAGATCCAGCGACTCGCTCAGATCGTCGATCGCTTCACCGACGGTGTCGCAGATGTCGGTCACCAACTCGACCGTGTTGCGCAGGAGTTCCTTCGTCACGCGCGGCGTGTGCGCTCCCGCGAGTTCCACGACGCCGTCCATCACCTCGGACGCGGTGTTCGACAGGTCCCGCGACATGCGGTCGACGAGCGCGATCTCCCACTCGACGCCGATGGTCGGACGCTCCGACCCGGCGAACGGCACCGTGGTCGATCTCGACTCGTTCTTCAGGGGGACGTGCCCGTCTACTCGGACTCGACGACCGCGCAGGCGACGCGGCTGCCGGCGTCGCCCGTGCTGAGGGTCGTCGCGTCGGGAACGGGCTGGCCGTCGGGCAGCGTGTAGCGCGTCGGGATGTTGGCGAAGTTGTCGGCGGCCGAGTGGACGATGACGGCCACGCCGCCGCGCAGGTCGTCGAGCGTGACCGAGTCGGTCGTCGTCGTGAGGTCGGCGGTGCCGTCCTCACGCACCTGCAGCGAGGTCAGGTCGCCGCTGGCCGGGTGGCCGGTGTTGCCGTTCACCTGCAGGTGACCGCCGGCGGAAAGGAATGCGCCGGGCTCGCCGCCGGTGGGAGCGACCGAATCGGGCTCGCACACGGGGTTCTGATGCATGTGCAGGCCGTGGAAGCCGGGGGTCAGACCCTCAGCCTCGACGGTGACCTCGAGGTGTCCGTCGACCTCGGCGAAGGAGACCGTGCCCATGGTCTCGCCCTCGGGGCTGCGCAGGTCGCCGGTCATCGCGGCCTCGGTCGCCGAGCCCCCGCCCTCGGAACCCTCGCCGCCCGCGCTGTGGGACTCCTCGCCGTGCTCGGAACCCGCGGGCGCGGCGGAGCTGGTGAAGACGGGCGGGGTCGTGCCGGCGACGTCGCTGGCTTCCTCGCCGTTGCTGCAGGCCACCATGCCGAACAGGGCTACTGCGGCGAGAGGCGCCACGACGAGGGTGCGAGGTGCGACTCGGCTGCGCTTCCAGCTGGCCATGGTGAAGGTCTCCTAGATGTGTGGGGACGTGCTGACCTGAACTCTAGTCACCCGGTGACGATGACGATGATGCCGGGCGTGGAGGACTCGATGCCCTCGAAACGTGGTTCGACACCGAAGCCCAGTGTGGTCGCGATGCGTTCGGCCTCGGCCTGCTGACCGGACACCGACGGGTCGTAGTAGACCGTGGAGGCCGCGATGGTGCCGCTGCTGTAGTTGCCGGTCTCGCCGACCGTGAAACCGGCCGACTCGAGCGTCTGCGCCACCTCGGCGGCCAGTCCGCTGACATTGCTGTTGTTGAGCACGCGCAACGACTGTGCCGCGGCCGTGGTGGAGGACGGCGCACTGGTCGTCGTCGTGGCGGCCGACCCGGCGCTCGCGTCGGACTGCGGCGCTGCGGGTGCTGCCGCAGCGGCGGTGGTGGTCACGGCCGCTGCGGTGGAGGTGGGCGTGTCCTCGTCCGAGCCCGTGAGGGAGAAGAAGCCGAGACCTGCGAAGACGACGGCCAGCGACAGCAGAACCATGGCCAGCGCTCGCAACGGTGGGCCGGACGAGTCCGGGGTCGGAGTGCTCGCGGGGGTCTGATCAGTCACGCTGCGAGCCTAGCGACTCGGCCGAACCGGGTGACCCGGGGCGGCGCGGGACGACACCCGTCAGATCTCGAAGCCGAGTCGACGCGCAGCGCGTGCCTTCTGCCGGCTCGCGCGCAGACGACGCAGGCGCTTCACGAGCATCGGGTCCGCGGCCAGCGCCTCCGGCTTGTCCACCAGGGCGTTGAGCACCTGGTAGTAGCGGGTCGCCGACATGTCGAACAGTTCCTTGATCGCTTCTTCCTTCGCGCCGGCGTACTTCCACCATTGGCGCTCGAACGAGAGAATGTCGTGTTCCCGGCGGGAGAGTCCGTCACTCGGCTCGTCGGCCCCGTCGGCTCGCCCGTGACTTCGCGCTGCAGCGCTGTCCATCTCACTCCTGTCGTCTGTGCCGCCCTCGGCATCGCGTCTCGCGAGCTCTGCCGTCGACCTCGGGCTGTGCCGTGTGAACCCGGCCGTGACCGTGTTCTCGCGCGTCCCCCGGACCCGAAGAGGTCCGCGCACGGCGGTGAATCACATCCGTGTCGTTCGCCGCCAATCTAACCACGGACCGGGCTCCGGGATGCGGCGACACCGCGGCGCGTCTCGGCCCGGCCGACCGGACCAGAAATCGTCCACCGGGCGGGCAGTATCCTTCTGGACCATGGCAATTCTCCCCATCCGTATCGTCGGTGACCCGGTGCTGCACACCCCCACCCAGCAGGTCACGGCGTCGCCCGCGGAACTCGAGACGTTGATCGCGGACATGTACGACACGCTCGAGGCCGCCAAGGGTGTCGGACTGGCCGCCAACCAGGTGGGTGAACCGCTCCGACTGTTCATCTACGACTGCCCCGACCACAGCGAGGACGGCACGGTGACGCGCCGCCGCGGCGAGGTGATCAACCCGGTTCTCGAGACGTCGGAGATTCCCGAGACGATGCCCGATCCGGACGACGACGACGAGGGGTGCCTCTCGGTTCCCGGCGAGCAGCACCCGACGGGTCGGGCCGAGTGGGCGCGTGTCACCGGAACCGATGCGAAGGGTGAGCCCGTCGACATCGAGGGGCACGGTTTCTTCGCGCGCATGCTGCAGCACGAGGTGGGCCACCTCGACGGTTTCCTCTACGTCGACGTGCTGGTCGGACGCAACGCGCGGGCGGCGAAGAAGGCCATCAAGAAGAACGGGTGGGGCGTACCCGGGCTGAGCTGGATCCCCGGCACCGTCGCGGATCCGTTCGGCCACGACGACGAGTGACTCGGGACGCCCCGGTTCCGGGCTCGCGGGTGGTGCTGCGGTACCGCCTGCCGGACGGGTCGACCCCGCCGTTCACCGACGTGATCGGCATCCTCGCGGCGTCCGGCACCGCGGTGACCGTGCAGCCGGAGTCCGGTGACCCGGTGACCGTGCCGGCCGAGCGCATCGTCGCACTCAAGGCGTTGGCACCTCGGCCCGTCCGCAATTCGGAGATCCGCGGTCTCGAGAGTGCGGCGGCCGATGCGTGGCAGGGCCTCGAGCAGGAGTGGATCGGTGGATGGCTGCTCCGCGCCGGCGCCGGCGTGACCCGACGAGGCAATTCGGCGAGCCCCCTGCGTCCCGACGCGTCCGCCGTCGACCTGCCGGCCGTCGCCGCCTGGTACCGCGACCGGGACCTGCAACCCTCGCTGTCGTTGCCGGACCGACTTCTCGGGGCGCCGGCGGGATGGAGCCTGTCGGCCGAGGCACTGGTGCTGACGCTGCCGATCCCGTCGTCGACCGGGCCGGACACGGACACGGACACCGAGCGCATCGCCGCGCCCGACGACCGATGGCTGGCGCACCATCCCCGCTACCGGGATCGTCCGGACCTTCTCATCGCGGTCCACGACGGTGTCGTGATCTTTCTCCGACGAGGCGACACGGCGGTCGCCCGCGCTGCCGTCACCGCATCGCCGACCGGACGACGCTGGGTCGGCATCACCGCGGTGGCCACTCGACCCGACGAGCGTCGGCGCGGTCACGGGTCCGCGGTGTGTGCCGAAGCGATGCGGTGGGGTGCCGACCACGGCGCGACGCACGCCTACGTCCAGGTCGAGGTGGACAACGACGAGGCGCGATCGCTGTACGAGCGCCTCGGCTTCACGGAGCATCATCGCTACCGCTACGCGAGCCCGGAGGGTGTCACCGCCCCGGGCTAGGGTCGCTCACCGTGCGCCTGGCTACCTGGAACGTGAACTCCGTCCGCTCGCGAGTCGACCGCATCGTCGACTGGCTCGAACGCTCCGATGTCGACGTTCTCGCGATTCAAGAGACGAAGTGCAAGGACGATCAGTTCCCGTACCAGCGCTTCACCGACATCGGGTACCAGGTCGCGCACGTGGGCACGAGTCAGTGGAACGGTGTCGCCATCGCGTCACGCGTCGGGCTCGACGACGTGCAGATCGGGTTCGAGAACCAGCCGGGGTTCAGCAAGGACCCGGAGGTCCCGCCCGCCGACGAGGCCCGGGCCATCGGCGCGACCTGCGGGGGCGTACGCGTCTGGAGCCTGTACGTCCCCAACGGACGGTCCCTCGAGGACCCGCACTACCGCTACAAGCTCGACTGGCTCGCGACCCTGCGCGACGACGCCCGGTCGTGGCTCGCCGCCGATCCGCAGGCACGCATCGCGTTGGTCGGTGACTGGAACGTGGCCCCCACCGACGACGACGTCTGGGACCCGGCGCTGTTCGAGGGCCGCACGCACACCTCGGGACCGGAGCGCGACGCGTTCCGAGCCATCGTCGACGAAGGATTCGCGGACGTGGTGCGACCGTTCACCCCCGGCCCCGGTGTCTACACCTACTGGGACTACACGCAGCTGCGTTTCCCGCGCCGCGAAGGGCTCCGCATCGACTTCGTACTGGCCTCACCCGCACTCGCGGCGCAGGTCACCGACGCCTCGATCGATCGTCAGGAGCGTAAGGGGAAGGGCGCCAGCGACCACGCGCCGGTCGTCGTCGAGCTGGGCGGGGACGCCGCGGTGACCGAGCCGGCCGGGGCCTGATCGGCCACCATGTCGAGGTACTCGATGTTCGCGCCGATGAATCGACGCACGTAGGAACACTGGGGCCAGATCGACAGGTCACCGATACGCAGGATGTCGAGGGCGCCGCGCACGAGGACCGCTGCCCACCCGTGGTCGCCGAACTCCTCCTTGACGACGGTGTGCTGGAGCACGACCGTGTCGCTGTCGGGGGCGACCTCGTACGCGAGGATGCCGACGAGCGCATCGCCGACGGTCAGGACGAAGCGCGAGTTGCTCGGATCGTCCGACACGAGACTGGTGTCCATGACAACAGTTCATCACCGATGTTGTGACGGATGGTGTTCCTGTGACTGTTGATGCGCAATCGCGACGAAGTCGTCACGGTGTCGAGATCAGTCGGCGGTCACCATGTCGCGGTACTCGGGGTTCTCGGCGACGAAGCGCTGCACGTAGGTGCAGACCGGCTTCACCTTCCAGCCGTAGCCGCGAGCAGCGTCGAGGGAGTTGCGGACCATGATGGCGGCGAGGCCGCGATGCCCGAAGTCCTCGGTGATGACGGCGTGCATGAAGCTGACGACGGGCTGACGACGCGCACCGCGTCCGACGGAGTCGACGGGGAAGTACCCGACGATCCCGACGAGGTCACCGTTGAGCCGGAGCTCGAACCGGTTCTGGTGCGGGTTGTCTGTCACATCGGTGACGGGCGCATCCGACAGCATCATTCTTCTCCTGGCGGCCGTGGGGCTCACCCGGTTCCTGTGCGAACCCGGGCGCGGGGCGGGACACGAGCAGCCTCGTCGCCGCGGTCGTGTGCATCACATGGGTGCATGTGACGTAGACCACTATTGCACAGGATTCGCGTCTTCGCCGGGGGAGCGGGTGAATATGTGGCGAACTCACGGGAAAAGCGCTCGAGTACAGTTCGGCGTGTGACAACGCTGCCTCTGGCACCTTCCGGGACGACGCCACTGCGCGTCCTCACCATCGCCGGCACCGACTCCGGCGGCGGCGCCGGAATCCAGGCCGACTCGCGCACCATCGCTCTGTGCGGACTGCATGCCTGCGTCGCGGTCGCCGCCGTGACGGTGCAGAACACGGTGGGAGTCAGTGGTTTTCACGAGATCCCGCCCGCCGTGGTGGCCGACCAGGTACGAACGGTGGTGTCGGACATCGGCATCGGCGCGGCCAAGACCGGCATGCTGGCGTCCACCGCCATCATCGAGGCCGTCACCGACGTGTGCACCGAGGTCGGGATCGGCCGCGGTGGCTCGGTACCGCTCGTCGTGGACCCGGTCTCGGCGTCGATGCACGGCGATTCCCTCCTGCACGCCGATGCGCTGGATGCGTTGCGCACCAGACTCATTCCCCTCGCCACGATCGTCACGCCCAACCTCGACGAGGTCCGGCTGCTCACCGGCATCGACGTCGAGGACGAGGTGACGGCGCGACGGGCCGCCGAGGCACTGCACGCGCTCGGCGCCCAGTGGGCCGTCGTCAAGGGTGGGCACCTGCGGACCTCGTCGTCGAGCACCGATCTGCTCTTCGACGGTGAGCGGATGCTCGAGTTCACGAACCCTCGTATCGACACGGGCAACGATCACGGCGGCGGCGACACCCTCGCCGCAGCGCTGGCGTGCGCCCTCGCCCACGGCTACGCGGTGCCGGACGCGTTCGAGTTCGCGAAGGAATGGGTCACGAAGTCGCTCGAGGCCGCGTACGACCTCGGCCACGGGCACGGCCCGGTCTCACCGCTCTGGCGACTGCACCAGTCGGCTGATGCGTAGATCCTCGGGCACACCGGTCAGCTTCGGCGAGAACAACCCGCGCCGGTAGGGCTTGGTGGTCAGCCCGACGGTGTCCAGCACCTCGGGTGACACCAGATCCAGCGCGGCGTTCGAGATCATGACGTTGCCGTCGGCACCGGTCTGCATGACGCGCGCGGCCACGGTGACGTCGACGCCGAGCCAGTCCGACCCGACGGCGCGCGGGCAGCCGGTGTGGATGCCGACGCGCATCCGCGGGGTGTAGCCGTTCACGTCGACACGCGCCAGAGCAGTCTGCGCCTCGAAGACGGCCCGCACCGCGTTGTCCGCGCTGGGGAAGACGGCCATCAGCCCGTCCCCCAGGCGTTTGACGATGTGACCGCCGCGATCGAGCATCGGCCGCTCGACCGCACGGGCCACCTGCTTGAGCAGCACCAGAGTGGTGGCGTCACCGGCGGACAGCGACCACGTGGAGAAGCCGACGAGATCGGTGAAGACGATGGTGACCTCGCGCTCGCCCCGCCCGCGACCCGCGCGTTCGAGCACCGCCTGCCACACCTGCAGCGCACCCAGCGAGAGTTCCTTCGAGGCGCCGGGAGCGTCGCCCTGCAGCCGGTCGGTGACCCGCGCGACCATGCGCGCGGCTCCGGGTCCGGCCGTCGAGAGCGGATCGCCGAACGACGGATCACCGGGCAGCACTCCGCGTACGCGGCGGACCAGTTCGACGACCCGCGGCGTCCGATTGACGGTGCGGGCAGCGTCGGCGGCCCGACGGGCGGCGTCACCTGCGCTGATCTTCACCGCTCGACCATATCTTGTCGTTACTCCGAGTGACAGTAAACGTCACTCGGACTGACGGGCGGCGTCTCGATCGGCACCCACGGGGACGCCGTTGGGGCCCGTCACCGACTCGGCGTACGTGCCGATGCCGTAGGCGACGGCCTTCGAGTTGATGCCGAGAGCCTCCCGGTCGACGTTCTCGAGCGTGTCCTCGGCGGTGTGGTAATTCGGGTCGAAGGGCTCGTTCGCCGTCCCGCCCCAGCGCGCGGCCTGCTCCTCGGTCTTCACGTCGTCCGCGCCGCTGAAGACGCCGCCCGAGGGGATGCCGACCTCGATGAAGGGGCCGTAGTCCGAGCGCCCGTCGAAGTCGGTGCCGTCGGCGTCCTGCGTCGTGAGCTGCTCCTCGAAGACTCGCTCGATCGCGTCCGAGCCGGTGGGGCCGGCAGGCTCGCCGACCTGATCCGAGTCGTCTCCGTCGTAGACGAGGTAGCCGGCGTTGTTCGACCCGACCATGTCGAAGTTCAGGTAGAGCGCGATCGCGGCCTTGTCCTCGTCGGACAGTCCCTCGACGTACTTCGTGGATCCGACCAGACCGAGTTCCTCCGCGCCCCAGAACCCGAACCGCACGGCGTTGGTCACGTCCGGCGAGCCACCCATCTGCAGAGCGGACTCGAGCACGGCGGCGGTACCGGTGCCGTTGTCGTTGATGCCCGGGCCCTCGGGGACCGAGTCGAGATGCGCTCCCGCCATGACGACGTTCTCGGTGGATCCCGTCGTGGTCTGCGCGAGAATGTTGCGGCTGGTCGTGGTCTCGGTCTCCGCGGCGAGCGTGATCTGCGCGGTGGTCGGGGCCGCGGCCAGAGCGGCACCGTCCTCACGGCTGACACCCACCGACGGGATGCGGGCATCCTCCTTCGCGCCGAGCGTGCCGGCGTCGAGCGGACCGTCCTCGTTGTTGGACACGATGATCGCGGCGGCGCCGCGCTCGGCGGCGATCTGCCCCTTCTGCGCGAAAGAGCACACCCCGCGCGGGACCAGAGCGACCGCGCCGGTCAGCGTGAGGCCGTCGTAGTCGGTGGCCTCGCAGCCGGGTGAGTCGTCGGCAGGTGCTGCCACGATCGGACCGGAGACCCCACCGGCGGGCGTGGCCGGTGAATACGTGAACGCGCTCACCGGCACGTCGCGGTCGGCAGCGCGCAGCGCCACCGAGTCGAGGGTGTAGCTGTCGAACGAGAACTCGGGCGTCTCGACGTCGAAGCCCGCGTCCCGCAGTGTGCCGGCCACGTAGTCGACGCTGGCGTCGTATCCGGCGGTGCCGGCGGCGCGATTCCCGTCGTGCGCGTCGGCGATGTCGGAGAGCTCCTGCAGGTGGCTCACCACCGCGTCGAGGGTGACGGCCTCGGACAGCGAGGAACCCGTGACCGGTGCGGCCACGGGTTCCTCGGACGGGGCGGCTCCCTCACCGGACGAGCCGGAGGAGCAGGACGACAGCGCGAGCACTCCCGCCGCACAGATCGCGATGGACAGGGTCGATCGTGTCGTCCGCATGAACGTCACCCTAACGAAAGAGCGGTCACGCGTCTCGCTTGTTCACCACCACCACTGCGGCGCCGAAAACGACGGCGACGAAGGCCGCGAAGTAGGCCAGGCTGCCCCACGGTCCCCAGTGGTACTCCACTCCGCCGGGCGAGCCGAGGAAGTTGTTCGCGTTCATGAACGGGAGGAAGGGCATGATGTCGCGCCCGATGCTGCCGAACAGGTTGAACAGCGACTCGATCAACAGCGGCCACAGGAGCAGCAGTGCGATCGCGGCGGCCGACTGTCGCAGCAGCGCACCGACTCCCACGGCGAGGACGACGCACAGGAAGGCGTAGATCGGGACACCGTAGATGGCACGCCACGCGTCCGAACCCTCGAGCACGAGTGCGGCGCCCGCATCGGGACCGGCCGTGGCCTTCGCGATGTAGAACGCGCCCAGCGTGAGCACCAGGGACAACACCGCACCGAAGACGCCGATGAGCAGTGCTTTCACGCCGAGTACCGAGGCACGGCTGGGGATGGCCTGGAACGTGGTCCGGATGATGCCGAAGCGATACTCGCTGGTGATCGACAGCGCCGCGAGAATCATGAGCACGAGAACGCCGAACCCGCTGACGCCGGCGACGGCGTCCGCGAGGGTCGGCAGGTACGGCTCGAAGCCGGGGTCGTTTCCGGCGGCGATGTCGTTCTGCACGGTTGTGACCGTCGACTTGGCCGTGATGCCGATGACGGCACCGATGCCCAGCCCGAGCGCCACGATGATGACGGTGCACCACCACGGCGACTTCGTCGAGGTGAGTTTGATTCGTTCCGCTGCAAGCACACTCATCGCAGTGCCCCTCCCATCGCGTTGTTGTCGGTACCGGCGCCGTGGTACTGCACGTCGTCACCGGTGAGTTTCATGAACGCGTCCTCGAGCGAACCGTGCTGGGACGCCAGCTCGTGCAGGACGATGTTGTGGCGCGCGGCGATCTCGCCGATCGCCTCCGTGGTGGACTCGGCCACCACGAGAGTCGGATGCACCTGATCGAGGCTGCTGGGCTCCTTGACCGTCAGACCTGCCGACGTGAGCGCGCTGCGCAGGGCGTCGAGCTGGGGGCTGCGGACGCGGACCGACGCCTCCGAGGCGCGGTCGACGAACTCCTGCACGGACGAGTCCGAGATGAGCCGGCCGCGGCCGATGACGATCAGTTGTTCTGCGGTGAGCGCCATCTCGGAGAGCAGGTGCGAGGACACCAGCACGGTCCGCCCCTCGGCGGCAAGTCGCTGCATGAACTTGCGGATCCAGACGATGCCCTCGGGATCGAGTCCGTTGACCGGCTCGTCGAACATCAGGACCTTCGGGTCACCGAGCAACGCACCGGCCAGACCGAGTCGCTGCGACATGCCGAGGGAGAACCCGCCGGCCTTCTGCTTGGCCACCTCGGACAGACCGACGAGGCGGAGCACCTCGTCGACGCGGGACGAGGCGATGCCGTTGGAGGCCGCCATCCACTGCAGGTGAGCGCGCGCGGATCTGTTGGGGTGCACCCACTTCGCGTCGAGCAGAGCGCCGACGGTACGAATGGGATTCTTCAGCTCACGGTAGGGCCGACCCTCGATGAGTGCCGTTCCGGACGTGGGCTGATCGAGCCCGAGGATCATCCGCATCGTGGTGGACTTGCCGGCACCGTTGGGGCCGAGGAAGCCCGTCACGATACCCGGGCGCACCGTGAAGGAGAGATCGTCCACGGCTTTCTTCGCGCCGAACTGTTTGGTCAAACCTGTCACTTCGATCATGTGCATCAGGATGCCCGAGCGGGACCACCGACCACATCGCTCCCGGGTCTCGACCCGGGTCATCCGAAGGGATGACGCGACCCTGAGCCGCCCCCGGGGTGGTCAGTCGACGTCGGGCGAGGACGCCTGCGCCCAGAACCGTTTCGGGATCCGGCCCGCCAGCGCCGCCGATCGTCCGCCGCGCACCGCATCGGCCATGGCGGAGGCCATCATTCGCGGATCACGAGCGCGTGTCACCGCGGTGGCGAGCAGCACCGCCGAGCACCCCAGCTCCATGGCGAGTGCCGCGTCGCTCGCCGTGCCGATACCGGCGTCGAGCACCACGGGAACCCCTGCGGCCGAGGTGATCATCTCGATGTTGTGCGGATTCGCGATGCCCAGTCCCGTCCCGATGGGCGATCCGAGCGGCATGACCGCAGCGCACCCCACGTCCTCGAGGCGACGCGCGAGCACCGGATCGTCGGTGGTGTAGGGCAACACGACGAAATCGTCGTCGACGAGTTGCTCCGCGGCGCGCACCAGCTCGATGGCGTCGGGCAGGAGGGTCCGCTCGTCCGCGATCACCTCGAGCTTGATCCAGTCGGTCTCCAGCGCCTCTCGCGCCAACTGCGCGGTGAGCACGGCCTCGGCGGCGCCGCGACATCCCGCCGTGTTGGGCAGCAGGGCGATGCCGAGGCGCGTGAGGAGATCGAGCACCCCGGTGCCGCCGGAGGCGTCGACACGGCGCAGAGCGACGGTGGTGAGTTCCGTCCCCGATGCGACGAGGGCCTCCTCCAGCACCGCGAGGTTGGCCGCGCCCCCGGTCCCCATGATCAGGCGAGACGTGAAGGTACGGTCGGCGATGGTCAACTGATCAGCCACCCTGCACCGCCGTCAGCACCTCGATGGTCCAGCCGCGGCCCACGTCCTCGCCCCACCGCGAGCGCGGCAGCACGATTCCGTCCACCGCCACGGCGATGCCCTTCTCGGGAAGACCCAGCTGGGTCAGCATGTCCCGCACCGTCGTGCCGGGCTCGAGGTCGTGATCCGCACCGTTGACGGTGACACCCACTGCGGTCATGTTCGTCTCCTACCGTGCCCGAGTCCGCGTGAGACTCGAAAACCGTTCGGGGAGAGCACATGCCGCTTCCGTCAACGGCTCGCCCTCCAGTTCTGCCACCACGGCGTCCGCCGTGACGGGCGCGAGCAGCATCCCGTTGCGACCGTGCCCGGCGGCGACGATCACGCGGTCGTCCCATCGCCCGACCACGGGGATGTTGTCGGGGCTCCCCGGCCGCAGGCCCGCCGCCGTCTCCGCCAACTCGTAGTCACCGACGGCCGGGAACACGGCCTCGGCGTCCGCCAGGAGGTCGCGGACGCCGGCGACGGTCACGGCGGTGTCGTCACCGTGCTCGTACTGCGTCGCACCGACCACCAGACCGTCGCCACGGGGGACCAGGTACACCGCGCGACCGTTGACGCTCGCGCGGACGGTGCGCGTCGGCGCACTCGCGGAGCCGGGGCGCGCACGCAGGCGCAGGATCTCGCCCTTCACCGGCCGCACCGGGACGTCCGGCAGCAGACGGGACGTCGACCACCCCGCGGCGACCACCACACGATCGGTGGTCAGCGCGTCGAGGTCGGTGACGGGAGCACGCTCGATCCGCACTCCCCGGTCGCGGACCGCGGACTCCAACGCGAGCACCAACGCCCGGTTGTCCACCGACAACTCCCCCGGCGCCGACAGGCCCAGACGAACGCGCGGCGAGAGTGACGGCTCCAGAGTGCGCACCTCGCTGCGCGAGAGGATCTCGAGATCGTGGCCCTGCGCACCCACCCAGTCGGCGACAGTGCGCAGGTCCGCCGCGTCGGCCGAGTCGAACGCGACGGTCAACGATCCACTCGACACGACGACGCCCCGACCCTCCAGGTCCGCGCGCAGCACCGGATCGTGCCACCGCCGCAGCGACGCGGAACCGAGTGCCAAGAGTGCGTGTTCGCCGGGCCAGCCCTCGGACAGCGGCGCGAGCATGCCGCCCGCCACCCAGCTGGCGGCGCCGTCGCCGACAGCGCGTGCACCGAACGTCGGGTCGTGCAGGGTGACGGACCATCCCGCCGCCGCGGCGGCGCGGGCGCAGAAGAGGCCGATCACCCCGCCGCCCACGACGGAGACGGATCGCTGCATGAAACTCACTTCCTCCGCCGGCATGACCCGGGTCAGGTGGTTACGGTCTGGGCGCCCTCGCCCACTCTCAGCCCCGTCCGGGACTCCCGTGTTCGTTCCCCATCACCCTAACCGGCTGATGACCCGACCGGCCTCCGGCCTTCCCGCCATCACCCGACCGGCCTCCGGCCTTCCCGCAGTACTGGGTGGTACTACATTCACACTCGTGACGACTTCGAGGACCACCGCCCGCGAGCGGCTCGCCACCGCTCGTCTGTACCTCTGCACCGACGCCCGCCGAGACACCGGCGACCTGGCCAAGTTTGTGGACGCGGCGCTGTCCGGGGGCGTCGACATCGTGCAGCTCCGCGACAAGGGGTCGGCGGGCGAGAAGAAGTACGGCGCCATCGAGGCGAAGGACGAGCTCGCCGCTCTCGCGGTCATCTCCGCCGCGTGCCGCCGTCACGGCGCGCTGATGGCCGTCAACGATCGTGCCGATCTGGCGCTCGCCTCGGGCGCCGACGTGCTGCACCTCGGCCAGAACGATCTGCCGGTGCACTACGCGCGCCGCATCGTGGGCCCGGACGTCGTCATCGGGCGCTCCACGCAGAACCGGGCACAGGCCACGCTCGCCGACATCGAGGACGGCGTCGACTACTTCGCCACGGGACCGGTGTGGGCGACTCCCACCAAGCCGAACCGTTCGGCCGCGGGCCTGGACGTCGTGCGTGAGGTCGCCGAATCGCATCCCACCCGGCCGTGGTTCGTCATCGGCGGGGTCGAGGAGAACAACGTCGCGCAGGCGCTCGAGGCGGGCGCGTCCCGCATCGCGGTGGTGCGGGCGATCACGCAGGCTCGCGACCCCGAGGCGGCGGCCCGTCGACTGCTCGATCTGCTGCCGTCGGTCTGACCGTCAGAGTCCGTCCGGCGACAGGACGGTGACGTCGGCGGGAACCGCCGAGCGCACCGCGTCGTCGGCCGTCACGACGACGACGCGCAGTTCGGTGTCGTTCCGGACGGCGGCGAGCGCCGCGTCCACGTTCTCGGCCCGCACGGTGTCGACGATCCACCCGAAGCTGCCGACGGCCAGTCGTACGGTGCGCGCCGGGAGGTCGTCGGGGGCGTCGGCGGCCAGGACGGCGCGGACGGGCACGGTGCGCAGCGACGGCCAACTCTCGGCGAAGGCGGGGTGCAGCGGCAGCGAGTCCACCTCGTGCTCGGCGACCCAGCGCAGTTCGGTGCTCTCACCGTTGGGAACCGTGTCGAGTTCGCGCTCCGCGTCGGCGATCACAGTGGTGTAGGACCACCCCGAGTCCTCGATCTTGGTGACGTGCTCGTCCCGCACGGTCAGCAGGTCGTCGGTGATGCCCGCCTCCTCGCCGGCCTCGCGTACGGCCGCGTGGACGGCGCTCTCGTGACTGTCCCTGGCACCACCGGGCAGCGCCCACGTCCCGCCCTGATGACTCCAAGCCGCACGGTGCTGCAGCAACACCACGGAGCCCGCCGACCCGGTCGGAGCCCGCAACAGCAGACCGGCCGCGCCGTGTCGTCCCCAGTGCCGGCTCCCGTCGCTGCTGAAGACCCAGCCGTCCCCGTCACCGCGCATGGTTCACCGTCCGCATTCCCCCACCTTATTGCTCCTCGCGTTGCCTGTGCTCGGACCACGGTGGGCCTATGCTCGAATCCGGACATGAGGGCGACCGATCGCGCGGGAAGGGGTCGAGGTGTCACAGCAGACGAGTGCGCTGACTCTGCGCGCGCCCGTCGACACCCGCTCCGAACGGTCGGAGTTCCTCCGTTCCACTCCCGTCCGGCTGTTGGCGGTGGGTCTGCTGGTGGTCGCGACGCTGGTGACCACCGCTCTCGTGACGACGCTGTCGGTGTCGGACCGCCAGCGCACCCTCGAACTTCTGCTCGCGCGCACCGAGCCGCTGTCCGATGCGGCGCAGAACCTGTACGTGCAGCTGTCGGTCGCGGACGCGACGGCGGCGACGGCCTTCCTCTCGGGCGGTCTGGAACCCGGCGACGTCCGTGGTCGGTACACGGACTCGCTCGGAGCGGCGGCGGGCGAGGTGGTCCGCGCGTCCACCGGACTCGCGAGCGACGACGCGACGTCGCGGCAACTGCTGGCGACGATCTCCACGAACCTGCCGCTGTACGCCGGCATCATCGAGACCGCGCGGACGAACAACCGCGTCGGCAATCCGGTGGGTTCCGCGTATCTGGCCGAGGCGTCGACCCTCATGCAGAACACGATCCTGCCGTGGGCCGAGGAACTGCACGCGGAGAAGTCCGGTGACGTGTCGGATGCGCAGCGCCAGTTCGCGACACCACCCTGGTCGGCGTTCGTCGTGCTGGGCATCACCGTGCTCGTGCTCGTCGGCGCGCAGATGTTCCTGAGCCGGAAGACCAAGCGCACCGTCAACGTCGGTTTCGCGGGTGCCACGGTGGGCGTCGTACTGCTGCTCGGCTGGATGCTCGTCGCGGGGCTCATCTCCTCGACCGCCACCGACCGCGCTCTGGTGCGCGGCGCGGAGCCCCTGGACCTGCTCACCACCAGCCGGATCCTCGCCCAGCAGGCACGCGCCGACGAGACCATCGGCATGACGCGGCGCGGCGGCTTCGCCGACTACGAGAAGTCGTACTCCGACGCGGTGTCCGGCCTCGCCGACACCCTCGGCACACTCGCGCACGACGACGACACGCACAGTCCCCGGATGGACGACGCCCGTGCGCTGGTGTCGCTCTGGACCAGCTCGCACGACCGGATGAACGCGTCGCTGGACGTCGGCGACTTCGACACTGCCGTCACCATCGCCACCGGAACGGCTGCCGGCGACTCCAGCGACGTGTTCGGTCGGCTCGACTCGGCTCTCGTCGAGGAGATCGAGGCGTCCCGCGCGTCCCTGCGAGACGACGTCCAGCGTGCGTCGGGCGTGCTGGCCGGCCTCACCGTGGGCACCGGCATCGTGTGCGGCCTGGCCGTGCTCGCCGTCGTGGGCGGTATGTGGTCGCGTATCCGGGAGTACCTGTGATGCGCCGCGCGGCCGTGATCGCCGCCGCGCTCCTCCTCGTCCTGACCGGCTGCGCGGACACCACGCCGGTGCCGGAGGCGCCGGACCGCGCCACTGTCGCCGAACCGCTGCCCGACGGGGCCACCGGCGTCACCCCGGGCGCACCGATGCCACCGGCGGACGACTGCGGCGACCCCCGTGCGAGCCTGCGGCCCAACTACGCGGCTCCCGACGGCGCACCCGTGCCCGCTCCGAACGTCGACGCGATCCGTGCCCGCGGGCGCCTCGTCGTCGGGCTGGACACCGGCAGCAATCTGTTCAGCTTCCGCGATCCCGTGAGCGGTGAGATCGTCGGCTTCGACGTCGACATCGCTCGCGAGGTCGCCCGCGATCTGTTCGGGGACCCGGACCGGCTGGAGTACCGCATCCTCGCGTCCGCCGAGCGGATCGACGCCCTGGCCGAGGGCGAGGTCGACATCGTCGTCAAGACCATGACCATCACGTGTGCCCGGCGCGAACGGGTGACCTTCTCCACCGTGTACTACCAGGCGGATCAACGGGTCCTGGCCGTCAAGGGCTCGGGCATCACGGGTGTCGGTGACCTCGGCGGTCGGCGCGTGTGCGCCGCGGCGGGCACCACGTCGTTGCTGCGCATCCAGCGTCTGCAGCCCAGTGCCCAGATCGTCAGCGTGCCCAGCTGGGCGGACTGTCTCGTGGTGCTGCAGCAGGGCGGTGTCGACGCCGTCAGCACCGACGATGCGATCCTCGCCGGACTCGCCGCCCAGGATCCGTACCTGGAGATCGTCGGGTTCTCCATCGCCGCGGAGCCGTACGGGATCGGGGTGACGCTGGGTCACGACGACCTCGTGCGCGTCGTCAACAGGACGCTCGAACGCATTCGCGGCGACGGCACCTGGAACCGCATCTACACCCAGTGGTTGTCCGTCCTCGGCCCGTCTCCCGGCGCGCCCTTTCCCGTCTACAACGGCTGATCATGAGTACCGAACCCGATCTCGAGGCGACCCGGGCCTCGTTGCGCGACGAGGATCCCGACGCCACCCGCGCCGCTCTGCGCGAGCAGGACTCCGACGCGACGAGGGCCTCGGTGCGCCCAGAGGAGGACGACGCCACGCGGGCCGCGCTGCGCGAGGACACCACGGGGCGCACCTCCCGGCCGAGCCGCCGCGTACGAACCGGAAAGCGTCGTCGCCTCGGTGGTGGGCTGGTGGAACTGCCGCGCATTCCCGAGGTCGATCCCGCGACCGCTGTCATGTCGGACCCCCGCGTCCCGGAGAGCAAGCGGTTCTGCTGGAAGTGCAACGCCCCCGTCGGGCGGAGCGTCGACGGCCGGCCCGCCCATCCGTCGGGTGACTGCGACAGGTGCGGAACGCATTTCGACTTCTCCCCGCTGCTCGAACCCGGTGAGATGGTGGCCGGGCAGTACGAGGTGCAGGGGTGTATCGCGCACGGCGGACTCGGGTGGATCTACCTCGCCATCGATCGCAACGTCAGCGATCGCTGGGTCGTGCTCAAGGGCCTGCTGCACTTCGGCAACGCCGAGGCACACGCGGTGGCGATGGCGGAACGCCAGTTCCTCGCCGAGGTGACCCACCCCGGCATCGTCAAGATCTACAACTTCGTGGAGCACCCCCGCCCCCTCGCGCCCGGCTCGCAGGAGGCGCCGTCGTCGACGGGGTACATCGTCATGGAGTACGTCGGCGGTCGCACGCTGCGCCAGATCATGACCGACAACCCGACGCGCACGAAACTGCCTGTGCAGGAAGCCATCGCCTACCTCCTCGAGGTGATGCCCGCACTGGCCTACCTGCACTCCATCGGTCTGGCGTACAACGATCTGAAACCCGAGAACGTCATGGTGACGCAGGACCAGATCAAGCTGATCGACCTGGGCGCGGTGAGCCAGCTCGAGGACTACGGGTACCTCTACGGCACGGCCGGATACCAGGCACCGGAGATCGTGCGGACCGGACCCACGGTGGCGTCCGACATCTTCACCGTGGGGCGCACTCTCGCGGTCCTGACGCTCGAGATCGCCTCGGAGCACGGGCGGTACGTGGACGGCATCCCGGAGGACGCGCCCGTCCTGCAGGAGTACCAGTTCTTCGCCCGGCTTCTCCGACGCGCGACGGCCGCCGACCCGCTCACCCGGTTCCGCAGCGCCGACGAGGCGGCGAGTCAGCTCAGTGGTGTTCTGCGCGAGATCCTCTCGCAGCAGACGGGTGACAGCCACCCGTCGCTCTCGTCGGTGTTCAGCCCGCAGCGCACCACCTTCGGCACCGACGAGCAGGTCGCCGTCACCGACGTGTACATCGACGGACGGCACCGCGTGGCCAGGCTGGATCCGCGCGACGTGGTGGCCGCGCTTCCGGTCCCCCTGATCGACACGTCGGACCCGAGCGCGCAGCTCATCGCCGCGGCCGTGCACAGCGAACCGCACCAGACGCTCGACTCGCTGCGCCTTGCCCGCGAGAACGACCTCGATCGCACCGTGGGCGACGACTCCGTCGGGTCCGTGGAAGCGGTGCTGACCGAGGCCCGCGCGTATCTCGATCTGGGCGAGGGAGATTCGGCCGCGGAGGTGATGCGCAGGCTGGACGACGTGACGGGCAACTGGCGTGTCGACTGGCACCGCGGCACCATCGCGCTGCTGTGCCGTAACTTCGTCGACGCCGCCGACAAGTTCGACTCGGTGCTCTCCGCGATGCCCGGCGAGGTCGCACCCAAGCTCGCGCTCGCGGCGACGGCGGAACTGTTGGCGCAGCAGACCTCCGACGACGGCCACGACACGTGGTGCGCCCTGGCCGAGACGATGTACACCACGGTGTGGCGGACCGATCGCACCATCGTCAGCGCCGCGTTCGGTCTCGCCCGCAGGCTCGCGGAACGGGGTGCGCTGCTCGACGCCATCATGACTCTCGATCTGGTGCCCGCCACGTCACGGCACTACTCGATGGCACGGATGACCGGCGTACTCACACTGCTCTCCGGCTCCGCGGCCGACATGGACGAGGGTGCGCTCTACGAGGCGGCGCGGCGCGTCGAGGCGCTGCCGGCGCGCGAACCCCGTGCGCTGCAACTGCGGACGGTCGTCCTGGGCACCGCGCTCGAATGGATGGAATCCGGGCACACGCCCGAGTCCACGGTGCCGCTGCTCGGCGTGCCCTTCACGCGGGACGGCCTCCGGACGGGCGCCGAGACCGCCCTGCGATCCCTCGCTCGGACCGCGCGGACCCGGTCGCACCGCTTCGCCCTGGTGGACCTGGCCAACGCGGTGCGGCCCAAGTCCCTCTTCTGATCAGCCGATCAGGGCCACCGCGGCGCGGGCGATGGCCAACTCCTCGTTGGTGGGCACCACGAGGACCGTCACCGGGGAATCGTCCGTCGAGATGACCCGGATTCCCTTGCCGCGCTCGGCATTGCGCTCCTCGTCCAGTTCGATCCCGTACATCTCGAGGTCCGCCAGGGCCGCTGCGCGCACCTCGGCCGAATTCTCGCCCACGCCGGCGGTGAACGTGACGACGTCCACGTGGCCCAGCTCGATCATGTACGCGCCGAGATAGCGCCGCAGGCGATGGACGTACACGTCGAAGGCCAGGGCCGCGGCCTCGTCACCGTCGTCGATGAGGCGCCGGAGCTCACGGAAGTCGGTGACACCACTCAGTCCCTTGATACCGGAGCGGCGGTTGAGCAGTTCGTCGATGGCATCGACGTCCATGTCGGCACTGCGCCGCAGGTGCATCACGATGCCGGGATCGATGTCGCCGCTGCGGGTTCCCATCACGAGCCCCTCGAGCGGGGTGAGGCCCATGGACGTGTCCACCGCGACGCCGCCGCGCACGGCCGATGCCGAGGCGCCGTTGCCGAGGTGCAGCACGATCTGGTTCACGTCCGACGGCGACCGCCCCAGATGCTCTGCCACGCGGCCACTCACGTACTCGTGGGACGTGCCGTGCATCCCGTACCGCTTGATGTCGTGTTCGGCGGCGGTGGCCGCATCGATGGCGTACGTCGAGGCGGCGGCGGGGAGGGTGTGGAAGAACGCCGTGTCGAACACGGCGACCTGCGGCACGTCGGGCAGCTCCCGGCGCGCCACCTCGATCCCGCGCAGGTTGGCCGGATTGTGCAGGGGCGCCAGCGCACTGAGCTCGTCGATGGTGGCCACGACCGAGTCGTCGATGAGGGTGGGCTCGCTGAAGACGGTGCCGCCGTGCACCACTCGATGCCCCACTGCCGTGATGCCCGCCTCCGCCAGGGGCAGTCCCGCGTCGGCCATCATCTCGAACGCCAGCCGGAGGCCCGTGACGTGATCGGGGATGTCGGTCGTCTTCTCCGTCGCGTCGTCGCCGCGGGTGACGGCCACGCGCCCGTCGGCGTCCCCGATGCGCTCGACGATGCCCTGCAGGACACTGTGTCCCGAGTCGGGGTCCACCACCTGGAACTTCACCGACGACGATCCCGAGTTGACGACCAGCACCGTGCTCACTTCGCGACCTCGAGACCGTCGGTACCGGACTGGGCCTGGATGGCGGTGATCGCCACCGTGTTCACGATGTCCTGCACCAGGGCTCCTCGACTGAGATCGTTGACGGGCTTGCGCAGTCCCTGCAGGACCGGTCCCACGGCCACGGCGTTGGCGCTGCGCTGCACCGCCTTGTACGTGTTGTTGCCGGTGTTGAGGTCGGGGAAGACGAACACGGTCGCCCGGCCCGCCACCTCGGAGTCGGGCAGTTTGGATTTCGCCACCGACGGGTCGATGGCCGCGTCGTACTGGATCGGCCCCTCCACCAGCAGATCCGGCGCCCGGTCGCGGACGAGGTCGGTCGCCGTCCGGACCTTGTCCACGTCGGCACCCGATCCGGAATCGCCGGTGGAGTAGCTCAGCATCGCCACCCGCGGCTCGATGCCGAACATCGACGCGGTGGCCGCGGACGAGACGGCGATGTCGGCGAGCTGTTCCGACGTGGGATCGGGAACCACGGCGCAGTCGCCGTAGGCGAGCACCTTGTCCGCGAGACACATCAGGAAGATGCTCGAGACCGTCGAGACCCCGTCCATGGTCTTGATGATCTCGAAGGACGGCTTGATGGTGTGCGCCGTGGTGTGCGCGGCGCCCGAGACCATGCCGTCGGCAATGCCCTTGTGCACCATCATGGTTCCGAAGTACGAGATGTCGGACATGATGTCGCGGGCCTTGTCCTCGGTCATGCCCTTGTGCTTGCGCAGCTCGACGTACTCCGCGACGAAGTCGTCCGTGTACTCCGAGTTCGTCGGATCCAGCACGGTGGCCTCGGACAGGTCCACCCCCAGTTCCCCGGCCCTGCGCGTGATCGCCGCCTCGTCACCGAGGATGGTCAGGTCCGCGACCTGCCGTTGCAGCAGTCGTCCGGCCGCGCGCAGGATCCGGTCGTCCGACCCCTCGGGCAACACGATGTGCTTGCGGTCGGCGCGGGCCCGGTCGATGAGCTGGTACTCGAACATCTGCGGCGTCACCACCGACGGCATCGCGACGTCGAGGCGGCCCAGGATCTCGGCGGCGTCGACGTGGCGCTCCATGAGCGCCAGCGCCGTGTCGACCTTGCGTTGCGATCCGACGGCCACCCGCCCACGAGTGGACGCGGCCACACTCGCGGTGTCGAAGGTTCCGAGTTCGGTGGTGAGGATCGGTAGTCGGGGCTGCAGACCCTCGATGAGCTTGGCGATCATGGGATGCGGTGTCAGTCCGCCGTTCATGACGATGCCGGCGAGCGAGGGGAACCCCTCGGCCTCGTGGGCGTTGACGAGCGCGAGCACGACGTCGGAGCGGTCGGCCGGAGCGATGACGACGACTCCCTCGGTGAGTCGCTCGAGAATGTGCTCGGCCGTCATGCCGCCGACCATCACGCGCAGGGCCTCCCGTTGCAGCAGTTCGGCATCGCCGCTGTAGAGCTCGCCCTTCATCGCGTGCAGCAGTTCGTCCATGGTCGGTGCGACCAGCAGCGGTACCTCGGGCAGAGCCCACGCCGGCACGTCCTCGGTCGAGAGCTGCGCGATGACGTCGTCCAACGCGTCGGGATCGCACCGGTTGGCGACGATGCCGGCCAGATGGGCGCGGTGCGTCGACAGTTCCGATCGACACACGTCGGCGAGGTGGGCGATCTCCTCGGGCGTGCGTTCGGAGCCACGCAGCGCGAGGAGCACCGGGGCGCCCAGGTTCACGGCGACGCGCGCGTTGAATCCCAGCTCGCTGGGACTGGCGATGTCGGTGTAGTCGCTGCCCACGATCACCACGGCATCGCACTGGGACGCGACGTCGTGGTAGCGGCGCACGATCTCGGCGAGCGCGGCGTCGGGATCCGCGTGCACCTCGTCGTAGGTGACGCCGAGCGACTGCTCGTACGTGGTGTCCGCGGTGGTGTGGTCGATCATGAGCTCGAGGATGTAGTCGGTCTCGGACGACGACCGAGCGATCGGCCGGAACACACCGACCCGAGCCGTCGAGGCACCGAGCATGCGCAGCAGCCCCAACGCGATGGTCGACTTGCCGGTGTCCCCCTCGGGCGACGCGATGTAGATGCTGGAGACGGGGGAGCTGGGCGTGTCTGCGGGCGCGGCGACCATGGTCTCAGCCTAATGGGCGCGCCGCCGCGGGCGTCCGAGACGATGTCCCGCGGTCGGGCTGTGATCCCCGGAACAACTCCGCACTTTCTTAGCCTACGCAAGCATAATACTTGTGTGCCCACAACTGTCGCGTCAGGCGGTCTCGACCAGCGTCACAAGATGATCGTGCTGGCCACGTGCTGCCTCAGCCTGCTCATCGTCTCGATGGACGCCACCATCGTGAACGTCGCGCTGCCCGCCATCCGCACCGAACTCGGCGCATCCGTGTCCCAGCTCCAGTGGACCATCGACGTCTACACACTGGTGCTCGCCAGTCTGCTGCTGCTGTCCGGCACCACCGCGGACCGTGTGGGGCGGCGCCGTGTCTTCCAGATCGGACTCGTCAGCTTCGCCGTCGGCTCGCTGCTCTGCAGCCTCGCCCCGACCGCCCCGGTCCTCATCCTCGCCCGCATGATCCAGGCGATCGGTGGGTCGATGCTCAACCCCGTCGCCATGTCGATCATCACGCAGGTCTTCACCGGGAAGGCCGAGCGTGCCCGGGCGATCGGTATGTGGGGGGCCGTGGTCGGCATCTCCATGGCCCTCGGTCCCATGCTCGGCGGACTGTTGATCGAGATCTCCGGGTGGCGGTCCGTCTTCTGGATCAACATCCCGGTCTGTCTCGCAGCGTTCGTTCTGGCCGCCGTGTTCGTCCCCGAGTCGCGGTCGCCCGTCGTGCGCGCGTTCGATCCGGTCGGTCAGCTGCTCGGTGTCGTCATGCTGGCCTCCCTGGTGTTCGGCCTCATCGAGGGTCCCTCGCTCGGATGGTGGTCGCCCATCACCCTCGCGGTGTTCGCCCTGTCCGTGGCCTCGTTCGTCGCGTTCGTCCGCTACGAGAACAGGCGCGTCGATCCGTTCATCGATCTGCGCTTCTTCCGCAGCATCCCGTTCTCGTCGGCGACGATCGTGGCCGTGTGCGCCTTCGGCGGATACGGAGCGTTCCTGTTCCTCATGTCTCTGTACCTGCAGGAGGTGCGCGGCTTCAGCGCGATCGGCACGGGAGCGTCCTTCCTACCGCTCGCACTCGCCACGCTGATCTGCTCGCCGCTGTCCGGGCGGATGGTGGCTCGGTGGGGTGCCCGCCCCTCGATGACCATCGCCGGTGTGGTCATCGCCGTCGCCGGCCTGACCCTCACCCGCCTCTCCGCCACCACCCCCGTCAGCGCACTGCTGGTCATGTTCGCGATCTTCGGGGTCGGCTTCGGGCTGGTCAACGCCCCCATCACCAACGCGGCCGTCGGCGGGATGCCCCGCGATCGCGCGGGTGCGGCGTCGGCGGTCGCATCGACCAGCCGCCAGATCGGTGTCAGCATCGGCGTCGCGCTGTGCGGGAGCCTCACCACCGCGGGCGCCGCGGCCGGCATCGACGCGGGGTTCGCCGCCTCCACACACACGGTCTGGTGGGCTCTGGCCGCCATTGGTCTGATCGTCGCGGGCCTCGGGCTGGTCAGCGCGAGCAGGCGGGCCACGCGGACCGCGGACGACGTGGCCGCACTGTTCCGCACACCGGAGCCCGCCCGTGCCTGACCGCCGGAGCCGACCGATAGACGAGGCCTGGGCCGCGATGACCTCGCTGGTCTTCGAGAACCGCGACACCTGGCGCCGACGGGTGGCGGCCGAGGTCGACATGCCGTTCAGCCGGGTGCGGGTGCTACGGCGCCTGGTCGACGGACCGCTGACGATGAGCGCGGTGGCCACCGCGGCGGCGATGGACGCACCGGCGACCACGGTGTGCGTCAACGAACTCGAGTCTCGCGGCTACGTCCGCCGCACCGTCGACGACAGCGATCGTCGCAGCAAGCGCGTCACGATCACCGACGACGGCCGCGCCCTGATGGACCGCGTGCACACGATCACCGACCCGGTACCCGACTCGCTCGCCGACCTCGGCGACGAGGACGCCGCGGTGCTGCACCGGATCCTGTCGGGCGCGGTGTCCTCCGGCGTCGTCAGCCCAGACGGCGCAGACGGGGCTCCAGATCGGTCTTGAACAGCTCCAGGAACCGACGCTGATCGTGACCCGGCGCGTGGAAGACCAGGTGGTTCAGGCCTGCATCGACGTACGGCTTGACCTTCTCGACGGCCTCGTCGGGATCGGAGGCGACGATCCACCGCTTCGCCACCTGCTCGATCGGCAGCTCGTCGGCGGCCTTCTCCATCTCGATCGGATCGTCGATGGAGTGCTTCTGCTCCGGCGTCAGTGACAGCGGCGCCCAGAAGCGCGTGTTCTCCAGCGCCGCATCCGCATCGGTGTCGTACGAGATCTTGATCTCGATCATGTGGTCGATGTCGCCCACGGACCGGTTCATCTTCTCCGCACCCTCGGCCACCGCGGGGATCAACTTGTCGGTGTAGAGCTCCATGCCCTTGCCGGACGTACAGATGAAGCCGTCGCCGCTGCGTCCGGCGTAGCGCGCGACCACGGGACCGCCGGCCGCCACGTACACCGGGACCCCACCCTCGGGAACGTCATAGATCGAGGCGCCCTTGGTCTTGTAGTACTCGCCCTCGAAGTCGACGCGATCGCCCAGCCACAGCTCGCGCATCAGCGACACAGCCTCGCGCAGACGCGCGAACCGCTCCTTGAACTCCGGCCACTCACCGTCGAATCCGGTGGCGATCTCGTTCAGAGCCTCACCCGTACCCACTCCGAGCATGATCCGGTTCGGGTACAGGCACGCCATCGTCGCGAAGGCCTGCGCGATGACGGCCGGGTTGTAGCGGAACGTCGGGGTCATCACCGACGTGCCCAGCTGCAGAGTCTTCGTGCGCTCACCGACCGCAGTCATCCACGCCAGCGAGAACGGTGCGTGGCCGCCCTCGTGGCGCCAGGGCTGGAAGTGGTCGCTCACGGTCGCCGAGTCCATGCCCGACGCCTCCGCCTGCACCGCGATCTCGACGAGCTCACGTGGACCGAACTGCTCGGCCGACGCCTTGTATCCCAGCTTCAGTTCCTGTGCCACGCCGAACTCCCTCGTCTACCGCCGAACCCCGGTCACCGTCATGTCTATCAGTCGGGGCCTCCGATCCGCCCGAGGCCTTCGAATCGCAGTGCGCGCAACCCTGTCACCGAGGCGGGCGGCCCGGCACCGTGGGAGGTTGCACGAGCGCGAGGAGGCTGTGGTGCGCTTTCAGGTCCTGGACATCGTCTTTAATCCGCCCCACCCCGTCACCGGGGAGGTGGTACCCGCTGCCGAGCGGCTCGACCGAGTGGTCGACCTCGCCGTGCTCGCGGACCAGCTGGGAATCGACTCCTTCGCGGTCGGCGAGCGTCACGCCGGGGACGTCCTGTCGTCGAGCCCCACGGTGATCCTCGGCGCGCTGGCACAGGCCACGAACCGGATTCTGCTGTCGACCGGCGTCACGGTGCTCTCGGTACTCGACCCCGTGCGTCTCGCGGAGGACCTCGCGACCGTCGACCAGCTGAGCCACGGGCGGCTCGAGATCGTCGTCGGCAAGGGCAACGAGGCGTGGCAGTACCCATTGTTCGGGAAGGACATCGCGCGCCAGTACGAGTACCTGACCGAGAACTACGAGTTGTTCCGTCGACTGATCCGCGAGGAGAACGTCACGTGGTCCGGGCAGCACCGGACTCCGCTCGAGAACGCCACCACTCTGCCGCGGCCGTTCGCCGGTCCCTTCCGCGTCTGGCACGGGTCGGCGACGTCGACACACGCCGTCGACCTCGCGGCCCGGTGGGGTGACCCCCTCGTCACGGCCAACGCATTCCAGCCGCGGGAGAACTACGCCGTCCTCGTCGACCGCTACCGGGAGAAGTACGCCGAGGCCGGGCACGATCCCCGGTTCGCCTTCGTCGGGTCCGGCTCGGGAGGGCTGTTCCTCGCGGAGACGACCGATCAGGCCGTCGAGCAGTACCGCCCGCTCTACGAGGGTGCGGTGGCACAGGCCGACCAGCGTCGGCACGATCCCGGGGCGGTGGGCAAGGTGACGAGCTTCCGCTCGATCGAGGAGGCCGTGGATCGCGGTCCCGCGCTCGTCGGGTCGTCGGAGCGCGTCGCCGAGAAGATCGTGGACTACCACCACGCATACGGGCATGTCCTGCAGTCGGTGTCGATCAACCACCTGCTCGAACCGGAGCACCAGAAGGACATCCTCCGCCAGTTCGCCGAGGAGGTGGTGCCGCGAGTGCGCAAGGAACTTCCCGAACCACTGCTGTGGGGCGAGGACGATTCCCGGCGCGCTGCGGGTTTCACGGCGGGACCGTACTCGTGAGCATCGCGTTCGTGGGCGGAGGACCCCGCGCGACCGGCATCCTCGAGCGGATCGTCGGCCGGGCCGACGAGCTGACCGAACCGATCGACGTCCATGTCGTCGACCCCCACCCGCCGGGTGCGGGGCGGATCTGGCGACGGAACCAGGACCCCCTGCTGTGGATGAACTCCGTCGCGGCGGACGTGGCCATGCTGCCCGACGGGTCGGGCGGTCCCACCCTCGCGGAGTGGGTGACGGCGAACCGGGACACCCTCGTCACGGATCCGGCTCTGCGGGAGGAGGTTCTCCGTTTCACCCCGTCGTCGTTCGCGTCCCGGTCGCTGCAGTCCCACTATCTCGCTCACGTCTTCGAGAGCGCGGTGAAGGCGCGGCCGGATCGTGTTCGAGTGCACGTGCACCGGGCCTGCGTCGTCGACATCGAGGATCGGGGTGTCCACCAGCGTCTGATCCTCGACGACGGCACCGTGCTCGAGGTGACCGATGTCGTTCTGGCGCAGGGCCAACCCGACACTCTGCCGCCGGCAGACGTCCAGGCATTCGCCGCCCATGCCGAGACCCACGGTCTCCGGTACATCGGGCCGGGATACACAGCCGACCTCGACCCGGCGCTGGTTCCCGAGGCCGAACCCGTCCTGATCTCGGGCCTCGGTCTCGCCTTCGTGGACTGGATGGTGCTGCTCGCGGAGTCACGCGGCGGCACCTTCTCGCGCTCCGGTGACGGCACCCTGGTGTACACGGCCTCCGGCCGGGAACCCCTGGTGTACGCCGGATCTCGACGCGGGGTTCCGTACCACGCCAAGATCTCGTACTCCATCGCCGATGCGGCACCGCCTCTCCCGAGGTTCTTCGTACCCGAGGCTTTTCCCGGGACGGAGACGCTCGACTTCCGTACGGCGGTCTGGCCTCTCGCGGTCGCGGAACTTGCGTGGGCGCACTATCACGAGCTGTTCCGCTCCCACCCCGACCGTGTCCGCGGGCCGTTCATCGAACTCGAGGCCGCCCTGGGCCGTGACGGCGCCCGTGCAGTCGGTGAACTGGTCGAACGAATGGTCCCCGATCCCGAGGACCACTTCGACATCGACACGCTCGACCGACCGCTGCGGCACGCCCGATTCGACTCGGCGGCCGATGCCGCAGAGCAGGTGCACCGCTACATCGAGGCAGACCTGGCACGACGGCGCGACCCCCGCTTCAGCGCGGACGCCGCCGTGTTCTCGGCCCTGCTGTCGGTGTATCGGACTGTGGGAGAGCTCGTTCGGACAGAGCGACTGCGCCCGGACGACGTCGCGTCGCAGGTGGAGGGACAGCTGCATTCCTTCTTCAGCTTCCTCGCGAGCGGTCCCCCGCCCGAGCGCCTGGAGCAGCTGCTCGCACTCGGCCGCGCCGGAGTCATTCGCTACCTCGGCCCCGAGGTGCGGTTCGAGGCGGACGGTGACGGCTTCCGGGCGACCTCGCACGTGCACCACGACGTGGTGCGAGCGCGGACGCTCATCGAAGCCCGACTGCCCAGCGCGTCCATCTCGCGCAGCGCCGACGCCCTGCTGCGATCGCTGCACGAGCGCGGTGAGGTCCGCGAGGTGAGTGCGTCTCCGACGAGTCCGGCCAAACTGGCCGTCGACGGCTCGTCCCGCGTGATCGACGCATCGGGCACGGCGCACCCCCATCGGTACGCGGTGGGAATGTGGGTGGCGGGCCACGCCTGGTCCGGCGCCTTCGCCCGGCCCGGCATCGACGCCGGCTTCTTCCGGCACAACGACGCGATCGCCGCGGATCTCGTGGCCGGCCACCGTGCTGTGTCTCACCCGGCTCGACGCTGAACGAGCAGCTCGTACAGCTGCGTCTCCACCATCGTGGTGGGAAGCGGCAACGGTACTGCCGGCGGAGCCGAGTCGTAGGTGTGGCCCGTCGGCGTCCGGAATCTGACGATGTGGCCGCCGTCGACGTGCTCGACGACCCGCTGGGCCTCCCACCCCTCCGCGTCCTTCGCGTAATTGCAGGCGGCGCACAGTCCCATGCCGTTCTCCGCCGTCGTCGGGCCACCGAACCTGAAGGGGCGTATGTGGTCGTGGTGTCGGATCGGCGCATCGCACCACGGTGTGCGGCACGTCCGGTCGCGGACGTCGATGTAGTGACCGAGTCCCGCCGGGAACACACGCGCCGTCGAGTCCATCGCCGTGAGCTGTCCCGTCGACGGGACGGCGTAGAGCCGCCGCAGGGTCGCACCGACACTCCCGCCGTCGATGCGGTCGGCCACCGCACGGCGGGCCACTTCGGCGGGAACCATGCCGTAGCCGGGAACGTGCGCGGCCTCGTCACCGCCGGCGAGCAACGACTCGTCGGACATGACCAGCTGCACCGCCACCGGGGGACCCGCCGCTGCATCTCCCCCGGTCACGCGCTCGAACAACAGGTCCGCCATCACCTGATCACGCGTTCGACCCTCGGCACGGCCGGCTGCGACGAGCGCGTCCGCGTCTCGGCGCAACGTGGCGTACACGCACACCGCCTTGTCCATCGGCAGCAGCGCCGTCGCGTATCCCATGAAATCCGGAGCCGGACGCACGCTCACGCGGCGCTGCGCAGCCGCACGCGCGTTCCTCCGCACCACGGCCGCGGCATCGAGCTCGACCGCCGCGGCCACCGCGAGCGCGACCACCTGCTTGTCGCCCTTCCCTTCCAACGTCGAGGCGTCGGCGCACAACCGGCGATCGACCTCCCGCCGGTCCGCCACGGTGAGGTGCGCCGTCTCCCGCACCAGCAGCATCGCGCGGTACTCGCTCAGGCGGCCTTCGCGCATCGACTGCAGGGTGTACGGCATCTCGTGCACCAGTGCCCGTGCGAGTCCGAGGTATGTGCCACCACGCCGGTGTGACTCGCGACGTGCCAGACCCACCTGTGACGCGATCCCGAGATCCCACTGCTTCCTCGGCAGCCCGCGATCACGCCTATCGGCTCGAACGCTCGCCGCCACCCCGGCGGTCACTACCGCCTGCGTCGCCGCGCCCACGCACTTCAGGGCTTCGATGGCCGTCACGGCATCGATTCCTTCCCGCGCCGACCCGCCGTACTCCACCAGCCCCAAACGCGCTGTGAACAGCCGTATCTCGTCCACCGACGGTGGGTGCAGCTCTACCGTGTCGTTCATCGATCTCCCCCCGGATCCTCGATTCCTGCAGAAGGTAACTCGAGGGTCCGACACCCTCCGCGCGCCGTAGAGTCGAGCCCATGAGCCCGCTCCGCGCCTGGTCCGACCCGCTCGCCGAGCACATCGTCGGCACGTATTTCGCGTTGCGCGCGGCGATGGCGATCATGGCCGTCGGGTTGCCTCTCCTGCTCGTCGCCTGGTCGCTGCTCGATCCCGACCTTCCCGTGCTCGGATCGATGAGCGAGTACTACTACAGCCCGGCCCGCGACGTGTTCGTCGGAGTGCTCTCCGGGACCGGTATCGCGTTGATCTGCTACCGCGGTCACGGGCCGCTCGAGAACAGACTGCTGAACGCGGCCGGCGCCTTCCTCGTCGTCGTCGCGCTCGTGCCCACGGATCCACCGGGGCAGAGCGACTTCGGCCTGCGTATGACGGTCCACGCCGTCGCCGCCGTGGCCTTCTTCGTCAGCTTCGCGGTGTCGGTCTGGCGGTGCGCGGACGACACCCTGGATCCGTCCCGGGACTCCGAACGGCGAATCCGCCGTTACCGCAGGGCCTATCGAGTCGTGGCGGTCGTGGTCGTCGTCGCTCCGGCGTCGGCGCTCGCCCTGGTGCTCGTCCTCCGCCAGGGCGCGCTCGCGGTACTGGTGGTGGAAGCGGTCGCAGTGATCACCTTCGGCGCGTACTGGACACTGAAGTCCTACGAGCTGCGGGGCACCGAGCTGGCCGAGCAGCCGTGAACCTCGAGCACCGTCAGCGGCGACATCGCACCCGGGTGGACTGGGGCCTGCGCGGAGCCGAGGCGATCGCCTCGGACGCCGACATCGCCGTGATCGTGGACGTCCTGTCGTTCACCACCACGGTGAGTGTCGCTCTCGACCGAGGGATCGGCGTCGTCCCGCACGCGGGCGCCGACACCGAGGAGGTCGCCCGACGTCACGACGCGTCCGTGGCGTTCCGCCGCTCGCAAGCGGCTCCGGGCCGCATCACATTGTCCCCCGGATCGATCCGGTCCGCGCGCGACGTGCCCGCCCGGCTCGTTCTTCCGTCACCCAACGGATCGACCATCGCCGAGGCGCTGGCGACGACACCCGTCCTGGCAGCGGCGTCCCTGCGCACGGCGACGGCGATCGCGCACTGGATCGCGCGCACCGCGGGACCGGACGACTCCGTGGCGATCATCGCTGCGGGCGAGAGATGGCCGGACGGATCGCTACGCCCCGCGATCGAGGACTTCTGGGGAGCGGGTGCAGTCGTCGCGGCACTCGCGGCCGTCGGGCGTCTTCTCGACCCGTCTCCCGAGACCGACGCGGCGCAGGCAGCCTGGACGGCGGTGGCCGATGATCCGTCGACGGCACTGCGTGACTGCAGTTCCGGTCGCGAGCTGATCGCCCTCGGATTCGACGGCGATGTCGCGGTGGCAGCGGAGGTCGGGGAGAGCGCCGGCGTTCCGATTCTCCGTCAGGGGATCTTCGTCGATGCTGCGAGCGGCGGCCTCAGCGCCTGATCCCGTGGTGCTTCTCGGCCACGTCCGGGTGTGCACGGGTACGCGATTTCCACGCGTTCTCGCCGTAGGTCCGGAAGAGGGGGTTGTCCGGATCAGTGTCGACGCCCCGGGACCGCGCCGCCAACTCGGGTGGAAGGTCGATGAGCGGCACGCGCGCATCCAGTGCGGGGCTGAGGAAGTAGGGAACGGACACCCGGTCCGTGCCAGGCGTCGGCGCGAGGACGCGATGCCGAGTGGCACGCAGGTACCCACCCGTCGCGACCTCGAGCAGTTCCCCGACGTTGACGATGAACGCGCCGGCCACGGGCGGTACGTCGATCCACTCGCCGCCGCGCAGCTCCACCTGCAAGCCGGTCGACTCCGGCTCCACGAGAAGCAACGTCAGCACCCCCGAGTCCTTGTGCGCGCCCACCCCCTGCGGGTTCTCGGTGCTGCCGGGATACCGCACCACCTTGATCAACGTCGCGGGGAGCTCGGCGAAGGCGGCATCGAATGTGTCCTCGGCCGCGCCGAGGGAGACTGCCCAGTGTCGAAGCAGCCGCAGCCCGACGTCCGACAGGGCGGCGTCCCAGGCCTCGAACGCGGGACGCAGTTCGGGTAGCGCGGACGGCCACTGGTTGGGGCCCTGCAGGTTCCAGTATCCCTGCGCCGCGGGAATCACCTCACGCTCCGGACCGATGTCGATCTGCTCTCGCCAATCGACGGCGCCGTTGGTCAGCTCGCCGCCGAGCCGACTGTAGCCGCGGAACTGGGGCGAGTTCAGTTGACTGATCTCGTCCTTGGCGTCCGCCGGCAGCGCGAAGAAGGTGCGCGCCAGCGACAGGACCGTCGACACGAGCTCGGGGTCGACACCATGACCGGTCAGGTGGAAGAAGCCGTGGTCGTGGGTGGCCTCGCGCAATGCCGAACGAAACCCGTCGACATCCGCGGTCGACATGTCGAGAACGGGCAGCGCTGTCACCTGATCGGAAGCTTCTCGCCGGCCTCCACCGCGACGGTCAGCCGGTTCTCGGGAGGTGCCACCGGGCACGTCGCGTAGTCGGTGAGGGCGCACGGCAGGTTGGACGCGCGGTTGAAGTCCAGTGTCACCAGGCCGTCGGCGTCCGCATCGCCGACCGCGAGGGACCGGCACGCGGGGTAGGTGCTCACGCCGCTTGTCTCGTCGGTGAAGAGGATGTGGAAGCCGCCCGCCTTCCCTCGGAATGCGACGAACTGTTGCGGTGCGTTCCCGAGCGTGAAGTCGATGACGCCCAGCCCGGCGTGGTGGTGCTCCAGACCCTCGACGACGGCCGCGGTGGTGACCGTGCGCTCGGAGTCGTACGGCGTGAACGTGCCACTCACGCGCCACTTCTCGTCGGGTGCGAAGGTGGGGATCCCGCCGAACGACGCCAAAGTGGGGGCCGCGGGGTCGTGCACGCGCAGGGCCACCGAGCCGGTGCGGCGAATCACCTCGACGCGCCGCTCACCGGCGGCCACGAGGAGGCCGGGAGCCCCCTCGACAGGGTGCAGAGCGACAGTCCCGTCCACGACCACCCCGTCGACCGACAACCCGTCGCCCGTGCTCGCGGTGACGTGCAGAGCGTCGTCGTCGGCGCGCCACACACCGGGCAGATCCCCCACGGCCGCGTCGGTCTCGGTCAACCAGTACAGACCTGTGAGCGCGACCCAGCCCAACGGATCGCGGAAGTACTCCTCGCGATCGGAATGCCATGCAGCCCAGTCCTGCTCGAACGTGGTGACGGATGTTGTCATGATGCGTACTCCTTCTCGGACGGTGACGATGCGATTCTGCCGAGGACACCGGCGCCGACGTGACGTGCCTCCTCGAGATGGGGGTACCCCGACAAAATGATCTCGTCGACACCTGCCTCGCGATACTCCTCGATGCGGGCCACCACCTCGTCGTGGCTGCCGACCAGCGCGGTGCCGGCGCCGCCGCGGACGAGACCGATGCCCGCCCACAGGTTGGGGCCCACCACCAGATTCCGACGATCACCGCCGTGCAACGCCAGCATGCGTCGCTGGCCTTCCGATCCCACGGCGCCCAGTTGTGCCTGTCGGGTCCGGACGGTCGCGTCGTCGACATCGGCGATCAGGTCCTCGGCTCGAGCCCACGCATCTTTCGCGCGCTCGCGGGTGATCACGTGCATCCGCAGTCCGAAACGCAGGGTGCGGCCGCGGGCAGCCGCCCGCTCCCGCACGTGGGAGATCTTCTCGGCCACCGCCTCGGGAGACTCGCCCCACGTGAGAAAGACGTCGGCATGCTCGGCGGCGACATCCAGTGCAGCGTCCGATGATCCGCCGAGATAGACGTCGGGAAGCGGCACCGGAGGATGCCCGCCGAAACCGCCGCCGTTCGGTCGGTCCACAGCGTAGTGGTCGCCGGACGGCCGCACCGGCCGGCCGTCGGAGACGGCGCGCGCGATGCCGAGGAACTCACCCGCCCGCGCGTAGCGGCCCTCCTTCGCCAGACGGTCGCCGTAGGACCGCTGCTCGACGTCGTCGCCCCCGACCACCACGTTGAGGAGCACTCGGCCACCGGACAGTCGATGGAATGTACTGACCATCTGCGCCGACGTCACGGGCGAGACCTGGCCCGGCCGGAAAGCCACCAGGAACTTCAGACGAGTGGTCGCCGGGATCAGCGCCGCGGTGGCCAACCACGCGTCCTCGCAGTGTCCGCCCGTCGGAGTGAGCACTGCCTCGAAACCGAGTTCCTCGACGGTCACGGCCAATTCGGTCAGGTAGTCGAGTGTCGCGTCCCGATGTCCCGCACCCGCTGCCGAGGCGCCCCCACCGCCGATGGCGACTCCGTGCGAGTGCGCACCGAGCCTCTCGTCGTCACCCCCGGTGGGGAGGAACCAGTGGAATCTCACTCGCCGATACGGGGTCGACGTAGTCCGAGGTGCTCCCGCAAGGTCGACCCCTCGTAGGCGGCCGGGTACGAACCACGTTCCTGCAGTTCGGGAACCAGCTTGTCGACGATGTCGTCGAGCCCGCTCGGCACGAGGTACGGCGTGATGTTGAAGCCGTCGCTCGCCCCTCCGCGGACCCACCGGGTGAGCTCGTCCGCGACCTGGCTCGGCGTACCCGCGAATCCGGTACGCGCCGACGTCTCGATGACGACCTGCCGCAGCGACAGGTTCTTCGCCTCGGCGAGCGACCGCCACTCTCGTACACGCGCATCCACGTCGATGCCGTTGAACGCCGACCCGCGAGCGCCGACGACACCACTGACGATCGGGTCCTCGGTGGGGAGTGGTCCGTCGGGATCACGATCGGACAGATCGCGCCCCCACACCTGGCCGGCGATCGACAGCGTCGTCGGGCCGGTGAACTGACCCTCCTTGACCCAGCGCACCTTCTCGTCCACGTCCCGCTCGTGGTCCGCGAGGACGATCTGGGTGCCGGGCAGGATCTTGATGTCGTCGTCCGGTCTCCCTCGGGCCACGAGTCGCGCGCGGATGTCGTTCGCGAAGTCGAGTGCGTCGCCGAAGTGGGTGCCGTGCGCGGAGAAGATCACGTCGGCGTGCTGGGCGGCGAAGTCGCGACCGGTGCTGGAATCTCCCGCCTGGAAGATCACCGGGTGGTCCTGCGGACTGCGGGGAATCGGTGCAGCAGAGGCGATGTCGAACTGCGAGGACTGGATGCGCACGGAATCGGGCGTGCCTCCTGCGTTCCACAGGGCTCTGGCGACGTCGAGGAACTCTCCGGCGCGCACGTAGCGGTCCGCGTGGTCGAGGTAGCCGCCGCGTCGGAAGTTCTCGCCGGTCCACGCGTTGTCGGTCGTGACGACGTTCCAGCCGGCGCGACCACCGGACAGCACGTCCAGTCCCGACAGTCGACGCGCGAGGTCCACCGGTTCGTTGTAGGTGGTGTTCTGGGTGGCCACCAGTCCGATGTTCGTGGTGATGCCGGCGAGCGCCGCCAACTGTGTGATGGCGTCGGGACGACCGGCGATGTCCAGGTCGAGAATCTTGCCGCCCTGCTCGCGCAGTCGGAGCCCCTCACCGAGGAAGAAGGCGTCGAACAGTCCGCGCTCGGCGGTCGTGATCAGCCGACGGAACGTCTCGAAGTCGATCTGCGAGCCACTGGCCGGGTCCGACCAGATCGTCGTGTGGTTGACGCCCTGGAAGAAGACACCCAGGTGGACGGTGGCGTCGGGACGGAAGAGAGCGGTCATCGCGCAGCCTCGAATCGGTTGACCGGGCGGGCCAGGCCCAGAGTGGAACGCAGCGTCGTGGCCGGGACCGGCCGATGGGCCAGGTCCCGCTCGAACAGTTGAGGAAGGACGTAGCGTGCGGCGACGCGGAGATCGTCGTCGATCAGGTCAGGACGCAACCTGATCCCGCCGATCGCGTCGTCGAGGGCAGCAATGCGCTCGACGAGAGCCGCTGCGGCCGTCGGGCTTCCGGGGGCCTCGACGTCGAGAACGACGTGCGCCCCGGTCACCGCGCGCGCGTCCGCTTCGTTCTCCACGAGGACGACGTCGAGCAGATCGGCGTCGATCTCGCCGAATCGGCCGAACACCACCACCTGACCCTGCGGCGGGCGAGGCACGATCGCGGGGCCCTTCACCGAGTACTCCTCCCCGACGAAGTCGACGTAGTGCAGCTTCTGCTGGTTCAGGAACCGGCCCGTCGGGAAGTCGCGGATCACCGCGTCGTCCTCCCACGAGTCCCACAGTCCACGCGCCACGGTCACCGAATCACGCTGTTCACGAACCAGATCGGTATCGGCCGAGACGACTTCGCGACCCCATGCTGCCGCGACGTCGGGTGCCAGCGACCGGGATGCCACCCAACCCGCCCGGCCGCGGGACGCATAGTCCAACGACGCGAGCTGTGACGACAGATGGAACGGTTCCGCGTAGGTGGTGCTGGCGGTGGCGACGAGGCCCACCGTGCTGGTGGTCGCGGCGACGAAGGCCGCGCGCGTGACGGCGTCGACACCACCCGTCGCCAGGTCGTCGTCGTCGAACGTGACGTAGCCGAATCCTGCGTTCTCGGCCGCGGTCACCGTGGCGGCCACGGCTCGTCCGTCGGCCGAACCGACCCCGACGTCGAAGCCGAGTGTCACCGTCCTGGTCATCGTGCGCTCCCTCGTATCGCCCCCGGACACCCGAGGTTAGGAGGGATCCGCACCCGGCACACGGGTTGGAATCGCAGAGATCGGAGGGGAATGTGCGTCAGAAACCGACGCCGGCGAAGGGCGCCGCCGCGGTCCGGAACAGAGCATCGGCCGCCGCGGGGTCGCCCTGCGCCAGGCCAGCGGTCACCAGAGCGGACCACGACGTCCCGCCGAGCAGCACCGACGCCAGATCTCGGACGTGCACCGTCAGATCCGGCGCCGCGTCGACCACCCGCACGCCGTCCGGTGCGACGGCGTAGGTCCCGGCGTTCTCCGGCAGGTCCGGGTCCTGCACGGCGATGGTCACAGCGTCCCCGGGCCCGTACGTGCGCGCGGACAGTGCCGCGGACACGTCGAGGATGCGCAGCCAGGTCTCGTCCTCGGTGCGATCGAGCCGTACGGATCGGCGATCGTGCATCAGCAGTGGCAGCACGGTGTCGACGGGCAGTGCGGGAAACGTGATGCGGTCGACGAGGTCGAGTCGCAGGAGGAAGCGGACCAGGTCGGCGAACACCGCGTCGTCGGGCGCATGGAGGTCCTCGACGACCACCCGGCGGTCGTTCCCGGACCACCACGTCCGCGGGTCGCGCGGGCGGTACCGGACGTATCCATCGTCGACCCCGCCGGTGGAGTGCACCGCGTTCCACACCGGATCGGTGTCGGTCCGCCCGCGCAGCCTCGACGCGTTCCACCAGACGGGCAGTCGGGTGATGGTGCCCGGTCGACTCGACGGGTGCGACGCGACGATGCCGGCCTGCACGTCGAACACGTCCCCGTCGTCGACGAGGCGGACGGTGCCGCTGGACACGGCCTCGTCCCGCACCGACGCACGCGCGGTGACGACCTCGGCGGACACGGACGAGGTGGCGACGCCGTAGCCGTAGCGGCCGTAGATGACAGCCTCAGACGCACGGAGCGAGGCGACGACGTCCCCGGCATCGCGCGCGTCCCGCAGCTGGCGTCGCAGCAGAGCGGACACCACACCGCGGCGGGTGTGGGTCGGCAACACCCCGACGTGGGTGACGGCCAGGTGGGAAACCCGAGCACCGCCCGGCAGCGTCAGGGTTCCGCGGGCCGAATCGGTGGTCCCGACGAGTCGATCGCCGTCGAAGGCGCCGTAGGTCCGACCGGGCTCGCGCAGACTCGCGATCTCGTCCTCGGTGACCTGCTGCGTGGGCAGTCCCACCATCGCGGCACGGAAGACGCGCTGCGATTCCAGCAGATCCGACCGCGACTCGAGAATGCGGATGTCGACCATCAGGCGACCTCGGCGATCGTCAGGGTGGTCTGTCGGCGGAGTACGAATCCGAGGGTGTCGTAGAGCGCGACGGCGCGGGTGTTGGTCACACTCGTGTGCAGGAACGGCATCTCGCCCCGCTCCCGGATGCCGTACCCGACAGCGCGGATGAGGCGGGTCGCCAGGCCCTGCCCTCGGTACTCGGGGTCGGTGCACACGGCGCTGATCTCGGTCCAGCCGTCGGGATGCATGCGCTCCCCGGCCATGGCGACGAGCCGCGACCCGTCCCGGACGCCCAGGTACGTGCCCATCTCGACGGTCCGCGAGCGGAACGGTCCCGGCCGGGTGCGGTGCACGAGATCGAGCATCTCCGGCACGTCGTCGGCGGTGAGCACCTGCGCGGCCGGTTCCGGCTCGACCACCAGCGCGGATCCGTCGAACTGCAGCAGCCCGATGCGGTCGAGAACACGCCACCCGGCGGGCGGGGTGATGCCGTCGCCCCGCAGTGCAGCCTGCTCACCCACCGGGAGCAGGGCGCCGAGATCCGCCCAGTCCTCCGCCGTCATGTCCTCGGGGTGACCGAAGAACCCGGCCACCTCGGGGTGGTAACGCGCGATCCGGCCCCGCCATTCAGCGAACCGGGAGTGGGCGCCGACGAGGGACGATCGGATGGGATCGTCCAGCGGATGCGCGTCGGGGAGGGTCGGGATCACCGGAACTCGGTCGTCGCACTGCACCAGGCCACTGTAAGGGTCGGCTCCGACGCCGCGGCGCGTTGTACTCGCGACGATTCCGGAGGGGCAGAATGGTGTCGTGAGCCCCGACAGAGTGAGTCCTGACGACGCCGTGCGACCTGACGATGCTCCGTCCACGACGGGGACACCCCCGTGGACGTACCTGATGGACATGGATGGTGTCCTGGTGCACGAGGAGCACCTCGTCCCCGGAGCGGACCGCTTCCTGAAGGAACTCCAGGACACGAACACCCCGTTCATCGTCCTGACGAACAACTCGATCCGCACCCGTCGCGACCTGCAGGCACGCCTGCGACGGACCGGCCTCGAGATCCCCGAGGAGTCGATCTGGACGTCGGCACTCGCCACCGCCACCTTCCTGGGGAACCAGCGGCCGAACGGTACCGCCTACGTGGTCGGAGAGTCCGGCCTGACGACGGCCCTGCACGACATCGGCTACATCATCACGGACATCGATCCCGACTACGTGGTGCTCGGCGAGACCCGCACGTACTCCTTCGAGGCCATCACCACCGCCATTCGGCTGGTCGAACGCGGAGCCCGTTTCATCGCCACCAATCCCGACGCCACCGGCCCGTCACGCGAGGGATCGCTGCCCGCCACCGGATCCGTCGCCGCGCTCATCACGCGCGCGACCGGACGTGAGCCGTACTACGTGGGCAAGCCGAACGCGCTGATGATGCGGTCCGCTCTGCGGGCCATCGGCGCGCACTCGGAGAACACGCTGATGATCGGTGACCGCATGGACACCGACATCGTGTCCGGGCTCGAAGCCGGTCTCCAGACCATCCTCGTGCTCACCGGTATCTCGACCCCCGCCAGCGTCGAGATGTTCCCGTTCCGCCCCACCCGTGTCATCGAGTCGGTCGCCGACCTCATCGGGCACACCGCGAACCCGTTCGGATGAGATTCGTCTACTCCCGGCCCGACCGCAGCGTCGAGGCGACGGGCACCCGGCAGGCGTTCGATCACATCGACGACGCGCGCGAGGCTCTCGAGGACGGGTCGGCGCGGGTTCTCGTGGGGGCCATCGGGTTCGATGCGTCCACGCGGTGTGCACTCGTCGAACCGTCGACGTTCGACCGTCGCGACGAGCCGCGGACACCCGAGCAGAGCACCCTGCCCGGAGCCGTGATCGCCTCCCAGAACCCGCCACCCGACAAGCACGTCGCGCGGGTGCAGCGTGCCCTGACGGCGCTGAACCATCCCGGATCCGCACTACGCAAAGTGGTTCTCGCGCGGTCGATCACGCTGGTGTTCGATGCCCCGCTGTCCCCGACGGCGTTCGCGGACACGCTCATCGAGGCGAATCCGATGCACAACGGTTTCGCCGTCGATCTCACCGCGGCGGGTGGTCCGTACTTCGGCCGCCACCTGGTGGGCTCGAGCCCGGAACTCCTCGTGCGGCGCACCGGAACCCAGGTGATCTGCCGACCGTTCGCCGGAACTGCTGCACGACAACAGGATCCGGTGGCGGACGAGCAGGCGGGCGCCGACCTGCTCGCCAGCGCCAAGAACCTGGCCGAGCACCGCTTCGTCGTCGACGCCATCGCCGAGGCCCTGGCGCCACTGTGCTCGGAGGTGTCCGTCCCCGACGGGCCGACGCTGACCAGCACGCCGGCCGTGTGGCATCTGGCGACCCCGATCACCGCGACACTGGCCGACCCCGCCACCACGGCACTGGATCTCGCGCTCGCACTGCACCCGACACCCGCGGTCGCGGGCAGCCCCACCGACCTGGCGCTCCAGACCATCGATCTGCTGGAGTCCGGACGCAACCGCGACTTCTACGCCGGCATGGTGGGGTGGTGCGACGCGTCGGGCGACGGTGAGTGGATGGTGGCCATCCGCTGCCTGGACATCGCCGCCGACGGCCTCAGCGGGGTCGCGACCGCGGGTGGCGGCATCGTCGCCGCCTCGGACGCGAGCGCCGAGCTGGAGGAGACGACAGCGAAGTTCGCGACGGTGCTCAGGCCCTTCGGCCTCTGACGTCGATCCGGTGCGCCGAGCCGCGGATACCGCGGCTCAGCGCACCGAAGCCGGCCGTTGATGCACTCGGCTCTACCGGGCGAGCGCTCCCGCCAGATCGCCGAGCAGGTCCTCGAGATCCTCCAGGCCCACGGAGATGCGCACGACTCCGTCCGTGATGCCCACGGCTGCACGCCCTTCCGGACCCATGGCCCGGTGGGTGGTGGTGGCGGGGTGCGTCGTCATCGACTTCGCGTCGCCGAGGTTGTTGGAGATGTCGATGATGCGCAGCTTGTTCAGGAACTCGAAGGCGCGCGCCTTGCCGCCCTCGAGCTCGAACGTGACGACGGTGCCGCCGCCGCTCATCTGCGAGACCGCGAGATCGTGCTGGGGGTGCGACGGCAGGTACGGGTACTTCACCCATCCGATACCCGGCTGCGCCTCGAGGAACTCCGCGACGGCCAGCGCCGAGGCGTTCATGTGCCGCACGCGGAGCGGCATCGTCTCGAGACCCTTCAGCAGAGTCCAGGCGTTGAACGGGCTCAGCGCGGGACCGGTGTGGCGCATGAGCGTCTGCACAGGACCGTCGATGTACTCCTTCGATCCCAGGATGGCGCCCCCGAGCACGCGCCCCTGTCCGTCGATGTGCTTGGTCCCCGAGTACACCACCACGTCGGCACCGAGGTCGAAGCTGCGCTGCAGCACGGGCGTCGCGAAGACGTTGTCCAGCACGACCTTCGCGCCGGCCGCATGCGCCATCTCGGTCACGCGCCGGACGTCGACGAGCGACTGCATCGGGTTGGACGGCGTCTCGAAGAACACCGCGGTGGTGGGTACGGCGAGCGCCTGTTCCCACTGGTCGAGGTCGTCGCCGTCGACGAACACGGTCTCGACTCCCCAGCGCGGCAGGATCTCGTTGCACACGACGAAGCACGAGCCGAACAGGCTCCGCGCCGCGACGAGTCGATCACCGGCCTTCAGCAGGGCGCCGAGCCCGGTGAAGACCGCGGACATCCCGCTGGAGGTGCCGAAGGCCGCCTCAGCGCCGTCGAGCAACCGCAGCCGCTCCTCGAACATCGTGACGGTGGGGTTGCCGTAGCGCGAGTAGACGAAATGGTCGATGTCGCCGGTGAACGCCTGCTCGGCGGCCTCGGCACTCTCGTACACGAAACCCGAACTGAGATAGAGGGCCTCGGCGTTCTCCTCGAACCCCGAGCGGTTCAGACCGCCGCGGACACCGAGAGTTCCCTGCCCGACCCCGTCGGGCAAGGGCTTGGAGAACCCGCCGCCGGTGGGGATCACTTCTGCCGCCAGGGCAGTCCGACGGCGCGCCACCCGGCACTGCCGCGGTGTCCCTCGGCGTCGGTCGCGCCCTCGAAGCCGTCGAGCACGTTGTAGGCGGGTCCGAGCCCCGCAGCGGTCGCGGCCTCGGCGGCACCGATGGACCGCTGACCGGAGCGACACAGGAAGACCACAGGGCCCTTGTCGACCCCGGCGGCACGGACCTCGTCGACGAAGTTCTCGTTCTTCGCGCCGTCCGGGTAGGCGACCCACTCGACGAAGGCCGTCGGCTTGTCCAGCGACGAGATGTCCGGGACACCCACGTAGCTCCACTCGGCGTGGGTGCGGACGTCGACGAGCGAGGCCTCCGGATCGGTGCTGAGAAGTTCCCAGGCCTGCTCGGGCGTGATGTCTCCTGCGTAGCTCACGACCCCAGTTTCTCACATGGTCGGCTCGGCCCGATATGTCCGATAGTCGCAGCGTACGGCCTCGAGGGGGCAAGATGAGCCGATGACGGACGACACACTGCGCCCTGCGACGGGCGCCGGCTCACCACAGCCGGACATGAGCGGCGACACGGGGCAGTTCACCCATCGCCAGATCATGACGATCATCTCCGGTCTGATGCTCGGCATGTTCCTGGCCGCGCTCGACCAGACGATCGTCTCGACGTCCATCCGCACCATCGCGGACGACCTGCAGGGCTTCTCCGTTCAGGCGTGGGTCACCACGGCGTACCTGATCACGGCCACCATCTCCACGCCGCTGTACGGGAAGCTCTCGGACATCTACGGGCGCAAACAGTTCTTCCTGACCGCGATCACGATCTTCGTCATCGGATCGGCGCTGTGCGGCTTCGCCACGTCGATGTACCAACTCGCGGCCTTCCGCGCGTTCCAGGGCCTCGGTGCCGGCGGCCTGTTCTCGCTCGCACTGACCATCGTCGGCGACATCGTCCCGCCGCGGGAGCGGGCCAAGTACCAGGGCTACTTCCTCGCCGTGTTCGGCACGTCCAGCGTGCTCGGTCCGGTCATCGGCGGCGTGTTGTCGGGCCAGTCCGAGATCCTGAACATCACCGGCTGGCGCTGGGTGTTCTTCGTCAACGTGCCCATCGGCATCGTCGCTCTGTTCGTCGTCGCCAAGGTGCTGAATCTGCCGCGTCGACACGGCAGCGCGGTCGTCGACTGGGGCGGCGCCGCGGCGCTGGCCGTCGGACTGGTGCCGCTGCTGATCATCGCCGAGCAGGGACGCACGTGGGGATGGGGCTCCGGGCGGGCCATGATCTGCTACGCCATCGGCGTCCTCGGCGTCGCGGCCTTCATCGCCATCGAGATCAGGATGAAGACGAACGCACTCATCCCGATGCGCTTCTTCCGCAACTCGACGTTCAGCGTCGGACTCGTGCTCTCGGTCATCACCGGTGCTGCGATGTTCGGCGGCATCACGCTGCTCCCCCAGTACCTGCAGGTGGTCAAGGGCTCGTCGCCGACGCTCGCCGGGTTCCAGATGCTCCCGCTGGTGCTGGGCATCATGGTCGCGTCGATCTTCTCCGGCCAGATGATCTCCCGCACGGGCCACTACCGTCCGTATCCCATCATCGGCACGACTCTCATGACGGTCTGCATGTTCGCCTTCTCGTTCATCGAGTACGACACACCGCTGTGGATGATCATGATCGCGATGTTCGGTTTCGGGTTCGGCCTGGGCAATCTGATGCAGCCGCTGACCCTCGCGATCCAGAACGCACTGCCGCCGCAGGACATGGGCGTCTCCACCTCGTCGGCCACGTTCTTCCGGCAGATCGGCGGCACCATCGGCGTCGCGGTGTTCCTGTCCCTGCTCTTCTCGCGCGTGACCGACGCCATCGCGTCGGCTCTGCGTTCCGCCGCGGAGACTCCCGAGTTCCGCGAGGCGGTGGGTCAGGCCGCGTCCAGCACCGATCCCGCGGTGTCCGGCCTCGCGCAGGGGCTCGTGCAGGGCAACGGGTCGGCCGCCGGGGGCATCCTGGACGACACGTCCTTCATCCAGAAGCTGCCCGACGCGGTGGCGGCGCCGTTCCAGATCGGATTCTCCGACGCGATGGACTCGGTCTTCGTCGTGGCCGGGTTCGTGCTGGCGCTGGCCTTCGTGATCAACCTGTTCTACAAGGAGGTCCCGTTGCGCACCCAGGGCGGCCTCGCAGCTCAGGCGTCGGAACGCACGGCGAGCAAGGACGCAGCCGAGTAGAGCTCGTCAGGGACTGCAGAGCAGCCAGTCGTCACCGGACCGCACCGCGTTCCACGTGAGGCTCTGCTCGCTGCCGTCGAGGCTGACTCGCACGTCGGCCTCGGCGGCGTCACCCTTGACCCGCACCTCCTCGATGTTCTCGAGATCCACCGACGTACCCGCATCCGCCAGCGGTGCGTCGGTGATGCCGGGGCACTGCAGTGCGGTGACAGCGGCGGTGTCGCCGGACTTCACAGCCTCGACGTAGGCGGCGACGGCGGTCCCGACGCGCTGGTTGTCGCTGACGTTCTCGTCGGGCGACCCGGTCAGCGACAGGATCGCGATGATCACCGCCACGACGACCACCACCGCAGCGGCCGCGATGAAGGGCGCTGCGGTGGTGGGTCTCGGATCCTCTTCGGAGCTCATGCTCCGATCATGTCAGCTCGGTGCAGCTCAGCCCTCGAGCGACGGGTAATCGGTGTAGCCCTCGGCGCCGCCGCCGTAGAAGGTGCTCTCGTCGGGGGTGTTGAGCTCGGTGTCGTGGGTCCACCGGGTCACCAGGTCGGGGTTGGCGATGAACGGCCGACCCACCGTGACGGCGTCGGCGATCTCGTCGGACACCAGCTTCTCGGCCTCGTCGCGAGTGGTCATCGCGGCGAAGCCGGTGTTGAGCACGAACGGGCCGCTCCAGGCCGAACGCAGCTTGCCCAGGAACGGATCCTCGGCGTCGACGAGCACGTGCAGGTACGCCAGGCCGAGGCCGTCGATCTGCGACAGCAGCGCCTCGTAGGCACCCGTCGTGTCGTCCTCGGTGATGCCGCTCGCGGTGCCTCCGGGCGAGATGCGGATGCCGACCCGGCCCGCGCCGATGGCGGCGGAGACGGCGCGCACGACCTCCACGACGAGGCGCGCACGGTTCTCGGGGCTGCCGCCGTAGGAGTCGGTGCGGTGGTTCGCGCCGTCCGCCAGGAACTGGTGGAGCAGGTAGCCGTTGGCGGCGTGCAGCTCGACACCGTCGAGACCGGCCTCGATCGCACGGGTCGAGGCGTCGACGAACACGTCGACCACGCGAGCGATCTCGTCCGCGGCGATCTCGCGCGGCGCGGGGATCTCCTTCGACCCACCCTTGGTGAACATCTCGATACCGGGCGCGATGGCGGACGGTGCGATGGCCTCCAGGCCCGAGTTGTCGGGGTGGGACACCCGACCCGCGTGCATCAGCTGGACGACGATCTTGCCGCCCTCACCGTGCACCGCGTCCGCGATCTTCGCCCAGCCGGCCTGCTGCTCGTCGGTGTGCAGGCCCGGGGTGTTGGTGTAGCCCTTGCCGACGGCGGAAGGCTGCGTTCCCTCGGACACGATGAGGCCGGCACCCGCACGTTGGCGGTAGTACTCGACGACGAGGTCACCGGGCACACCGTCGTCACCACTGCGGCTGCGCGTGAGCGGCGCCATGAAGACACGGTTGCGGGCGTGGATGTCGCCGAGTTCGAGCGGCTGGAGCAGGGGTGATTCGGGACTGAGTTCGGTCACGTCGATCGGCCTTTCGAAGGTGCTGACTGTCGAGCTGTCCTCTGACGCAAGCCTGAGGGGTCCGCGATCCATGCCCGACTGTGGGCCGCATCACTCGGTGGAATCCCGATGTTCACCCAGTTCTCTGTGCACACGTCATGGCCACCTGGCGCACCGGAGGCGCCGCCTCGTCACTTATGCTGGGGTGTCCGCCTCCCTGCGGCCACGACGCCCGCTCCGAGCTCGATGGGCGGCCGGCCGACGACGATGTTAGGTAGATCCACGCTGATGACTGACCAGACCCGCCCGCTCCGAGTGGCCATCGTGGGTGCAGGCCCGGCCGGCATCTACGCCGCCGACGCGTTGATGAAGTCGGACCACAACGTCTCCGGCCCCGGCGTGAGCATCGACCTCTTCGAGCGCATGCCCGCTCCGTTCGGTCTGATCCGCTACGGCGTCGCACCGGATCACCCGCGCATCAAGGGCATCATCACCGCGCTGCACAAGGTGCTCGACAAGCCGCAGGTCCGCCTGCTCGGCAACATCGACTACGGCACCGACATCGACCTCGAGACGATGCGCCGCTTCTACGACGCCGTCATCTTCTCCACCGGCGCCAACGCGGACCGCGCGCTGAACATCCCCGGCATCGACCTCGACGGCAGCTACGGCGCCGCCGACTTCGTCTCCTGGTACGACGGTCACCCCGACGTGCCACGCACCTGGCCCCTCGACGCCGAGAAGGTCGCCGTCCTCGGCGTCGGCAACGTCGCGCTCGACGTGGCCCGCGTACTGGCCAAGACGGGCGACGAGCTGCTGCCCACCGAGATCCCCGCGAACGTCTACGAGGGCCTGAAGGCCAACAAGGCCGTCGAGGTGCACGTGTTCGGCCGCCGCGGCCCCGCCCAGGCCAAGTTCACGCCGCTCGAGCTCCGCGAGCTGGACCACTCCCCCAACATCGAGGTCATCGTCGCTCCCGAGGACATCGACTACGACGAGGGCTCGGAGAAGGCCCGCCGCGAGTCCAAGCAGGTCGACATGGTCGCGAACACGCTGCAGGACTGGGCGATCCGCGATGCCGGCGACCGCCCGCACAAGCTGTTCCTGCACTTCTTCGAGTCGCCGCACGAGGTGCTCGGCCAGGACGGCAAGGTCGTCGGACTGCGCACCGAGCGCACCGAACTCGACGGCACCGGCAACGTCAAGGGCACCGGCAACTACACCGATTGGGACGTCCAGGCCGTCTACCGCGCGGTGGGCTACCTGTCGCAGAACATCGCCGACCTCCCCTTCGACGACCTCGCGGGCACCATCCCCAACGAGGCCGGCCGCGTGAAGAACAACGACGGCACCCCCGTCGACGCCACGTACGTCACCGGCTGGATCAAGCGCGGACCCGTCGGCCTCATCGGCCACACCAAGGGTGACGCCAACGAGACCGTCGCGAACCTCCTCGCCGACGCCCCGTCGTTCGCGGGTGCCACCGACCCGTCCGAGGACGCCGTCGTCGCGTTCCTCGAGGACAAGAAGGTCCCGTTCACCACGTGGGACGGCTGGTACCGCCTCGACGCGCACGAGCGCAGCCTCGGCGAGCCGCAGGGCCGCGAGCGCGTCAAGGTCGTCGAGCGCGAGGACATGCTGCGCGCCAGCGAGCCCGACAAGGCCTGACCCCAGCAGCTGACGCACCGAAGCCCCGAGGATGTCCTCGGGGCTTCGTGCGTGTCAGATCCGGACGGACAGCAGCCGTCCCTCGCGCTCGTCCTTGCGGGCGTGCTCGTTGAAATCGGGTGCGGCGCAGACGAACAGGGTGCGGCCGTCGTCGCCGCCGAATCCGCACGCGAACACCCCGGTGTCGAAGGTCAACTCGTCGACCACTCCCTCGCCCTCGCGAATCTGCACGATGCGCTGCCCCAGTGCGTCGGCCGCCCACAGCGTGCCGTCCTGCGCGAGAGCGCAACCGTCGGGCGCCACCACCACCTGGCCGATGCCCTCGGCCATGTCCGTCGACTCAGGCATCGGACCGAGCACAGCCCAGTCGCGGCGCGGTCCGAGGACACCGTCGTCGCCGATCGCGAAGGCGCTGATCCGGTTGCCGAGCGTCTCGTCGACGAGGAGATCGCCGCCTGCGGTGACGGCCATGCCGTTCGGGAAGTGCAGATCGGTGGCGTCCTCGTGCACACTGCCGTCCGGCTCGACACGCAGCAGGGAGGCCGTCTCGATGGGCGCCATGTTCATGAGATCGAATCCGAAGTTGCCGACGTAGGCGCGCCCGTCCGCATCCACGTGCATGTCGTTGGCGTTGCCGGTCGCGTGCGCGGACAGGTCAGCGTGCACCACGAGGTCGCCGTTCTCCTCGCGCCGCAGAACGGTTTGATCTCGCATCGAGACGACCAGGAGCCGACCGTCGGGAAGCCACCCGAGCCCGGACGGCTGGTGCGGCACCTCGGCCTCCACCCGGACGTCGCTGCCGTCCTCGTTCGCCGACAGCACCTGGTGGGTGTAGAAGTCGGAGACCCAGACACGACCCTCCCGCCACCGTGGGCACTCGAAGTAGGTGTAGCCCTCCAGGACCACGGTCGGCTCTGCCTTCATGTGTAGCTCCTCGCACGACGAGACGGATGATCGAATGTGACGTACGCCTCATCACATCATGAGGCATCCTGGCAGACGTGTTCGACAGCCACGTCCACATCATCGATCCGCGGTTCCCTCTCGTGTCGAACGGCGGATACGAACCCCCCGTGTTCACTGCCGACGACTATCGCGAGGAGACCGACGGGCTGGGGGTCGTGGGCGGCGCCGTCATCGCCGGGTCGTTCCAGGGCAGCGACCAGAGCTTTCTGCTCGCGGCGCTGACCGAACTCGGTGACGGATGGGTGGGCGTGACCCACCTGCCGTGGGACGCCGAGGACGAGGACATCATCGCGCTCGACGACGCGGGCGTCCGAGCGCTCAGATTCAATCTGCGGCGCGGCGACACCGACGTGTCGACCCTCACCGAGCAGGCCGTCCGCGCGCACGAGATCGCCGGATGGCACGCCGAGTTCTACGCGGACGCCGGATTGTTGCTGTCCCTGGAGCCGGTCCTGTCCAAACTGCCGGCCATCAGCATCGACTACCTCGGCATGGCCGAGGACGCCATGCCGTACCTCCTCGATCTCGTCGACAGGGGAGCACGGGTCAAGGCGGCGGGCTTCGGCCGCATCGGCCACGACCCGGTGGAGGCGATGAGCAGGATCCATGCCGTCAACCCCGAGGCACTGATGTTCGGGACCGACCTGCCTGGCACCCGCTCCCCGCGACGCTTCGTCCCCTCCGACATCGATCTGGTGACCGAGGCAGTGGGCGGCGATCTCCAAAAGGTGCTGTTCAGGAACGCGAGAGCCTGGTACCGGGAGCGTTAGAGCACGATGACGGCGCCGAGCCACACGCCAGCCGCCATCAGCGCGCCGAACAGCTCGACGAGGATCGACAGGCCCACCGCCTTGGTGGCGTGGACCGTCGACTGCCAGGCGGATCCCGACGTGCGGGCACGAGGAAGTTCCGCCAGGTACACACCGAGGGGGAACCCGAGGAAGAGTCCGACGACCGGGACGACGAAGAATCCGACGATGCCGACGACGCCGCCCGCGACGATGGAACGGGTGGGTACTCCGGCCGTCTTCAGTCGTCTGCCCGGCCACAGGTACTTGACGACGCCCGATGCCACCAGCAGCGCCGTCGCGATGCCGAACACCGTCCACGCCGATGCGGTGCCGACGACGAAGGCCCAGACGCCGATCGCGGCGAAGACCAGGACGACACCGGGGAGCACCGGGACGACGATCCCGATCAGGCCGATCAGGACGACCAGTCCGACGAGGACCTCGGCACCGGCGGTCACCGTGCCGAAACCGGACGCACGCGGCTCGCGGCGTCGCGTGCACGCTCCCGCGCGGTCTCGACGTCCGGACCGGTCGACACGGCGACGCCCATCCGGCGCTTCGCGAAGCTCTCCGGCTTGCCGAACAGGCGGATGTCGGTCTCCGGGACGCGGAGCGCCTGCTCGACGCCCTCGAAGGCGATGCCCACCTCGTCGAGACCGCCGTAGATCACCGCGGACGCGCCGGGTGTCAGCAGCGTGGTGTCCACCGGAAGCCCGAGGATGGCGCGCGCGTGCAGCTCGAACTCCGACAGCCGCTGGGTGCCGAGCGTGACCAGGCCCGTGTCGTGCGGTCGTGGGCTGACCTCGGAGAAGTACACGTCGTCGCCCTTGACGAAGAGCTCGACGCCGAAGATGCCGCGGCCGCCGAGTGCCGCGGTGACCGTGCGCGCGACCTCGCGTGCAGCGTGCAGAGCGGCCGCCGACATGGGCTGGGGCTGCCACGACTCGATGTAGTCGCCGGACTTCTGGAGGTGGCCGATGGGCTCGCAGAAGGAGGTCTCGTCGGCGCCGTTCTCGTCGACCGCGCGGACGGTGAGCTGGGTGATCTCGTAGTCGAAGTCGACGAAGCCCTCGACGATGACCCGGCCAAGCGCGACTCGTCCCCCGGCCTGAGCGTGGTCCCAGGCCCGCTGGACGTCGTCGTCGCTCGTCACGACCGACTGCCCCTTGCCCGACGACGACATCACCGGCTTGATCACCGCCGGGAAGCCCGTGTGCTCGAGCGCCGCGCGAACCTCGTCCACACTGTCGGCGAACGCGTACGGCGACGTGGGCAACCCCAGCTCCTCGGCCGCGAGCCTGCGGATGCCCTCGCGGTTCATCGTCAGCTGCGTCGCGCGCGCCGTCGGCACGACGGTGGTGACCCCGCGGTCCTCGACCACGGAGAGCGCCTCGGTGGCGATGGCCTCGATCTCCGGCACGACGAAGTGCGGCGCCTCGGACTCGATGACGGCGAGCAGGGCGTCCGGATCGCTCATGTCCACGGTGTGGGCGCGGTGCGCGACCTGGTGGCCGGGGGCGTCCGCGTACCGGTCGACGGCGATCACCTCGACGCCCAGGCGCTGGAACGCGATGATCACTTCCTTGCCGAGCTCACCGGAGCCCAGCAGCATCACCTTGGTGGCCGACGGAGAAAGTGGAGTACCGATGCGGGAGGACGTCACTCTTGGAATGCTATCGGGCATGGCGGAGACCGAGGACCTGCTCACCTACCTCCAGCGAGGACGGGACGCGGTGGTGTGGAAACTCGACGGCGCGTCGGAGTACGACATCCGTCGGCCCCTCACGTCGACCGGTACCAACCTGCTGGGAATCGTGAAACACCTGGCCATGACCGAGGCGGGGTACCTCGGGTCCACGTTCGGGCGACCGTTCCCCGAACCGATCCCGTGGTCCGACCCGACACTCGAACTCAATGCCGACATGTGGGCCACACCCGACCAGTCCCGCGATTCTCTCGTCGACCTCTACCGCCGGGTGAACGCCCATGCCGACGAGACGGTGCGCACCCTCGGACCGAGAGCGGAGGGGACGGTGCCGTGGTGGACGGCGAAGAACCCCGTGACCGTCGAGTACATCCTGGTGCACCTGATCGCGGAGACACACCGCCATGCCGGCCACGCCGACATCGTGCGCGAACTCGCCGACGGCAGCGCCGGACTGGCTCCCGGCAACTCCAACCTGGCGGACGGTGACGCCGACTGGTGGGGTGACTACCGGTCGCGGGTGGACGACGCCGCGTCGGAGTTCCTCTGAGTCTCCCGACCCGCACAGTCCGGTCCTGTCGTCGGGCAGGTTCCGGTGGATAGGGTCGCGCCATGACTACTGCAGGTGGACCTCTCGCCGGAATCAAGGTCGTGGAACTCGCGGGCATCGGCCCCGGACCGCACGCCGCGACGCTGCTGGCCGACCTCGGCGCCGACGTCGTGCGCGTCCAGCGTGCGGGCGCGTTGCCTGCCGAGGGATCACCGGGCGACCCCCTGCTCCGCAACCGCCGCATCGTCGAGGCGAACCTGAAGGATCCGGCCGAGCTGGAACGGGTGCTCGACCTGATCTCCCGCGCCGACGTCCTCATCGAGGGCTTCCGTCCGGGGGTCACCGAGCGCATGGGTCTGGGACCCGACGTCGTCGCCGAGCGCAACCCCGGTCTGGTCTACGGACGCATGACGGGGTGGGGCCAGGAGGGTCCGTGGTCGCAGGTCGCGGGACACGACATCAACTACATCTCGGTCACCGGAGTGCTGCACGCGATCGGACGCGAGGGTGAGCGCCCGGTACCCCCGATGAACATGGTCGGCGACTTCGGCGGTGGATCGATGTTCCTCGTCATGGGCATTCTCGGAGCGCTGGTCGAGCGCGGTCGGTCCGGGAAGGGCCAGGTGATCGACGCGGCCATGGTCGACGGCACCGTCGCGTTGTCGCACATGATCTGGGGGTGGCGCGGGATCGGCATGTGGTCCGACGAGCGCGGCACGAACCTGCTGGACACCGGTGCCCCGTTCTACGACACGTACGAGACGTCCGACGGCAAGCACGTCGCCGTCGGCGCGCTGGAACCCCAGTTCTACGCCGCGATGCTGCAGGGACTCGGGCTCGATCCGTCGGCCTTGCCCCACCAGCTCGACCGTGAGCAGTGGCCGACGCTGCGGTCGACCTTCACGGAGGTGTTCGCCTCCCGCACGCGCGACGAGTGGGCCGCCGTCTTCGACGGCACGGACGCCTGCGTCACCCCCGTGCTGACCTTCGACGAGGCCACGCGCCACCGCCACATGGCCGAACGCGGCAGCCTCATCGACATCGACGCAGTCACCCAGCACGCCCCGGCGCCGCGTTTCGGGCGTACCGCCACGTCCACGCCGGCGGGTCCGGCCCGCTCGTCCGTCGACCCCGACTCGGTCTGGACCTGAGTGGACGCCGCGGCCTGGGACGCCAAGTACGAACGCGCCGAACTCATCTGGGGCGCACCGCCGAACGACATGGTCGTCGAGTTCTGCACCTCCCTGCCGCGCGGCCGGGCGCTCGATCTCGCGTGCGGCGAGGGGCGCAACGCCCTCTGGCTCGCCACGCGCGGATGGAGTGTCGACGCCGTCGACTTCAGCAGCGTGGCGCTGACCAAGGCGGTCCGCATCGCCGCCACGGCCACCGCGTCGATCCGCGAGCGTGTGCGGTGGGTCCACGCGGACGTGACCACACTCACACCGGAGCGGAATTATGATCTCGTTGTCATCGCCTACCTGCATTTATCGCGGACCGAGCGTGAAAACGTCCTCGCGACTGCCGTCCGGGCGTTGAAACATGAGGGAATCCTCGTGATCGTGGGTCACCATTCTGCCAATCTAAAGAATGGCGTCGGCGGTCCTCAGGATCCCGAGATCCTGTACAGCCCAGACGATCTGGTCGCGGACATCGGCGACGGGATGCGCATTCTCGTCGCCGAGGACAGGGTGCGGCACGTAGGTGATTCCGCAGCGATCGACGCCCTTGTGGTGGGACGAGTTACCGACGAGTAGACCCCTATTGGCAGTGTTCCCGATCCGGCGTAACATAGCCGTATGTTACTGGCGAGTAGGTAGCGCCGGGCCACACAGGCGGTACCGAGGCCGGACCGCACCACTGAGACGGAGAACGCATCACCATGGGTCATTACAAGAGCAATCTTCGCGATCTCGAGTTCAACCTGTTCGAGCTGTTCGCCCTGGACAAGACGCTCGAGTCCGGACAGTTCGGCGATCTCGACGTCGACACCGTGCGTGACATGCTCTCCGAGGTCCGCCGCCTCGCCGAGGGCCCGCTCGCGGAGTCCTTCGCCGACGCCGACCGCAACCCGCCGACCTTCGACCCCGAGACGCACACCGTCACCCTCCCGGAGTCGTTCAAGAAGTCGTACCGCGCGCTGCAGGAAGCCGGCTGGGATCACCTGGGCCTCGACGAGGAACTCGGCGGCATGCCGGTACCGCGCCAGGTGTTCTGGGCCGTCGCCGAGATGATCCTCGGATCGAACCCCGCCGCCTTCATGTACTCCGCCGGCCCGGGCTTCGCGCAGATCCTCTCCGACAACGGCAACGAGCAGCAGAAGAAGTGGGCCGTACTCGCCTCCGAGCGCAACTGGGGCGCCACCATGGTCCTCACCGAGCCCGACGCGGGTTCGGACGTGGGCGCCGGCCGCACCAAGGCCGTCGAGCAGGCCGACGGCAGCTGGCACATCGAGGGCGTCAAACGCTTCATCACCTCGGCCGACTCGGACGACCTCTTCGAGAACATCTTCCACCTCGTGCTCGCTCGCCCCGAGGGCGCCAAGCCGGGCACCAAGGGACTGTCGCTGTTCTTCGTCCCGAAGTTCCACTTCGACGGCGAGACCGGCGAACTCGGCGAGCGCAACGGCGTATTCGTCACCAACGTCGAGCACAAGATGGGCCTCAAGGTCTCGGCCACCTGTGAGCTGACCCTCGGCGGACACGGCGTCCCGGCCAAGGGCTGGCTCGTCGGCGACGTCCACAACGGCATCGCGCAGATGTTCGACGTCATCGAGCACGCTCGAATGATGGTGGGCACCAAGGCCATCTCGACTCTGTCCACCGGGTACCTCACCGCGCTCGACTACGCCAAGCAGCGCATTCAGGGTGCTGACCTGACGCAGATGACCGACAAGGCCGCGCCCCGCGTCTCCATCACGCATCACCCCGACGTCCGTCGCTCGCTGATGACGCAGAAGGCGTACGCCGAGGGCCTGCGCGCGGTGTTCCTCTACACGGCCGCTCACCAGGACGAGGTTGCCGCACTGCACGTCTCGGGCGCCGACAAGGACACCGCGTTCCGCGTCAACGACCTGCTGCTCCCCATCGTCAAGGGTGTGGGTTCCGAGGTCGCGTACGAGCAGCTGGCGCAGAGCCTCCAGACGCTCGGTGGATCCGGCTTCCTGCAGGACTACCCCATCGAGCAGTACATCCGCGACGCCAAGATCGACTCGCTCTACGAGGGCACCACGGCCATCCAGGCGCAGGACTTCTTCTTCCGCAAGATCGCCCGGGACCGCGGCGTCGCACTGGCCCACGTCGCCGGCCAGATCAAGACGTGGATCGACAGCGAGGCGGGCAACGGTCGCCTCAAGAGCGAGCGTGCCTTGCTCAACACCGCCCTCGAGGACGTGCAGGGCATGGTCGCCACGCTCACGCAGCACCTCATGGGTGCCCAGGAGCAGCCGACCGAGCTGTACAAGGTCGGCCTCGGATCCGTCCGCCTGCTCATGAGCGTCGGCGACCTGATGATCGGCTGGCTGCTGCTGCGTCAGTCCGAGATCGCCATCGCCGCACTCGACAACGGCGCCGGCGAGAAGGACAAGGCGTTCTACGAGGGCAAGATCGGCGCAGCGTCGTTCTTCGCCAAGAACATCCTGCCCCGCCTGACCTCCACCCGTCAGATCCTGTCCGACCTGGACAACGACGTCATGGAGCTCGACGAAGCGGCGTTCTGATCCGCTGAATCCCCACTGCGGCCCGGCTGGTATTCCAGCCGGGCCGCAGTGCTGTGTGGTGGGGGCGCTTCCCGGCCGCTCTCGCGGAGTCGGCCCGACACCGCGTTTATCGCGACGCCCACCGGCTACACCTCGCGTTGCGCAGTGGGACAGGCCCACTCGCGACAGGAGAGGATCCACCATGGCGAACACGAACAGAGCGGGCCGTACCGTGGTCCGCCGGTCACCGGTTCAATGGGGAGCACTGATCGTCGGCGTCGTGTTCCTTCTCGTCGGTGTGCTCGGGTTCGTCCCGGGCATCACGACGGACTACGACATGCTCACCTTCGCGGGCCACCACAGCGGGGCGATGCTCCTCGGCATCTTCGAGGTGTCGATCCTGCACAACATCGTGCACCTGTTGTTCGGCGTCGCCGGGATCCTGCTGGCCCGTGCACCGTCCTCGGCGAGGCTGTACCTCATCGGCGGCGGCATCATCTACCTGGTGCTCTTCGTGTACGGGCTCGTCATCGACCACGAGAGCAGCGCCAACTTCGTGCCGCTGAACGACGCCGACAACTGGCTGCACCTCGTGCTCGGCGTCGGCATGATCGGGCTGGGTCTCGCGTTGCCGCGCGTCGTCACGGGTACCACCGCGACACCGACTCGCTAGCCGAGTCCCCGCAGGATGCGGTCGGCGTGCCGGATCACCGGCGCGTCGACCATCCTGCCGTCGACGGTGAACACTCCGCGCTCGGTGGCGGCGGCAGCCACGACCCGACGGGCCCAGTCCACCTGATCGGCTGTGGGGGTGTAACACTCGCGGATCACGGCGGCCTGCGTCGGGTGCAGCGCCACCTTGGCGTCGAACCCCACCGCGACGGCGTCCTCCGACTCGGCGCGCAGTCCGTCGAGATCGGCGATGTCCAGATACACCGAGTCCAGAGCCTGGCGCCCGAAGGCCTTGGCCGCCAGCAGAGCGGTCGAGCGTGCGTGCACGGCCACGTCGCGATACGACCCGTCGCCGCGACGCGAGGACGCTCCGCCGAGCGCGGCCACCAGGTCCTCCGCGCCCCACATCATGCCCTCGCACCCGTCGGCTGCGCAGATCTCCGCAGCGTGCAGGATCCCGAGTGGGGTCTCGACGAGGGCGACCACCGATCGTGGAGCCAGTGCCGAGACGTCCTGCGCCGATTCACACTTGGGCACCATCACGCGGTGGTAGACCGTCTCGGACAGGGCTGCCAGATCAGCCTCGAAGTACGGCGTCGATCGCGCGTTGACGCGGATCACGGTGCGGTCCGGATCGAGTGGGGTGTCGACGACGGCCTGCCGCGCCGCTTCCTTGTCACCGGGGGCCACCGCGTCCTCGAGGTCCAGGATCACCACGTCTGCTGCCGCGGCGGCCTTCCGGTAGCGCTCGGGCCTGTCGGCCGGGCAGAACATCCAGACCGGACCGAGCCCCGTCACGACGCGGGAGCCATCCGGACGAGGGTCTTCCGCACGGCGCGCGCGACGACGTCGCCGTGCTGATTGCGGCCCGTGTGCTCGAACGTCACGACGCCTTCTCCGGGTCTCGACGCCGACTCTCGCTTGTCCGCGATCACCGTCTCGCCGTAGAGGGTGTCACCGTGCAGCATCGGCTTCGGGAAGCTGATCTCCGAGAACCCGAGGTTCGCGACGATGGTGCCCTGCGTCAGCTGGGCGACGGAGAGCCCGACCAGCGTGGAGAGCGTCCACATCGAGTTCACGAGCCGCTCCCCGAACGCGGTGTCCACGCTGTACGCGGCGTCGAGATGCAGCGCCTGCGTGTTCATCGTGAGGGTGGTGAACAGGACGTTGTCCGCCTCGGTGACGGTGCGCCCGGGCCGGTGCTCGTAGACGGTGCCCACCGTCATCTCGTCGAACCACAGGCCGCGCTGGACGATGCGCTCCGGTTCGGTCACAGCCCCACCTGGCGCGCGATGAGCATCAGCTGCACCTCCGTGGTGCCCTCGCCGATCTCGAGGATCTTGCTGTCGCGGTAGTGCCGCGCGACCGTGTACTCGTTCATGAACCCGTAGCCGCCGTGCACCTGCGTGGCGTCGCGCGCGTTGTCCATCGCGGCCTCCGACGAGATCAGCTTGGCGATGGCCGCTTCCTTCTTGAAGGGCTTGCCCGCCGACATGAGCGCTGCAGCGTCGTAGTAGGCGGTCCGGGCGGCGTAGGCGCGCGCCTCCATGCGGGCGATCTTGAATGCGATGGCCTGGTTCCGGCCGATGGCGGTACCGAACGCCTCGCGCTCCTTCGCGTACTTCACACTCTCGTCGACGCACCCCTGCGCCACACCGACGGCGAGCGCGGCGATGGCGATACGGCCCTCGTCGAGGATCTGCAGGAACCCGGCGTAACCACGGCCCTCGTCGCCGAGCAGATTCTCCAGCGGCACACGAACATCGGTGAACGACAGGGGGTGAGTGTCCGAGGCGTTCCAGCCGACCTTGTCGTACGCGGGACCGGCCTCGAAGCCGGGGGTGTCCGTCGGCACGATGATCGAGGAGATCTGCTTGCGCCCGGAGGCATCGGTTCCGGTCACGGCGGTCACCGTCACCAGCTCGGTGATGTCGGTGCCGGAGTTCGTGATGAACTGCTTCGACCCGTTGATCACCCAGTGATCACCGTCGCGCACCGCGGTGGTGCGCGTACCGCCGGCGTCGCTGCCGGCACCGGGCTCGGTGAGTCCGAACGCGCCGAGCGCCCGGCCCGACGTCAGCTTGGGGAGCCACTCCTTCTTCTGCGCGTCCGTACCGAAGCGGTACACGGGCATCGCGCCCAGGGAGACACCGGCTTCGAGCGTGATCGCGACGCTCTGATCCACCTTGCCCAGCTCCTCGAGGGCGAGGCACAGCGCGAAGTAGTCGCCGCCCATGCCGCCGTACTCCTCGGGGAACGGCAGTCCGAACAGTCCCATGTCCGCCATGCCGCGGACCACCTCGTAGGGAAACGTGTGATCGCGATCGTGCTGCGCGGCGACGGGCGCCACCACGGTGCGAGCGAAGTCGCGCACCGAGGCGATCAGCTGCTGGTGCTCGTCGGACAACAGGCTGTGTCCCGCGACGGTCGATGTGCTCATGCTGCATCCTCTTTCGGGTCCGTGGTCATGCGTGCGAGTACCTGGTTCACGGCGACCTGGTCGCCTGTCGCCACCGTCACCTCGACGATGCCGTCCGCGGGAGCAGTGAGGGCGTGCTCCATCTTCATGGCTTCCACGACCACGAGAACGGTTCCGGCCGTGACGGTGTCACCGTTCGCCACCTCGACGGCGATCACGGTGCCCGGCATGGGGCTGCGCACCGTGTCCTCGAGCTCCATCTCGCCCCCGGCGGCGAGGTCGATCTCCGCGGCGGGGCGCAGATGCCACACACCACCGGAAGCCGCGAGCCAGAGCCCGTCCGCGTCCCGCGCAGCCCTGTACGTCGTCCGGCGACCGTCGATCGCGACCACGAGAGTCGCACCGTCGAGAGTCACCGTCAGCGACCGAGCATCTCCGCCGTCGACGGTCACCGCCGCGTCGCTCGGCGACCCGGTCACCGCGACGGTGCGCCGCCGCCCGGCGTCCTCGACGAGGACTGTCGTCGGTACGCTCCGACCACCGAGACGCCACCCGTTCGGAACAGTCCACGCGCCGGCGTCCTGCGCGGGCCAGGCTGCGCACCAACCGAACACGGCTGCGGCGGCGATGACCTCGTCCGTCGCGACGGGCGCCGCGTAGTCGGGTGCGACCCGGTCCAGCAAGCCCGTGTCCAGACGGCCGGCGGCGACGTCGGGATCGGCCAGCAGGTACGAGAGGAAGTCGATGTTGGTGCCCACGCCGAGCACCGCCGTCTCGCCGAGCGCCCGCCGCAGAATGCGCAGTGCCTCGGCGCGGTCCCGACCGTGCGCGATGACCTTGGCCAGCATCGGGTCGTAGTCGCTGCCCACCACCGTGTCCGGTGCGAGCGACGAGTCCACGCGGACACCGGTGCCCGCCGGTTCGTGCAGTCCGATCACGCGGCCGCCGGTGGGCAGGAAGCCATGGCCCGGATCCTCCGCGTAGACACGCGCCTCGATCGCGTGACCGGTCAACGTCACATCCTCCTGCTGCAGCGGCAGCGTGTCGCCCGCTGCCATCCGTATCTGCAGCTCCACGAGATCGCATCCGGTGACCTCCTCGGTCACCGGATGCTCCACCTGCAGACGGGTGTTCATCTCCATGAAGAAGAAGTCGTCGGGCGCGTCGGCGGAGACTATGAACTCGACGGTGCCGGCGCCGACATAGTCGACACTGCGAGCAGTCGCACACGCGGCCTCGCCGATCCGCGCCCGCGTCACCTCGTCGAGCAACGGCGACGGCGCCTCCTCGATCACCTTCTGATGACGGCGCTGCAGCGAGCACTCGCGCTCACCGAGATGGATCACGTGGCCGTGGGCGTCCGCCATCACCTGCACCTCGATGTGCCGGGGACGCAACACGAATCGTTCGAGGAAGAGGGTGTCGTCGCCGAACGACGACGCCGCCTCTCGCCTGGCCCGCACCAGTGCCGCCGCCAGGTCCTCGGCTCGTTCGACCAGATGCATGCCCTTGCCGCCGCCACCGGCCGACGGCTTGATCAGCACGGGGTAGCCGATGTCGGCCGCGGCCGCGATCAGTTCGTCGTCCGTGAGTCCGGGTTCCGCGATGCCGGGCACCACCGGCACGTCGAACGCGGAGACCGCCTTCTTCGCCGTGATCTTGTCGCCCATGGTCTCGATCGCACGTGTCGGCGGGCCGATGAACGTGATGCCGTTCTTCTCGCACGCCGCCGCGAATGCCGCATTCTCCGAGAGGAACCCGTATCCGGGGTGGATCGCGTCGGCGCCGCTGGCGAGAGCCGCGTCGATCACCTTGTCGATGTTCAGGTAGCTCTCGCGTGCGGGCGCCGGACCCAATCGTACCGCGGTGTCCGCGGAGCGCACGTGCAGCGCGTCGGCGTCCGCGTCGCTGTACACCGCGACGGAGCGAATTCCCATGGTGCGCAGTGTCCGGAACACCCGGACGGCGATCTCGCCGCGATTCGCGACGAGCACCGTGTCGATCGTGGTCATCACACTCACATCCTGAAGACGCCGTAGGACACCGGCTCGAGCGGCGCATTGGCGCACACCGACAGAGCAAGTGAGAGAACAGTTCTGGTGTCGGCCGGATCGATGATGCCGTCGTCCCACAGCCGCGCCGTCGAGTGGTACGGGTTGCCCTGTTCCTCGTACTGACGGCGGATGGGTTCCTTGAACCGCTCCTGCTCGTCCTCGGTCCACGGCTCGCCGGACGCGGACCGCTGATCGCTGCGCACGGTCGCGAGCACCGACGCCGCCTGCTCCCCGCCCATGACGGAGATGCGCGCGTTCGGCCACATCCACAGGAAGCGCGGCGAGTACGCCCGGCCGCACATCGAGTAGTTGCCCGCGCCGTAGGACCCGCCGATGACGACCGTCAGCTTCGGTACCCGGGCACACGCCACCGCGGTGACCATCTTCGCGCCGTGCTTGGCGATGCCGCCCGCCTCGTACTCCCGCCCGACCATGAAGCCGGTGATGTTCTGCAGGAACAGCAACGGGACGCTGCGCTTGTCGCACAGCTCGATGAAGTGGGCGCCCTTCACGGCGGACTCACCGAACAGCACACCGTTGTTCGCGACGATGCCCACCGCGTGACCGTCGATGTGCGCGAAACCGGTGACCAGCGTCGTGCCGTACTCGGCCTTGAACTCCTGGAACTGCCCACCGTCCACCAGGCGGGTGATCACCTCGTGCACGTCGTACGGGGTGCGCGGATCTGTCGGCACCACGTCGTACAGCTCCGACTGATCGCTCGCAGGCAGCGGTGTGCGTACCTCCCACGGCGACGGCGTGCGGGGGCCGAGGGTCGCCACGATCGCGCGGACCCGGCGGAGCGCGTCACGATCGTCGGTCGCGAGGTGATCCGTCACGCCCGAGATCTTGGAGTGGACGTCGCCGCCACCGAGGTCCTCGGCCGTGACCACCTCGCCGGTGGCCGCCTTCACCAGCGGCGGTCCGCCCAGGAAGATGGTGCCCTGGTTGCGGACGATGATCGCCTCGTCGCTCATCGCGGGCACGTACGCGCCACCGGCGGTGCAGGACCCCATCACCGCCGCGATCTGGGCGATGCCCTTCGCACTCATCGTCGCCTGGTTGAAGAAGATCCGGCCGAAGTGTTCCCGATCGGGGAACACGTCGTCCTGCATCGGCAGGAACGCGCCACCCGAGTCGACGAGGTACACGCAGGGCAGCCGGTTCTGCAGGGCGATCTCCTGCGCGCGCAGATGCTTCTTGACGGTCATCGGGTAGTACGTGCCGCCCTTGACCGTGGCGTCGTTGGCCACGACCATCACCTCGCGGCCCGACACCCGGCCGATTCCGGCGATCACACCGGCGCCCGGGCACGCATCGTCATACATGCCGTTCGCGGCCAGCGGGGCGATCTCGAGGAACGGGCTGCCGTCGTCGAGCAGCGTGTCGACACGGTCACGCGGAAGCAGCTTGCCGCGGGATACATGGCGCTCACGGGAGGCGTCACTGCCGCCGCGGGCAGCGGCCGCCATGGCTCGGTGCAGCTCGTCGACCAGCGCGAGGTGGTCGTCCCGCCTGCTCGTGCGCTCGGTTCGAGCACCGTCCAGCATCGTCATCGCTCAGCCCGTCCGTCAGTTAACACTCACTAACCAGGACAGTAAACGATGATTAACTGAAAGTCCACGGCGGATGCGTGGATCGCCAGGCGCGCGTGCGGAGCCACCCGATCGCTCGGGAATCTGCGGATCCGCGGATTCTCGCTCGACACTGGAGGACGAGACTCAGCGCTGCTCGACGACCAGCTTTCGGAAGCGGCTGCCCTGGAACACGATGGGCGCGACGTCGGAGTGCACCTCGAGACCGTGCACGCGCAGCAGGACGATGGCGTGATCACCCGCCGGCAGCTCCTGCTCGATCGTGGTGTCGAGCCACGAGGACGCGCCGTCGATGAAGATGGCCCCGTCGGGCGTCGTCTCCAGCGTCAGACCAGCGAACCGGTCACCCGTCTTCGCCGCGAGGCTGCGCGCGGCCACGTCGTGGGCCTCGCCGAGAACGCTGATGCCGATGTGCGTCGCGTCGCGGAACTTGGGCCACGTGGACGACGTGTTCTGGATGCACACCGCGACCAGCGGCGGGTCGAGGGAGACCGACACGAAACTGCTCGCGGCCAGACCGACCGGCACGTCGCCGATGCGAGCCGCGATGGCGACGACCCCACTCGGGAAGGTGCCGTACGCCTGACGGAGGGTCGCCTGGTCGAGCTCGGAGGCTGCGGTCTGACTCATGGAACCCCACGGTAGGGCCGCGCGCCATCCGCCGCCACCATCGCGGGCCCGGCACTGGGCAAGGTCACAGCCCCTGGATTCGGATCACGCCGAGCCCAACGGCGGGCCTCACTCGCAGCGGACGATCGGCACCGGGTCGTAGCGCACCGTGCGCGTGTTCCGCGAGATCTCCGCACCCGTCGCCGCGTCGCGGATGATCCGGGTGTCGCTGGTGGTGAAGCCGGGCGCTCCGCTCGACGCGACACATTGCTCTCCGCGCGGCAGCCGGACTGTGTCCGGCGTGGTGGGTCGGCTGCGGGAGCCGGTGATCGACTCCACCTCGACGGTCTTGGTGCCCCACAACCGCACGGTGACGGAGGATCCGTCGGCGAACGACTCGACGACCACACCCGTCGACGCCGGGTTCCGGAACTGCAGATCGATCGCGCCCTCGAAGACCGTCGCCTCGCGGGCCTCGGGGTAGCGGCTGATGTAGTAGCTGTGTTCGGTGTGATCGACGTCGTCCATGCCGCCGAAGTAGCCGGCGTTGTACAGGGTGGTGGCGAACTGGCTGATGCCTCCGCCGACGGCGCGATCGGGTCGGCCGTTGTCGATGATGCCCGACTCGACGAACCCCTGCGCCGTCCCGCGGGGACCGGTGTAGCCATTGAGTGAGAACGTCTCGCCCGGCTTCACCACGGCGCCGTTCACGATGTCCGCCGTGAGACCGATGTTGACACCCGACGCGTACTCGAACCCGCCGGTCGTGTACTCGCTGATCACTTCCCGGATTCCGAGAGCGTTCGCCGCGTCCGTGGTCAGTGCCGCCGGACGCGGTCCGTACTGCGCGACGGTGGTGCGCGCGTCACCGGACGCCGCCAGCAGGTCCGGCAGGGTGGCCAGTGTCTCCGGCCAGCGCACCTCGGTGCCGTCGACGGACGGAACCACCACGGGTCGACCCCCGGAGAAGTCGAAGCGCGCGTCGACGGGCCGGGTCTCGGTGGCCGCCAGCCCGGGCGCGAGGATGCCGATCGCGGCAGTCGTGTCGTACACCGGCTGCAGACCGCCGTCGTCGTCCGGTTCGAAGCTCAGGACCTCGCCGACGCGATCGGGTGCGAGCGTCGTCGTCGCACCGTCCTCGCCGGTCACGACCACCGGCGCCGACACCGCGGGCGTCGCCACGTCCTGGATCGCCGCGTCGATCGCGGCAGCGTCGACCTCGACGTCCTCGACGACGACGGGGAGCTCCACCGGACCGCCCTCGGCCCAGTCGGTGCGGAACGCGGACGCCGCACCCGGTACGTCGAGCGTGCGTCCGGGAACGGGTCCGACGGCGCGGGGCACGCCGGCCTCGATGACCACGTCGCCCTCCACCGCGGGGCGGTCGACCTGCAGGGACAACGACCCGACGGCGGCGGTGAGTGCCGCGTCGTCGACCGTGGACACGACACCGATCTCGCGGGTGCCGAAGAACGACGCGAGCCTGGTGAACGGGGAGAGAGGCTGGTCGCCGGCACGATCGAGGGTTGCGGCCCAGTCGATTCCGAGACCGGCGGCGGCCGGGGTGAGCGTGGCGGCGACGTCGTCCGCGCGCACGTCCACCGGGGCGTCGGTGCGCGGACCCAGGGCGTCGCGGAGCCGGTTGTCCGCCTCCGCCACACTGCGGCCGCCGACCTCGACGCCCGCGACGGTCACGCCGCGGGGGATGTCACCGGTGGAGGTGAACCAGTCGGCGGCGTACAGGAGCGCGGCCACGGCGACGACGCCTCCGGCCGCGGACAGTGCGATCGTGCGCCGGCGGGTGGAGCGCGTGTCCTCGGGGGCGGTCCGGTGCTCGTGCTGCGCCGGTACGTCCTCGGTCACCCGGCTCCCTTCCGTCGTGCTGAACAGGCGCGTTCGCCCTCTGCTCGAGCCTACCCACTGGGGTCGGAGCCCGACTCCTCACGAAGACGGCTCCGCACCGCTGCCGGGTCGGGGGTCAGGCAGCGATGCGGAGCCATGAGGAGTATCGCCGGACGACCGCACTCGTTACAACTCGAATCAGACCGAACGTCCCGGATCTGTCAGGAGTCCCAATCGACCCGTTCAGCCATGGCCAGAAGTCGTGACCGCCGCGAAGGACTGCTTTCGCCGATCCAGGCGATCTGCCCGTACACCGAGGCACGGAAGTCCGGTACACCTGCACGATTCTGGGCAGCGGCACCGGTACGAACACAGTTGTGGAGCAGCGCGCGGAGTGCGTCGTAGCGGTCGCGGGGCGCCGCGGCACTCTCGTTCACCACCAGCCCGGCCAGCGTCTGCCGACGGTGTGCACGCGCGACGTGAGTCTTGTCACCGTTCACCACGAAGCCCTCGTCGCGCACGATGCGGTCGAGCGCCCAGAGGAGCGTGCCCACATCGGTGTCCGACGGGCCCGACAGCGCCAGGTCGTCGGCGTAGCGGGTGTAGACGAGCCCACGGGCGCGGGCGAGGCCCGCGACGCGACGGTCGAGTCCGCGGGCCACCAGATTGGCGAGCGCGGGCGAGGTCGGTGCCCCCTGCGGGAGGTGCGGGACGCGCAGCAGTGCCGCCTGAGTCCGGGGCAGACCGGCGACCTCGTCGACCGGCATCGCGGTGGTGCAGATGCCGGCGAGGACCGACGCCACCCGGTACGGGTACCCGCAGGCCTCGAAGACGGCGCGCACGCGCGGCCTCGTCACCGTCGGAAAGAAGTCCGCGAGATCGACCCGGACGACGACGTCCCGGCCGTCGTGCGGGCGCGCGAAGGTCACGGCACTCCGACCGGCCCGGAAACCGTGAGCGGCTGGATGCGGCACCACGTGATCGAGGACGCGGTGGAGCACGCGCCGCTGCATCTCGCGCAGTCTCGGCTTGGGAATCTCCAGGATGCGCGTCCCGCCGCGACTCTTGGCCACCTCACGAGCCCGGTAGTGGCGCAGCGGCGGAGCCGCCCGACGCAACCAGCCGCCGACGTCGGCGAACCAGTCGAGTTCGGAGACGGTGACGTCCAGTGACGCGGCGAGCTCGGCGGTCGTCGCGAACGCGGGAACCCCGAAGCGCACCGCCGGAGTGGGACGAACAGGCGGCGCGGGGAGGACGAACGGATCACCGGGATACCCGATGACCTCGAGGAGTTCGGCGGCGACCTCCGTCGAATCGGGCGCATGGTTACGCCGCTCGAGGAGCCTGGTGATGAGGGTCTCGACGTCCGCGACGTGCTCGAACCGGGCCAGCACCTCACCGAGCTCGGTGCTGTTCCACGCGATGTCGACCAGGCGCGGTGCGATCATCCGCGCCGTGCGGTGATGCCAGAACGACTCGGACATCAGCGAGCAGTGGACCGAGGACGTGCGGCGGGGCGAGGCGACCTGAGACTCTCGTCGTCGTCGCAGGCCAGCACGCGAAGCGTGCATCGCTGCGTCGGACGCAGTGCCCGATTCCGTGAATGTTCCCGAGGGTTGCCCTCGAGGAGGGTCGCGCAGGACCCACTCTCGCCTCGCCACCGCTGCACCCCGCCACTGTGCCAGACGCAGACCGCTCGGTCCGGGAAACGGCAGAGGACCCGGCCACCCCTCGCAGCCGGGTCCTCGTGTTCGGTACGGGAGGCTCAGGCCTCCACGATGGCCGTGATGCCCTGGCCACCGGCGGCACAGATGGAGATGAGTCCGCGGCCGGAACCCTTCTGCGCCAACATCTTCGCGAGCGTGGCCACGACGCGTCCGCCGGTCGCCGCGAACGGGTGACCCGCGGCCAGCGAGGAGCCGTTCACGTTCAGCTTGCTGCGATCGATCGATCCCAGCGCACCGTCGAGACCCAGACGCTCCTTGCAGTACTCGTCGCTCTCGAAGGCCTGCAGCGTCGCGAGCACCACGGAGGCGAAGGCCTCGTGGATCTCGTAGTAGTCGAAGTCCTGCAGCGTCAGGCCATTGCGCTCGAGCAGACGCGGGATGGCGTACGTCGGCGCCATGAGCAGGCCGTCCTTGTACGAGCCGTTGCCGTGGATGTAGTCCACGGCCGCGAACTCCGAGTCGACGAGGTGCGCGAGCACCGGCAGGTTGTGCTGCGCGGCCCACTCGTCGGTGGACAGCAGCACGGAGGACGCGCCGTCGGTGAGCGGCGTCGAGTTGCCGGCCGTCATCGTGGCGTCGCCCAGCGAGGTGCCGAACACGGGCTTCAGCTTGGCCAGCTTCTCGGCCGTGGAGTCCGGACGCAGGTTGTCGTCGCGGGTCAGACCGAGGTACGGGGTGACCAGGTCGTCGAAGAAGCCACTGTCGTAGGCCTTCGCCATGTTCTGGTGGCTGGCCGCGGCGAGGGCGTCCTGGTCCTCGCGGCGCACGCCGAACTCCTTGGCCGTGACGGCGGCGTGCTCGCCCATCGACATGCCGGTGCGGGGCTCGCCGTTCTTCGGGATCTCGATCCCCAGCATCGACGGGCGGACGCCCGCGAGCAGCTTGAGGCGGTCGGCGGTGCTCTTCGCCCGGTTGAGCGTGAGCAGGAACTCGCGCAGCTCGTTGTTGACGCTGATGGGCGCGTCGGACGTGGTGTCGACACCGCTGCCGATTCCCACGTCGATCCGGCCCGACGCGATGGCATCGCCGACGGCGATGACCGTCTGCATGCTCGTGCCGCAGGCCTGCTGCAGGTCGAACGCCGGGGTGTACGGGCTCAGCGCGCTGCCCAGGACGACCTCGCGGGTGAGGTTGAAGTCGCGGCTGTGCTTGAGCACCGCACCACCGGCCACGAGGCCGAGCCGCTCACCCTGCAGGTTGAAGCGGGAGACGAGACCGTCGACGGCCGCCGTCAACATGTCCTGGTTCGAGGCGTTGGCGTACACCTTGTTCGAGCGCGCGAACGGTATTCTGTTTCCACCGAGGATCGCGACGGGGCGCTTCTCTTTGCTGGTCATCGAACGATTCTCCCTGTGCGCAGATGGCGCGGCCACAGTCAGGGCCGCTTCGTCGTGGACTCTATTCTTACTCACGAGTAAGTTACTTGTCGATACCGTTCGACATACCCGACACGAAGGTAGGAACATGGCAGCCACCAAGGGAGCCCCTGACCTCTACTCGCAGTTCCTCTCCTCTGCTCCCGGCGCGTTTCTCGCCAAGCAGGCGGGACTGCCGAAGCCGGAGACTCTGCGTCGCTACCAGCCGGGTGAGCCTCCGCTCGCCGGCCCGGTCCTGATCGGCGGCAGCGGTCGCCTCGTCGAGCCGCTGCGCGTGCTGCTCTCGGACTACCCCGCCGCGAGCCCGCACGACGACAAGCTGGGCGGCCTCGTGTTCGACGCCACCGGCATCGAGAACATCGAGCAGCTCGAGCAGCTGTACCAGTTCTTCCAGCCCGCGGTCCGCAACCTCGGACCGTCGAGCCGCGTCGTCGTCCTCGGCACCACGCCCGAGGAGACCGGCGACATCGAGGAGCACATCGCTCAGCGCGCCCTCGAGGGCTTCACCCGCAGCGTCGGCAAGGAACTGCGCCGCGGCGGCACCGCGCAGCTGGTCTACGTCTCCCCCGACGCCGCGCCGGACCTGTCCGGTGTCGAGTCCACCCTGCGCTTCCTGCTCTCGGCCAAGTCCGCGTTCGTGTCCGGCCAGGTCATCGCCGTCGGCAAGGACGGGTCCACGGCTCCCGCCTCGTGGGACCGGCCGCTCGAGGGCAAGGTCGCTCTGGTCACCGGCGCCGCACGTGGCATCGGCGCCACCATCGCCGAGGTTCTCTCACGCGACGGCGCGCACGTCATCTGCGCCGACATCCCCGCGGCCGGCGAGGCCCTCTCGCAGACCGCCAACAAGGTCGGCGGCACGTCGCTGGCACTCGACGTCACGGCTCCCGACGCCGCCGAGGTGCTCGAGAAGCACGTGAAGGAGCGCCACAGCGGCGGCCTCGACATCGTCGTCCACAACGCCGGCATCACGCGCGACAAGCTCCTCGCCAACATGGACGACGGCCGGTGGAACTCCGTCATCGGCGTCAACCTCGCAGCGCCGCACCGCCTCACCACCGCTCTGGTGAAGTCCGGCACGCTGAACGACGGCGGCCGCGTGATCGACGTGTCCTCCATCGCGGGCATCGCCGGCAACCGCGGCCAGACCAACTACGGCACGTCCAAGGCCGGCGTCATCGGCCTGGTGCACGCCGAGGCGCCCGAACTGGCGAAGAAGGACATCACCATCAACGCGGTGGCGCCCGGCTTCATCGAGACGGCCATGACCGCGGCGATTCCGTTCGCCACTCGCGAGGCCGGCCGACGGATGAGCTCGCTGCTGCAGGGCGGCCAGACCGTCGACGTCGCGGAGACCATCGCGTACTTCGCGAGCCCGGCCTCCAACGCCGTCACCGGTCAGATCGTCCGCGTGTGCGGCCAGTCCCTGATCGGAGCGTGAGCGACGTGGCCACGGTGATCCCGCTCGACGGCCCGCCGAGGATCCGCGACATCTACACCCGCGCGGCTCTCGACTCGCTGCCGATCATCGGCGGCGGGAAGCGCACGCCGACGGCACCGGACGCGACGTACACCCTCGGCGGAATCCGGATCGATCGGGACAACCTCGCGACGTACGCCAAGGTGACCGGCCTCCGTCTCAGCGACACCCTGCCGCTGACGTACCCCTTCACCCTGGTGTTCCCCACCGTGATGTCCCTCATGGTGTCCAAGGACTTCCCGTTCGCGGCCATGGGATCGGTGCACGCGGAGAACGTGATCGAGAGCTTCCGCCCCATCGGGACCTCGGAGCCGCTCGACATCGCGGTGCACGCGGAGAACGTCCGCGAGCACCGGAAGGGACTGCTCGTCGACGTCGTCAGCGACGTGTCGGTGGGCCGAGAGCTGGTGTGGCGTCAGACGTCCACCTTCCTCAGCCTCCAGAAGACGTCGCTGTCCGGTGGACCTCGCGAGGCACCGCCGGCCGACGAGGTCCCGCCGCCGCCCACCTCGACTCTGCGGGTGGACCAGAAGACCATCTCGCGCTACGCGGCGGTGAGTGGTGACCGCAACCCGATCCACGTCTCGTCGCTGGGCGCCAAGGCCTTCGGCTTCCCGCGCACCATCGCTCACGGGATGTGGAGTGCGGCGGCCGTACTCAGCGCCGTCGACGGCAAGATCCAGGACCGTGTCACGTACTCGGTGCGCTTCGGCAAGCCGATCGTGTTGCCCGCCAAGATCAACGTGTACGCCGAGCGGGTGGGCACGGGCGTCGGTCCGGGGCAGTGGGACGTGGCGCTGAAGCACCCGAAGAAGGGCTACCCGTTCCTGACGGGCACCCTGCGCTGACTCCTCGTCGTAACTCCTCCTCCGCACCCCTCCTCGACTCGCCGGTTCCGCGGGTTCGGGGAGGGGTGCGGTCGTCGGTCGGTCGAATGAGTGACACGGGCTCGACGCGACCGTAGCGTTCTCGGGCATATGCCCCGTTTCCCATCGTGACGCGGTCTCTCGCGACTGTTTCTCGGTTTGCCGAACACCTCGGGGCGAGCGCGACGACGAGGAGCACGACATGGCGGAACCGACGACGAGTACGGGCGCGGTTCGAGCCACCTCGTTCTTCGTGCACCCCGCAGCCCTCTGCGAGAGCGACTCGGTCGGCGACGGGACCCGGGTCTGGGCGTTCGCACACGTTCTCGCCGGCGCCGTCGTGGGCAAGGACTGCAACGTGTGCGACCACGCCTACATCGAGGGGAGAGCCGTGGTCGGCGATCGGGTCACCGTCAAGAACCGGGTCCTGATCTTCGACGGAGTCACCGTGCAGGACGACGTGTTCCTCGGCCCGGGCGTCACCTTCACCAACGACCTCCGCCCACGCGCCCACGTCAAGAAAGGGCCGGACGCGCTGATGCGCACTCTGGTGGAGCAGGGTGCCACCCTCGGCGCGGGTGTCGTGGTGGTGTGCGGCACGACGATCGGTCGTCACGCGTTCGTCGCCGCCGGTGCCGTCGTGACTCGGGATGTCCCGGATCATGCCGTCGTGGTGGGTAATCCGGCACGTCGCATCGGGTGGGCCTGCCGGTGCGGCGAAAGCCTTCCGGAGGATCTCGTGTGCGGCTGCGGTCTCTCGTACGGACTCGTCGACGGCGTTCCGGCACCCAGCGTGGCTCGACTTCCATGACCGAGCCGATCTCCCGCATCGAGCGTTCGACGGCCCTCTTCGTCACCGGCGGCGATGCCACCGTCACCGCCCTCGTCGTCACCTACAACAGTGCCGACTCCATCGGCGGCCTCCTCGACAGTCTGAGAACGGAAGCAGCTGGAACCACCCTCCGGGTCGTCGTGATCGACAACGACTCGGCGGACGACACCGCAGCGCGAGTACACGAACATCCCGATGTCGTGTTCGTCGAGGCCGGTGGGAATCTCGGATACGCCGCCGCGATCAACCTGGGTATGGAGCGCGTGGATCGGTCCGACGCGATCCTCGTCCTCAATCCGGACGCGCGGGTGTCCGCGGGGTGTGTCGAGGCTCTGGTGGCCGCCGTGACCGAACCCGATGTGGCCGCGGTCGTGCCGTTGCTCCAGGACGAGTACGGTTCCGTCTCTCCGTCGCTTCGTCGTGAGCCGGCCCTGCTCGCCACCGCTGTCGACGCCGTTCTCGGTGCGTACGTCCCGCGCAGACCTCGGGCACTCAGTGAGACGGTTCGCGATCCGAAGGCCTACGCCACTCCGCACGACATCGACTGGGCCACGGGTGCAGCCCTGATGATCGACGCCGATGCAGCACGTCGAGTGGGCGCGTGGGACGAACGCTTCTTCCTGTACTCGGAGGAGACCGATTTCTTCCGACGTCTCCGCACGGTGGGCCGCGTCCGGTTCGTACCCGATGCCGTGGTCGTGCACACGGGCGCCGGGTCGGGATCGTCTCAGGCACTCCAGAACCTGCTGTCCGTCAACAAGATCCGATACGCGGAGATGTATCACGGCAGACTGTGGAGCACGGCCTTCCGACTGTGTGCGGTTGTGTCCGAGATCGCGCGGACAGGATCCGCGTCCCATCGTGCGACCCTCCGAGTGCTGGTCGATCGGCGGCGCTGGACGCACCTGCCGTCAGCTCGACAACGGCCGGTCGAGGGCCGCACGGGGATGGGAACGGTCATCGTTCCCGCACACGACGAGGCAGCCATCCTCGCACGCACACTGCGACCGCTGTCCGACCTTGCCGACCGCGGGGTCGTCGAGGTCATCGTCGCCTGCAACGGCTGCACGGACGACACCGCTGACGTCGCGCGGCACTTTCCCGGCATCACCGTGATCGAGACGTCCGCCGCATCGAAGACCGAAGCAATGAACGCGGCGGATGACATCGCCATGTTCTGGCCGAGGATCTACCTCGATGCGGACGTGGTGATGACTCCGAAAGCCGTGACGGACGTTCTCACGCGGCTCACCGCGGGCGCGCCCATGTCTGCACGTCCTCGCTCCCGATACGACACCGGGCACAGTTCCTTCCTGGTGCGCCGCTACTACGCGGCCCGACAACGACTGTCGACCTTCGACGGACACCTCTGGGGTGCGGGGTGCTACGGCCTCACCGAGGAAGGCCACCGCCGCCTGGGCCGATTCCCGTCGGTCGTCGCGGACGACGTCGTCGTCGACGGACTGTTCCGGGGGGACGAGAAGTGCGTGGTACTCACCGATCCCGTGGTGATCTCGGTTCCCAGGACTGTCGCGACCTTGCGGACCGTTCTGTCCCGGACCTACCGAGGTAACACCGCCGTCGCCCGAACCACGCAGACATCGAGCACCTTCCGGGAACTTCTCCGCTCGGTGCGAGGTCCCGTCACCGCTTTCGATGCGGCGGTGTACGCCGGATTCGCACTCGTCGGACGCCGCGCCGCGCGACGCGTGGTCGACACCGGCTGGGCTCGCGACGAATCGAGCCGAATCGGATCATGACCCGGCAGGCGGGAGACCACAGCCGTCGAGTCCGGTGATGCGGTAGACGTGTGCACTGTTCGAATCCGCGAAATCGTCCACGATCACACCCTTGTCGACCTCGACCCGACGGTCCTCTCCGACCACGTCCGCGGTCGAGTCGACAGCGCAGGACAATGTCATACGTCCAGTGGCACCGCCTTGTTCGGACATCGCCAGAACATGAACCACCCCGTCGGTGTACTTGACCATCGTGTCCAGTCCCGGCGCCGACGCGAGAAACCCGTCGAGGTAGGGAGAGTTCAGGACCGGTGCCAGCTCGGTGATTCTCGCGTTGACGTCACCGACGCGCTCGAGCATGCCGCGGCCGCAGTCCAGAAGAACGTGCTGCGATCGGCACTCGCCGCCGAAGCTGTGGTTGAAGTACACGACACCCTGCGCACCGTGAATGATGCTGCTCCACACCGCACCTTCCACCTCCGCCGGTTCGATCGCTCGTCGAGATTCGGCGAACGGCTGACCGACCTCGACGAACGCCCACACCGGCTTGCTCCCCGCCGGCTCCACGAGTGATCTCACACGATCCACAGTCGCACCGTAGTTGGACGCGCGAAGGCATTCGTCGGGGTCGAGATCCACGCCGTCCTTCAGCAGCGCCCCGCCCTCGGTGGCGTCACAGATGTTGGGATCGGTGAACCAGTAGGCATCGGCGGACACCACGTCCTGGTAATCGTTCACGAACTTGCTCGACTGCTCGTCGGTTCCCCAGAACAGCACGCTCTTACCGTAATTGGTGTAGGTCAGACGCGTGCGATCACTCTTGGCCTCGAGCGCGTCCATGACCGTGTAGCCGCACTTCTCCGTTGCAGGAACGCAGATCTCGCCCTCTCCCGGGTAGAGACCTGTCCACGTCGCGTCACCCGGCCCCGCCCACATGTCGGCTTCGTCGGTGGTCACTCGACCGTCGGTGGGACCGTCTGAGCGCGACGACAGAACGTACATGCCGTTGAGGCCGATACGGGCGAGATCCGTGTCCGGTGTCGGTTCGACATACGTGGTGAACGAGGCCGCGGAGTACGAGGGCAGACGCGTGTCGTCGACCACTGATTCGGCCCAGACTCCGATGGGGAAGAACCCCGGGTCCGATGGCAGCGACGGCGAGAACTGCGAGAAGTACGTCGCCCCGCCGTCGATCTCGCGCAGCATCGGACGACCGTCGCTCCGATGTGCGCTCGACGGGACACCGCACGCGGCGGACAGCATCACTGCGCCGACCACGGCTGCTGTTCGAACCTTCACACTCGACCCTCCTGCACCACCGGATCGTGCCGTACCGACTGCACGTGTCCGCAGATCATGCCGTACCGAATGCCGGTTACACCACACGGAAGAATCATGCGATCGAACGACTTCCGGTTTACCGAACCATGAGTATGTTTGTCGGAGAAAGGCCGATGTCGGGGGATTTTCGTCTTTCGCTCTCAGCACCCGACTCGAGGATGTCGCATTGATGGCAGCACGGGGCGTTCGCGCGATCGACGTGCGGGCACCAGGGCGGGACGCCACCACAACGGTTCCGCTTCTGTTGCGCGTCACGATCTTCGCTGCCCTCGTCCTCCCCGCCAACATGGTCTTCGAGGCGATCGGTGCCTCCGGCTACCTGGCGATGCTCATCGGGCTCGCGCTGTTCGCGGTGTGGGTGGCCGCCGTGACGTGGGGCGTGCACGATCCCACGAGAGTCCGTCATCCCGCCCGCATCGGTCTCTGCCTCTTCTGGGTCGCCACCGTGGTCTCGTACCTGCGAATGGGAGGTGTCGAGCCGATCCAACGCGCCGCCGCAGATCGGTGGCTGTTGGCTCTGTTCGCGATGTCCGTCCTCGTCCTCGCCACCGCCGAATGCGTCCGCACCGTCGAGCAGGCCCTCGTCATCGCCCGCACCGTCGCTCTCGGTGCCAGTGTGACAGCCGCGGTCGCCTTGTGGCAGTTCGTCGTCAAGACCGATCCCCTCGACCTGGTCCGCTCGATGATGGTCGGTATGACCGACAACGGCGGCGGCACCACGTTTCAGGGGCGTGGCCTGCTGACCCGGGTCGCGGGTAACACCTTCACCCCCATCGAACTCGGTCTCGTCACCGCGATGATTCTGCCGTTCTGTGTGTGGCGCGCACTCTTCGACACCTCGGGACGCCACTGGGTGCACTGGTTGCAGTGCCTGCTCATCGCGTTCGCCTCGTTTCTCACGGTGTCTCGTTCAGCTGTGCTGGGTCTCGTCGTCGCCGCCGTCGTCACGGTGCCGTTTCTTCCCCGGTACGCCCGACGGTGGGCAGCGATCGCCATTCCCGTTCTCATCGTCGGCGTGTTCGTCACGGTTCCCGGCCTCATCGCCACGCTCAGTGCCACCGTGCGCGCCGACAGCGGAAACGATCCGTCCCTGGCGACTCGGGTGAACAACTACCCCCGAGTGCAAGCCATGATCGTCGAACGCCCGTGGTTCGGTACAGGGCCGGCGACGTACTTGCCCACCAACGCACTGGAGATACTCGACAATCAGTACCTGCACACGGCCGTGGAGATGGGGCTGTTCGGGCTCGCTGCGCTCGTCGCACTCTTCCTCTGCCCCATCGTCGCCTCGCTGTCGGTGGCTCTGTGGTCGCGGGACCCGGCACTGAAGTTGCTCGCGGCGAGCGCCGCCGCGGCGTGTCTGGTCGCGGCCGTGGGGTCGGCCACGTTCGATTCGCTCTCGTTTCCGGTGTTTCGGCTCATCTGCCCGGTCTTCTTCGGCATGTCCGGCGTCGTCTGGATCATGGCCCGGAACGCGCCCTCCCGCTCTGCAGCACCATCGCACACGGCCGACTCACCCGGCCCGTCAGTTCGTTTCAGTGAGAGGACCTGATATGGATCCGATGTCGGTACTGCGCATCCTGTGGCGACACAAACTCGTCGCCCTGCCGTTCGTCGTCCTGACGATCGCCTTGTTCACGGGCGCCCTGTTCTTCGGGCCTCGCGCGTACCAGGCCACTGCCAGCTACGCGATGATCACGCCGTCGCTGCCGAGTGCGATCGAGATCGAATCGAGCCCGGCGCTGGGAGCGGCGACCGACAATCCCTACCTCCGGTCCGCCGACCCGACACTGGTTCTGCAAGTAGGCAAGACGCGGCTGTCGTCGGAGGAGTCGGTGCGGACACTGCAGTCCGAAGGATTGTCGACCGACTTCGTCGTCGGATCGGGACTGTCCACCAGTGCACAGATTCTCACGATCACAGCGAACGCGGAGAGTCCGGAGGTGGCGGTCCGGAGCGCGCAACGGTTGGGTGAGATCCTCGATGATCAGATACGCCAGGTGCAGCTCGTGAACGGCGCGTCGGAGCGCTACCTGATCACGGTCCAGACGATCAACGAAGCAACCGGCGCCGCGGAGCGTGTGTCCAGCCGACTGCGCAACGCTGCCGTCGCCGGCATCGGCGGAGTCGTCCTGCTCATCGCAGCGGTGGCGACAGCACGCGTTCTCGACGAACGCCGTTCCGGCGCAACCAGGTCCACACCGGACACCCGGGTGGTCGCCGAAACGCCGACGACCGTCCGCGATGTGTCGCATCAGCCGCAGAACCCGGTCCGCCGCGACCCGATGCCGCACCGTCCGGCCGATCCCCCGCGTCCGCTCGCACCTCGCACGGGGCCTCCACGGATCGCACCGAGCCCGCCGGTTCGCCGTGGTCAGATCGTGACTCCCCCTGCCAACGGTCACGCATCGCGTCTCGGTGCACGGCCGGCGCCGGTCAGTCAGAGTCCACGGAGCAAGTGACTCGCATCAGAAGGTGCCGTCGCGGTGCCACCGCCGCCAGGAAGCGTCCGTCCGCACCTTTCTGGCCAGGCGGCGCCCGACATACAGAGGGTGCGTCGCCGACCCGCGACCTCGGCGCATCCGCCGGCTGAGAGTGCGCCACCCGTCGAGCGACGTCGGGTCCTCCACCGCGTCACGCACGAAAGCGACATACCGGTCCACGAGGTCTTGGTCGACCACCCGTCGATCGTAACAGCCGGTGGCCATGGCGATCCCGTACTCGGCCACGGCTCGAACCGCGGTGCGATGCAGCTCGGCGGCGGCGGGAATCTGCCCAGCCGGCCCGGAGAACAGCACGTCGAACGCGTCCCTCCGCTCGTACAGATCACGCAGTGGATCCACTTCACGACTGGACAGACTCCGCGGGTGATCCCGGTGCCACGCCTGGTCGACGCCGCGGATGTACGCCACGTCCGCGAACGCCGCGATGCGAAACCACATCTCCATGTCATGCGTGTGCGCCAGCGGCATCTGCCCACCGACTCGGTCCACCACTGACTTCCGCATGAGTACCTCGGGCGAGGTGATCACGTTCAGCCCGTCGCGACACCTGTCCGCCAACCATTCTCGCCCCGACCAGATGGTCCATCCCGTCGGTGAGATCCGCGGTGCCGGCAAGTGCTCGTCCGCGACGTGGAGGGGATGCCCGTACACGAGTCCCACCTCGGGATGGGCACGAGCGAGTGCAACCGCTCGGTGCAGTGACCCGGGGGTGAGCATGTCGTCGGCATCGAGTCTCACCAGGTACTCACCCGAAGCGACGCGGAGACCGTCGTTGAACGTGTCGACCGGGCCTCGATTGTGGTGGTGGGCCACGACGGACACCCGTCGGTCCGTCGCCGCCCACCGCCTCGCGATCGCGAGGCTTCCGTCGGTCGAGGCGTCGTCCACCACGATCACCTCCACAGACACGCCCACCTGCGAGAGAACGCTCGTCACAGCGTCGGAGAGGTAGTCGGCATAGTCGAAACACGGGATCACGACCGACACGGTTGATGTGTCCGTCTCCACGGCCGCCGGGCTCTCACGACGGAACGACGCCGGTCTCATGTTCCGTATCTCCGCCACCGACGCCACCTCGTGGCCCATCGCACGTCGTGGAGGCGCACTGTCGACACCCGCCTCGCACGCGACACCGGCCCCCGCGTCCGCCGCTCGTAGGAACGCCAGATTCGACGGTCGCGTAGTGACGGGTCGCAGTCGACGGCGAACTGAGCGAGCTCGGCAGCGGACCGATCCGTGCCGTCCGCCGTCCGATCCTGGTGCACTATCGCTGATCTCAACGCCTCGAGTGCGACGGAGCGTCGAGCTTTGTCCGCCCACGCCTCGCGGGCCGGCAGCGACGCCCCGTCGGTCGCGAAGAACCGGTCGAACACCGCCCGCCGCTCGGCGGTCTCCGTGAGAAGGTGCCCACCGAAGTCGGTCATGTGCATGTTCGCGCCGTGAACGCGGTAGAACGCCTGGTCCGGACCGTTCACCCGCCCCACTGATCCGAGGGTGGCCGCCCGCATCCACAGCAACATGTCCGCGGCCTGGGGGTACGCGGCATCGTAGCCCCCGAGCTGCTTCATCACCGACGTCCGCAGCACCGCCTCGGGATTGACGATGATGTTCGTGCCGCGTGCGCAGATCCTGTCGATCCACTCGTCACCGCCGAACACGGACCAGTGACGCACGCGCGTGGTGGACGGTGGAACAACGTCGGTGAAGGTGGGGGCGTGACCGTAGACCAGCGCCACCTCGGGGCAGGCCTCCATCAGCGCGACCGAACGCTGGAGCGAGCCCTCCGACAACATGTCGTCGGCCGAGAGCAACACGACGTAGTCGCCCGTCGCCCGCAGGAGCCCGTCGTTGTACGTCGCGATGTGCCGCATGTTGTGCTCGTGCTGGACGACAGTCACGCGCTCGTCCGACGACGCGAGCCGGGCCGCGACGTCTCGCGATCCGTCGATGGATGCGTCGTCGACGATGATGACGTCGACCTCGACCCCGGGCTGATCGAGTATCCCCTGCACCGCATCCTGGAGAAAATGCCCGTAGTTGTAACAGGGGACGACGACAGTGACGCTGGGGGCGGACCGTAGTTCGCGCGGTCGAATTCGTCTCATCTCACGTCCTCGTGGTCGGGCGCCCGGCTGCCGGACCGTGTCGACCGCTCGATCGCACTCACCAGGATCGCACCGGAGTCGCCCCATGTCGTGTGCGATACGTGCGATGCGGCCCTGCGCGCACGATGTGCGATCACGTCGGGCGGCGTGTCCACCGCCGCGCACAGCGCGTTCGCGATGTCAGTCGGTGTCGGCCGTACCCAGGTGACCCCGGGGTGGGTCACGTCGGCCCGTGCCAGCGGACTGTCGTTCACCAGCACCATGGAACCGCAGGACAGCATCTCCTCGACGACCAGAGAGATGTTGGTGAACGACATCCCGATTCCACAGATGGTCGAGTTGTACAGTGCCGCCAGCTCGTACGGCTCCCTGTGCCCGTGGTGCACGACGTCGGCCGTCATCATGGGCGGTCGCTCACCGATCAGGTGGATGACCTGGTCCGGGCGTCGGGCATGGAAGCGGTCGATGCCCAGTGCAGCGAGCGCGGACCCCCGACGGGCGGTGTCCGGGCGTGAGTAGAAAGCGATCCCGTTGCGCGGCAGTGACGCTCGCAGGGAGTACACCTCCGTGTCACGGCCGAAGGGAATCAGGGTGCAGTCGACACCTGTGTGCGTTCTGATCTGGTCGTGCACCATGTGACCGAGTGCCAGGATCTCGAACCCGAACCTGTAGGTGTCCTCTGCCAGACTGTATTCCGAGCCACGTGGGTAGAAGTACGGCTCGTAGTCCTGAACGAAGTAGTACCGGCGGCCGGGCACCGACGGTCGGGACCCCAGTACATGTGCGGTCTGCCACGACGTGGCGACGACGGCGTCCGTTCCTCGGATCCCGTCGTCGACGTCTGCGACATCCGCCCGCACCTCGGGCCAGTGACGACGAATGATTCGCGTGTAGCGCTCGAGGTCGACTCCGTGCGGGTCGTACAGGTGGATCACGCACTCGTGGCCCGCCGCCTCGAGCGCACCGACCATCCGGAACATCGTCGTGTGTCCACCCGACCCCGGACCCGGCGGTGCGCAGATCCACGAGACCGTCGCCGTGATCGGGTCCGCGGTCGTGTGCCGTGGTTCAGCACTTCGTACGGTCGTGGAGTCGGTGATGTCCCCGGGCCGGAGAGGGAACTCCAGCGAACTCGCATTTGTCATGCGATAAGCCCTGCGCGCCAGGCGTTTCGTGAGCTCGTCGAGGTCTCGGCCGCGAACGAGACGTTCGAGCCTGGACCTGCCGTTCGGCGTGCGTGAAAGAGTCATCCGCGGTGTCCCCCAGTCCGTCCGGCCGGTGTGGTTCGGGAGCGCTCGATCACACCGGTGATCCAGTGGTGGATGAATCCCGCGTAGACCAGGGCCCCCACCAGTCCCGCCATCGATGCCTGCAGAACGGGCTCGTCGAAAGTGCGTGTCACGACGATGACCGGACACACCGTCGCGGCGAAGGCGAGCACCGGAGGCGCACACGCGACGGTGAGGGCGTGAATGTCCGCACCGATCCGCCGGGCGGCCCACAGGTAGGCGGGGAGGACTATCAGCAGTCCGACGAGCGAGTGTGACCACGCGACTCCCACGATGCCGTTCAGGTGCGCGCCCACGACGGCCGCCGGCACCAGTGCCGAGATCCACAGCACCTGTACCCAGAACACCGGGCGAGATGCTCCGCGTGCGGTCAGATACGTGGCGAGCAGGTCGAACATGACACGCAGTGCACCGAACACCCCCAGAGCGGCCAACGCACCCGCCGCTCCGGACCATTCCGAGCCGTACAGCGTGTCGACTATCGGGACCGCCAGCAGAGCGATGAGTCCGCCGGCCGGCAGGGCGGCGGCCCACGTCAGAGCACCGGCGCGAGCGAGAGACCGATCCCGCGTTCCGTCCGCGTCGTCGATCGCAGCGCGTGCGAACCACGGAAGTGCCACCGAGCGGACAGCCTGACCTATCGCGGTCATCGGCCAGCTCGACACGTTGAATGCCAGAACGTACAGGCCCAGAGCCACCTGACCGCTGACACGACCGACGACGACGTTGTCCGAGCTGATCACGGCCCAGGACAACAGGTTCGCGCCCGCGATCGGTACGCCGAACCGCACAGCCGGACCGGCCCTGCGCATGTCGAAGCCGAATCGCGGACGTGCTCCCGCTGCCACGAATTGAACCGTCGTCGCCGCCGACTGAGCCGCGACTCGGGAGATCGCCAGTGCGAGCGGCCCCATACCGAGGAGGACGAGAATGATCGTGACCGTCGTGCCGACCACGAAGTCGGCGGCCGCGGCCAGCATCAATCGCTTCTGCTGATAGCGGCGTTGCAGCATCGCGAACGGCACGACCCCTGCGGATCCGATCGGTATCGCCAGCGCCATGACCGTCACGACGGACGCGGAACCGTCGACACCGAAGAATCGCTCGATCGTGGCCGCCGACATCACCACCGCGAGACAGAGAACGGTGCCCACACCGAGGCTGACGGTCGCGACTGTCGGCGCATCACCGTCGGGATCCGTGGATCGGACCAGCCCGGCACCGAGACCGAGATCCGAGATCGACATCAGGATGGTGGACACCGTGAGAGCGACGGCGAAGACACCGAAGTCCGACGGCCCCAGCAGACGCGCCAGGACGACCCCCACGACGAGAGTGCCGACACGCAGCAGCAGCGAGCCACCCGTTCCCCAGGCCAGTGCTCGGCCGACTGTCGGCTCCGCTGCCGTGGTCACGGTACGGACGAGACCACGGGCCGCATCGCCCCCGCCATCACGTCGGCGACCCGCTCCTGCTGCGCCGCGGTGATGTGGGCGAACATCGGCAGGGACAGGATTCTGTCCGAGGCCGCCTCGGACACCGGGAAGCTGCCGGGTCCTCTGCCCAGGTGCCGGTAGGCCTCGGTCAGGTGGATCGGCGTCGGGTAGTGGATTCCCGTGCCGATACCCGCAGCCGCCAGTTCGGCCGCCACCCGGTCACGATCGTCGAGTTGCACGACGTAGAGGTGCCACACGTCGACATTGCCCGGGAGCGATTGCGGGAGAGTGAGTTCGGCGATGCCACTGAGCAGATCGGCGTAGCGCGCGGCGGCGGCGCGCCGAGCGTCGTTCCACCGGTCCAGACGCGCCAACTTCGCCGACAGCACGACTGCCTGCAGCGCGTCGAGTCGTGAGTTCACACCCACGACATCGTGGACGTACTTCCGAGAACTGCCGTGCGCCGCGATGGTGCGCACGCGGTCGGCCAGGAGGGGGTCGGACGTCACGACGGCACCGGCATCGCCGGCGGCACCGAGATTCTTGCCGGGATAGAAACTGGTCGCCGCGGCCACGCCGAGAGAGCCGGCCGGGCGGCCGTGCCGCGTCGCACCCTGTGACTGGGCGGCGTCCTCGATCACCACAGTGCCGTCGGCCTCGCACAGTCGAATCAGTTCTTCCACCGGCGCCGTCTGACCGTAGAGGTGAACCGGAAGAACGGCAGCGGTTCTCGACGTCAGCGCACGCTCGACGGCCGCAGGATCGATGAGGAGTGACGTCGGGTCGACGTCGACGAGTACCGGTGTCGCCCCGACCCTCGACACCGCTTCCGCCGTCGCGATGAACGTGTTCGCCGGGAGAACGACTTCGTCTCCTGCACCCACACCGACGGCTCGCAACGCCAATTCGATGGCGTCGGTACCGTTTCCGACACCCACACAGTGGTCCACTCCGACGAACTCGGCGTACGCAGATTCGAACTCGCCGACGGCCGGACCGCCGATGAAAGCCGCTCGACGCAGGATGTCCTCCACTCGCGGCATGATCTCGTCGTGGATCTCCGCCTGCTGTGCGGCGAGGTCGACGAAGGGAACGCTCATGCCGCACCTGCGCCGGTCATCGGCACGGCCGGGCATCCCACCCGCGTCTCACCGGGCGGGACGTCGGACACCGCCACCGCCGCCATGCCCAGAACACTGCCTCGGCCCACGGTGAGATTCTCACGTACCGAGCTGTTCATTCCCAGGTACGCACCGCTCTGTACGTGCACTCCACCTCCCAGAACTGTTCCTGCGCAGAGAGTCACGTAATCATCGACCGTGCAGTCGTGTGTCAGGACCACGTGGGGCATCACCACCACGTGAGCACCGACCGTGACGTCGGCGGTGAGAACAGACCCCGCGAGAATCACCGAACCGGCACCCACCGTGCATCCCTGCGGAATGCGCACGGAGGGATCCACGATCGTCGCGAAGCGGGACGGCTCGACTCCACCGGCGACGACGCGCCGCACGATGGCGGCGCGAGCCGACCCGGATCCGGCGCAGACCACGAACGAGCACTCGGGATGATCGACGGCGTCGCGACTGGTTCCCGCGATCGTCCACGATCCGAAGCGCGTTCCGACTCTGCGCAGGTCGTCGTCCAGCACCGCGACCACATGGTGCTCGCCACCGGCCCGGACAGCGGCGGCGACCTCGCGAGCGAGGCCGGACGCGGCGATGATCACCAAGGATCTGCTCATGACGTCCTCGACATCACCGCGACCACGCGGTCGTGCTCGTCGTCCGTCATCGCGTGGAACAGCGGCAGAATCAACGTCGACGCGGTGAGATGCTCGGTGACCGTCAGATCGCCCATCACGGCGTCACTTCCGATATAGGCCGGTTGCAGGTGCGTGGCCATGATTCCGCGACGTGCCGAGATGTCGTGCGCTGCAAGGTCACGAAGGTAGTCGTCGCGACTGCGAGCGGCGTCCGCTCCGATCTCGACCCAGAAGGACTGGAAGTTGCCCTCTCCGTCGTCCGGATCACCCACGCATCGGAGGCCCGAGACATGTGCCAGTGCTTCTCGGTACCGCCCGGCCAGCGCGCGACGTCGCTCGATCACGGCATCGAGCTTCGTCAGCTGCACCAGGCCGACGGCAGCCTGCAGGTCCGTCATCCGATAGTTGTAGGCGACCTCGGTGTACGACTCGGCGGCGGGCAGCGTGTCCTGGTGACGGTCCGCGGCCGACTTGCTCGTCGCGTGCTCACGCAGTGCACGTGCACGTTCCGCCCATTCCGGCCGATCGGTGGTGATCATCCCGCCCTCACCGGTGGTGAGGATCTTCCGCGGGTGGAACGACCATGCGGCGATGTCGGCACTCACCCCCACCGGACGGCCACGGTAGGTGGCTCCGGCACCACACGCGGCATCTTCGACCAGCACGATGTTCGACGGTGCGGTCACCCGGCGGATGTCGTCCACCGCGACGGGGACGCCGCCCTGGTCGACGGCGATGACAGCACGGGTCCGCGGCGTCAGCACCCTCTTGACCGTGTCGCCGTCGATGTTGCCGGTGATCCGGTCGACATCGGCGAACACGGGCCTGGCGCCGACGTACCGCACTGCGTTCGCCGTGGCCACGAACGAGAACGACGGAACGATCACGTCGTCACCCGGTCCGATGCCGGCCACCACCAGGGCGAGATGGAGACCCGTCGTGCAACTGCTGACCGCCACGGCGTGCGCGACCTGCATGCGAGCCGCGAAGGCGCTCTCGAACTCGGCGACCCGCGGTCCCTGAGCGATCCAACCGGACTCGAGCGCCGCCGTGACGGCAGCCACCTCGTCGGCGCCCAACCACGGGCGCATCACGTCGATCCGCGTCACGTCGCAGACACCGCGAGGCCGGACACAGCAAGGCGGCGCGGCCGCCACCAGTCGACGAGCGCGCGCAGTCCGCTGTCGAGATCCACCGACGGCGCATAGCCGAGGTCGCGAGAGGCTGCCGTCGTGTCCGCCAGCCGGCGGGTGACCGCGTTGACGGTCCGAGCAGGTCCGAACTCGATCGGAAGATCCGAGTCCATCACTCGCAGCAGCGCTTCGGCGAGCTCCCGCAGACTCGTCTCACGACCGCTCCCGATGTTGTACACGCCGTCCACGACGGACGACGAGGCGGCGGCGACGTTCGCCCGAGCGATGTCCTCCGTGTAGGCGAAGTCCATGGTCTGGGTACCGTCACCGAAGATGAGCGGGGAACGGCCGTCCTCGATTCGCTCCATCCAGCGGACGAGCACCTCGGTGTACAGCCCGTGAACGTCCATGCGCGGCCCGTAGACGTTGAAGTAACGCAGGGAGACGTGGTCAGTGCCGTACATGGCGCGGAAGCTGCGCAACATCCCCTCACCGAACGACTTCGCGGCACCGTAGAACGTGTCGTTGTTGTGGTGGTGGTGACGCTCGTTCGTCGGAAAGGATTCCGCGAGACCGTAGACCGAAGCGGAGGAGGCGGACACGATCTTGCTCACCCCGTGTGCGGCCGCTGCCTCGTACACGGTGAAGGTGCCGTCCACGAGCACTTCCAGAGCGAGCCGGGGCTCCTCCGCGCACTGCGTGATGCGAATCGCTGCCTGGTGGAAGACCACATCCGCCCCGGACACCACGTCGTTCACGAGGTCTCGGTCACGAATGTCGCCCTCCACCAGCTCGACCCGTGGATCGGACAGTGACGTGTCGAGGTTCTCACGGCGACCACGGGTGAGGTTGTCGAGAACGATCACCCGCGCACACCCGGCCTCGACGAGCTGGTCGACGATGGTCGATCCGATGGTGCCGGCACCGCCGGTGACCACCGTCGTCGCGCCGTTCAGGTCAGTCATTCCATGTCTCCGGTCTCGGGGTCGACGGCACGGGGACGAACGGGGCGTCCGTGATTCGCTGCGCTGTCGGTGGCGGCTTCGAGCACGGACAGCACTCGGAGTCCGGCGGTACCGTCCGTTCGAGCAGGACGGTCTTCTCTGATCGCGGACGCGAACTCTCCGACCATGGTGTGGAGGGCCTCCGTCTCGGCGAGCGCGGGAACGGTGATGTCGCCCAACCGATACGACACCGCCGCACGACGCTTCTCGTCCGCTCCCGGCTGGCCCAGATGTACTCCACGATCGTGGATCGACACTCTGCGCAGGGGGTCGAGGTCGTCCCAGACGAGGGTGCGGTGGCTGCCACCGATCACCATCTGACGAATCTTCGTCGGCGACAGCCAATTCACGGACACGTGCGCCGAGGCACCGTCCTCCAGACCCAGCGTCAGATGTGACACGCAGGATCGGCCGGCGCCGAGCGGGTCGGAACCTGTGGCCGACACCCGCGTCGGGGCGAGCCCGCCGGGAAGCACGAAATCGAGAATCGACAGGTCGTGCGGTGCGAGGTCCCACAGTACGTCGACATCGGGCTGAATCAGACCGAGATTGATCCGTGTCGACTCGATGTAGAGGACTCGTCCCAACATACCCTTGTGCAGGACATCGTGGATGTACTGCACTGCAGGCGTGTAGCAGTACGTGTGGTCGATCATCAGGACCAGTCCGGCGTCCCGAGCCGCTCGGACCATCTTCCCGGCGTCCACGGATCCGGGCGCCAGGGGCTTCTCCACCAGGACGTGTTTTCCTGCGGCCAGGGCAGCGAGAGCGATCGGGGCGTGGGACGCCGCGGGCGTCGCGATCGCGACGGCATCGATGTCGGACCTGCCGAGAAGCACGTCGACATCGGTCTCGATCTCCACGGTCGACCGCGACCCGACCACACGCTCGGCCCGGCTCCTGTCCCGGTCACACACCGCGACGAGATCCCACGACGGATGATTTCTGAAGTTGCGCACCAAGTTCGGACCCCAGTAGCCGGCGCCGATGACAGCAACGCCGTACGGCCTGCTCACGAGTCACCCTGCCGACGGTCCGACGACGGGTCGGAGTCGGCGACCAGATAGGCACCACGCAGACGGAACCACGCCTCCGGCCCCTGGACGATGTAGCGACGTGCGAGGCGCCGTGGCTCACGGGCGAGGCGATAGAGCCACTCGAATCCGTGATCGCTCATGAAGCGCGGCGCACGTGTGGAATCACCGGCCATGAAATCCGTTGCGGCGCCGAAGGCGAGGAGCAATCGCGCTCCGGTGTGGTCCCCGTACCGTTCGATCCAGAGCTCCTGAACCGGTTTGCCGAAGCTGACCACCACGATGTCCGCACCGGACTCGCGCACCGACTCGGCCAATTCGCGGCCCAGTGTCTCGTCCTGGACCGTCCGGCGGTCGGGAGCCCAGTAGCCCGCCACCCGCAGTGCCGGGTGATTGCGTGTCAGACGGCGCCGGAGGCGTTCGTGGACCTGAGGGGTGCCCCCGAGGAACCCGACCGAAGCGCCGGCTGTCTCTGCGAGAGAGAGGATCTCGGGAAGCAGGTCGGATCCCGTGAGTCGTGGCCACTTGGTTCCGGTGAGATCGTTCGCACGGTCCACGATCGGCTGACCGTCGGCCAGCAGCAGCCATTCATGAGTGGGTCGCTCGTCCGGCAGGTTCAACCTGGACCGCTCGATGCCACCGAAGTGGTGGATGTGGTCGAGGTTGACCGATCCGATCGCGAGGGGCTTGCCGCCCTTCAACCTGTCCCCGACCAGGCCCAGAACATGCGGGGTACCGCACAGGTCCACCCGAGTACCCGCCACGATCATGCGTGCGGTTCGTTGCGGGGAAGTCCGCGTCGGCTCTGTTCGGATGTCGACTGCCGTGCCGTCACCGACCGCGTCGTCGATCGCGGCGGTGAGATGCAGAGCTGCAGAAGTGGGTGTGCTCTCGCTCGAACCGAGTGCAGTGGAAAGCTTCATGGGTCACCTCGATGATCGACACTGATCCGAGCCGTGGGAGTCGCACGGCGTGCGCGGGATCCGCCACCGCATGACGGAGTCGGGTCCCTGTGCTGTGTTCGACGCGACCTCGTGCACGCGACAGCAGACTGAGTGATCAGTACTTTAAACAGAAACCTTCGACATGACGCTTATCGAGGACTTTTTTCATTCGACCGAATGATGTGAACGGTCGGTACGTTCCCGGAACCGACTACGGGTCCGGCCTCGCGTCAGGCCCGAAGCCCCCGCCACGCGAGGCTCTCGAGAAGGTCGACCGCCTGGTGCACGTCGATCTCGCCGCCGGCGACCCTGTCGGCCACGGCCTCGCCGGCACCGACCAGGGCGACGGCCATCAGTCCGAAGTTGTGTTCCGGCCGCGGGTCCTTGGTGCTCATCTCGAGCAGCGACGCGGTGAGGCTGATCAACCGATCGCGGCTGCTCTGCACCTGACCGGCGAAGGCCTGCTGGCCGATCGCCTGCCGGTAGAGCACCATCCACGACGAGCGGTGCTCGTCCACGAACGTGAGGAACCCGAGCAATGCCTTGCGCAACTGCTCGCGGGGAGTGAGCGTCGGGTCCGCCGCGGGAGTCATCGCAGCGACGAACTCGAGGCCCTCCCGATGGATGCACGCGGCGAAGAGTTCGTCCTTGCTGCCGTAGTACAGATACAGCATTGGTTTCGAGATCTCGGCCCGTGCGGCGATGGAGTCCATCGACGTGCTGTGAAAGCCGTTCTCGGAGAACACCTCGATGGCGGCGTCGAGCATCTGCTGCTCACGGACGGCGCGCGGCAACCGCTTGGTTCCGCCTGCCATGCGTCCTCCCCGGAGCTGTCCGCCGTACGACCTCCCGACTCTACGTCACCGTCCGCAGGACGAGTCAGGCGCAGCCGAGGGCTCCCTTGGCCGTGAGGACGGTCCGGGCCGCGTCGTCCACGCGCGCATCGCTCAACTCCCCGGACGCCACGGCCGCCTCGAGACGGTCGAGGACGCTCGGCACCGCGTCGGTGGTGATCCAGAGGGCGACGTCGGCCCCGGCGACGAGGGCGGCCAGCGCCGCGTCCTCGATGCCCAGTCGCGACGTGATCGCCGCCATGCCGGACAGGTCGTCGGTGAAGATCGGGCCGGTGAACGGCGCCGCCCCGTAGCCGGTGCCGTCACGCAGCAGTGCCATCGCGGCGGGACTGATACTGGCGGGCACGCCCTCCGTCGTCAGGCCCGGAACGTCGAGGTGTCCGACCATGGCACCCACTCCGGTGGACACGAGATCGCGGAACGGAACCAGGTCGCGGGCCTGCAGTTCGGAGAGCGGCGGTGTCGTGACGGCGCCGGTGTGCGAGTCGCCCGATCCGGAGCCGTGCCCCGGGAAGTGCTTGATCACGGGCATCACCCCGGCGTCGCGGAGACCGCGCGCAGCAGCTCCGGCGTACGCGACGACGGTGGCGGGATCGTCCGAGTACGACCGGTCACCGATCACCGAGTCGTCGGGCTGGCTGCTGACGTCCACGTCGGGAGCGAAGTCGACGGTGATGCCGAGATCCTTCAGTCCACGTCCGCGCTCGAGCCACATCTCGTACGTCTGCTCGGGGGTCATCGTGGCGGCGGTCTCGCGTGCCGAGGGCACCGAACCGAGGAGGTCGGCTGCCCGCGACACCCGGCCGCCCTCCTCGTCGATCGTCACCATGACGGGCACGGTGGCGGCCGACTGCATGCGATCGACACCGCCGCCGGTGAGCATCGTCTTGTCGGTCCAGCTGCCCACGAACACACCACCCACCTGCTCGGCGCCCACCACCGCCACGGCGTCCTCGGTCCCGGTGACCCCGACTGTCAACAGCTGGGCGAGCCGCTGCCGCAGCGTCATGGCGTCGATGGCGGTGGCGCACGCATCGGGCGTGGCCGCAGGCATCTCGGACGTCGACACGACCGCCGAGGGAGCCGAGGGCGATGCCGTGGCCGCACCGGTGGTGGTGGGTGCGGGAGCCGCCGCGTCCCCCGTCCCGCACGCCGTCGTGGCGATCGCGCACGTCGCGACCAGGGTCAGAACTCGGCGCAGGTACATACCCGAAACGTTATCGCGTGAGCCTCCCCGCAACCCGACCGCGACGGTAAGATCGTCAGCCACCGCCACAAGCCTGGAGGCTCTCATGTCGTGTGACGTCATGTTGATCGCGTACGACGGTTCGGACAATGCGCGCAGGGCGGTGGACTACGCCGGCAGATTCCTTCAGGCGAAACGCGCCATCGTGCTCACCGCGTGGGAACCGATGGTGCGACAGGCGGCCCGCATGTCCGGCCTGTCCGGAGTGATGGCGCCGGAGTGGCTGCCGGACGAGCAGACCGAGGACATCGCACTCGCCGACGCGAAGGTCACCAACAGCGAGGGCCTCGAGCTGGCCGTCCGCGCCGGCATCAACGCCGACGGGCGCTGCGAGGAGTCGCACTCCGCCATCTGGACCACCATCGTCGAGACGGCGGACGAGGTGAACGCCGACATCATCGTCACCGGGACGCGCGGCCGGACCGGTCTGCGGTCGCTGCTGCAGTCGTCCTGTGCCGATCTCGTGCTCAAGCACAGCCATCGCCCTGTACTGATCGTGCCGCCCGGCAGATGAGTGAACGGGCAGGCCGGAGGCCGGTCGAGGTGAACGGGCAGGCCGGAGGCCGGTCGAGGTGAACGGGCAGGCCGGAGGCCGGTCGAGGTGAACGGGCAGGCCGTTGGCCGGTCGAAGTGATAGGTTCTGCTCGTGAAATCCGCAGCGATCAGTGCCGTCATCGGCGTCGTGCTGGGAGTGGCCGTGGTGTTCGGCGCCACTGCCGCCGCCTCGTCCGACACCCGCCCCGAGGTCGATCGTTCCGGTAACGCCGAGTCCTCCCTCCTCAACCAGGTCGAGTACGGCAGCCGCTGACGTCCGATGCTCCCGTCACCGCGCCCGTAGGGGCCCGGTGGCGTTTCTTCTCCGCGGTCGGTGCGCTGGTCCTGGCGTTCCTGCAGGCTCCCGGCCTGACCGTCGCCGACACCAAGTACGACCTGACGCAGAACCCGCTGGGGTTCCTCTCGCGTGCGTCCCATCTGTGGACGTCCGACGCCACCTTCGGCCAGGTACAGAACCAGGCGTACGGCTACTTCTTCCCGCACGGGTCGTTCTTCGCCCTCGGTGACGTGCTGGGGCTGCCCGGGTGGGTGACGCAGCGCCTGTGGTGGGCGGTGCTGATCTTTCTCGGGTTCTGGGGTGTCCTGCGCTTGTGCGAGGCCCTCGGGGTCGGGAGCCGCGGGTCGCGGGTGGTGGGTGCGCTCGCGTTCGTCCTCGCTCCGCGGGTGATCACCACCCTGGGGTCGATCAGTTCCGAGTCACTGCCGATGATGCTGGCGCCATGGGTACTGATCCCCCTGGTCCGCGTCTTCTCCGGCCGCTCCGTGAGCATTCCGCGCGCCGCCGCGTGTTCGGCGCTGGCCGTCGCGGCGATGGGTGCCGTGAACGCCGTGGCGACGGCGGCAGCCACCCTCGTGGCGGTCGTGTGGTGGCTCGCGCACAGGCCGGACGCCCGGTGGCGCCGGTTCTCGCTGTGGTGGATCGGGTGTCTCGTCGCCGCGACGACGTGGTGGCTGGTTCCCCTCTTCATCCTGCGCGGCGTCAGTCCACCGTTCCTCGACTACATCGAGTCGGCCGGCACGACGACGCAGTGGGCCTCGCTGGTGGAGGTCCTGCGCGGCACGAGCAGCTGGACACCGTTCGTCTCGCCGGAACGCATCGCCGGCGCTGTGGTGGTGACACAACCCGCCGCGGTGATCGCCTCTGCCGTCGTGGCCGCGGCGGGAATGGCCGGGCTCTGCATGCGGTCGATGCCGGCACGCGGTCGGCTGGCCCTGGTGCTGCTGATCGGGCTCGTGGGCATGACCGCCGGGTACGTCGGCGGACTGGCCTCCCCCGTCTCCGAGCAGGTGCGACTGTTCCTCGACACGTCCGGTGCGCCGCTGCGCAACATTCACAAGCTGGAACCGGTGATCCGACTGCCGTTGGCGCTGGGCCTCGCACAGTTGCTGGCGCAGGTGCCGCTGCCGGGTTCGGTGCCGTCGCCTCGCTGGCGTCGCGCGGCGTCGCACCCGGAACGGGAGCCCCTCGTCGCTTTCGCCGCACTCGTCCTGGTGGCACTCACCGTCTCGACCTCGCTGGCCTGGACCGGGCGGCTCGCGCCGCGGGGCGCGTACGAGGCCGTTCCGGCCGAATGGTCCGACGCGGCGGGCTGGTTGGCCGACCACGCGGGCACCGGAGCCGAGGAGTCCCGCGCGCTCGTCGTTCCCGGTGCGCCCCTGGCCGCTCAGCTGTGGGGGCTGACGCGGGACGAACCGTTGCAGGCGTTGGCGGCCTCGCCGTGGGCCGTCCGTGACGCGGTCCCGTTGGTGCCGCCCGGCGCGATCCGCGCCCTCGACTCGGTGCAACGGCTTCTCGCGGACGGCAGACCGTCCGACGGACTCGCCGACACGCTGGCATCGATGAACGTCCGCTACCTGGTGATGCGCAACGATCTCGACCCCGAGACGTCGCGTTCGACCCGGACCTCGCTGGCGCATCAGAGCATCGAGAACTCGCCCGGGCTCGAGCGGGTCGCGACCTTCGGCGACGACATCGGGCCCGGACGGGTGGACGGCATCGTCGCCGACTCCGACCTGCGGCCCACCTACCCCGCGATCGAGATCTTCGAGGCGACACCCGGCACCCCCGCCGTTGCCGGCCCGTACACGGTGGTGGCCGACGACGTGCCCCGAGTGCAGGGCGGGCCCGAGGTCCTCGCTCGCCTGAACGAGCACCGCGAGCGCGGCGGCCTGGACCCGACTCCGGCGGGACCGGTACTTCTCGACGGCGACGCCCGGGCCGCCGGGCTCACGGTCGACGACGTCCTGGTGACGGACACCCCGATGAACCGCGAGGTGGACTTCGGCTCCGTCGACGATCACAGCAGCGCCCTGCGCACACCCGACGATCCCCGCCGCACACTCAATCTCGTGCCCGACTATCCGGTCGACGGTGCGCCGCTGGTCGAGGGCGCGTGGTCCGGTGCCCGGGTGTCCGTCTCCTCCTCGGCATCGGACGCCACCCAGTTCGGCGGCGCCTCGCCCGGCAACGGTCCGGCGGCGGCCGTCGACGGCGACGCCGCGACGAGTTGGGTGAGCAACGGCCTCGAGAGCTCGGTCGGTCAGTGGATCCAGCTCGACCTCGATCGCCCGGTGCAGTCCGGCCTGCTCGACTTCCGCACCAGCCCCGGCGCTCTGGGGTCACCGGTGAAATGGGTCGAGATCGAGACGGACAACGGGACCGCAGCCGCACGCATCACCGAACCGGGCGATCCGGTGACCGTCTCACTGCCCGCCGGCACGACGACGCGGATCCGGGTGACAGCCACCGAGACCGAGAACGGTTCGGTCGGAGCACAGTTCGGCGTCAGCGACCTTCGCCTCACCGATTACACGGATCCCGATGCGCCGACACCGGTGGTCGTCCGGCACCTCACGGAGATGCCGGCTCCGGCCGACGGCGTCACGGTGACGGGATGGAATCTGGCACAGGAGCTTCCGGGCCGGACAGGCTGCGTCGACACGCCCGATCGGGTGCGCTGCGCGGGTGGCGTGGCCGTCGAACCCGAGGAACTCGACAGTTTCCAGCGCACGCTCTCGGTTCCCAGTGGCACGGCGGTGACTCCCGAACTCTGGCTGCGCTCGCGTCAGTCGTCCGCGCTGGAGGATCTCCTGCAGGACGCCACACGTCCGCGGGCTCGGGGTGCGGCCGAGGTCACCGACGTCCGGGGGTCGACCTTCGCCCTCACGGACGGCGACGACCGCACGTCCTGGACCGCGAGCCAGGACTCGATCGAGGGCCGGGCCGGAACGTATCCCACCGTCACTCTCGAACTGCCGCAAACCGTTTCGGTCGACGGGCTCGACATCGCCCAGAGCCTCGGCGCACTGCCGTCTCATCCGACCAGGATCGCCGTGAACCTCGGGACCGGCCCCCAGGTCCGCGACGTCGACGCGGACGGCGACACCAGAGTGTCCCTCGAACCGGCGGTGACCGACCGGATCACCGTCTCGCTGCTGGAATGGGACGACGTACTCGACCGCACGGCACTGGGATTCGACCAGGTACGGCCTCCCGGTCTGGCCGAGATCACGGTGCTCTCCGAATCCGAATCCGAATCCGGTACCGCGTCCGCGGGGGCGGCGTTCGATCCCGACCGCCCGATCGTGACGTCGTGCGCGACCGGCCCCACCCTGACCATCGCGGACCAGCTCGTCCGCACCGCCGTCTCGACGACAGCCGGGGCGTTGGCCACCGGCGCACCGATCCGTGCGTCTCTCTGCGAGGGCGATGTCCCCGTCGCGGCGAACGTCTCCAATCCTGTTCCGCTGCCGTCGGGTTCGCAGTCCGTGTCGGTGGACCCGGGCGACGCCTTCGTCGTCGACAGCGTCGTGCTGCGCACGGCACCACTCGCTGCGTTCCCGGGCGCCGGCCCCACGCCCGTGGCGGTCACCGCGGACGAGTGGACCGCCGACACCCGCCGCGTCGTCGTGACCGGGTCCTCGACTCAGCGCATTCTCGTGGTGCCCGAGAGCACCAACCCGGGATGGGTGGCAACGCGCCCGGACGGCGAGGTGCTCACCCCGGTGATCGTGAACGGGTGGCAGCAGGGGTGGATTCTCCCCGCCGGCCTCTCGGGCGAGGTGACCCTGACGTTCCCCGCCGACACCTGGTACCGCACGGCGATCGTCGCGGGCCTGGCGCTTCTCGCGGCTCTGGCCGTGATGACGATGCGGCGCCGCCCGTCGGACCCCGCGACGGCACCGACACCCACCTGGCAACCCGCCCTCGTCGGCCACGCGGGGCTGTTCGCCGCCGTGTGGGTCATCGGTGGGCTCGCCGCACTCGGCTGGCTGGCGGCTCTCACCGTCGCGGTCGCCGCCGTCGACCATCGCTGGGGTGCCCGTGTCCGCGGTCGTGTGCTCGTCGCGATCGCGGGGCTCGGACTCAGTGTCGCCGGGGCGATGCTGTCGACCGGCCCCTGGCGTGATCCCGACGGGTACGTCGGCCACTCGGCCGTCATTCAGCTCGCAGCGCTGGCATCCGTCGGCGCCGTGGCGCTCGCGGCGCTTCCCTCGTTCGCCCGGATCCGGTCGGCCCTGCGCGCTTCCCGTCGACGCAGTGCGACACGGACCGGCTCCTCCACCAGCGCGTAGCTCGCCGCGGCGACCGGCAGCGTCAACACGACCGTGGCACCGGCGACGAGGAGGAACTGCCCGCCGAACGGGGACACCCCCAGCACGGGGAACACCACGGCCAGCACCGCGAGGTGCCAGATGAAGATGCCGTAGGACCACCGGCCGATCATCAGCGCGAACGGACCCGACAGCCACCGGGTACGGACACCCGTTCCGACGGCCAGGGGCGCGATGAGACAGAACGCGACGACGGCGCCCAAGGCCACCTTGACCGCGAACTGCCATGCCGCCGGCGTCGTGAGGTCCTGCGCGCCCGCGATCGGTGTCGACGACGCCGCGAAGGCCGCCGCCGCGATGCCGGTGAGCAACCATCGTCGGCTCGCGATCCGGACGACCAGCGGGACAGCGGGCAGGTCGGAGACCGGTCGGGACTGAGCGGGCAGGTCGGAGACCGGTCGGGACTGAGCGGGCAGGTCGGAGTCTGATCGGGTCTCGCGTAGTGCCAGCTCGGCAGCAGCCTCGGCCACCACCATCCCGGCCGCGAACCACGCCAGGTAGCCGGGCAGCCAGTTCTCGATGTTCACGCCGTCCGCGGTGGAGATCGGGAGAAAGGTCCACCCGAGCGACAGGGCGGACACCCCGACCAGCACCGGCGTGCGCAGACGGGCTCGAGGTCCGCGGAGCGCGGCCATGGCGGCCCCGATGAACGGGAGCAGCAGATAGAACGCCACCTCGACGGACAGCGACCACATCTGGGTCATGCCCTGCGTCAACGTCAACGGGATGAACACCTGCACGAGGGTCAGGTTGGCGATCCACACCCGGACGCCACCACCCGCACCCGGCAGCAGGGCCAGCACGACGACGACCACGAGCGAGTACGCGGGCAGGATGCGTGCCGCGCGGTGCACCAGATAGGTACGGACGGACGGCCTCGGCCGCGAGCCGCGCGCGGCGGCCGCGTGGGGTCGCCACAGCAGGAACCCCGAGAGCGCGAAGAACACGGCGACCGCGAGATCGAGACGGCCGAGCAGCGGGCCCACGAGGGGTGTGCCCGTCGATCCCGTCTGGAACGCGACGTGGGTCAGCAGCACGCCGACGGCCGCGAGACCGCGCATCCCCTCGAGCGCGGGCACGAATCCGCCGATGCGCGGATCGACGCGGGCCTTCTCTGCAGTGGTCATCGTCAGGAGAGTCTGCCGCATCGCACCCGAACTCGGAGCGGCCCAATACGTTAGTGTTCGACCCATCACGGCCGGTATGCACTGACAAGTGCACATGCACAAAGGGGACCTCCAGTATGGCGAACAGATCCACACCGACGCGTGTGATCCCGCCGATCCTCATCGGGCTCGGAGCTTTCTTCCTGGTCATCGCGATCCTGATCCCGCTGTACATGGTCGGGCGCCTCGAGAAGACGCCGCTGGACCTCGAGATCACCAGCGTGTCCACCGGCACCGGGTCGGTGCTCGATTCGCGTTCGCTCACAGCGGGTTCCGCCGTCGTGGATCAGAACGTCCCCCTGATCTCCCAGCGCTTCGTCACCACGGAGGAGCCGTCGAACTCCGACGTCATCACCGTGCAGGCCGGCTCGTCGCTGCGACGCACCGATCGACAGGGCGACACCGGTCTGCTCACCGCGACCGTCGACCGCGTGAGCCTGGACCGCGTGTCCTCCATGCCGGTCGACCCGGTCGGATCCATCCAGAGCCAGGCCGACAAGCCGGCCGAGGAAGTGCCGCACACCGGACTGCAGTACAAGTTCCCGTTCGACTCGCAGAAGCAGACCTACCCCTTCTTCGACACCGTGGCCCGCGAGAGCTACGACATGACCTTCGTCGAGGAGACGCAGATCGAGGGCGTCACGGTCTACCACTACACGCAGACCATCCCCGCGGTGGACCTGTCCGCCGTCGTCCCCTCGCCGGCCAACAAGCTCGCTCTCCCCGCGAGCACGTGGGGCGTCGACGGCGGCGCCACGCCGATCACGATGACGCGGTACTACGAGAACACTCGGGACATCTACGTCGAGCCCGTCACCGGCGTCATCGTCAAGGGCCAGGAGGACGTGCACCAGTACTACGCACGCCGCGCCGGAACTCCCGAGGTGGACGTCGTCAAGGCCGTCATCGGCTTCGACGACAACACCGTCACCTACCAGCTCGGTCGCGCACAGGACGGCAAGGACCAGATCGCCCTGATCGGCCGCACCGTGCCGATCGTCGCCGGCGTTCTGGGCGTCATCCTCCTGGCAGTCGGCATCGTGCTGCTCCTGCGCGGCGGCCGCACCACCCGCGGAACACGTCCGGTGGCCGACGGACCCACGACCGGACCTCGTACCTCCGGCGCCGGTTCACCCGCACCGGACCACGACTGGACGACGGACCGTACCGAGGAGATCCCCCGCACCAACCTCCGCAAGGACTGACGCCTCCGGCCTTCCCGTCAGGGAAGTAGCAGCGTCACTCCTGCAGACTCACCGAGGGCGTCCAGCGCGAGCTGGGCGTCCTCGAATCGTCTGCGGCCTCCGATCATCGATTCCACGGCGGCGTGCGGGAGAGTGCGCAACAGTTCGGGGTACTCGTGGGCGGCCAGCCCGTGGCTGCCGAGCACGTCGATCTCTCGCGCGATCACCACATCCATCGACACGTGCCCGCCGCCCGGAAGCAACCCGATCTGCACGTGCCGACCGCGCCGTCGCAGACCCCGGATCGCCTCGTCCGCCAACCCGGCATGCCCGGAGCACTCCAGCGCGACGTGCATGTCGTCGACCGGCGTCTGCACCGTCCGAGCTGCTCCCAGTCGGCGCGCCAGGTTCAGCGCCGAGGTGGAGCGATCCACTGCCGTCACCTCCGCGCCGGCCCCGGACGCGATGATCACCGCGGACAGGCCGAGCCCACCGCACCCGTAGACGGCGACGCGCTCGCCTGCCACCACGCGGGCGCGGCGATGAACCGCCCGCCATGCGGTCGCGTACCGGCATCCCAGAGTGGCTGCCACGTCGAACGACACCTCGTCCGGCAACGCGATCAGGTTGGTCGAGGCATACCGGACGGCGACGAACTCGGCGTACGACCCGTCGTGGGTGAACCCGGGCTGTTCCTGACGGGGACACACCTGGTGGTCGCCGGCAGCGCACGTCGGACACGACCCACACGCACACACGAAGGGGGTGGTGACGCGACGACCGATCCAGTCGCGGTCGACGTCCGCACCCACGGCGACGACCGTTCCCGCGAACTCGTGGCCCGGAACGAACGGCAGTCGCACGTCGCCGTCGTGTCCCTGCCAGGCATGCCAGTCACTCCGGCACACCCCGGTGGCTGCCACCCGGATCACCGCACCGTCGGGAGCCGCGTCGGGACGGTCGATCTCCCGCACGGTTCCCGGTCGGCCGAACTCCTCGATCACCAGTGCACGCATGCACCGACACTACTGTCGCACGGCCGGCCTCCGGCCTGCCCGCTGGCCAGCCACCCGGCTAGGCAGGCTCCGCCACCGTGTTGGTCACCGACCCGATGCGCTCGACGTCGAGGCGCACCACGTCGCCCGGCCGCACCCAGCGGTCGAGTTCCATACCGCACCCCGACGGCAAGGTCCCCGAGGTCAGCAGCTCGCCGGGGCCGATGCTCTCGGACCTGCTGGCGTAGGCGAGTCCGTCCACCAGCGACCACCGGCCGCCTCGTGTCGACGTCTCCGACCACACCTCGCCGTTGACGGTGACGGTGCCGCGCAGATCGGTCAGGTGCGGCAGGACCTCGTCCGCGGTGACCACCTCGGCACTCATGGAACTCCCGAACGTCTTGGTCTTCACGACGGGTCCGAAGGGACCGTTGCGCTGCTCGTCCCACTGCACGTCGCGCGCGCTGAAGTCGTTGAACACCACGAAGCCGCCGATCGCCGCTTCCGCCTCTGCCGTCGAGGCGCTGACAACAGGCCGGACCACCAGGGCGCCGAACTCGAGTTCGAAGTCCAACAGCTCGGTGTACGCGGGCCACGACATGGGGTCGCCGTCGCCGACGACGGAGAGGTGATTGCCCGTGTAGTAGATCGGGTGCTCGACTGCCGCGGCGCCCGGCCGTAGAGGCGGGAACGGCTTCCGCGCGATCGCCTGGAACGCCTTCGCCAGTGGCACGACGGCGGGCAGGTTGCGCCGCACCATCTGCTCGGCCGCCTGGTGCCAGTGCTGGTCCCACCCCGCGAAGCAGCGAAGCGATCGCGGCTCGAACGGCAGGGAGGCGAAGGACGTCGACGCAGTGGCGGTCCCGGCGGTGACGGCCCGGTCCACGAGATCGCGCGCCACGTCGCGAGCACGCTCACCGGCACCGAGGAACTCGACGATTCCGCCCGGAAGTTCCTCTCCACCAGCAGCTCTCAGATCGACCCACGTTCCCGTGGTCTCGTGCAGCACGTCGATCCCCGTCATGCCCCTACGCAGCCTCACGGACCCACCCCCCGGATTCGGTCATCCACCGATCCAAGCACACGGACACGCCCGAGCGCGCTGGTCGAGACCACAACAGATGCGACCGCAGCGCATGCCGCGGCCACGACGACGAGCTCCGTCGCGCTGTCGACGATCGTCAGCACGAGGACGGCCTCGACCAGCAGCACGGTCCACGCCGCCAGCGCCGAGCGCGTGTCGCCGCGGGCCACGGCCGCCAGGAGACCGCACTGCACCACGGCCAACAGCGCGCCCTGCGCGGCGAACAGCCACAGCAGGTACTGCACCGGCGCGTAGTCCGCGCCCATCACCAGCGGAACGATCGGCCCGACGATCGCGGCACCCACAACCACGACGGATCCGACGCCGAGCAGCACCAGCAGGGCGGTGCGGACCGCCGACGCCGACCGACGCGGATCCGCCATCCTCGGGTACAGCACCACGCCGACCGACTGCGGGAGCCAGAAGGCGGCCTTCGCGGCGACGGCGCCGAGCGCGTAGACACCCGCGGCCTCCGGGTCGAGGACGCGTCGGGCGAGCAGGAGGTCGACCGAGGACAACGCGACGATCACGAGTTGGACCTGCGATGCGGCGAGCACGTCACGCCAGGTCCCGGCCGCGGCGGGCCGATCGTGCTCGTCCGTCTGCTCGGCGCGGTCGACGACGATGCGCGCGGCCAGCGCCATGACCGCAGTCCCCACCGCACCCGCGACCAGGGCTGGTCCCACACCTCCGCCCAGCACCAGGGCGGTCACGGCGGGCACCACCTTCGCCAGGCCGCTCGCCGCGAGCACACCGCCGAGGGCACCGAAGCGCGAGTCTCCCTGCAGCAGACCCTGTTCCGTGGCCAGCAGCACGAGGAACGGCGCCGTCACGACGGCCGCCCCCGTGGTCACGACATCGGTGTGGAGCAGAGCCGCCACGACGGGAGTCGCGACGACGGCGAGACCGGCGACGACCACGGCGTACAGGTGTCCGAGCCTGCGGGAGGCAGCCACCGAACGACCGCGCACCCGGTCACGCGCCACGACGGTCTGCAACGCCAGCGCCGGCACCGCGAGTACCAGCTGGGCGGCGAGCAGCGACGCGAAGACCCCGTAGCCCTGCGGCCCGAGCACACGCCCGGCCGGGAGGTGCAGCAGATACGAGGCGATGTTCGCCGCCATCGACCCCGCCGTCACGATGCTCACCCCGGCCACCACGGTGGAGGTGCGCGCAGGGATCATGCCCTCATGATCGCAGGGTCGAGCAGGACAGCCGGGGCGTGGTCCCTCGCCTGGTCCGTCGTGCTCACCGGTGTCGTCCTCGGCCCGCTCCTGCGTGTGCTGCTTCCGGGTGGCGGCCACCTACTGCTGCGTGACGCGGTGTCGACGCCCCGGTCGTATCTCACCGACTCGGCCCTGGGCCTGTCCGACTCGGCAGCTCGGGCGGTTCCCCAGGACGCCGTCGTCGCGGTCGCCACCACGGTCGTCGACGGCGGTGTACTGGTCGTCGGACTGCTCGCTCTCGCTCTGATCGCCGCCGGGTGGGGCGCCGCGCAGATGACGGCGCGAGTGCTCGGCGGCGCCTCGACCGGCCCTCGTCTGGTGGCCGCCACGGTGGCCGTGTGGAACCCCTATGTGGCCGAACGTCTGCTGCAGGGACACTGGAGCCTGCTCGTCGGCTACGCGGCTCTCCCCTGGACGGTCGTCGCGACCATGACCCTCCGCGACCGCGGTGACCTGCGGTCCGCTGCGCCCCTCGTGCTGTGTCTCGGCATCGCCGGGCTGACCCCGACAGGCGTGCTGCTCTGCGCCGTTCTCGCCGTGGTGGTCCTGGCCGCATCGGGAGGGGCACGCCGCGTACGGCGGCTCGTCGTCGTGGCTGTCACCACTGTGATCGTGTCGCTGCCCTGGCTGGTGGCCACCGCCGTGTCCGGGGCCGGTACCGGCGCCGATCCGGCGGGTGTCGCGGCCTTCGCGGCGCGGGCCGAGCCCGGACTCGGGACGATCGGAGCGCTCGCCGGTCTGGGCGGCATCTGGAACGCCGACGCGGTTCCCGGCAGCCGAACCAGCCTGTTCGCCGTCGTCGGCACCGCCGTGCTGCTCGGCCTGGCCGCCGCCGGACTCCCTCGTCTGCGCCGGACCGCATCGCCCGTGGTCGCGGCGCTCCTGCTCACCGGCGCCGTGTCCGTGGTGCTCGTCGCCCTCGCCGCCACCCCGATCGGGCTCGACGTCGGCCGATGGGCCGCCGAGTCGGTACCCGGTGCCGGGCTGTTCCGGGACGGTCAGAAATGGGTCGCCCTGTGGATGCCGGCACTCGCCCTGAGTGCAGGCGCCGCGGTCGATCGACCCGGTCGCGGCGGGACACGTCCCCGGCTCGCAGCCGTGTCCGCCGCCGCCGCGCTGCTCGTCGTCCTGCCTGATCTGGCATGGGGGGTGCACGGCGCGCTGCGTCCGGTCGACTACCCCGCCGGGTGGTCCTCGGTGATCGACGGTGTCGGACCGTCCGACGCTCTCGTGGCCGTCCTGCCGACAGGTACCTTCCGCCGGTTCGACTGGTCGGGCGAGGCACCGGTCCTCGATCCCGCTCCGAGGCTGCTGGACGCCGATGTGCTCGGCACCGGAGATCTCCCGGTGGGCGGGACGGTCGTCCGGGGAGAGAACACCGTCGCGGGGCGAGTCGAAGGCCTGCTCCTGGCCGGTGCCCCGGCGAGCGACCTCGCCGCACTCGGAGTCGGGTGGATCCTGGCCGAGAGGTCGGCGGGCGAGAGCGGGAACTCCGCACGCACCCTCGCGGGCCTGGAACCCGTGTACGCGGACGCCGATCTCACGCTGTACTCACTCGCTGATCCGGCACCTCGTCCACGCTCGGATCGTCTACCGGCGATCGTCGCTCATCTGCTGTGGGCGGCCGCCGTCCTGATCGCGGCGTTCGTCGCCGTCACGAGAGCGCGTCGCACCCAGACTCGCTGATTCCGGACCGGCCGGCCTCCGGCCTTCCCGCGACCAGCCCGGACACCGCTCGGCCGTGTACTCGCTCGCGCAGCACCGACTCCACCGCTCGCGCGCACCACGTCCACGAGAACTCCCGGGTCCGCAGCCGCGCCTTCTCCCCGAGCTGCCGACGGAGATCGCCGTCGTCCAGCAGGGTCCGCACCGCGTCGGTCAGTTCGTCGACGTCGGAGTCGCGGCTGAGCCACTCGTCGCCCACCAGGACGCCGGTGACGCCGTCCACCACGGAATCGGTCAGCCCCCGAGAGTGCCGGTAGCCGACGGTGGGGACACCGTGCTGAGCTGCCTCGACGACGGCGAGTCCCCACCCCTCCTTCCGGGACGGGAGCACGTGGATCCACGACTGCGACAGGATCTGGTGCTTACGGGTCTCGGACACGTGACCGTGGAAGGTCACGGCGTCGGCCACGCCACGCGCGCGGGCGTGGTCGCGCAGGTTGTCGTCCCACCACCCACCGCCGATGACGTCGAGGCGCAGGGCGGGCGTCGCATCGCGCAGCGCAGCGACGACGTCGATCGCGTCCTCGATCTGCTTGTGCGGGACGAGCCGGGACAGAACGGCCAGCGTCGGGGCGTCCGCACGCGTGTCCGGATCGCCCACCGTGACGGAACCGGGAATGTCGTCGACACCGTTGCGGACGACGGCCACCCTCTCGCGGTCCACACCGAGGGCGATCAGCTCGTCCGCCGAGGGAAGCGACACCGTCAGGTACTGCGAGCGTCGATGGACCCGCGGCGACAGCCTGGACTCGATCCACCATCCCAGCCGCGCCATGACCGCACCGGCCACCGGCCATTGCTCGCGGTGACAATGGTGGACCAGCACGGTGACGGGAGCCGCCGTCACGAGTCGCGCGAAGAACGGGATGCCGTTCTGCGTGTCGATCACCGCGTCGGGCTTCAGACCCGCCAGGGGACCGAATCCGAGCCGCCCGGCGAGGAGCGCTCCGAGTGCTCGCGGATAGACCGTCAGGCGCCCGCCGCCGCGGCTGACGCGCATACCGTCGATCGTGTCCGACGCTGGTGCGCCGGGGTAACCGGCCGTGCGCAGCGTGACCTTGATGCCTCGCGACGCCAGCCCTGCCCCCACGTGCTCGAGGTAGCGCTCGCTACCACCGCCCTGTGGATGGCCACTGTCACGCCAACAGAGCAGCAGCACCTCACGTAACTCGGTCATCTGCTGTCACCCCCGTGACGGTTCTCGGTTCTTCGACGTCATCAAGTATGCCGTCGTCCCGCCGCACGATCACATCGGAGAGGCTCTACAGTCTCCACTCGTGCCCTCGTCTCCCGTCACCGCCGGACTCGCTCGACGGGCCACCCTGCGACGGTCACTCTCGCTCGTGTCGGACTTCCGGTTCGAGCAGTCCGATCCCGCACGCTTCTACGGGGCGCTGGCTCGCGACACAGCGATGCTGATCGACGACCTGTGGACCGGGGCGACCGGAACGACTCTCGACGGACTGACGGTGCTCGACGTCGGCGGCGGACCCGGCTACTTCGCCGATGCCTTCGCCGACGCGGGCGCCCGATACGTCTCCGTGGAACCGGACGCCTCGGAGATGCACGCCGCGGGGCTCGACGCCCGCGGGTCCGTCCGAGGATCCGGTACCGCGCTGCCCGTCCGCTCGGACAGCGTCGACATCTGCCTCTCCTCCAACGTCGCCGAGCATGTCCGCCACCCGTGGATCATGGCCGAGGAGATGCTGCGCGTGACGCGGCCCGGCGGACTGGTGGTGTTGTCCTACACGATGTGGTGGGGCCCGTTCGGCGGGCACGAGACCGGACCGTGGCACGTGTTCGGCGGCGAGCGCGCCGCTCGCCGCTACGCGCGCGTGCACGGCGCCGAACCGAAGAACCGTTTCGGAGAGTCGCTGTTCCCGATCCGCGCCTCGCACGGATTACGCTGGGCTGCAGAGACTTCGGGCGGCGAACTCCTCGCGGCCTTCCCGCGGTACCACCCCCGCTGGGCGTGGTGGTGTGTCCGCGTCCCCGGATTTCGCGAGCTGGCGGTGAGCAACCTCGTGGTCGTGCTCCGCGCGCACTCCGCCGCCGACCGCGGACTCGGGACCACGCTCGCCCGTTAGGGTGGCGTGAATGACGACGACCGAGAGAACATCGCTCGCACTCGACATCGGTGGCACCAAGTTCACTGCCGCGGTGGTGGGTGCCGACGGACGACCGCAGGACCCCGTCGTCGTTCCGACCCCCACCGAGAACGTCTGGGCGGCGTGCGAGGAGCTTCTCCTCTCGGTGGTGTCCGCGGCAGGGGTCGAGTTCCAGGACATCGGGGCCGTCGGTATCGCCTCGGCCGGGCCCGTGGACACCGTTGCCGGCACCGTGGCGCCGATCAACATCGCGGAGTGGTACGAGGGCTTCGGGCTCGTGGAGGCCGTCCGCGGCGTGGTTCCGAACGCCACCGTGACCCTGGCACTCGACGGTGCGTGCGCGGCCCTGGCCGAGCATCGTTTCGGGGCCGCCCGCCACGTGCAGAACGTGCTGGGCATGGTGGTGTCGACCGGCATCGGCGGCGGCCTGGTCCTGGGCGGCGAGATCGTTCGCGGCCACAGCGGCAACGCCGGGCACGTGGGACACATCGTCGTCCCCGGATCCATCGAACCCTGCACCTGCGGCGGGGTCGGCTGTGTCGAGACGGTCGCCAGCGGCCCGAACGCGGTTCGTTGGGCCCGCGAGAACGGCTGGGATGGTGCCACCGGCATCGACCTCGCCGAGTCGGCCCGCGCCGCCGACCCGGTGGCGGTCGCCGCCCTCCAGCGGGCCGGCGTGGCGCTGGGACAGGCGATCGCGTCCGCCGCGGCGCTTCTCGACGTCGAGACGGCCGTCCTCGGCGGTGGCTTCAGCGCGGCCGGCCCGGCGCTGTGGAACCCCATCCGCGAGACCGTCGCGTTGCACGCCCGGCTCGGCTTCCTCGAGTCGTTCACGGTGGTCCCCGCTGCCCTCGGGGCCGTCGGGACTCTCACAGGAGCGGCCGCACTGGTCACCCCGAAACAGCACTGACGCCCGCCCCCGTGATCGGGAGCGGGCGTCAGTGGTGGTGGATCAGGAGTTCAGGCGCTGCTTGAGAGCGTCGAACTCGTCCTGGATGCCGGTGGGGAGCTTCTCGCCGACGAAGTCGAACCATTCCTCGATGAGCGGGATCTCCTTCTTCCACTCGTCGACGTTCACCGCGAGCGCCTCGGCCACATCGGCCGTGGCGACGTCGAGTCCGTCGATGTCGAGCGCGTCGGCCGTGGGCACCACACCGATGGGCGTGTCGACACCGGCGGCCTTGTGCTCGATGCGCTCGACGATCCACTTCAGCACGCGGGAGTTCTCACCGAATCCGGGCCACAGGAAGCGCTTGTCGTCGCCGCGGCGGAACCAGTTGACGTAGAACACCTTCGGGAGCTTGGACTCGTCGGCGTTCTTGCCGAGGTCGATCCAGTGCTGGAAGTAGTCGCCGACGTTGTATCCGAGGAACGGCAGCATCGCCATCGGGTCGCGGCGGATGGTGCCGACGGTTCCCTCGGCCGCTGCTGTCTGCTCGGAACCGACGGTGGCGCCCATGAACACGCCGTGCTGCCAGTCGCGAGCCTCGGTGACCAGAGGAACGGTGGTCTTGCGACGGCCACCGAAGAGGATCGCCGAGATCGGCACACCCTGCGGGTCGTCCCACTCGGGCGCCATGGACGGGCACTGGGACATCGGCACGCAGTAGCGCGAGTTGGGGTGCGCCGCATTGCTGTCCGAGTCCGGCGTCCAGTCCTTGCCGGTCCAGTCGATCAGGTGCTGGGGGTCGCCCTCGAGGCCCTCCCACCAGACGTCGCCGTCGTCGGTCTGCGCGACGTTGGTGAAGACGGCGTTGCCCTGATCGATGGTGCGCATCGCGTTGGGGTTCGAGTCCCAGTTGGTACCGGGCGCGACACCGAAGAAGCCGAACTCCGGGTTGACCGCGTACAGCCGGCCGTCCTTGCCGAAGCGCATCCACGCGATGTCGTCACCGATGGTCTCGGCGCGCCAGCCCGGAATGGTCGGCTGGATCATCGCGAGGTTGGTCTTGCCACAGGCGGACGGGAACGCCGCAGCGATGTAGTACGCCTTGTCCTCCGGCGAGATGAGCTTGAGGATCAGCATGTGCTCGGCCAGCCAGCCCTCGTCGTGGGCCATGGCCGACGCGATACGCAGCGAGTAGCACTTCTTGCCCAGCAGCGCGTTGCCGCCGTAGCCGGAGCCGTAGCTCCAGATCTCGCGATCCTCGGGGAAGTGCGAGATGTACTTGGTGTCGTTGCACGGCCACGGGACGTCCTGCTGACCCTCGTCGAGCGGGGCTCCGAGCGAGTGCAGAGCCTTGACGAAGAAGCCGTCGTCCCCGAGCTTCTCGAGCACCTTCGCACCCATGCGCGTCATGACGCGCATGGAGACGACGACGTACTCGGAGTCGGTGATCTCGACACCCAGCTTGGGGTCGTCGGCCTCGAGCGGGCCCATGCAGAACGGGATGACGTACATGGTGCGACCGCGCATGCATCCGCGGTAGAGATCGCGCATCGTGCCGCGCATCTCCTCCGGGTCCATCCAGTTGTTGGTGGGACCGGCGTCGATCTCCCGAGTGGAGCAGATGTAGGTCCGCGACTCGACGCGCGCCACGTCGGACGGGTCGGAGTTGCCCAGGAACGAGTTGGGCTTCTTCTCGGCGTTCAGCCGAGTGAACGTCCCCGCGTCGACCAACTGGTCGGTGAGGCGGTTCCACTCCTCGTCCGAACCGTCGGCGAAGACGATCCGGTCGGGCTGGGTCAGCTCGGCCACGTCACGTACCCAGGCCAGCAGGCCTGCATGCGTCGTGGGCGGCGTGCCGTCGGTTCCGTTGAGACCCGGAATGGTCGCGGTCATCTTGTCTCCTGGGGTGGTGCAGGAACGTGTGGCCGTCACCGCCTCGGTCCGTCGATCGGCGCCGAACCGAAGTGCGTGAGCGAACCATGGGTTCCCAGTGGGCGGGGTAGTCCCGTGACCTTCGATCGACAGATCGCAGGGCCCCGAGTGTCCTGGACCTAGAGGTTAACGCTGTGAAGAACGGCCAGGGCACTCGGGGCATGTCCGTTCCGTCACAAAACCGATTCAGTGACCTGGCCGTAAAGCGCACTATGTCAGGACATTTGGTGTCTATCGCGTCACAGCGAGCCGCGCTCGGACGCACGCCAGACGGCGTCGGGACCGTCCGCGAGGTCGGTGGAGGACACCCACACGGTGTAGTCGCCGTCGGCCTCGAAGACCGTCGCACGGTCGACGTCGCCGTCACCGTCGAGATCGCTGAGAACCGTCATCTCCGTCGCACTCCGATGGAATGCCGACGCGTGGACGTCGGACAGACCTCCGTGCAACACCGCCGTGTCGGCGGTGCCGTCCCCGTCGAGATCGAGGGCGGGGTCGAACCCGTCGTCCGCGACACCCGGCCCGTCCGGGTCGAACGATCCCGACCACTCGGCCATCTCAGTCCCCCGTGTTCCTCGCTGTCGTTCCCACCTCGTGCTTGGACGCATCCAGCGAAGAGACGGTTCCCCGCCGCCCGAAAGTGAGGGCGACGCGGTCCAGCACGTCGAGATCCCGTTGATAGGCGGCCGCCCGCGAGGCAGCTCTGGACGTGATGTCTCGGATCTCGCCGTCGATCTCCGCGATCAGCGCGTTCCGCCGGGCGGAGGCGTCTCTGACCTGCGCCGACAGTCTCGCGGTCAGCCACGAGTCGGCGATCACGAGACGGGACGCGGTGTCCCGTTCCCAGCCGGAGGCGGCATCGGCCACCACGTCCGCAGCCCATCGGCGCAGGCGCGCGCGGCGCGTCGAGAGCAGCCTCGTCCGCACCACCGCGGCGGCCATCATCGCGGCGCAGAGCACGGTCACGAACCCGGCCGACGCGCCGCCGAGGGAGGCCGCCCACACCGCCACCCGCCCCACGCCGGCACCCGCCGAGGCACCGACGACACCCGCCACCACCTCGTCGACTCCCCACCCGGCCGACGGGGGCGGTTGGTGGGTCGTCGATGCGCGTTCGACCGGGGGTGCGGAGTCCACGGCGCCGACCGCGGTCAGCGCGGTGGTCACCTCGTCCGCGAGCCGACCCGTCGCCGCATCGATCTCCGCGGCGACCACGGACGGAAGGCGTCGGAGGTCGGCGAAGTTCGCGTCCCCGACGGCGGCGGCGACCCGCGCGCCCGTCTCCCGCCGATGCACGCCGACCCGGTGGGCGAGATCGAGGCGCAGCTCGGCCGTCGACCGCCGGAGGAGCAGTCCGTCGTCCGTCGCGATCGACGCGGCCCGGCGCCGGCGTTCCCGCGCGTCGGCGAGGTCCGCGCTGCCCGTGTCGCGTCGGGCCGCCGCTGTCAGTGCCGTGCGGGCCTCGGCCAGCGTACGGTCCACCGCCGTCCGCTCCGCCTCTGCCGGGTCCACCCGGTCCGCTGCCCGAGCGAGCGCGTCCACGATTGCATCGTCGTCGGGACCGCACACCACCACCGCGTCGGCGCGCGGGACCGACGCCGCCCATCGGGCGAGGACGCGCCGCGCGTCGTCCGGTTCGGCGGCGATCCGGAGCACCACCGGAAGATCGGCCGGGATCGACCGCGCCGCCCGGACGAGGGCACCGCCCGGCGGCAGGGCGGGATCCACCAGGACGAGTACGGCCGAGGCCGCGCAGACGGGACGGACGGACCATCCCGCGGAGGTCACCACCGCACCGACCGCCTCCTGGTCGAGACCCGGTGCCGCCAGAACGGCGACGGTGCGCGCCGGTGCGGGTCCTCGCCCCAGCCGACTCAGGGAGTCGGGACTCCACGTCCGCACCACTCGGGCCGAGTCGGCGGGCAGGTCGAGACTCACGCGCGTGCACCGCTCCGGACGTGAGCCACCTCGGGGGCGCGCAGGAACGTCTCGATCGACGACCTTCCGAGCGCACTCCGAGCGGCCACCGTCTCGACCGCGGCGAGCAGGGCGATGTCGCGGCACCTCGCCGCGCGCGACACCGCCGTCGCCCAGGCACGGGTGAGCGTGTCGACGTCGTCCACGCCGATCACGGGCATCCCGGCCGGCAGCACCGCGGCGACGGCGTCCGCGTCGATCGGGAGGTCGGTGCGCCCAAGGACGACGAGGGTGTCACCGCTCGACCGTGCCGCCACCACCTCGAGGTCCGCGGCGCTCAGTGTCCGAGCGACGACGAGCGCGAGAACGTCGTGGTCCAGGACGGGAGGAGGAAGGTCGGGGGCGTCCACCCCGTGCACCTCCGCCGCCTCGGGAAGGACCAGCGCCGTGACGACGCGGGACTTGCCCGCACCGGGGCGTCCCGCGACGGCGAGACGCACCGGGGATCGCCATCGCCCGATCACCGCCCGCAGAGCGGCGTCGTCGACGCTGCGTTCCAGCTCGGTCACCGCGCGGTGCAGCGCGCTCGACTCGGTCCCCGGCATCCGTGATCCCCCGATTCTGCAGATGCGACGGGGCGATTCTCACACGCCGATCCCGGTGTCGGTAGGCCAGAGTCTCGACCTGAAGTCGAGACCCTGCTGTCACGAAATGCGTCCATGGGAGACAATGACAGGATGACCGACCCCCGTGCCGTGGACGCAGCGCCCGAGAACGGCCTGTCCGACGGTGCCGACGAGAGCCGGTCCGGCGGTTCCCGGCTGTATCCCCGGGTGACCAGTTTCCGGTCCCGACGCGGCGCGCTCACCGAACCGCAGCAGGCCTCGTGGGACCGGATGTGGCCCGGCATCGGCCGCGAGGTGGCCGACGAGCCGCTCGACGCCGCGTCGTGGTTCGGCCGGACCGCCCCGGTGGTTCTCGAGATCGGCTCCGGGACCGGCACCGCCGCGCTCGCGATGGCGGCCGCCGAACCGCACGTGAACCTCGTCGCCGTCGAGGTCTACCGACCGGGAATCGCGCAGACGGTCCAGGGGATCGAGCGAGAAGGTCTCTCCAACCTGCGCATTCTGCGGGGCGACGCTGCCGACGTGCTAGAGAACATGGTTGCTCCCGGTTCGCTCGCCGGCGTCCGAGTCTTCTTCCCCGACCCCTGGCCCAAGGCCCGGCACCACAAGCGCCGACTGCTGAAGGCCGCCACATTCGCCCTGGTGGCGGACCGTCTCGAGCCCGGCGGCATTCTCCACGTCGCCACCGACCACGCCGACTACGCGGAGTGGATCGAGGAGGTCGGTGACGCGGAGCCCACTCTGACGCGGCTGCCGTTCGATGCCGAACGACGTACCGTCGAGGGGTCCTCCCTGTCCGTCGACCGTCCGGTGACGAAGTTCGAGGGCAAGGCCCAGCAGGTCGGCAGGCCGACGAGCGAGTTCGTCTGGGGCAGGCCATCCACCGGAGCGACCGACGTCGCTGCGGCGACGATCACGCGACGAGAGAGCGAGAACCCACTCCGATGAGCGTGGACGAACAGAACACGGACACGGCCGTGCTCGACGGCGCCGGTGATTCTCGCCATACCAAGAAGGTCCTGCTCGTCTGGGATGCGCCCAATCTGGACATGGGCCTCGGCGCCATCCTGGGCGGACGACCCACCGCCGCCTACCGCCCGCGCTTCGATGCGCTGGGCCGATGGCTGCTCGGCCGCACCGCCCAGCTCTCCGCGCACCAGACCGCGAGCCTCGAACCCGAGGCCACCGTCTTCACGAACATCGCCCAGGGCAGCGCCGACGTCGTTCGTCCCTGGGTCGAGGCCTTGCGTAACGTGGGCTTCGCGGTCTTCGCCAAGCCGAAGATCGACGAGGACAGCGACGTCGACTCCGACATGCTCGATCACATCGAGCTCCGCTCACGGGACCACGGTCTCGCGGGAGTGGTGGTCGCGTCCGCGGACGGCCAGGCCTTCCGGCTCCCACTCGAAGCCATCGCGGCAACGGGTGTGCCCGTTCAGATCCTCGGGTTCCGTGAACACGCCAGTTGGGCCGTCACGTCGGAGACTCTCGAGTTCCTGGATCTCGAGGACATCCCCGGTGTGTTCCGCGAACCACTGCCGCGGGTCAGCCTCGAGTCCCTTCCGGACGAGGGCGCCTGGCTGCAGCCGTTCCGTCCGCTGTCCGCCCTGCTCGTCGGGCGTCAAGGAGTGTCCTGAGTGTTTTCTCGCTGGGGAGATCTGGTTCACCGATCACGGTTCACCGTCATCGGTGTGATGGTCGCGTTCCTGCTGGGCCTCGCCGCGTACGGACTCAGCCTCAACGATCACCTGAGTCAGAGCGGCTGGGACGACCCGAACTCGGAGTCGGTGCACGCCGCCGTCACCGCGGACGGCACCTTCGGTCGCGACAGCACCGGCGACGTCGTCGCCCTCTACACCGCACCCGAGGGATCGACGGTCGACGACCCGGCGTTCCAGCAGACCGTCACCGCTGGTCAGGACGCCATGATGGCGGCGCACTCGGACAAGATCTCGAAGATCAACATCAACTACTTCCAGCAGCGGCTCCCCGCGCTGGCCTCGCCCGACAAGACGAAGGCGATCGCCACGTTCGCGATCGCCGGCGCGAACGACACGGAACTGACCAACAACTTCCGTGACGTGAAGGACGCGTTCGCCATCGACGGCGTCGACGTGCAGCTCGCCGGCCTCCAGCCCATCGCGAACGCGCTGAACGACACCATGGCCGGCGATATCAAGCGCATGGAGATCCTCGCCATCCCCGTGGTGGGCGTGCTCCTGTTCTTCGTGTTCGGCGGCGTCGTGGCTGCGGCGTTGCCACTGATCATCGGTGGTCTCACCGTGGTCGCGGCCAACGGCATGGTCCGGCTGTTCACCAATTTCGTCGAGGTCAACAGCTTCGTCGCGCCCGTCGTCTCGCTCATCGGTCTCGGGTTGGCCATCGACTACGCGCTGTTCATCGTCAGCCGGTTCCGAGAGGAACTGGCCGACGGCCGCACGACACAGCAGGCCGTGCAACGCTCCGTCATGACCGCGGGCCGCACGGTCGTCTTCTCGGCGACGATGATCGTCGCGAGCCTCGGCGGTCTGCTGCTCTTCCCGCAGGGCTTCCTCAAGTCCGTCGCGTTCGGTGCGATCGCCACCGTCGCTCTGGCGGCCCTGACCGCCATCACCATTCTCCCGGCGATCCTGTCGATCCTCGGCCCGCGCATCGACGCTCTCGGACTGAAGAGCATGCGCAAGACCAAGACGACCGAGGAGATCGAGTCCGGGCCGTGGGGCAAGCTCACGCGCTGGGTCATGCGGAACCCGCTCAAGGTGTGCGTGCCCATCGTTTTGGGCCTGCTGATCCTCACGCTGCCGGTCGGTGCCATCAAGTTCGGCGGCATCAACGAGACGTACCTGCCGCCGGACAACCCCACCCGTGTCGCCCAGAACGTGTTCGACGAGAACTTCCCGTCCTACCGCACCGAGCCGCTCAAGATCGTGCTCGAGAACGCGGAGGGTCCGCAGTTGGGCACGGTCCTGCGCGAGGCGTCCAACGCTCCCGGGCTCGTCGAACGGTTCTCCATCGAGCGCAACGAGAACGGTGTCGCCGTGCTCAAGGCGGGACTGGTCGACCGCAACGTGTCGTCGCCGGCCATCGACTACATCCGCTCCATCGACGTTCCCGACGGGGTGACCCTGTCGGTCGGCGGCACGCCCGCCATCGAGCAGGACTCGATCGCGGCGCTCGTGGACCGACTACCCCTCATGGCGACGCTCGTCGTGCTGGTAACGACGCTGCTGATGTTCCTCACGTTCGGGTCGCTGGTGCTCCCCCTCAAGGCCATCCTGATGACCACGCTGGGCCTCGGCGCGACGCTCGGCATCCTCACGTTCATCTTCGTCGACGGCAACGGCGCGGGTCTGCTGAACTTCACTCCCGGGCCGATCATGGCCCCGGTACTGGTGCTGATCATCGCGATCATCTTCGGGTTGTCGACGGACTACGAGGTGTTCCTGCTCTCCCGCATGGTGGAGGCACGAGCCCGCGGAGCCAGTACGACCGAGGCCATTCGCGTCGGTACCTCGCACACCGGTCGCATCATCACCGCGGCCGCACTGATCCTCATCGTCGTCACGGGCGCCTTCGCCTTCTCCGAGCTGGTGATGATGAAGTACATCGCCTACGGCATGATCGCCGCGCTCATCATCGACGCGACGTTGATCCGCATGTTCCTGGTCCCGGCGACGATGAAGCTGCTCGGCGACGACTGCTGGTGGGCGCCGCAGTGGATGAAGCGCATCCAGCAGAAGCTGGGGCTCGGCGAGCCGATCCTCGACGCCGAGATGATGCCCACCGATGTCCCCGAGCTCGTCGCGATCGGGTCCGCACCGCTCCCGGCGCGGACGCGGGAACCGCTCACCCAGCCGATTCCGCGGGTCATGCAGAGCGGCCCGTCGGCCGCTCGTGCAATGCCCGAGCGCGTCGCACCCGATCGTCCCCGGCCCGTCGCCCCGCGTCCGGCTCCCGAGCGCGTGCAGAAGCCCGCTGTGCAGGAACCCCCGGTGCAGCAGCCCGCCGCGCCGGAGCCCGTCGCACCGCGCGCCGTCGAACCCACGGCACCTCCCGTCGCACCCGCGCCCGCGCCCGCGGAGGAGATTCGGGTCGCCCGCCCGGCAGAGACCCGACCCGCCCGGGCCTCCGACGATCAGCAGAGTCGTCCGACGGCCGGTCCCGAGCCGACGTCGGCCGAGCCGGCACCGCGGAACGGCGCACCCGCCCCGCGCCCCATCGAGAGCTGGCTCGCCGAACTCCGCGCGCCGTCGGTCGCTCAGCGTTCGAACGGCTCGAACGGCTCGAACGGCTCGAACGGGCACGAGACCACGTCGTTCCGCTACGGCTCGGTCTCAGGCGACGGCATCGACGTCGATCGGCCCCGCAACGGCGACAGCAACGGGAACGGCCACTCCAACGGCAACGGGAACGGGAACGGCACCGGGAACGGTCACAGCAACGGGAACGGAGGGCCCCACGGGAACGGCTCGCGCACCAGCGCCGAGGTCGATTCCTGGATCGCCGGTCTGCGCATGCCCGAGCGCGAGGATCGGCCGGCACCCGAGCCCGAGACCCACAACCCCTCCACGCCCGAGGTCCCCGAGCCCGACGAGACACCGCCGACGACCACATCGGGTCGCCGGCGGGCTCGGGACGGGGACGACGAGTCGGGTGGTCGTCACCACGGTCAGTCCGGTGCCATCAGTGTGAGCGAGCTGCTGGCCCGCCAGCGTCGGCAGTGACGGCGCGGTCCGCGAACGACCTCGCGTAGCGGGTGCCGATACCGAGCAGCATCACTCCCACCACCAGGAACGCTGCGGCGCGGGGCAGTCCACCGAGTGCGCTGAGGTCGAACAGGAACAGCTTGGCGATGGCCGAGGCCGCGACGGTCAGACCTGCGGCGAGGACCGCGCGGGCACCGGTGGCGTCGGACAGACCACGCATCAGCAGTGCGACGGCGACGGTCATCCACACGATGGTCGCTGCGCCGTGGCCGACGACGAACCCGGTGCGGCCGCCGATCTCGATGCCGGTGATGATGCACACCGCCGTCGCACCGAAGAGGCCGGCGACTCCCGCCAGGCCGGCGGCGAGGGTTCGGAGCGTCGCGTCCTCGATGGTGCGCAGTGCCGCGAGCACTCCCGCCACAGCCATCGCGATCATGGCGACCGACGCGGGCACCGAGGCCCAGCCGGAGTCGAGCGCGCGAACGGGGCTGCTCAGCGAGTCGACCGAGGTGATCTGCGAGTGTGCGGTGGTTCCGAGGAGGGCGAAGAACGCGCCGGCCGCGGCCGACACACCCGAGCGGGTCCGGGCGCCGACGAGAAGCGCCGTGGTGGCGACCAGCAGCAGGGCGAGAATGCGGACCTGATCGGCCGTGCCCGTCACCAGCGCCGACGCCACCGCCACCGAAGCCGTCGCTGTGAGCACCAGACGAACCGTGGTGACCAGCTCGCGTCGAGCGACCAGGATCGCCACCAGGGCGAGCGCGACCGCAGCGTCGACGCCGCCGGCGACGGGGCGAGAGAACAGCGTCGCGGTGACGAGGACCGCGGCGGCGGTGGCCGCGATCGAGGCGAGCGACGCCGGGTCCACGGCGCGGTGGGCGAGGGTGGTCCACCAGGCGACGACAGAAGTGCCGAAGGACAGTCCCGCGACGACGAGCAGCGGCAGCAGATCGGCGGTCGGGACCGTCTCCACGTGGGCGAGCAGCCCGGCGAGCAGCACCGCTCCGACGACCGGGACGGTGCGGACGACGCGCAACCAGACCCACTGTTCGCGGACGTCGACCGGCGAGGCGGCGATCTGCACGACCACCAGGAATGCGAGGAGTGCCGGCGTGATGCCACCCGTGACGACGGGTGCCAGTGTCGCGATGCCGGCCACGACCATCACCGCGAGTGACTGCGACGACCAGCGCAGTGCGACCGCGACGCCGAGCGCGGCGACACCGAGTCCCACCACGAGCCCGACGACGGGATGCACCCACCCGTACAGCGCGGTGACGGCGGCGAGGTCGAGATACAGCCCGGCGAATCCCGTCGCGGCGAGTGCGACGGCGCCGACGCGGCCACCGGGTCGGGCGACCACACGGTGCGCGGCGGCGACGAGCGCTCCGGACAGCAGCGCACCCGCGGCGACACGAGGACCGGGCCCGAACCAGCCCGACTGCGCCGCGAGCACCACCAGCATCACGACACCGATGACGGTCACCGCAGCGCCCGCGGCGGCGAGCACACGACTGACGACACCGTCGCGTTGCCACCACGGGGTGGTGTCACGGGGAGGCGTGGGCATCGGGCGCGGGATCGGCCGTACCGGGTGAGTCGACACCGGAGGACTCTGCACCTGTGGCCTCGAGACGGGGTGCTGCTGCGGGGGCGCCTGGAGCGGGGCCTGCATCGGCGGACCGTCGAGCTGCTGTCGGAGGAGACCCAGGTCGTGGCCGACGCGGGCGAGATGCTGCTGCAGGGAGGCGACCTCACCGGACAGCACGTGCACGAGTCGCGGATCTATCGAGGGAGTGGTCATACCTCGATCGTGCTGGCCGGGGCGGACCGGGGGAACACGGGAAACTACTCGAGTCCGACGCCGTTCTACTCAGCCGAGGGTGCAGTTCCTACCCGAACATGCGCTTGATGGACGTCCCGAACGGGTGCTTGGCCGTGACGGATCCGAAGCGGATGCGTCCGCGCACGACGACGTGCAGTCCCCCTTCGACAGGCCGGCTGCGCACCTTGTTGGTCGCACTGCCGCCCATGGTGTCGACGCCGTCGAGATCCACCGACGCACCCTCGGGCACCACGACGGTGATGGTGCTGCAGTAGTCGTCCACGTCGATCCGCACCTCGCGCGAGGTCAGAACCGCGGAACTGAAGTCGAGGGTCACCGTGGCCATCTTCGACGCGACCCGGATGGCCGACGGCGCGGTCCAGGTACCGGAACGGGTGACCGTCGACATCGTGGCTCGGATGTCCACGGATGCACCGTCGGTGGCCGGGTGTCCGGGTGCCGACGTCAGCGCGTCGCTCGGGACCACGGCGAGCGGCCCGGCCTGCTGGGGTGGGCCGCCCTGCAGTGTCATGCCCGGCAGGTCGACCAGCACCGCGTTGAGCTCACCGCGCGTCTTGGCCGCCAGTACCGAGTCCATCCGCTCGGTGAACTCGCCGAGCGACAGCATCCCCTGTCCGACGGCGCGTTGGAGCAGGCCGCCCACGTGCTCTCGTTCGGCGTCGCTCACGCGCATGTTCCTGGGGTCGGTGCCGTCTCCGGTCATGGCGACCAGAGTAGTGAACACGACGCCGTCACTGCAGCCCCTGCTCGAGCGCCCACCGGGTGAGTTCGACACGATTCGCGAGGTGCAGCTTGCGTAGGGTCGCCTGCACGTGGTTCTCGACGGTGCGGTGACTGATACCGAGCCGAACGCCGATCTGCTTGGCGCTCAACCCTTTCGCGACCATGCGCAACACCTCCGTCTCGCGCTCGGTCAGCACGGGAGGCGGTTCCGCAGCCGTGGGGGCGGCTGCCATGCGCCGGTACTCCCCGAGCACCAGCCCGGCCAGTCCGGGCGTGAACACCGCATCGCCGCGACTCGTCGCCTGTACGGCGGACACCAGATCGTCGATGGAGGCGCTCTTCACGAGGTAGCCGGTCGCCCCAGCCTTGACCGCGCCGAGCACGTCGTCCCGTTCGGCGGACGCGGAGAGCACCAGTACCCGACTGTCGGGCGAGACCGCCAGCACCGACGCGGTGCCCTCGGCTCCGGTTCCGTCTCCGAGGTCCATGTCCATGACGACCACCTGCGGCGACGTCGCCCGCGCACGCGCGGTGGCCGAGCGGACTCCGTCGGCGGTGGCCACCACACGGAAGCCCCGCGCGTCGAGGTCCCGCGCCACTCCGTCACGCCACATCGGGTGGTCGTCGACGACCATCACCGTCACCGAGGCGTCGGCGCTGTCCGTGGCAGCGTCAGTTCCCATTCCGTTCCCTCTCCTGGCCTGCTGTCCACCCTCGCACGCCCACCGATGGCTGCCGTCCGGCCCACGATCGAGCCGGAGACGCCGAGCCGTCCCTCCGCACGCGCCTCGTCGAGACGGCCGGGTGCCATTCCTGCTCCGTCGTCGCGCACCGTCACCATCACCTCGTCCCCCAAGTCCTCCACCAGCACGAACACGTGGACGTCGGACCCGCCGTGTCGATGCGCGTTGTCGACGGCGGCGAGCGTCGCGGCCGCGAGCTCCGACGCGGCCGACGCCCGGAGAACGACGGCCTCGGACGGCGCCGAGACCACGGCGCGCGTGCCCACCGCAGCGCGCACCAGCGCGGCCAGGTCGGCAGTGCCGTCGGTACGCCCGGTGGCCGACCCGGACAGCAGGGCGCGGAGCGCAGCCTCCTGGCTGCCGGCGAGATCTGCCAATTCTGCTGCTGCGCCGCCGATCTCGTGGCCGCGACGACTGACCATGGCCAGCACCTGCAGCACACCGTCGTGCACCTCGCGGGCCAGGCGCTCGCGTTCCGCGGTCGCCGCGGCCAGGGCCACCGCCTCGTCCAGGCGGCTGCGCGCGAGGCGCGCCGTCCGCGCCGCGAGCCCCAGCGCCAGACCGACGGACAACAGCACGGGCCCGGTCGAGTCGCGCCACAACTCGCCGTCGACGGTGCCGCGCACCACGGCGATGGCGGCGGTCATCACCGCCGCCGAGGCGAGCCCCGCTCGGGGACCTCCCAGGACGGCGGCACCGATCACGGCGTTGGCCACCCAGATCGTCGTCGGGAGCACCTGGTGGTCCTGGCGCCATGCCGGACTCGCCACCACCAGCGTGCTGCAGATCAATGCCGGCGTCACCACCTGGTCGGCGACGACGACGGGGCGCCGCGCGGGCGTCGTCAAGGTCGCGACGGCCGCGATTCCGGACCAGATGACGGTGACGACGACGAACAGCCAGCTCAGGCGCGGTGCGTCGTACCGGTCCTGGACGACCAACTGGAACCCGACCACGTACAGGACGGTGACCAGTCGGAACGCTGCCGCGGCGCGCCACAGCGGTGCCTCCGCGACACCGGCGGCGTCAACTCGCGGGACCGTCGACCTCGCCACGGCTCAGCTTCTGGTTCTCGGGGTGCGGACTGTTCGGCGCGGCCGGGAACATCGGTTCCGACGGATCCGCGTCGGCGATCTCCTCGTACGCCTCCTCGGGATCGTCGGCGAGCAGTGAGCGGATCGCGGTGTTGGCCATCGCGACGAGCGGCACCGAGAGCAGGCCACCGATGATGCCCGCCATGACGATGCCGGTGGCGATGGCGAGCACCACGGCCAGGGGATGCACACGGACTGCGCGACCGAGCAGGAGTGGTTGCAGCACATGGCCTTCGACCTGCATCACGGCAATGACGATCGCGAGTGCGATGAGCGCCGTGATGAATCCCTTGGTCACCAGGGCGACGAGCACCGCGACGAAGCCGGTGAGCACCGCACCCACGATGGGAATGAACGCTCCGATGAACACCAGTGACGCCAGCGGAAGAGCCAGCGGGACACCGAGGATCGCCAGTCCCGTGCCGATACCGATGGCGTCCACGGCGGCGACCGCGACGGTGGCGCGCACGTACCCCACCAGCGAGCCGAACGCCTGGCTGCCTGCCAACCGGACGCGGCGGCGCGCCCGCGTCGGGACGATCCGGGACACGAAGTCCCAGATCTGCTGTCCGCCGTAGAGGAAGAAGATGAGGGTGAAGAGCACGAGCAGAGCCCCGGTGAGCATCTCGCCGATCACCGCGGCGGTGGTCAACGCGCCACTGGTGAGGGCTTCCTGATTCGACTGCACCGACCGGACCACCGAGTCGCCGGCACTGCGGATCTGGTCCTCGCTGAAGTGCAGGGGCCCCTGCGTCAGCCAGTCCTGGATCTGGGTGACGCTGCCGGTGAACTGATCCGTGAGGGCGGGGACGCCCTCGATGAACTGCTCGACGACGAACGTCAGGATGCCCACCAGCAGCCCGAGACTGCCGAGGATCGAGACGATGACCGCGACGACGCGCGGGATGCCGCGCCGCTGCATCCAGTCGACGAGCGGGGAGAGCAGCGCCGACGCCAGCAGGGCGAGTGCCACCGGGACGACGACGCTCTCGAGCCGGTGCACGATCATGCCGATCACCACGAGACCGGCGAACAACACCAACAGACGCCACGTCCACGCAGCGCCGACACGTACCACAGGGTGTACCGACTCCGCCGGATCGTCCGTCACCGAGGAAGCCTAACCGAGCACCCGGTAAGTTGACCTCGTGCTGACGCTTCTACGTGCGGTCTCGTTGACCCTGAGAAGTCGCTGGCCGCTGTACCTCGCGTCGATGCTCCTGGCCAATCTGCTCGGCGCGATCCTGGTGTTCGCCTTCGTCCGGTACGGGCTGCCCATTCCCGAGAACGAGTCGATCGTCGTCGATCGGGTGCGCAATGTCTTCATCTTCGGGGCGTACCTGCTCTTCGCGGCCGTCGTCAGCCTCGCGACCGCCGCCGTCATGCTGCGCAGTGTCATGCGGTGGCAGATCCGCGGTGGACCGCCCAGCCGATCGGAGCAGATGGCCGCCCTGCACGCACCGCTGCGCCAGGCCATCGTGCACCTGGTGCTCTGGATCGTGGGCGGCGTCATCTTCATGCTGCTCACCGCGTCGGAGATGCCGTCGCTCGCGGTGGCCGTCGCGGTGACGGTCGCCATGTCCGCGGCGATCACCTTCGGCTTCACCTACATGCTGGGCGAACGCATCCTCCGGCCCGTCGCCGCGCAGGCGCTCAGCGAGGGCAGTTTCGACCGCACGATGACGCCCGGTGTGGGTACACGCATGGCGATGACGTGGGGCCTGGGCACACTGATCCCCGTCGTCGGCATCCTGCTGCTGTGCGCGACCCAGCTGACCACCGACCTGGTCTTCTCCCCCGACTCGCTGGCCATCGCCATCAGCCTGCTCTGCGTGCTGGCGATCATCCAGGCGTTCTGTCTGTCGATGCTCACCGCCAGCCAGATCTCCGATCCCATCCGTCAGCTGCGCCGCGCCATCGAGAAGGTGCAGGAGGGCCACACCGAGGTCCAGGTCGAGGTGTTCGACGGCAGTGAGATCGGCCGTCTGCAGGTCGGCTTCAACCGGATGATGGCCGACGCGTCGGAGCGTGCAGTCCTGCGCGAGCTGTTCGGGCAGCACGTCGGTGAGGACGTCGCGCGGCGCGCCCTCAAGTTCGGCACCGAGCTCGGCGGCGAGACCCGATTCGTCGCGGTGCTGTTCGTCGACATGGTCGGCTCGACGGCCGCCGCCTCCGAACGTCCGCCCGGCGAGGTCGTCGACCTGCTCAACGACTTCTTCCGCGTCGTCGTCGACGTGGTCGACCGGCACCACGGCTTCGTCAACAAGTTCGTGGGCGACGCGGCGCTGGCCATCTTCGGCGCGCCCCTGGATCGCCCGGACGCACCCACCGCGGCACTGTCCGCAGCGCGGGAACTGCGCAGCGAGCTCACCGAGATCGCCGGACTCGACATCGGCATCGGCGTGTCGGCCGGACTGGCGGTGGCGGGAAACATCGGCGCCAAGGAACGCTTCGAGTACACCGTCATCGGTGATCCGGTGAACGAGGCGTCGCGCCTGACGGAACTCGCGAAGTTCACTCCCAGTCGGGTTCTCGCGTCGACGTCGGCACTGTACTTCGCCGACGAGGACGAGCAGTCCGAGTGGGAACTGGGCGAGAAGGTGCAGCTGCGCGGACGGCGGCGCGCGACGCACCTGGCCTCCCCGGTCGACTATCCGCGCTGATCGTCGGCACCGTTCGTTACTCTCGGTGCCGTGGTAGTTCCGGAGCAGGGCCGATCCGCTGGGTCGCCCCGCGCCGGTGGCAGATGGCGATGGCTGCGCTGGGTGGCCGCGGTCGCCCTCGTGGCGTTGCTGGTCGGTGAGGGTGTCTACCTGTGGCCGCGCCTGCACGAGTCGTGGCGCGCCCTCACCGAGATCCACTGGGGATGGGCCGCGGCCTGCGTCGTGATGCAAGCGATCTCGCTGTCCGCGTTCGCGCGTGTCCAGAAGCAGTTGCTGCGCGCGGGCGGAGTCCGCGTATCGCAGCGACGCTCGCTCTCCGTCATCTACGGCAGCACCGCCATGGCGCTGACACTGCCGGCCGGCCAGGTCTTCTCCACCGCGTTCACATACCGCGAGACACGCCGCTGGGGCGCGAGCCCGGTGGTCGCGTCGTGGCAGCTCGCCATCTCCGGCGTCATCGCCGCGCTCGGGCTGGCTGTCCTGGGCGTGACGGGAGCCTTCCTCGTCGGCGGCAGCGCCAACACCCTCGCACTGATCGTCCCCGTCGCCGGCGTGATCGCCCTCATCGCCGGCGTGCGCTACGTCCGCTCCCACCCCCAGTCGATCGTGGGCATCGGCCGGTGGGGGCTGTCGAAGTACAACTCGCTGCGCAACAACGATCCCGACACGGGCATGGCCCGGCTGGACGAGATCGTCGAGCAGGTGAAGTCGGTACGCCTCGGTGCCCGCGACGGCACGGTGTCGCTCGGCTTCTCCGCGGTGCACCGCCTCGCGGACGTCGCGTGCCTCGGGTTCGCCTGCTACGCCATCGGCGCGGATCCGAAGATCTACGGGCTCCTCATCGCCTTCTCGGCCAGCAAGACGGTGGGATCCATCCCCGGTGCGCCCGGTGGTCTGGTCATCGTGGACGCCACTCTCATCGCGACCCTCACCACCGCGGCCAGCATCAGCGCGTCACAAGCGGTCGCGTCCGCACTGGTGTATCGCCTGGTCAGCTTCATCCTGGTGGCGCTCGTCGGCTGGGTCGTCTTCCTGATCCTGTTCCGCAAGCACCAGCACGAGGACCTGCACTTCGATCTCGCCGTCGAGCAGCGCGAGCGGACGGAACTTCGGGAGCGGACGGAACAGCCGTCGGCCACCCATCCGCTCGGCAAGGATTCTCCTCCGCGGGAATAGATGCGGACCGCGGTCCGGTTGTGTACTGTGAGGCTTGAACCTTCAACCACACAGGAGTTCGTCATGACTGCAGCAGTGTCCGTCCCCCAGCTCACCGCCGGCACGTGGGCCATCGATGCCACCCACTCGACCGTCGGGTTCACCGTCCGCCACCTGATGGTGAGCAAGGTCCGTGGCCGTTTCCAGACCTTCACCGGCACCATCACGGTCGACGAGAACGGCGCGCCCACCATCGACGCCGAGATCGACGTCGCCTCCATCACCACCGACAACGCGCAGCGCGACGGCCACCTCAAGACCGCCGACTTCTTCGAGGTCGAGAAGTTCCCCACTGCCACCTTCCGGTCCACCTCGGTCAAGGCCAAGGGCGACGACTTCGTGCTCACCGGTGATTTCACGCTGCACGGCGTGACCAAGTCCATCGATCTGAACGTCGAGTTCAACGGTGTCAACGCCGGCATGGGCAACGGACCGGTCGCCGGCTTCGAGGCCACCACCACGATCAACCGCAAGGACTTCGGCATCAGCATCGACATGCCCCTCGAGGGTGGCGGCGCCGTCGTCGGCGACAAGATCGGCCTGCTGCTCGAGATCGAGGCCGGCCACCAGGCCTGATCTCCTCCCGGAAAGACCCGCTCGACGCCCGCACAGCCGGCGCCGGTGCGGGTCTTTCCGCGTCTCGGCGCCTCGTAGTCTGGTGGCATGCCCGCGCGCACCCGCACTCCCGCCCTGTCGGCCCTCGCAGTGCCGGCGGTGATCGACGTCGTTCTCGTCCTCGTCTTCAGCGCCATCGGCCGAGGCAGCCACGAGGAGGGCGTGACCGTCGGGGGCACACTGTCGACGGCCTGGCCGTTCCTCGTCGGCCTCGCCGTGGGATGGGCGGTGACCTACGCGCTGTACCGCGAGAAGTTCGTCGCGGTGTCCCTGGTCCCCACCGGGGTGCTCGCGTGGATCGGCGCCGTCATCGTGGGCATGGTGCTGCGGCAGGTGTCCGGCGAGGGAACGGCCTTCAGCTTCATCGTGGTCGCGACGGTGACGCTGGCGGTGTTCCTGCTCGGGTGGCGTCTCGTCGCCCGCCTCCCGCAGCGTCGTCGCGCCTGACCCACACAGTTCCTCAGCCGAGCCACAGCCACGCTGCGAGGCCGAACCCGCACAGCGCCACGGCGATCCGGAGCAGATTCGGCGGAAGGTGTCTCACGATGCGCGGGCCGAGCGTTCCCCCGGCGATGGTGCCGATTCCCATCGCCAGTGCGGCGAGCCAGTTCACCTGGCCGGAGAACGCGAATATCACCGCGGCGACCAGGTTGGCCACGCCCAGCAGGTAGCTCTTGAGGAGCGTTGCGCGCCAGACGGGTTCGGCCGTGCAGATCAGCGTCAGGGCCATGAAGATGACGCCCGCACCCGCGCCGAAGTAGCCGCCGTAGATCGCGACGAGGAAGATCGCGCTCGGATACAGCACCGGGAACGTCCGGTTACCGGCGAGGACGCGGATCCGCGGCTGCAGCAGCATGGCGACGGATGCGAGAACGACCAGGATCGGCACGACCGCCTCGAACGTCTCCCCCGGCGCGCGCAGCAGGACGACGGCTCCCGCGATGCCGCCCAGCGCGGCCCACAGGGTGAGCCAGAGCAGCGAACGTCCGCTCTTGGCAAGCTCTTTGACCGACGACGCGGTGGCACCCACACCGGCCCCGACGAGCGCCACGGTGTTGGTCACGTTGGCCGCGACCGGTGGCAGCCCCACCGCCAGCAGCGCGGGGTACGACACGAGCGACGCCAGGCCGGTGATGTAGCCGATGACTCCGGCACCGAAGCCCGCCGCGATCAGCAGGACGAACTCGGTGACGGTCACGGGGTGAAACGTAGCAAGCCGGTGATCACTCCGACGGCGAGGCCATCTCGCGCATCAGCATGTTCGTCATGCGCGCCGCGGCATCGGTTCCGTCGGCGTCCTCGATGTAGACCGCGAAGGCCAGATCGCCCTTGGTGCCGAGGAACCAGCGATCGTCTCCGTTGTCCCCGGCGAGCCCGGTGACCGACGGATCGCTGACACCTTCGCTGCGGGCGTTGTCACGCAGTGTGTTCCGCAGCGAGGTCAGCACGGCCGGGGCGACGGGCGAGCCCGCACCGGACACCGTCGCCGGTGCGCCGCCGACGATCATCGGAGCCGGTGCCGATCCGCGAGCGACGGCCGCCGCCATCTCGGCGAGGCCGAAGGGTGTCACCGTCATGCCGGATACGGACGACGTCCGGCTGACACCGCGGAACTGGTCCACCGCCGACTGGCCGTCGGGGAGCGAGGCGGTGACGGCGTCGAGACCGGGGATGTCGAAGGAGGTACCCAAGCCGAACTGGCGTGCGGCGTCGGTGAATCCGATCTTCTGGCGATCGGCCGACGCCTGGATCACGTCCACGAGCGTCCCGGCGGGATAGAGGCCGGTGAACGCCGGCGCGCCCTCGTCGTTGGCGTAACTGTTCTGCGCGGTGGCGACGACGGCGCCGGTGGACGGCTTCATGACCACGATCGAGGCCGGGGTCCCGACGCTGACGGCGGCGGTCTCAGCAGCGAGCTGCACGGCCGGGTCGAGAGTGGACGTGATGTCGGGTGATCCCGGACCCTGGAAACCTGCCAGTCGGGTAATCTCGCCGTCGGTGTCCGCGACCTCGACAGCCCAGCCCGCGGTGGCGTCGCGGGAGTCCTGCCACACGGTCCGCAGCGAGTCCAGCACCGGCGACGTCAGCCGCCGGTCACCGGCGATGAGCTTGGGTTCCGCGTAGAGGACCACACCGGGGATCGCACGCAGGTCGTCCTCCAGCACGGCGTAGTCGTCGGCACGCAGGTTCACGGCGGTGATCACGGCACCGGGGTCCGCCGCGACGTCGGCCTGGAGCGACTCGGACGTGATCAGCGGCGCCACGACGTCGATGACGTCGGCGAGGCGGGACGTCGTGTCGGCCAGGTCGGAGGTCGCGGAGGGATCGAGCCGCACGGAGGCGACGTTCTGTTCCGCCATCATCACGGCGCCCGAGGCGTCGAGCACGCGCGGTGCGGGTGCATCGGTGCGGGCGTAGCGGACGGACCCACCGGCACGCAGTTCCGGGGCGAGGATCGACGGATCCCACGAGATGCGCCAGCCGACGCCGAGCTTGCGCGTCGACCCCTGGGTGGTGACGCGCCACTCGCGCGAGTCCTGGCCGCGGGGTTCGCCGAACGACCAGGTGGAGTCGACGGTGAAGAAGCCGGACTCGTCGTCCAGGCCGATGTACTGCGACATGCGGCTCGTCGAGACTCCGGGCCCCATCGAGTCGAACATGGCGCCGATCGTTTGGGCCGCGGCATTGGGGTAGGAGGTCAGCGCGGCGGCCGCGGCCACGTCACGTTGATCGAGGGCGGCGACGAACCGGTCCACCAGCACCGCCGCCTCACTGCGAGGCTTGTTCACCACGAACGAGGCGACAGTCGCGAGCGACACGAACACTGCGAGCAGCGCGACGACGTACCTGGAACGCAGAACCATGCCCCAATAATCACATGAGTCACACCAGTAACACAGCACGGTGAGCACTCGGACCGGTCACGATCCGGTCACCCCGTGCGCCTTGTGCGTATCCAGGGGTGCGCAAAAGGCGCACAGGGCCGAAGGCCACTCAGCGCAGGAAAGATCCCGCCACCGTCAGCGCCGGCGCGGAGGAGTCGCCGCCCTCGACGAACACGGCGAACGCCAGGTCACCGCGGATGCCGACGAACCAGCCGTGCGCCGGGCCGCTCGCGACCTCGGCGGTGCCGGTCTTACCGAGCAGTCCGTCGATGTCCTGCAACTGCGTCGCCGTACCGGCGGTGACCGTCTCCCGCATCATGGCGCGCAGCTGGTCGGTCACCTCCGCCGGCGGGGCTGCGACGGTGCGATCCGCGGTACCGGGTCGTCCGGTGATCATGGTCGGCGACGGGGTGGATCCGTCCGCGATGGACGCCGCGACCAGGGCCATGCCGAACGGGGACGCGGTGACGGTGCCCTGCCCGATCGCGCTCTCGACGCGCTCGGCCGACGTCGTCGCGGGCGGAACGCTGCCGGTCACGGTGGTGAGCCCGGGTGTCAGGTAGTCGACGCCGAGCCCGAACTGCAGGGCCGCCTGCTGCAGCGCGTCGTCGGGCAGATCGACGGCCAGCTGACCCATGGTGGTGTTGCACGAACGCGCGAACGCCGTCTGGAGCGGAACCGATCCGAGGTCGAAGTTGTCGTCGTTGGGGATGGTCCGGCCCTCGATGTTCGCGGATCCGGGGCACGGCACCACGGTCGTGGGGGTGACGGTGCCCGCCTGCAGTGCCGCCGAGGTGGTGACGGTCTTGAAGGTGGAGCCCGGCGGGTACAGGCCCGTGAGGGCGATCGGGCCCTGCGCGTCCGCGGCCGAGTTCTGCGCGACGGCCACGACGTCTCCGGTGGAGGGCCGGATCGCCACGACGGCCGCGGCGTTCGCTGTCGACGCGAGAGCGTTCTCCGCCTTGAGCTGCAACAGTGTGTCGAGCGTGACCTGGATGTCCGGGCCGACGGTCGCCTCGACGCCGGTCACCCGCTGGGCGATGGAACCGTCGGCGGCCACCAACTGCACGGCCCACCCGGCGGTGGCGTCCTGCTGCTCCTGCCACAGCTGCGCCACGTCGTTCAGCGCGGGAGAGGACAGTGCGCGATTCTCGGTCAGCAGCCGCGTCTGCGGCGCCAGAGTGACGCCGGGCAAGGCGGAGAGCAGGGACTCGATGGGGGCGAGATCCTCCTGCCGCAGGCTCACGGCCGTCACCGACGGAGCGCTCGACTGCGCGTCGCGAAGGGATTCCGCCGTGACCGTCGGCGCGAACGGCGACACTAGTGCCGCGACGGCGCCGGGATCGGCGGTCTGGTCGAGATTCACCAGCGTCACCACCTGCTGCGACATGAGTGGCGCTCCCGAGGTGTCGACGACGCGAGGCGCGGTCGACGCGGTGACGGGCGTGTACCGAACCGTCGTCTCCGGAGTCAGGCCCGGTACGACGACACCCGGGTTCCAGGTGACCTTCAGCCCCTGTCCACCGTCGGCGACGGATCCGGTCGTCGTGTAGGTCCAGACGCGTTCCGCGTCCGCCGGGGCCGACGTGGTGGGAGCTGCCGTGGTGGTCGCCGTCGCGGATGCGGTGCCGGTCGCGGGTGCCTCCGCATCCTCGGGCGGTGCAAAGGACCAGGAGGCGGACAGTGTGAACGTCTGCTGCTCGTCGTCTGCCTGGCTCACCGTGAACCGCGGTGTCGCCGTAACTGTTCCGCCACCGCCGAGTCCGTCGTACATCTGGGTGAGCACCGCGGTCGCTGCCGCCGGATCCGAGGTCAACTCTGCCGCGGCGCCCACGTTCTGTGTGCTCAGCGCTTCGGCGAACCGATCGGCCGTCACACGGGACGCCGGGGGCTCGTCGGCACTGCACGCGGTGGCGGCGAGCGCGACCGCGATGGTCGCGGCGGCGAGACGGAGTCCGCTGCTGGTGGAGGGGCCGAATCGGCGGGACGGTCGAGACATCAGCGAAGGCACGCACTGATAGTGCCCCACCGATCCGTCGGTCACACGACGCGACGAACTCTTGACGCTCGGCGCGACTTGTGTAATCTTGTAATCACTGGCGTTGTAATCAAGTAATCGCGCCACTGACGAAAGTAGAACATCATGAATCCCCATGACACCTTCCCCTTCGGAGAACGACCCTCCAGTCCCTTCGGTCGAGGTGACGCACCCCGGCGCGGTGGACCCCACGGACACGGCCGCGGTCGCGGCGCAAAGCGCGGCGAACGCGTCGGCCGGCCCGGCGGATGGCAGCAGAAAGACGTACCCGACGCAGGCGATGCGGAACAGTGGTTCCTCGGCCGCTTGCCCGACGACTGGTTCGACGGCACCGCCACGGTCGAGGTCGACCGCGAGGAGATCGTCGTGATCGGCGAGCTGAACGCCCCCGAGTCCGATGCCGGCGTCGAGGGCCGCATCGCTCGATTCCGTGAGTCCACCCGCGACGATCGCATGCGTATCGCCGACGAGGCCGAGGCACGCTACGGCCGCAAGGTCGCCTGGGGTGTCACCATCGACGGCGACACCACCCTCTTCACCCACCTCGCGGTGCCGGTCATGACTCGACTGCGTCAGCCCGAACGCAAGGTGCTCGACACCCTCGTCGACGCCGGCGTCGCACGCTCGCGCGCCGACGCGCTCGCCTGGGCCGTACGCCTGACCGGAGACCACATCGACCCGTGGCTCGCAGAACTGCGCGAGGCCATGGCGAAGGTGGACGACCTGCGGGCCCAGGGACCCGACGTCCGGAACACTCACACTCAGGACGACGAGACCGACTGATTCACAGCCGTATTCGACATCTCTGTTGACCGTTCTGCGCTGCCGACCTAGAGTTGGTAGCTCATCGTCCCCGACGAACGGACAGGCAGTTGCTCCTCTCGTAAGTAGTGCGGATCCCACCGACGCGCACGTCGCGGTGGCACGACACTCCTCTTGAGGTGCTCCATGTCAATATCACCCTCCGTCGTTCTCTCCGATCTCACCTTCTCCTGGCCCGACGGCCGGCCTGTCCTCGACGGCCTGGACGCATCGTTCATGCCGCGCCGGACCGGCCTCGTCGGCACCAACGGAGCGGGCAAATCCACTCTGCTGCACCTGATCACCGGGCGGTATCGACCGCAGCGCGGGTCCGTGCGCGTCACCGGCACCGTCGGCCATCTTCCCCAGCAGGTGGTCATGAACGTCTCGGACACCGTCGCCGATCTCCTCGGCATCGGAGACGTCCGACGGGCCCTGGCACGCATCGAGCACGGCAGCACCGATCCCGACGACTTCACCGTCGTCGGGATGGACTGGGACGTCGAGGAGCGCACTCTCGCGTTGCTCGACTCGGCCGGCCTCGGCGAGAGTCTGGGCACGGCAGCAGATCTCGATCGACCGATGAGAACCCTGTCGGGGGGCGAGTCGACGATCGTCGCACTCGTCGGTCAGGTGATCCGGCGGCCCTCCGTCCTGCTTCTCGACGAACCGACGAACAACCTGGACCGACGAGCTCGCTCCGCTCTGGGACGAGTACTCGACGAGTTCTCCGGCGCCGTCGTCGTCGCGAGTCACGACCAGGGCCTGCTCGACACCATGGACGACATCGCCGAACTCCACTCGGTACGGTCGTCGCCCGCGTCGCTCCGGATGTTCGGCGGCAACTGGACGCACTACCTGAGCGTCGTGGAGGGCGAGCAGGAGGCGGCGCGGGCCGCGGCGCGGTCGGCCGATCAGGATCTGCGCCGGCAGAAGCGGGATCTGGTCGAGGCGCAGACCACCGTGGCCCACCGGCGACGGATGGGAGAGAAGGCATCTCGCGAGAAGCGGGTACCGAAGATCGTTGCCCACAACCGGCGCAGCGCCGCACAGGAGTCGGCTGCCAAGTACCGCATCGGACACGAGGACCGCGTGGCGGATGCCCGCGCCCGCGCCGACGAGGCGCACGAGATGATTCGTGACGACACCGAGATCGTGGTGGATCTGCCCGAGACGGCGGTGCACGCGTCGAAGTCGGTGGCGTCGACGGGCGAGACGCTGCTCGATCTGGACGGTCGGTACCCGGACAGGACGGTCGAACTCACGGTCATGGGCCCGGAACGCATCGCGCTCGTCGGGGACAACGGAGTCGGCAAGACGACTCTCCTGCGATCTCTGGCGCCGTCGGTGCCGACCGCGGTGCTGCCGCAATCCCTCAACGTGTTCGACGACGATGCGTCCGTGGTGGAGAACGTCCGCCGCGCGGCACCGGACACGTCGATCACCGACGTCCGAACTCGGCTCGCTCGCTTCCTCTTCCGCGGTCGGCGGGCCGACGCGGTGGTGCACACCCTGTCGGGCGGGGAACGGGTGCGCGCGGCCCTCGCGATGCTGCTGCTGGCCGATCCGGCACCGCAGTTGCTGATTCTCGACGAACCCACGAACAATCTCGACGTCGCGTCCAGGACGCACCTCAGCACGGCGCTGTCGTCGTATCAGGGAGCCCTGATCGTGGTCAGCCACGACGAGGCGTTCCTCGATGCGCTGGGCATCACGCGGCGGGTCGATCTGACCGCCGACGGGCTCACCTCGACGTCCACCTGAGATCGCCCACCTGCGACCATGGCACCGTGGACTTCGCGACGAACCCGGTGGACGGCACCCGCATTGCCTGGTCGGTGACGGGTGCCCCCACCGGCCCGCCGGTGATGTTAGTGCACGGCAGCCTGTTGTCGCACCAGATCTGGCGCACGTTCGGATACGTGCGCGCACTGCGCGACACGTACCGCCTGATCCTCGTGGACCAGCGTGGACACGGACGGAGCGATGCTCCCCGCACCGTCGACAGCTATTCGATGGACCGTGTCAGCGAGGATCTGGTCGCCGTCCTGGACGCGGCGGACGTGTCCGCCGCGCACTACGTCGGCTACTCGTTCGGCGGTCGGTCCGGCCTCAATCTGGTCACCCGCACTCCCCAGCGTGTCGCATCACTCGTCGTGGGCGGAGCCGGATCGGGGCCGCAGAAGGGCGCGCTGGACAGCCTGTTCTTCGACGGCAGCGCCGACGTCCTCGCCGAACGGGGAATGGACGGGTTCGTCGACGAGTGGGCGAACCGCCGCGGCTTCCCGGTCGACTCCGGCACCCGAGCCGCGTTCCTGCGCAACGACTCCGACGCGTTGGCCGCCTACTTCCGGGCATCGGACGACGATCCCGGTATCGCCGACGACGCCGTCCGCGCCATCACGGCGCCGACACTGTTCTACGTCGGCTCCCGCGACGTCCAGCGTATCGACGACACCCGTCGCACCCGATCGCTGATCGCTGGCGCCGAGTACGAAGAGCTCCGCGGGTACGACCACGCGACGGCCGTGGCCGCGCCGGAGGCCGTCGAGCTCGTGTCCAGGTGGCTGAGTGAGGTCACGTCGTCGGAGCGGTGAGCGGATCGGGTGCTCGCCGTGTACGGCCGGTGTCGGACACGACGGCGAAACCTTCCCGTGCCCAGTACTCGAATCCCCCGATCAGCTCCCGCACGCGGGAGTAGCCGAGGCGACTGAGCGTCAGGGCCGCTCGGGTGCTGCCGTTGCATCCCGGTCCCCAGCAGTAGACGACGATGTCGGCGTCGCGATCCGGCTCCACCTCGGCGATGCGCGTGCCCAGATCGGCCCCGACGATGTGCACCGCTCCGGGAATGCGTCCCGCACTCCAGGACGCGTCCGAACGAACGTCGATGACCAGCGGCCCCGCACCGCGGGAACGCTCGGCGGCGAGATCGGCGGGATCAGTCTCGAACCTCAGTTTCGCGGCGAAGAAGTCGGCGGCGGACGGTGTCTTTTCCATGACCTCAGCCAATCCTGTTCGGGCGACTGGGAGAAGTGGCGATCACCGGCTGATCGCACTAAACGGCATCGATCGGCCGGTATCGTTTCCATTGTGCCGCGTAATCCACACCCCGAAGTCGACGAGATCGACCGGCGACTGCTGGACGAGCTGCAGAGTGACGGGCGCGCGACCGTTGCACATCTGGCCCGAGTGGTGAACCTGTCGTCGAGCGCGACGGCCGACCGCGTCCGCCGCCTGACCGACATCGGCGTGATCACCGGCTACTCCGTCACTGTCGACACCGAGGCGCTCGGTTACACCGTCACCGCATTCGTCCGCCTGGCGTACCCGTCGGGCAACTACGGTCCGTTCGACGCACTGGTGGCGTCCACCCCGGAGATCATCGAGGCGCATCACGTCACGGGTGACGACTGCTTCATCATCAAGGTCCTCGCCCGCTCGATGCGGGATCTCGAACGTGTCACCGGCCGGCTCGCCACCCTCGGCTCCATCACCACCAACGTCGTGTACTCGAGCCCTCTCCCGAGTCGGCGCATCACTCCTGCGTGACGGCCCGTCGGTGGCCTAAACCTTCGAACAACGCACGTCGCGCAGCCATGCGATGCCCACGGTGCCGAGAACAGTGACCACGGTGAACGTCGTCCTCTCGAAGCCGTCCGGCCGCGACCGTCTCAGATGAGGCGGTTCCCGCGTCGGACGCGCTGCGACAACGGGTGTGCGCACCCCTTCTAGTGACCGCACACCCCTCCCCACCGGCCGCAGACCGTGTGCGCTCACCGCTGGGGGTGTGCACACGGCTTGCGGCCGCACCTACGGGCCCGTCGGTAGCCTGGCGAACATGGCGTCACGGTTCTGGTCCCTGCTCGGTCGTTCGGTCGCGAAGGGGCATGCGCGGTCGCGAGGTGCCGTGGATGCCGCCCGGGCGCTCGAGGACCGCCACCGCGACCTCGACGCGGACGGTCTGCGTGCCGCGGCCGACGGTCTGCGCGGAGCCGGCTCCTTCGACGTGCCCGCGTTCCTCGCGCTCGCCCGCGAGGCGTCCGATCGCGCGTTGTCCCTGCGCCCCTTCGACACTCAGCTCTACGGAGCCGTACGGCTGCTGGAGGGCGACGTGATCGAGATGGCGACGGGCGAAGGAAAGACGCTCTCCGGCGCCGTCGCGGCCGCCGCCTACGTGCTGCAGGGCAGGGACGTGCACGTGGTGTCGGTCAACGACTTCCTCGCTCGACGCGACGCCGAGTGGATGGGCCCGTTCTACGACGCTCTCGGAGTCACGGTCGGGTGGATCACGGCGGAGTCGACGGCGGACGAGCGGCGCGCTGCCTACGGGTGCGATGTCACTTACGCCTCGGTCAACGAGGTGGGCTTCGACGTGCTGCGCGATCATCTGGTGGACGATGTCGAATTGCTCGTCTCCCCGACCGCGGACGTCGCCGTCGTCGACGAGGCCGACTCGGTGCTCGTCGACGAAGCTCTGGTGCCCTTGGTTCTCGCCGGTTCGATCGATCAGGACGTGTCGGCCGACGACGTGCTCGACGCCGTGCGATCCCTCGACGCGGACACCGACTGGGAGGTCGACGCCGAGCGTCGCAACGTGTTCCTGACCGATGCCGGGGCCGAGAAGCTCGAGGACGCACTGGGCGGGATCGATCTGTACAGCGAGGAGCACGTCGGCACCACGTTGGTGCGCGTCAATCTCACCCTGCACGCAGAGGTGTTGGTACGCAGGGACGTCGACTACATCGTGCGGGACGGTCGGGTACAGCTGGTCAACGCCTCCCGCGGCCGTGTCGCGGAGCTGCAGCGTTGGCCGGACGGTCTCCAGGCCGCGGTCGAAGCGAAGGAAGGCCTGGCGCGCACGGAGACCGGGCAGGTCCTGGACACCATCACCGTGCAGGCCCTGATGGGTCGGTACCGCCGCGTGTGCGGAATGACCGGAACGGCTCTCGCAGCAGGAGAACAGCTTCGGACGTTCTACGGCCTCGGGGTGTCGGTGGTCGAGCCGAACGAGCCGCTCGTCCGCGTCGACGAGGTCGACCGCGTGTACGCCACCGCTCCCGAGAAGAACGCGGCCGTCGTCGCTGCAGTGCTGGAAGCCCACGCCACGGGGCAGCCCGTGCTCGTGGGGACGCACGACGTCGAGGAGTCCGAATCGCTGGCCGCCCGCCTCGAGGACGCCGGAGTGCCGGTGGTCGCCCTCAACGCGAAGAACGACGCGGAGGAGGCCGAGATCATCGCGCGCGCCGGACTGCGCGATGCGGTGACCGTCTCGACGCAGATCGCCGGCCGCGGCACCGACATCAGGCTAGGGGACGGCGTGACCGACCTCGGCGGCCTACTCGTGATCGGCACCGCGCGGTACGTCACCGAGCGCCTCGACAGCCAACTACGGGGACGCGCAGGGCGACAGGGTGATCCGGGCCGCTCCGTGTTCTTCGCCAGTTGGGACGACTCGCTGGTGACGCGCTATCTGGAGAAGAGCGATCGACCCGGCCACCCCGACGACACGGGTTTCCTCGAGTCGGAGGTCGCGGCCAAGCGCATCGACCACGCGCAGCGCGTCGCGGAGGGCGCGATGCTCGACACCCACGCGTCCACCTGGCGGTACAACCAACTGACCGCCCAACACCGCGACATCCTCGACACGCGTCGGGCCGCGCTGCTCGGCACCGACGAGGCGTGGGACCTGCTGGCCACCCGCAATCCCGAGCGTGCCACGGAACTGGAGGCCGTCGACTCCGACGCCCGCGTACGCGCCGCCCGGCGCATCGTTCTCCACCATCTCGACCGCGCGTGGTCCGACTACCTGGCGCACCTCGGCGATGTCCGCGAGAGCATTCATCTCCGGGCACTCGGCCGACAGAACCCGCTCGACGAGTACCACCGCATCGCGATCGAGGCGTTCGCCGAGGTGCAGTCCCGTGCCCTCGAGGAGTCCGACCGCACCTTCCTGACCTCGACGATCGATGACGACGGCGTGGACCTCGAGTCGGCGGGGCTGGTGCGTCCGTCTTCGACCTGGACCTATGTTCGCGAGTCGCACCGTCCACTCGCGTTCTGAGTGGCCTTCGGCCCCGTGCGCCCTTTGCGTATCCGGAGATGCGCAAAAGGCGCACGGGGGACGAAGTCCCACTATTGCGAGTGATCACTCTCTAAGTTACGGTGAGCCCATCGCACAGTGATGGAGGTCACATGAACGAGTCGCACTTCGATGTGGTGATCAGCGGCGGGACCGTCTTCGACGGAGATGGTGGGCCGGGAGTTCGCCGCGATGTCGGCATCGTCGACGGCGTGGTCCGTGCCGTGTCCTCGGACGCGCTCGACGTCGGACCGGACACCGAGGTCATCGACGCCACCGGCCAGTGGGTCATGCCGGGATTCGTCGACGTGCACACCCACTACGACGCGGAGGTCCTGGTGGGGCCGGGCCTGAGCGAGTCGGTGCGCCACGGCGTGACGACGGTGCTGCTCGGCAACTGTTCGCTCTCCACTCTGTACTCCACTCCCGTCGACATCGCCGACCTGTTCAGCCGCGTCGAGGCCCTCCCCCGCGATCACGTGCTCAAGGCCGTCGACACGCACAAGACCTGGTCGGGCCCGGAGGAGTACATCGCCGCGCTCGAGCGCCTCCCGCTCGGACCGAACATCGCTGCGCTGGTGGGGCACTCGGACCTGCGCGCCCACGTCATGGGACTCGACCGGTCGACCGACCGCTCCCAGCGACCGACGCGCGAGGAGACGGCGCAGATGGCGGACGCTCTCGAGAAGGCACTCGACGCGGGCATGCTCGGCATGTCCACGATGACCAATCCCTGGGACAAGCTGGACGGGGATCGATACCGCTCGCGCTCGCTGCCGTCGTCCTACGCGTCGTGGTCGGAGTTCCGGCGTCTGCACAAGATCCTGCGTCGCCGCGGCCGTCTGCTGCAGAGCATTCCGAACCTGAACACCAAGTACGACATGGTGTTCTTCCTCGGCGCCGCGACGGGCATCGGCCGACGCGCACTGAAGGTCTCGCTGCTGGCCGCCGCCGACGCCAAGGCCTCGCCGTGGATCCACCACATCTTCGGTCCGCTGGCCGCTGCGGTGAACGGACCGGGCAAGGGGCAGTTCCGCTGGCAGCACCTGCCCACGACGTTCGACGTCTACTCCGACGGAATCGACCTGGTCGTCTTCGAGGAATTCGGTTCCGGCAGAGCAGCTCTGCACCTTCGTGAGGAGCTCGGCCGTAACGAACTGCTGAAGGACGAGGCGTATCGACGCTGGTTCCGCGCCGACTTCGAGAAGAAGTTCTCCTCCCGTGTGTGGCACCGAGACTTCGGCGACGTCATCATCACCGAATGCCCCGACTCGTCCGTCATCGGCAAGAACATCGCAGAGTTGGCACGGGAGCAGGGGATCCACGTCGTCGACGCCTTCCTCGACCTGGTGGTCGAGCACGGCCGGAAACTACGCTGGCACACCACCATCGCCAATCATCGCCAGAAGCAGATGGACAAGCTGATCACGAAGCCCGGTGTGACGGTGGGGTTCTCCGATGCCGGGGCGCACCTGCGCAACATGGCGTTCTACAACTTCGGCATCCGCCTGCTGCGGCGCGTGAACGACGCCCGCGAGTCGTTCCTGACGGTCGGCCAGGCGGCTCACAAGCTCAGCGGCGAGCTCGCCGACTTCTACGGCGTCGACGCCGGCCACCTGCGTCTCGGCGATCGCGCCGACATCGTCGTGGTGAATCCCGCCGGCCTGACGGACGAGGTCGACGCGTACAACGAGGAGACGATGCCGGAATTCGGGGGTCTCAGCCGCATGGTCAACCGTAACGACACCGCGGTCACCGCGACGCTCGTCGGCGGACGAGTCGCGTATCGCGAGGGCCGATTCGCCTCCTGGTTCGGGGTGTCCGAGCGGGCGGGCCGATTCCTGCGAGCGGGCGTGAGGACACCTGCGGCCACTACCGTGTCCGTGTGAGACGAACGCAGGAAGAGCGCCGCACCGACACCATCGCGCGACTCCTCGACGCGACCATCGCGTCGCTGTGCGAGAAGGGTTACGCCGCCACGACGGTCAACGAGGTGGTGACCCGCGCGGGAGTGTCGTCGGGTGCGCTCTTCCGGCACTTCGCCACCCGTCTCGATCTCGTCGTGGCCGCGGCGGACGAGGTCCGGAGGCGCCAGTTCGAGGAGTTCCGCGCCGGGCTGTCCGGCTTCGGCTCGGCGTCCGTCGAGCACTGCCTGACGTTGCTGCGCGCCGCGTGCCGGGCGCCGATCAACGGTGCCTGGTACGAGCTGCTCATCGCCGCCCGGAGTGACGATGCACTGCGGGAGCGTCTCGTTCCGTTCACCGTGCGCTACCACCAGGAGATCGGCGACCTCGGACGCTCGCTGCCGATCGCGGGCACGATTCCCGCGGCGGAACTCGATACGGTGCTCTTCACGGTGGTACACCTCCTCGACGGGGAAGCCCTCTCCGCCGTGGTGCATCCGCAGCCCGAGCAGGACGAGGTGCGGCTGCACCTCGTCGCGCGACTGCTCCGAGGAGAGTCGCTGTACAGAAGGAGCGAGGCAGGATGACCGAGCCGCACAGCAGGTGGACCGCTCACTCGACGGGTGCCGCACTGGCCGTGTTCGAGTACGGCGATCCGGAGTCGGACACGACGGTGCTGCTCGTGCACGGGTATCCGGACGACCACACCATGTTTCACCCGATGATCGACGCCATCGGTGATCGCGCCCGCGTCATCGCCTACGACACGCGCGGTGGTGGCCGCACCGTCGTCGAGCACCCGGAACGGTCCGAGTCGTTCGCCATCGAACGCCTGGCCGACGACACCTATGCGGTGGTCGAGTCGATCCCCGATCTCCGCGGAGCGGTCCACGCCTTCGCCCACGACTGGGGTTCGGTGCAGATGTGGGAGCCGATGCGCGATCCCCGCGCCGCCGAGGTGTTCGGATCGTTCACCTCCGTCTCCGGTCCCAGCATCGACCACCTCCGCGAGACGTCGCGTCGGCGCGGACTGCGGCCCACCCAGTGGCCGTCGGTGCTCGGTCAGCTCGCCCGGTCCTGGTACATCTGGGGCTTCCACGTGCCGGTCCTGGGGAAGTACGTTCCGACTCTGTTCGTCCAGGCCGGTCCCGCGGACCCCGCTCCCGCCGCGGATCCGCTGAACATGCAGCGCGGTGTCGAGCTCTACCGCGCCAACATCATTCGGCGCATGCTGTCCGGGCCACCACCGCGGTGCGACGTACCCACACTCGTCGTGGTTCCGCTGAAGGATCGCTTCCTCTCCCCCGATCTGGTCCAGGACGTCGACCGCTGGGTCCCCGACCTGACCGTCCTGGAGGTCGACGCGAAGCACTGGTGGCCCTGGAGTCACCCGGGAGACGCGGCGGACGTGCTGCTCGACCACGCCGGCCGGGACCGATAGCCCCGGCGTCAGGTCTCGGTCGTGTCGACCGGACTGCGGCGCCGACGGATCACCCCGGTGACGACGGCCGTGATCGCGCCGACAGCGAGGACGATGGCCGAGGCGAACGGGAGCCTGGTGTCGACGAGACCCAGCACGACGACGACGGGAATGGCCAGCGCCGGCCACGGGAACACCGTTCTCCAGTCGCCGGAACTCCAGCCGAGAACGGCGCAGATCCCGACGACGAACAGCGCCACCCCACCGGACAGGGCCCAGCGCCCGGCATCGGTCAGTTCGCCGACGGGATGCAGGACGTACTGCTGGATCCCGACGCCGAGGAGAGCGACACCCAGGGTGAGAGGGAGGTGCCCGTAGACGTACCCGTCGGCACGCCCACTGCCCACCACCCGCTCGTCGTCCTGGATCTCCGTCTTGGCCTCCGCGCCGCCGATGTCGAAGTACATCCACCACACGGCTGCAGCGATCGTGAATCCGAGTGCCGCGACGGCGACGGACGAGAACATCCAGTGGGTGTCGTGCATCCCGAGCACCACAGCCGAGATCGACTCACCGAGAACGAGAATGACGAAGAGCCCGAACCTCTCCGGCAGATGCTCGAGGTGCAGCGGAACATCCGGTCCCCAGTGGGTCGCGGCGAACGGCGCCGCGGCCTCCACCATGATTCCCACCGCCCACAGCAGGTAGGTGATCGGTGACGGGGTGAGCAGCGAGACCGTCCAGATCACGATACTGACGCCGGTGGCCGCGAGGTACAGATCGATCGTGACGCGGACGTCGGGGATGTGCCGCCGTGCGCGAAGATACAGACCGGCGAGAATCACCCGCGTCGCGATGTACCCGGCTCCGAAGGCGACGGTGCCGTCGCCGCCCACCGCCGTCGCGGCACTGGCGGCCATCACCGCCACGGCGAAGGTGGCGGCGAGTTTCAGCAATCGGTACAGGACGTCGTTCGTGTCGAACCTGTTGGCGTACAACGTGGTGGTCACCCAGGACCACCACGTGACGGCGAAGATTCCCGCGAACTCGGCGATGCCCTGCCAGCGAAGGTCGTCCTTCAGTGCGAGTGCGAGTTGGTGCACGACCAGCACGTAGGCGAGGTCGAAGAACAGCTCCAACCGGGTCGCGCCGCGATCGGCCTCGGTCCGCAACTTCGGCGGTCGCACCAGCGGAGTGCGCTGGTCGGCTCCCGCGTCGGTGTCGTCGTCCGGTGTCGTTGCCACGTCATCACCACTCTGCGGTTGCGACCCGGACAGACCTCGCGGATCGGGCGATCAGCCGACGATGCGCGACACTACGCCGCGAGTGACCTCCTCGGGACGGAACTGCTCGCTCGCGTACGCGGAGATGGCGACTACTCCGCCGGCCAACGCGGGGACGACCCACTGCAGTGCCTGGAGTTTCTTCTGCGCGGCCGCCACGTGCGGTGGCGTGGACGCGGTGGGCGTGGTCCCGCCAGAGGCGGGTACCGCACCTTCCTTCGAGACCGTCTGTCCCAGAACGCGGCTGTACGCGGTGACCGCCAGTGCGGCCACCGTGAGCGCGGTCTTGGCGACGGCCATCGAGGCGACGCCGTCCTGCGCCTTCAGGCGTCCGTAGTCGTTCTTCAGCAGTGCTGTCGCACCGGCGAGATGGACACCGATGGCCGCGGCGTTGACCGGCGTCCACCGATCCCATCCCTTGTTGGTGACAGCCCCGGTGGAGGCGGCGGTGTCGGCGTTCGACGACGCCTCGTTCAGTGCGACGGCATTGGCGAGGGTTCCGCCGAACCAGGCCGCGAGTCCGACATCGTGGAGCAGGTGGGCAAGGGTGGCACGGGCCATGAGAATCTCCTGTGTCGAGAGCGAGTGCCTCGAACTACCCTCGTGCCGTGCGCTGAAACGTGTCGACCGGTCCAGGACGTCGACCGCCGGGTGCCGGACCTGACCGTCCCGGAGGTCGACGCGAAGCACTGGTGGTCCTGGAGTCACCCGCGAGACGCGGCGGACGTGCTGCTCGACCACGCCCACAGGGACCGACAGCCCGCAGGCGAGTGTGAGTACACGCGATCGACGAACACTCCGCCGATCCGCAGAATCACCGGCGATCCTGTGGCCGCACGCTCACATGCGAGGTCCCGCGACGGTGGACGGGTGTGGGAACGGTCTTCCCGGCACGTTCCCACACCCGAGTCTTGCCCCCTGCTGCTCAGGCCCCGATCCGCTCCCCCGAGGTCGGGTGGAACAGGTACGCGGTGCCCTCCTGCTTGGTCAGCGTGACCTTCTCGCCGATCCGCGCGGGTGCCCTCCTGGGAGAGCGTGCCACGATCGTGGCCGGTGTGCCGTCCGAGGCGCGGATCCGGGTGTCGTCGAAGCTGGCGTAGAGGTAGCTCTCGTTGCCCAGTTCCTCCACGAGGTCGACGGTGACCAGCAGTCCGTCGTCGTCCGCGGAGCCGATCGCGAGCTGTTCTGGACGCAGGCCGAGGGTCACCTCGTCGAGTCCCGCGGCGGCGATGGCGGTGAGCTGGTCGCGCTCGAGGGGGACGGTGCGCTCACCGACCTTCAGGCCGCCGGACACGACGGGCACCGTGAACAGGTTCATCGCCGGCGAGCCGATGAATCCGGCCACGAAGGCGTTGACCGGGTGGTCGTAGAGCTCGGTCGGCGCGGCGAACTGCTGCAGCTTGCCGTCCTTGAGGATCGCGACGCGGTCGCCCATCGTCATGGCCTCGACCTGGTCGTGGGTGACGTACACGGTGGTCGTCCCCAGCCGACGCTGCAGCGCGGCGATCTGCGTGCGTGTCTGTACCCGCAGTTTGGCGTCGAGGTTCGACAGCGGCTCGTCCATGCAGAACACCTGGGGCTCACGGACGATCGCGCGGCCCATGGCGACGCGCTGCCGCTGACCGCCGGAGAGCTTGCCGGGCTTGCGATCCAGGTACTCGGTGAGGTCGAGGAGTCGGGCCGCCTCGGCGACGCGGGCCTGACGCTTCTCGAGGCTGACCCCGCGCATCTTGAGCGCGAAGCCCATGTTCTCGCCGACGGTCTTGTTGGGGTAGAGCGCGTAGTTCTGGAACACCATCGCGATGTCGCGGTCCTTGGACGGCACACCGACCATGTTCTTCCCGCCGATCTCGATGGCACCGCCGTCGATCTCCTCGAGACCGGCGAGCATCCGCAGCGCGGTGGATTTCCCGGAGCCCGACGGGCCGACCAGGACGACGAACTCGCCGTCCTGGATGTCGAGGTCGAGCGAGTCCACCGCCAGCTTGTCGGCGCCGTCGTAGATGCAGGACGCTTGCTTGTACGAGATTGCAGCCATGGTTCTTTCTCCTACTTGATGGCGCCGAAGGACAGGCCGCGCACGAGCTTGTTCTGCGCGAACCATCCGGCGAGGACGACGGGGAGGGCTGCGAACGTCGCAGCGGCGGAGAGCTGGGCCCAGTACAGGCCCTGCCCGGTGATGAAGCCGACGAGGTAGACCGGAATCGTCTGTGCCTGAACGGCGGTGAGGTTGACGGCGAAGAAGAACTCGTTCCACGAGAAGATCACACAGATCAGCGACGTGGCCGCGATGCCGGGCGAGACCAGCGGCAGGATGACCTCCCGCACCGATGTCCACAGCGAGGCACCGTCCATGCTCGCGGCCTCGAGCAACTCGCTCGGGACCTCGAGGAAGAACGACCGCATCATCCACACCGCGATCGGCAGATTCATCGCCGTGTACAGGATGATGAGCGCCCAGATGTTGTCGAGCAGACCGATGTCACCGACGATGACGTACAGCGGCACGATGGCCGCCACGACCGGCAGCATCTTCGTCGAGATGAAGAAGAAGAGCACGTCCTGCGTCTTCTTCACGGGACGCAGCGACAGGGCGAATGCAGCCGGGACACCCAGCAGCAGAACGAGAATCGTGGACACGACGGTCGCGAAGGCCGAGTTGAGCAGCGTGGTGCCGATGCCGCTCTCGAGAACGCCGCGGTACTGGTCGAGGGTCGGGGTGAAGAAGATCTTCGGCGTCGCGGTGTACGCATCGGTTTCCTGCTTGAACCCGGTGATGACCATCCACAGGACCGGGAAGAAGAAGGCGATGCCGGCGACCCAGGCGACGAAGGACCAGATCGATCCGGGCCCCCATCGCTTCTTGCGTGTGATCGGCGCGGTGACGCTCGGAGTTCCGCTGCCGGCGCTCCGCTCGGTGGTGGTACTCATCAGGCAGCCTCCTCTTTCCCGCTGAAGCTCGTGAAGATCAGTCGCAGCGCCAGTGTGCTGACGACGATGGTGGCCACCACGGTGACGACGCCCATGGCCGCGGCCTGGCCGATGTCGAAGCCGAGGAACGCTCGTTGATAGATGTAGAACGGCAGGTTCGACGACGCCACACCCGGGCCGCCGGACGTCATCATGTAGACGGCGTCGAAGGTGTTGATGAGGTAGATGGCGCCGAGGACCGCTCCGAGCTCGATGAAGCGTCGCAGATGCGGCAACGTCAACTCGCGGAACAGTGCGACGGGCCCGGCGCCGTCCACCCGCGCCGCCTCCGCGATGTCCTTCGGCATCGACTGCAGTCCCGCCAGGATGAGCAGCATCATGAAGGGGGTCCACTGCCAGACGAGGTTGGTCATGACCGCGGCGAGCGGGAACCGCGAGACCCAGTCGATCTGGTCGACCCCGAACGGGCTGAGCACGAAGTTGACGAGGCCGAACACCGGGTCGAACATGGTGGTCTTCCAGATCAGTGCACCGGCGACCGGGGTGATGAGGAACGGAGTGATCAGCAGGGTGCGGATCAGACTGCGGCCGATGAACTTACGGTCCAGTAGCAGTGCGAGCACCAGGCCCAGCGCCACCGAGATGATCACCGTGCCCACGATCATGATCACCGTGTTGAACGCGACCGAGCGGAACTGGCTGTCCCGGAACACGTCCACGTAGTTGTTCAGACCGTTGAACTCCCGCGATCCGGGGCGCACCAGGTTCCACGACTGCGTCGAGTAGTACAGCGTGAACAGGAACGGGATCTGCGTGACGACGATCGCGAAGACCATGGCCGGCAGCAGGGGACCGCGGCGCCGCCACCCCTCCGCCTTCGAGATCACCCGTTCGCGAGGAACGAACGGCGTCTCGGATCTCGCCGAGCCGACTTCGGTCGTGGTCATCACTGATCCTCCTGATACGTCTTGCCGACCACCTCGGCGTACTGCTGCGCTTGAGCGAGCGCGTCCTGGACGCTGATCTGTCCTGCCACGGCGGCGCTGATCTGCTGACTGACCCGAGTGCCGAGATCCTGGAACTCGGGGATGGTGAGGAACTGGACGCCGGTGTACGGCACCGGATCGACCGTCGGGTTCAGCGGATCGGCATTGTTTATCGAGTCGAGCGTGACCTGACCGAAGGCGGCCGACGCCTCCTTGTACTCCGGGATCTCGTAGGTGGACAACCGGCTTCCCGGTGGCACCCGCTCCCAGCCGAGCTCGGTGCCGACCTTCTTCAGGTACTCCTTGTTCGTCATCCACGACACGAACTTCCAGGCGTCGTCCGGGCTTTCCGACGTCGTCGGGATGCCGAGCGACCAGGAGTACAGCCACCCGTTGTCGCCCTTGGCCGCCGACGGGGCCTTGGCGTACCCGATCTTGCCGACGACGTTGCTCGACGTGGGGTCCTCGAGCACCGACACCGCCGAGGTGGCGTCGTACCACATGGCCGTGTTGCCCTGTGCGAGTTGCGTTCCGCACTCGCTGAAGCCGCTCGTCGCCGCGCCGGCCTGTCCGTGCGACCGGACCAGGTCGACGTAGAACTGCACGGCTTCCTCGACCTGCGGACTGTCGAGTTGCGCGTTCCAGTTCTCGTCGTACCACCGGCCGCCGAAGGCGTTGATGACGGTGTCGAGGGGCGCGAGCACCTCGCCCCAGCCGGGCTTGCCACGCAGGCAGATGCCGGACATGCCCGGACGGTCGAGTGTCGCGGCGGCCTCGGCCACCTGGTCCCAGGTGGGCTCGGCCGGCATCGTGATGCCTGCTTCCTCCATCAGGTCCTTGCGGTACATGAGGAAGGACGACTCACCGTAGAACGGCACCGAGTACATGCTTCCCTCGTAGGACAGCGACTCCTTGAGCGACGGGATGAAATCGTCCTCGTCGTATCCCGGTGTGGCCTGCGCGTACTCGGACAGATTGGTGAGCCACCCGTTCTCGGCCCATTGCGGCGTCTCGTAGTTGCTGATCATCACCACGTCGAACTCACCACCGCCCGTGGCCACCGACGCCGTGATCTTCGCGCGCGCCTCGTTCTCGGACAGCGAGACGAACTTCAGGTTCACACCCGGGTTCTCGGCCTCGAACTCCGGTGCGAGCGAGATCGCGTCGGACATCTGCGAGTTGGAGACGATGGCCACGGTGATGGTCGTGCCGCCACCGTCACCTCCGAACGATCCCGCGCCCGCGCAGCCGCTCGCCGTCAGCACGGTGGCTGCGGCGAGGGCGGCGAGTGGGACGAATCGTGATGTCACGTCGGTACTACCTCGATTCCTTCATGGGGTTGCTGCCGTGCTCGTCGAGAAGGTCCAGAGCACAGGCGATATCGGTCACCAGGACGGTGGCGAGACGGCCGCGCAGAGCGGCCCGGATCGCGGCGTGCTTGCGCGCACCGCCGGAGATGAGGAGCGTGGTGGCGCAGTTCCGGATGTCGTCCAGCGGCACCGAGACCGTGCGGTCGGTCAGTGAGCTGTCGACGTCGGCGCCGTCGGAGTCGAAGAACCGACCGCCGATCTCACCGACCGCACCGAGTCGATCGAGTTCGGACAGGAGGTCGGCGTCGAGGAAGCTCCCCTCGAACAGCGTCGTCGATGTCGACACCGGGCCCAGTCCGAAGAACATGAGGTCCGCGGTGCGTCCGGCGTCGAGTGCCTTGGACATCAGCGAGTCCTGTTGCAGCGCGACGACTGTCGCCGGATCGGCGTAGAGAGGGGCGTTGAGCCGCATCGGCGTCGCCTGCAGTTGCTCGGCGCAGCGGGTGAGGACGAAGTCGACACCGGTCTGGTAGTCCGCGGTGCTCATGGATCCGTCCAGCTGCACCACGCGGGCGCAGCGGCTGCCGCGTCCCTGGAGCGACTGCGCCACCGCGACCGTCTCCGGCCCCCACGTGAAACCGAGTGTGTGAGCAGGCTGCACGCGCCGAGTGAGGATGCCCGACGCGGCGCGCCCCACCGCGTCGTACCGACCGCCGGCGTCGTCGATGGTCGACGTGACCACCAGCGCCTCGTCCAGGCCGTACCGCTCCTCGAGTCGACGTTCGAGATCGGTGTGCACCGATCCGCTGATCTCCTCGGGCACGTGGATCTCGATGCGCACGAGCCCGTTCGCCCGAGCCCGAGCGACGAGTCGACCTGCCGTGGGACGGGAGACACCGAGCTTGGTGGCGATCTCCGCCTGGGTCGCGCCCTCGACGTGGTACATCGTCGCCGCACGCAGCGCGAGCCTCAGCTCGTCGCTCGAACTCGGCGTCGTCACGATGTCGCTCCCGGTCGTCGAGGTGAGCATCTGCTCACCTGGTGTTCATCTGCTCACTTAAGCTAACATCCAGGTGTGATCCACACAACAGTCGATTCCATGCGTGCCGCAGTTCTCACCGAACCGGGACACATCGAGACGCAGACGCGACCTGTGCCGACGCCGAACGCAGGTGACGTCCTCGTCCGGGTGGCATCCGTCGGAGTCTGCGGATCGGATGCGCACTACTACCGCGAAGGTCGCATCGGCGACTTCGTCGTCGAGTCGCCGCTCGTTCTGGGCCACGAGGCGTCGGGTGTGATCGTCGCCGTCGGTGACGTCGTCTCCCCTCGGCGAGTCGGGTCGCGAGTGTCCATCGAGCCGCAACGACCCGATCCCGACAGTCGCGAGACCCGATCGGGCCACTACAACCTGTGCCCCCACATGGAGTTCTATGCGACCCCTCCCGTGGACGGTGCCCTCTGTGAGTACGTGACCATCGGATCCACGTTCGCGCACGACGTCCCCGACGCCGTGTCCGACGACGCCGCGGCCCTCTTCGAGCCCCTGTCGGTGGCCATCGCGACCGCACGCAAGGCCGGGATCACCGGCGGCTCGAGAGTGTTGATCGCGGGCGCCGGGCCGGTCGGAGTGCTCACGGCGCAGGTCGCACGCGCCTTCGGCGCCACGGAGATCGTCGTGTCGGACATCTCGGCCGACCGCCGCGCCAACGCCACGCGGTACGGGGCGACCCGCGTGATCGACCCGGCGGACGAGTCGGTGCACGACCTCGACGTCGACGCGTTCGTCGACGCGTCGGGCGCACCCCGCGCAGTGCAGGACGGGATGCGCGCCGTGCGCCCTGCGGGCAGAGTGGTGCTCGTGGGCATGGGCGGAGACGAGTACCCGATACCCGTGTCGGTGATCCAGAACCGGGAACTGTGGGTCACCGGCGTCTTCCGCTATGCCGACACCTGGCCCACCGCACTGGAACTCGTCCGCACCGGACGAGTCGAGCTCGACAGCATGGTGACGGGTCGGTTCGACCTGGATCATGTCGAGGACGCACTGAATCACGACCGCACCGACGGCAGCATCAAGGCTGTCGTCACCGTGACACCCAGTCAGGAGACCCTCTCGTGAAGCTGTCCGCTGCCACCCTCGCCCAGCTTCCCGACGACGTGGACGTGCCACGGTACGACCGCTCGGCGATCACCACCGGGATCGTCCACTTCGGCGTCGGCGGCTTCCACCGTGCGCACCAGGCGATGTACGTGGACCGGCTGCTCCGCACCGACTTCGAGTCCGCGTCGAGCTGGGGCATCTGCGGCGTGGGCGTGCTGCCGGGTGATCGCCGTATGAAGGACGTCATGGACGCCCAGGACTGTCTCTACACCCTGGCACTGCGGCACTCCGACGGCTCGTGGGACACTTCGGTCATCGGATCCATCACCGAGTACCTCTTCGCGCCGGACGATCCCGAGGCGGTGATCGAGAAGCTCGCCCACGCCGACACCCGCATCGTCTCTCTCACCGTCACCGAGGGCGGCTACAACTTCTCGGCCACCACGGGCGAGTTCGACGCCGAGAACCCGGCTGTGCGAGCGGATCTGGCACCCGATGCGGTACCGGGCACGACCTTCGGACTGGTGTGCGAGGCGTTGTCCCGCCGGAAGGATCGCGGGCTCGCGCCGTTCACCATCATGTCGTGCGACAACATCGAGGGCAACGGACACATCGCCCGATCGACCTTTACCGCGTTCGCCCGCCTGAAGGATCCCGCACTGGCACAGTGGATCACGGACACCGCGCAGTTCCCCAACTCCATGGTCGACCGCATCACGCCCGTCACCACACCCGACGTCGTCGACCAGCTCGCCTCACGGTACGACCTCGCGGACCAGTGGCCCGTGGCCGCGGAGCCGTTCACCCAGTGGGCGCTGGAGGATCACTTCACCCTCGGCCGGCCGCCGTTCGAGGACGTGGGCGTGCAGGTCGTCGACGACGTCACACCGTACGAGCTGATGAAGCTGCGCCTGCTCAACGCGAGCCATCAGGCCCTCTGCTACGTCGGATACCTCAGTGGCTACCGGCTCGTGCACGACGTCACGCAGGACGCACTGTTCGCCGAGTTCCTGTTGCGCTACATGGACGAGGAAGCCACTCCCACGCTGCAACCGGTTCCCGGAATCGACCTGGCCGAGTACAAGAAGACGCTGATCGAGCGCTTCTCCAATCCGGAGATCCGGGACACCGTGGCCCGGCTCTGCGCCGAGTCGTCGGACCGGATCCCGAAGTGGCTGGTCCCGGTGGTGCGCACGAACCTCGGGTCCGGAGGGCCGGTCGCACTGTCCGCCACGGTGATCGCGAGCTGGGCGCGCTACGCCGAGGGTGTCGACGAGCAGGGTGAGCCCATCGAGATCGTCGACCGTCTGAAGGACACGCTGACCCCGCTGGCTCGGCAGCAGCGCGACGACCCCCTCGCGTTCGTGCGGAACCGGGAGTTGTTCGGGGATCTGGTGGACGATCCGCGCTTCGTCGACGCCTACACGTCGGCTCTCGACTCCCTGCACACTCGCGGAGCCCGCGCCACCGTGGAGTCGTCGGTGCGCTGACGCCCGTGAGCCTTGTGCGCATCCCTGGACACGCACAAGGCTCACGGGGGCCGAAGGCCCACTACAGCCGCTGCAGCACCTCGGCGAAGGCCAGCTCGGCGGCACCGATCACCGAGATCCGCCGACCCAGGCCCGAGACGTGCAGTTCCACCCCGTGCTGGCGTCCGACCAGGCACTCCCCCACGCCCTCGGTGATGCGTGCCATCGCCGAGGGCACCCGGAGAACGTCGGCGAAGAGGCCGCCGAACACGACGACGCGGGGGTCCACCATCGTGACGATGGTGCAGACGCCCGTCTCCAGTGCCTCGATGTATCTCTCCGGCAGGGCACCCCCGGCGGCGGCGACGTCGGCCAGTGCGTGCCCGATCGCGGACGGCGTCGCGGGTTCCGGCATCGCGAGTGCCCGGCGCAGTGCGTCCTGCCCGACGGACAGCTCCCAGCACCCGTTGCTTCCGCAGCTGCAGAGGCCCCCGCCGGCGGCGGTCCGCATGTGTCCCACCTCGCCGGCGTAGCCACCGGAACCGCCGAGAAGTGATCCGGCGCTGAGTATTCCGGCACCCACACCGAACTCCGCGAAGAGGTAGACCACGTCGTCCACGCCGCGGGCGCATCCGCGGGTGTGTTCCGCGACCACTCCCAGATCGGACTCGTTGGCGACGATGCACCGCACCCCGACCGCCTCACCGATCAGACGACCGAGCGGAACGTCGGTCCAGCCGAGGTTGGGTGCGACGCGCACGAGACCGTCGGCCGACCGCACGAGACCGGGTACGGCGACACACACTGCACGCGGGGCCGATCCCACCCGATGGGTGAGCTCGGTCGCGGCATCGGCGATGCGGCGCACCAGGTCCGCCGGGTCCGGGCCCGCTCCCGCCTCGTAGTCGAGATCCGCCAGAACCGCTGCGCCCCAGCCGATCGCGGAGACGGACAGCCAGTCGACGGCCGCGTCGACCGCGAGTACCCAGGCGGCGGACGGGATGGGGTCGACCACCAGCGACGGCCGGCCGGCCCCGCCACCGGACGACGGATGTTCGGAGACCAGGCCGTCGGCGACGAGGTCGTCGACGAGAGTCTTGACGGTGCTCCGGTTCAGCGAGAGGTCCTCCGCGAGTTCCGCCCTCGTCCGAGCCCCACCGAGGTGGACACTACGGACGAGGGCGGAACGAGCCGGTCGGCCTGTCACCGACCAGTCGGAGCTCGTCGACGCGACAGTGCGTCGACACTGGCCGCGAGCAACAGCACGAGACCGGTGACGATGGAGACCACCGCCGCGGACTGCCCCTGCAGGCGCAGTCCGTTGTCGATCACCGCGATGACGGCAGCACCGATCACCGCGTCCCGCACGCGACCACGTCCACCGAAGAGCGACGTTCCACCGATGACGGCGGCGCCGACGGCGAACAGCAGCGTGTTGCCGCCACCCGCCTGCGGATCCACGGATCCGACCTTGGACGCTGCCACGATGGCGCCGAGTGCCGCGATGGTCGAGCTGACCACGAAGACACTCATGCGGATGCGCCGGACGTCGATACCCGCTCGCCGCGACGCCTCCGCGTTGCCACCCACCGCGTAGACGTGCCGACCGTAGGACGTCCGGTCGAGGACGAACGTGGCGAGCACCAACACGAAGAGCACGATCGGAACGACGTACGGCACACCGGCGATGGAGAGCACCGCCGGGTTGGGGCTGCGGTTCACCGTCATCGCCCACGTGGCGAGGGCGGCGAACACCGTCAGTGCCGCGATCTTGACCAGCAACAGCGACGTCGGGGGAGCCGTCAGTCCCTGCTTCAGCCGAGTGCGCTGGCGCGAGAGGTTGATCGCCGCGAATCCGCCGACGACCACCGCGAACAGCACCCAACTCGCCCACACCGGGAGCGACCGGTTGGCCACCGCGAAGAGCACGGTGTTGTCGGAGATTCCGAGGGTGCCGCCCTCACCGATCAGCTGCAGCACCACACCGCCCCAGGCGAGGAACAGTGCCAGCGTGACCACGAACGACGGGATGCCGACGCGGGAGACGAGGAACCCGGTGAGGCAGCCGATCGAGGCACCGACGCAGATCGCCAGCACGATCTCGATCCACGGATTCGCGGGCACCCCGAGCAGCGCGATGGCGAGTGCGATCGCGGCCGGCACGATGGCCGCCCACAGTCGCGTGATCGCCGCGAGCACTCCGGCCACCACCAGAACGGCGCAGAACGTCAGGAACACACCGGTTCCCATGCCGCCGAGCAGGTTTCCCCCCTCCGTGTAGTGCAGGGCGAGAATCGCCGCCGCCACACCGGAGCCGGTGCCGGCGGAGAGGTCGATCTCACCGAGGAGGAGCACGAACACCAGCCCCATGCCGATCAACGCGGTGGCCGCTCCCTGGGTGAGCAGATTGGCCACGTTGTTGAGGGTGAGGAACTGCCCCGACAGCGACGAGAACACGACGAGCAGGACGACCAGCCCGGCGAGTGCGGGCAGTGCCCCCAGCTCGCCGCCGCGCAGTCGTGCCACGTAGTCGCGTCCGGCGTCGCCGAACGATCGCCGATCGGTGTCCATCGAGAAGTCGGACCGGGCGCGGTCCTGTTCGGGTGCGGCGGTCATATCGTCACCGCCTTCGCCTCGGCCGACGGAAGACCGAGGTCACCGCTGCGGCCGGTCGTGATGAGCTCGACGATGCGTCCGACGGACACGTCCGCCGTGCGCACCTGCGCCGCCATCCGCCCCAGGAACAGGGCGGCGACGGAGTCGGACACCTCGACGACGTCGTTCATGTTGTGGCTGATGAGCAGCACTCCCACACCCGAGTCCGCGAGGCGGCGAACGAGGTCGAGGACCTGTCGCGTCTGCGCGACTCCCAGTGCGGCCGTGGGCTCGTCGAGCAGCACCACCTTCGACTCCCAGAGCACCGACTTGGCGATGGCGACGGTCTGCCGCTGTCCACCGGACAGCGACGCGACCGGGGTGCGCACCGACTTGACGGTGCGCACCGACAGCGACGCGAGGGTGTCGCGCGCCGCCTGTTCCATCGATGCCTCGTCGAGCAGACCCTTGGCCGTACGCTCACGGCCGAGGAACATGTTCTGCACGATGTCGAGGTTGTCGCACAGGGCGAGGTCCTGGTACACGACCTCGATACCCAGCGCCGCAGCCTCTTTCGGATTCGACACCGACACCGGCTCGCCGCCGAAGCGGACCTCGCCGGAGTCGGTGCCGTGAATTCCTGCGATGCACTTGATCAGCGTGGACTTGCCCGCGCCGTTGTCACCGACCAGTGCAGTGACCTCTCCTGCCCTGATCGTCAGATCGACGTCGTGCAGGACGTGCACCGGACCGAAACTCTTGTTGATGCCCTGCAACTGCAGGACGGGCTCTCCCGCGGCGGTCATGGTGGTCAGGAGATTCCCGCGTCCGCGCAGGCCTGAGCCACGTCGCCACTGCACAACGCGTCCGCCGAGACGGCGCCGCCGTCGACGGCGACCTTGACGTTGTCGCGCGTGATGGTGACCGGGTCCAGCAGGACCGACTTCACCTGACGGTTGCCCTCGGGGTCCTCCGACGTCGCCGTCGCCTTGGCGTCGGCAGCGGCGGTGTCACCCTTGGCGAGGTCGATGGCGAGCTCGGCGGCAGCGGCCGCCTCCTTCGCGACGTCCTTGTAGACGGTCATGCACTGGTCGCCGCGGAGCACGGCCTTCAGTCCGTCCTCGGTGGCGTCCTGACCGGTGACCGGCACGGTGCCGTTCAGGCCGTTCTTCTGCAGGACCGTGATGACGGCGCCCGCGAGTCCGTCGTTGGCGGCGAGAACGCCGTCGACCTTGCCGCCGTTGGCGGTGAGCAGCTGCTCGAAGGTGGTGCCGCCGACCTGGTTGTCCCACTCGGGGATGGCCTGGTCGCCCGCGAGGCGCAGGTCGCCGGAGTCGTACTTCGGCTGCAGCACCTCGAGCGCGCCGGCCTTGAACAGCGTGGCGTTGTTGTCGGTCGGCGAGCCGTTGATCTGGATGATCTGCGCGCCGGGCTTCGCGCCCACGCAGTCCACCAGGCCCTGACCCTGCAGGTTGCCGACGGTGGTGCTGTCGAAGGAGACGTAGTAGTCGGCCGAGCCGCCGAGGGTGAGTCGGTCGTAGTCGATGGTGGCGACGCCCGCTTCGGTGGCCTTCTTCTGCACGGCGGCACCGGACTCGGACGAGAGATTGCTCATCAGGATGACCTTCGCACCCTGGCTGATCATCGAGTCGGCGATGGACGAGAACTTGGTGGTGTCGCCCTCCGCGTTCTGGATGATCGGATCGAGACCCGCGTCGCTCAGCGCCTTCTGCAGGAGCGGTCGGTCCTGCGACTCGTAGCGTGCGGACGACTTGGTGTCGGGCAGGATGACGCCGACCTTGGTGCCGCCGTTGCCGGATCCGCCGGAGTCTCCGCTGCCGCTGTCGCTGCTGGAGTTGCTGCCACACGCGGTGAGTGCCATGACCAGACCGATACCCGCCGCGGTGAGGGCGAGCCTTGTGTTCTGCATCGATCGTCCCTTCGGTTGTATGTTGCGGAGCACAACATATTCCTTCAGGTGTGATCTGGGCAATAGGCTGTCCGACAAGGTGACGTCGGTCACACCTCAGCGATCGACGTGCACCTCCGCCACGGTCCACGCGTGCGCCTGCTCGCTCAGGGTGAAGCCGAGGCCAGGACGTTCGGACAGGTGCATCCGCCCGTCCCGCGTCTCCAGGTGCTCCTCGAACAGCGGATCCAACCAGTCGAAGTGCTCCACCCAGGTCTGCAGAGGATAGGCAGCCGCGAGATGCAGGTGGATCTCCATCGCGAAGTGCGGCGCCATCTGGAGGCCGTGATGCTCGGCGAGTCCTGCGAGCTTCAGGAACTGCGTGATCCCACCGATGCGCGGCGCGTCGGGCTGGATGATGTCGACGGACCCGGCCTCGATCAGGCGCACGTGCTCGCCGACACTGGCCAGCATCTCACCGGTCGCGATGGACGTGTCGAAGGTCCGCGCGAGCATGGCGTGGCCCTCGGCGTCATAGGCGTCGAGCGGTTCCTCGATCCACACCAGATCGAACTGTTCGAGAATGCGGCACATCCGGGTCGCCGTCGGTCGGTCCCACTGCTGGTTCGCGTCGACCATCAGGGGTACGTCGTCACCCAGGTGCTCGCGCACTGCGGTCACCCGAGCGATGTCCTGGCGCCAGTCCGGTTGTCCCACCTTCAGTTTGATACCGCCGATACCGGCCGCGAGAGACGCGGTCGCGTTCTCCAGCACCTCCTCGATCGGGGTGTGCAGGAAGCCGCCGGACGTGTTGTACGTCTGCACGGCATCACGGGTGGAGCCGATGAGTTTCGCGAGCGGGAGCCCGGCGCGCTTCGCCTTCAGGTCCCACAGTGCGATGTCGACGGCCGCGATCGCCTGGGTGGCGACGCCGCTGCGACCGACGGAGGCACCGGCCCAGACGAGAGAGCTCCAAATCTTACCGATGTCACTGGGATCCTGACCGATCAGCACAGGCGCGATCTCTCGCGCGTGGGCGAACTGCGCAGGGCCGCCGGCACGTTTGGAGTAGCTGAACCCGATGCCCTCGTGCCCCTGCTCGGTGCGTATCTCGACGAAGAGGAACACCACCTCCGTCATCGGCTTCTGCCGTCCGGTCAGCACTTTCGCGTCGCTGATCGGTGTGGCCAGAGGGAGAACGACGGAGCGCAGGGTGACGTCCGCGATGCGATCGATCGTGGCGGCCCCGGGCGCGAGCGCACGAACGGCCGCGTCGGGCGCGGTGAGCCCGCTGGTCGGCCGGGTGGTGCTGCGCTCGGGGGTCTCTCGCGTGTCGGTCACAGTCGGCTCCTCCATCGGGTACGTGGTCCAGCTCACACGCTAGAAGCCGCACTGATGCGCGTCCAACACTGATGTCGCATCGGTCGATGCCGACCGAGCATCACTGCATGTCCCGACGAGTGGCGCTCCGGTCGCACCACATCGGCATCGAACGATGCGGAAATCGCATGTGTCGGTTCACGATCCGGACCGGTCGATCTCTGACCACGTATCGCCGCAGGTGGGTGACTCGAGCGGCGTCGGCGTCGTCGCCTCGATGGTGACGCGGACGGTCTCGACGACGGCTCGACGCCGTTGACGACCTCGACAACCGCTCCTACGTTGTGTCCACCGTCACAGGATCCGATCACCACAGCCCACCTGTCCGGTGTCACTCGAATCCCCCGTCCACTCGGACGTCATACCCGGAGGTCGACATGAGCCCTGCACCGCGACACCGATCCGGGACGCTCGCAGGCGTGCTCGTCCTCGCGCTCACCGCCTCGGCGTGCTCCGTGGCCAACACGGACCGCAGCTCGGTCACCGATCCGGACACCCTGCGCATCGTCCTGAGTCAGGAACCCCCGACGCTCGAGGCGTGCGACGTCTCGCAGACCTCGATCGGCGTCGTCACGCGGTCGAACATCACCGAACCTCTCATGGAGCGGAACCCCACCACCGGTGATCTCGAACCCAAGCTTGCCGACTCCTGGGAACAGAACTCCGACCGCCAGTGGACGTTCCGTCTGCACCCCGGAGTCACCTTCAGCGACGGTCGACCGTTCGAGGCCGCGGACGCCGCGCACTCCATCGAGCGCACCGTGAACTCCGACATCGGATGCAACGTCGAGGGATACGTGTTCGGCGACGCCGATCTGACCGTGGCCGTCGTCGATCCGCTGACCCTGACGGTGGCAGCGCCGAACCCGGATCCCATCCTCCCGCTGCGGATCTCGTTCGTGGAGATGGTCCCACGCACCGCCAGCATCACGGAACGCGAGCGGGAACCGGTCGGCACCGGACCGTTCGCTCTCGACACCTGGGACTACGGCCAGCGGCTGACCCTGGTGCGCAACGATCGGTACTGGGGGCCTCGGCCGGAGTTCGCCCGTGCCGTCTACCAGTGGCGCAGCGAAGGCAGCATCCGCGCGTCGATGGTCTCGGGAGACGAGGCCGACATCGCGACCGGTATCGGACCGGAGGACGGTGCCGGGGACCTGGGTGTGGCCTACCCGAACAACGAGACCACCGCGGTTCGGATCCAGGTGGGGGAGCCACCCCTGGACGACATCCGGGTGCGGCAGGCGATCAACTATTCCATCAACCGGAACGGCATCGTGCACGCCCTCTTTCGCGATCTGGGACGCCCGGCGGCCCAGTTGGTCTCGCCGGGAGTCGTCGGGTACGACGACGATCTCGAGGCGTGGCCGTACGACACGGAGAAGGCGCGAGCACTGCTCGACGAGGCACGAGCGGACGGCGTGCCGGTCGATGCGAAGATCCGACTGATCGGCCGTACCGGGCAGTTCCCGAAGGTCAACGAGACCCTCGAGGTCGTCCAGAACGCACTGTCCGAACTGGGCATGAACATCTCGATCGAGATGATGGACTCGGCCGGTACGTCGCAGTACCAGGAGCGCCCCTTCCCCGCCGACGCCGGCCCGTACCTCCTGGTCATCCAGCACGGCAACCAGGCGGGTGACTCGGCCTTCACCGTCGACCAGTACTTCACGAGTGACGGATTCCAGAGTGCCTACGGAACACCGGAGTTCGACGCGGAGATCGCCGCGGCCGGCCAGCTCACGGGTGACGCCCGGCAGGATGCGTACGCCCGCCTCTTCGAGGAGGAGCCGACGACGATCATGCAGATGGCGTACATCGCGCACATGGAGGGCGTGCTGGCGAAGTCGGACAGAGTCGACTACACACCCGACTCGGCCACCGTCGACGAGATGCACCTCGCTGCCATGACCCACGCCGACGACGAGTCGAACGCTACGGGGCGCTGACCTACCCGGCACCCTCCGTCAGGTCCCGCACCTCGGCGTAGCGTTCGCGCACCGCCGGGGTCGGGTCCGCCTCGTACCGGGGAATGTCCGCCGCGGCCCAGGTGGGCGGTTCGGCCCCGCCGGACAGCACCCAGGCCGCCTGGCGCGCGGCCCCGTCGGCCACGTACTCACCGGGCGGCGGGACGTCGACGGGCATGCCGAAGACTCCCGGCGCGAGGACGCGCACCGCCTCGGATTTCGCGCCCCCGCCGACGAGCAGCACTCGCGACACGGTCGCACCCTGCGCCACCAGGTGGTCGATCCCGTCGGCGAGACTGCACAGCAGACCCTCGATCGCGGCGCGCGCGAGGTGCGCCGGGGTCGAATTACCCAGGCGCAGGCCATGAATCGCACCGGTCGCGCCGGGCCTGTTCGGTGTGCGCTCCCCCTCGAGGTACGGCACCATGACCAGTCCCCGGCTCTCCGTGGACAGCGCGAGCCGCGACAGCTCGTCGTGGTCGACGCCGAGCAGGCGCGCGGTCGCATCGAGCACGCGCGCGGCGTTCAGCGTGCAGACGAGAGGCAGTTGACGACCGGTGGCGTCGGCGAAGCCGGCCACCAGTCCCGACGGGTCGCGAGGAGCCACGGCGGACACGGCCGAGACGACGCCGGACGTGCCGATGGAGACCACCAGGTCACCCTCGCCGGCACCCAGAGCCAGTGCCGCAGCGGCATTGTCACCGGTTCCGGGCCCGATGGCCGCGCCTCCGGAAGTCGTGCCGATCCGTGTCGAGGGCGCCGCCACGGTGGGCACGTGCGGGGTGCGCCCGCGTAGCGCGAGACCGAGCAGATCGACGCGGTACTCGTTCGTGGCCGCCGAGAAGTATCCCGTGCCGCTGGCGTCACCCCGATCCGTGGCCAGGGCGTCGAGTCCGCGAGCACCGCCGAGGCGCCAGGACAGCCAGTCGTGCGGAAGACAGACTGCCGCAGTGCGATCGGCGTTCTCCGGCTCGTGATCCGCGAGCCACCGCAGCTTTGCCGCGGTGATGGACGCGACCGGCACCACGCCCACGGCGTCGGCCCACTCCTGGCCTCCACCCAGCTCGGTCACCAGGTCGAGCGCCGACTCGGCGGAGCGAGTGTCGTTCCACAGCAACGCCGGTCGGACGGTCTCGCCCGCCTCGTCGAGACACACCATGCCGTGCTGCTGCGCTCCGACGGAGACCGCGTCTACGCCGTCCATTCCACCGGCGTCCGCGAGAGCGGTCTCGAGAGCCTCGTGCCACCGGGCCGGGTCGATCTCGGTGCCGTCGGGATGGCCGGCCCGACCGTGGCGGACCAGCTCACCGGAATCCGCGTCCCGAACAACGATTTTGCACGACTGGGTGGACGAATCGACACCCATCACCAACGCCACGACCTCGTCCCTTCACCGTCACGTGCGTTCCGGCAGCTCACCGGTCCGAGCAGTTCACGCTACCGTGAAGCCATGGCCGCCCACGACGAACCGCGAGAAACCGAGGACGCCCGGTTTCGCCTCGAGGTCATGGGTGCGGCGCTGGAGCTCTTCGAGAGCAAGGGGTACGAGGCCACCACGGTCGACCAGATCGCGGAGAGCGCGGGGCTGTCGCGCCGCACGTTCTTCCGGCAGTTCCGGTCCAAGGAGGATGTGGTCTTCCTCGACCACGACGCCACCCTCGCCCATGTGCAGGACTTCCTGGGAACGACCGACCTCGACCCGTACGACGCCGTGTGCGAGGCCGCCGCGCGCGTGTTCGCCCGGTTCTCCGGCACGCCGGACACCACCCGTCGCCGCTACCGCGTCCTGCAGACGGTGCCCGCCCTGCGCGAGCGCGAACTGGTGATGGTGCTGCGGTACGAGCGCGTCTTCGTCGACACCCTGCGCCGCGGCGCCCCGACGCAGGAGCCGCTCGCCCTGGTGCAGTTCGCCGCCGCGGTCACGGCGACGCACAATTACCTGCTGCGCACGTGGCTTCGCGACGGGGCCCGAGTGGAGGTCGAGGACGTCCGGCGCGCCCTCGGGGCGGTGAAGCGGCGGTTCGTCACCGACACCGCGAGAGACCGGCCCACCGCACTCGTGTTGCCGCCGGGGACGTCGGTCGCCGACGTCACGACCCTGCTCGCACAGCACTTCGGGGACGGTCTCACCACCACCCCGTGACCTCGCCGAGCGTGCTGTCGACCACCGGCACGAGCGACCGGACGTACGTCGCCGACAGGTGGTGGGAATCGTGGTAGACCAGCACGTTTCCTTCGACGACGCGACACACGTCGGGACCGCAGACCGCATCGGAGAAGTCGACGGGAACCACCGAGGGGAACGGCAGCGACGCGGCGCGGGCCGGATCGATCTCGGACAGGACCTCGCTGCGCGGCAGTCCGCACGACTCGCTGTCGCCGCCGTCGGCAAGGCAGTCCGCGGCGCGATACGGGACGCCCTCCCGGCTGAGCCACGGAGTGTCCCGCACGGCCACGACGGGAAGAGCTAGCGCGGAGAAGCGTGCCCAGACGTCGAGGTACGCGTCGGGTGTGACGTCGCCGAACTCCGTGGGGCTCGGCCTCGTCGAGGTGGTGAACACCCAGTCGGGGCGGTCCGACGCGAGGATGTCGAGCACGTCCGAGGACCAGTCCCGGCAGTCCGGGTAGGGCAGATCCACCAGGAGCGGCTCGCCGATGTCGAGCGGGCAACCCATCTTGAGGTAGGTCACCACGGCGAACCCGCGATCCCGGCCGATCCGGTCGAGTGCGGGGAGCCAGTGCTCGGCATGCGATCCCCCGGCCAGGGCAAGGGTGCGCGTCGCGTCGGGATCGCCGTACACGCACGAGATCACCTCGCGCTGCGTCATGTCCGCGATGCAGCCGTCCAGCGTCGACTGCGGCAGGTCCAGGTCCGCATCGAGCACGGTGGGTCGCATCGGAGCGTCCGGCACGGGAACACCGTCGACGAGCGCGAGCGCCCCCGGGTAGCGATCGTCGGAGCTCACGTCGGCGGTCGGCTGGGCCGTCGCTCGATCGAGGTAGCCCTGCCAGGTCGCGCTCGCCGCGGCGAGGCCGATCGCTCCGACGGTCACCAGGGCGGTGAGGACGCCGCGGCCCGCGCCCCGACGGTGCACCGGCTCCTCCACCCACGAGCGTGTGGCGACGGCCAGGGCGATCGAGACGACCACCACGGCGGATCCCGTCACCACGGTCACCGAGTGCCCGGTTCCGAGCACCGCGATGAGGATCGGCCAGTGCCACAGGTACAGCGGGTAGGCGATGGAGCCGAGGAACTGCAGTGGGCGGGACTCGAGAGCACGGGTCACGGCCGGTGCTCGTGACTCGGGAGCACCCGCACCGGCAAGCACCAGCAGCATCGCGGCCCCGACCGGCACCAGCGCGGCAGGACCGGGGAACTGCGCCGCACCGTCGACGAGGAACCCACAGCCCACCAGTGCGGCAAGTCCGACGACGGCGGCCGCGGCCCGTAGCGCGGCCGGCAGCACCACTCGACCGATCACCAGCCCGGCGATCGCGCCGACAGCGAGTTCCCACGTCCGCGCCCCGGTGTCGTAGTAGGCCCACCCCTGGTGGGTGCGGCCGATGTCGGCCGCATAGGTGAACGACACCGCGGCGGCGACCGCGAGCACCGACACCAGCACCGGTGTGGTCAGGTCCCGACGACCACACCGACGGCACGCCGCGGCGACGAGGAACACCACGGCCGTGACACCGACGTAGAACTGCACCTGCACGGACATCGACCACAGGTGCTGGAGCGGACTGACCGACAGATCGGCCGCCGCGTAGTCGGACGCGGTCCGCGCGAGCTCCCAGTTCTGGACGTACGCCAGCGACGCGAGGAGCTGCCGCGTCGTCGCGTCCCACATCGTGAAGGGTCGGTCCCACGCGGTCCAGAGCGCCACTGCGCCGAACACCACCACCGCCGCGGGGTACAGGCGTCGGGCGGTGCGGACGACGAGGGGCCGCAGGATCGGGCCGTCGGCTCGCTCGACGCGGCGCAGCACCATCGACGTGAAGAAGAAGCCGGACAGGACGAGGAAGACGTCGACACCGCCCGAGACCCTGCCGAACCAGATGTGGAAGACGACCACGAGGGCGATCGCCAGCCCGCGGAGACCGTCCAGATCGACGCGGTGGCCCGGCCTGCGCGCGCCGACTGCCCGGGCACCCGGCGCACGGGTCGTCGCCTGGTGGTGCACGACCACCAGAATAAGGGACGGACGGTACGGGTCCGGAGCACCCACACGTGACCAGTGACACCAAGTGCCACGCAGCCATGGTCACCGGCCGGTCGGTCCGGTACGCTGGCCTCATTCCGTGACACCGAGTGCCACGACCCTCTCACCACGACGAACGGACATCCCATGGCCGGCAACCCCAGCTTCGACCTCTTCCAGCTCGCCGACGAGCACAACGAGCTCCGCGAGGCCATCCGCGCACTCTCCGAGAAGGAGATCGCGCCGTACGCCACCGAGGTCGACGAGCAGGAGCGCTTCCCCGAGGAGGCCCTGAAGGCCCTCAACGCCTCCGGCTTCAACGCGGTGCACATTCCCGAGGAGTACGGCGGCCAGGGCGCCGACTCCGTCGCGGCCTGCATGGTGATCGAGGAGGTCGCCCGCGTGTGCGGTTCCTCCTCCCTGATCCCCGCCGTGAACAAGCTCGGCACCATGGGCCTCATCCTCAGCGGCAACGAGGAGCTCAAGCAGAAGGTGCTGCCCTCCATCGCCGAGGGCGAGATGGCCTCCTACGGACTGTCCGAGCGTGAGGCGGGCTCCGACGCCGCCGGCATGAAGACCCGCGCCAAGGCGGACGGCGACGACTGGATCCTGAACGGCTCGAAGGCCTGGATCACCAACGCCGGCAAGTCGACCTGGTACACCGTCATGGCCGTCACCGATCCCGAGAAGAAGGCCAACGGCATCTCGGCGTTCATGGTGCACAAGGACGACGAGGGCTTCTCGGTCGGCGAGAAGGAGCGCAAGCTCGGCATCAAGGGCAGCCCCACCCGCGAGCTGTACTTCGAGAACTGCCGCATCCCCGGAGACCGCATCATCGGTGAGCCCGGCACCGGCTTCAAGACGGCACTCGCGACGCTCGACCACACCCGTCCCACCATCGGCGCGCAGGCCGTCGGCATCGCGCAGGGCGCTCTCGACGCGGCCATCGCGTACACCAAGGACCGCAAGCAGTTCGGCAAGGCCATCAGCACGTTCCAGGGCGTCGAGTTCATGCTCGCCGACATGGCGATGGAGATCGAGGCGGCCCGCCTCATGGTGTACTCGGCAGCCGCTCGCGCCGAGCGCGGCGAGAAGAACCTCGGCTTCATCTCCGCCGCCTCCAAGTGCTTCGCCTCGGACGTCGCCATGAAGGTGACCACCGATGCGGTGCAGCTCTTCGGTGGCGCCGGCTACACGCGCGACTTCCCGGTCGAGCGCATGATGCGTGACGCCAAGATCACGCAGATCTACGAAGGCACCAACCAGATTCAGCGCGTCGTCATGTCGCGCGCACTGCTGCGCTGACGCCGGTGGCGGGACCGCCGCGCGTCACTCGCTCGGCGGTGCCGCCCGCAACCGGTCGATCTCGCGCCGGTCCCGCTTCGTCGGCCTCCCGGCTCCGCGATCGCGAACGGGCACCGCGGCGAACAGTTCACGCGGCGGTGGGGGTGGGCTCCGGTCGATGTAGCACGCCACCGCGGCCGGGGCTCCCACTCGCTTGTTCACGAGCTGAGTGACCTCGACGATCTTCTCGAATCCCCCTGCGCGGATGCGTACCTCGTCACCGGGCACCACGTGCTGCGCCGGCTTGGCGGCACTGCCGTTGATCTTCACGTGTCCGCCGCGGCACGCCGACGCGGCGGCGGAGCGCGTCTTGAACAGCCGCACCGACCACGTCCAGGCGTCGATGCGCGTCACAGCTCGTGCACCACGACGTCCGAGACGGCACCGCCGCTCAGGGTCAGCGTCATGTAGGTGCAGTGCGGTTGCCGCCGACGGTCGGTCGGCGAACCCGGGTTGAGCAGGCGCATCCCGTTGTCGGACAGCGTGTCCCACGGAATGTGGCTGTGCCCGAACACGAGCAGGTCGGTGTCCGGGAACTGCGCGTCCATCCGCTTCTCCCGTCCCTCCTTCGCCCCGGTCTCGTGCGTCACCACCATGCGTACGCCCTCGACCGTCCGCCGTGCGACCTCCGGCAACCGCGCACGGAGATCGTCACCGTCGTTGTTGCCCCAGCAGGCGAGCAGATCGGTCGACCGTTCCTCGAGCGCGTCCAGCAACGACGGCGCCATCCAGTCACCCGCGTGCACCACCAGGTCGGCCGCGTCCACCGCGTCCCACACCGCGGCGGGCAGATCCCGCGCGCGGGTGGGGACGTGGGTGTCGGCGAGCAGCAGCAACTTCACATCAGTCTTTCGGCCCGCCCGCGACGTACACGACCTGGCCGGACACGAATCCTGCACCCTCACTGCAGAAAAAGGATGCCGTGTGGGCGATGTCCTCGGGCTGACCGATGCGGTTGACCGGGATCTGCGACGCGGCACCCTTCTTGAAGTCCTCGAACGGCACGCCGACGCGCTCGGCCGTCGCCGCCGTCATCTCCGTCTCGATGAAGCCGGGTGCGATCGCGTTGACGGTGACGTTGTAGCGGCCCAGCTCGATGGCGAGGGTCTTGGTGAAGCCCTGCATGCCGGCCTTGGCGGCCGCGTAGTTGGCCTGACCGCGGTTGCCCAGCGCCGAGGTGGACGACAGGTTGACGATGCGTCCCCACTTGGCCTCGACCTGATGCTTCTGCACCTCGCGGGACATGAGGAACGATCCGCGCAGATGCACGCCGAGCACGGCGTCCCAGTCGTCGACCGACATCTTGAAGAGAAGATTGTCGCGCAGGATGCCGGCGTTGTTCACCAACACCGTGGGCGCCCCGAAGTCGGTGGCGATGCGCTCGACCGCAGAGATGACCGACTGCTCGTCCGCGACGTTCGCGCCGACGGCGATGGCCTGACCACCGGCTGCGGTGATCGCGTCGACCGTGCCGGCACACGCCGCCTCGTCGAGATCGACGACGGCGACACCGAAGCCGTCCGCGGCGAGACGTCGGGCGACGGCGGCACCGATTCCTCGCGCACTTCCCGTGACGATTGCTGTCCTGACCTGCTCGCTCACGACTACCCTCTTTCTCATCTCGGCCCCGAAATCCCGCGGCTCCCACTCTTTCTATCAAGTCACAGGAGTCGGCGAACCACCCCCGCTCGAGAAAGAGGCTCACCATGACGACCCGACTCAATCCGTACCTGTCGTTCCGGGACACGGCGCGGGAGGCGATGGAGTTCTATCGCACCGTGTTCGGCGGAGAACTCACGCTGTCGACGTTCGGTGACTCGGGCATGCCCGTCGAGGAGTCCGAGTCGGGCAACGTCATGCACGGTCAGCTCGACACCCCGGGCGGCTTCACGTTGATGGGCGCCGACACTCCGTCGTCGATGGAGGTGAGCACCAACGGCACGGTGTCCCTGAGCGGCGACGACGAGCCAGAACTGCGCGGCTACTGGGACGCGCTCGCCGAGGGCGGAACCCTCGGCGTCCCGCTCGAGACAGCGCCCTGGGGCGACACCTTCGGGATGCTCACCGACCGGTTCGGAATCGGCTGGATGGTGAACATCGCCGGCAGCTAGCTGCCGACGGTCACATGGCCGGCAGTTAGCTGCCGACGGTCACATGGCCGGCAGCTAGCTGCCGAACGCGAGCGGCAGCTCGCGACGGAAGGTGACCTCGTCGAACTCCCGCCCGTACTCGTCGACCGCGGAGATGCGCATCCGACTCGGTGTGATGCCGGGGATCCCGGGCGTCACGTCCGCGCGGACGAACGAGTAGTTGCGGAATCGCACCCGTGACCAGGTGAGCGACTCGGGCACCTTCGAGCCGTCCGCGGCGACGACGTAGCTGTTCGGCACCGACGTGTCGGCCACCTCGTTGCCGCGGTAGCTCTCGGGTTCGCCGTCCTGGAACCCGTAACGCGGGCGCCCGCCGCCGCCCACCGTGTAGTAGACGGTGCCGTCCGAGACGGAGGTGACCTCCGACCGGTCACCGGCGACGCGGGTCGGCGAGCCGCCGCGGATCGGATCGGACCGCTCGAACACGTGGTTGTGCGCCTGCAGCACCACATCGACGTGGTACCGGTCGAAGAGCCCCGCCCACGCACTGCGGACGCCGCCGTCGCTCGCGTGGTCCTTCGTCGTCGAGTACGCGCAGTGGTGGAAGAAGCAGACGATGAAGTCGACGGCCGGATCGGCCCGGTAGCGCGCCAGGGTCGACTCCACCCATCCCGTCTGACGTCCGCCGCTGTAGCCCGTGTTCGCGCGGATCTCGTTCGAGACGTCGTTGGCGTCGAGCGAGAGCACGGCGACGTTGCCGTGGACGAACGAGTAGACCGACGGGCACCCGGCGGGGCCGTTGTCCGGCTGGTCCAATCGAGCTGCGTGGCCGCCGTACCCGTTCGGCCCGTACAGCGCCTCCATGTCGTGATTTCCGGTCGCGAAGAGCCAGGGCGTCGACGCCGCGCTCGGCTCGATCGCCGCGAGGTAGCCGTCCCAGACGTACGGGTTGAACTTGTCGAAGGCCTTGTCGACGGTGCCGCCACTGGGTACGAAGCGAGGAGTGCGGCCCTGTCCCGACGGGTCCGCGTACGCGATGTCGCCCGCGAGGATGTGGAAGTCGGGCCGCGAGTCGGCGATCTGGCGCACGATGTTCGCCGCGTGCTTGGCCGACGGCTCGTTGTCGGGCTTGTAGTACAGATCGTCGTAGTCACCGGGCTTCAGGCCGGGAGGCTGCGTCGGCGTCTCGTCGACGCCTTGATCTCCCATCATCGTGAACCGGAACGGTGCGAGCCGGCCCGCCGGCAGAGCCGGTGCGGCACTGCGGACATCGCTGACGTAGCCGTCGGCGGTGCGCCACCGGTAGTAGTGCGGAAGACGCGGAGTGAGCCCGTCCACCGGAACGTGCACGTAGAACTGCTCGGCCGCCAGGATGCCGCCGTCGGACCGCGGTACCTGGCTCACCAGGTTGCGCACCTCGGCCGACGTCGTGGCGCCCAGTGCCGGGGTCGGACCGTGGTCGAGAAACACCCCGGTGAGTCCGGGATTGCGGGAGAGCTGCGCCGAGAACCGGAGCTGCGTCGCGGCGTCGGAGCCGAAGGAGAGATGCCGTCCTCCGACGGTCAGCGGCGCGTCCTGCGCGTAGGCGACGCGATTCCAACCGGGGTTTCCCACCCCGGCCGCCGCGGCGACGGCGGCCGCACCCACGAGGAAGTTGCGACGGGACACCCGATGGCGACGGAGATTGCTCAGGTGCCAGTCGTGCTGCTCGGCGATGGAAGCGTTCGCCGCGATGTGGGCGGGGACTCCTGTGTCGACGATCTCCCCGGCCGGATTCAGTGCGTTCTCCACCATGGAGACGACGCTGCTCCCGTCACCTCGACGTCAGACGCACGGCAGGCGAGCAGGAGCCGAACCGAACGTGAACAACGATGCAGCACATGACATTTCGGTCCGACCGGACAAAACCACCAGTCAGTACTGGCGGACCGACAACTCCACGGCCACCTGAAGGTACTCGGCGACGGTGCGCGCGATGGAGACCGGCTTGTCGGGGAGCACGATGTCCGGCACGTCGATGTGCACGCTCGCCGAGCGGTACCTGCCAGGCGGCGGTCCGTAGTGCAGCCCCATCACCACGAGCCTCGGTTCGACGCCGCGAGTCCGTGCGCGCGCGACGATGTGCCCGATCCCGCTCCCGACGTGCTGGAGCACCGTCGGATCACCGTCGTTGCACGTGCCCTCCGGGAAGATCGCGAGATCGTCACCACGAGATAGCCTTTCGGCACACACGTTCATCATGAGATTGCCGGCTCGGGACACGGCGCGCAGACCGTGGTCGCGGCTGCGGAACACCGGGATGCCGCCCATCATCTCGATGCGACGTCGTTGCGACGTCCGCTCGGCGATGCGGCGGGTCCGCGGGCGGTTCGGTTCGGTCTCGACGAACAGCTCGTCCTTGGCCAGGACGCGGGTGCGGCCGATGACGGGCCGCAGCGCGCTGGACCACGCGGCGGCGGCGACCGTGTACGGGTCGGTCTCGCTGACGTGGTTCACGGCCAGGATGAACCGCGTGTCGTCGTAGATGAGGGCGCGGAGGCGTTCGCGAGCACCGTCGCCGTACCGGACGCGGGGTCGGAACCGTCCGGCGAGAGCCCCGTAGGCGAGCCGCGTGACGCGTCGATTCTGCTGATGCTCCCGGTAGTACTCGTACACGGCGTCGGCGTTCTCGAGGGCGACCACGGGGCGATCCATGCTCGAATCGTAGGCGTTCGCCCTGTTCCACCTATTTGTTCTGACAAATCGAGCGCGCCGTGTATGGTCTGGGTCACAGACGGAAACCCCGTCGGAGGCGGACCCGCAGGTCGGCCACGTGAAGTGAGAGGAACGGGCACCGTGACCACCACCACAGCCCCGCACCGCGTCGTCGTCGTCGGCTCCGGATTCGGCGGCCTGTTCGCGACCAAGGCCCTGCGCCGCAGCGACGTCGACGTGACGATCGTGGCGCGCACCGCGCACCACCTCTTCCAGCCGTTGCTCTACCAGGTGGCCACCGGGATCCTCTCCGAGGGCGAGATCGCGCCCTCCACCCGTCTCATCCTCAAGAACCAGGCGAATGCCGCCGTCGTGCTCGGCGACGTCACGGAGGTGGACCTCGAGGCGCGCACCGTCGTCTCGGTCAGCCGTGGCCGCGTCACCGTCACTCCGTACGACAGCCTCGTCGTCGCCGCGGGCGCCGGCCAGTCCTACTTCGGCAACGACCACTTCGCCGAGTTCGCCCCCGGCATGAAGACGCTCGACGACGCCCTCGAGCTGCGCGGGCGCATCATGAACGCGTTCGACGCCGCCGAACTCACCACCGACCCCGTCGAGCGCGCACGGCTGCTCACGTTCGTCGTCGTCGGCGCCGGCCCCACGGGTGTCGAGATGGCGGGACAGATCGCCGAGCTCTCGCGCCGCACCCTCGCCGGAACGTTCCGCACGATCGACAGCCGCGACGCCCGCGTGATTCTGCTCGACGCGGCCCCGAAGGTGTTGCCGCCCTTCGCCGACTCGCTGGGCGAGAATGCTCGACGACGTCTCGAGAAGGTCGGCGTCGAGGTCGAGCTGGGCGCCGCGGTCACCGACGTCGACGCCGACGGATTATCTGTCCGCGACAGCGACGGCACCGAGCGCCGCATCGAGTCCTCCTGCAAGGTCTGGTCGGCCGGTGTCTCCGCGAGCCCGCTCGCGGCACAGCTCGCGGCGAAGTCCGGGGCCGAGGTGGACCGCGCGGGCCGCGTGCTCGTCGAGGCCGATCTGACACTGCCGGGCCACCCCGAGGTCTTCGTGGTCGGCGACATGATGGCGCGCGACAAGCTCCCCGGCGTCGCCCAGGTGGCGATCCAGGGCGGCCGCTACGCCGCGCGGTGCATCACTGCCGACGTCCGCGCCGCTGCCACCGACACACCGCGCCCCGAGCGCACCCCGTTCCGCTACCGGGACAAGGGCAGCATGGCGACCGTGACGCGATTCTCGGCCGTGGCGCAGGTGGGACCCGTCAAGATCACCGGCTTCCTGGCATGGCTGATGTGGCTCGCGGTGCACCTCGTCTACATCGTCGGATTCAAGAGCCGACTCACCACCGTCTTCAACTGGACGTGGACGTTCCTCGGCCGAGCGCGCACCCAGCTGACCGTCACGCAGCAGCAGATGCACGCGCGCACGGCACTCGGCAGGCTCGTCGTGCTCGAGGACGCCCGCCGGGAGCGGGACGCGGGAGCCCCGGCACGCGAGGACGCTCGCGCCAGCTGAGTACTGTTCCGGTACATGGGCAGTCGACTCTCCGCTCTCCTCGTCGCCTCCCACCCCGGCCCCGCCGCCGCGGTCACGACGTTCGTGGCACTGCTGTCGGTCAGCATCGGCCCACCCTCGGCGGGGCTCCTCGTCGTCGTGGTCGTGGCGGTGCTGAGCGGGCAACTGATCGTCGGTTGGACCAACGATCTGATCGACGCCCCGCGGGACACCGCGGTCGGCCGCACGGACAAACCGCTCGCCGTCGGCCGCCTCGACCCCGCCACCGTGCGGGTGAGCGTCGCGGTCGCGGCGGTGGTCTGCGTGGTGTTCTCGATGCTGTGCGGCGTCGTCCCGGGTGCGGTGCACCTCGTGCTGGGAGTCGGGTCGGCCCTCGCCTACAACGTGGGTCTGAAATCCACCGTCGTGTCGTGGCTGCCGTACACCGTCGCGTTCGGATCGGCGCCCGTGGTCGTCTCGCTCACCGTGGCCGACGCGATGCCGCCGTGGTGGATGATCACGGTAGGGGCGCTGCTCGGCTTCGGCGCCCACCTGGTCAACGTGCTGCCCGACATCGCCGACGACACGGCGACGGGAGTCCGCGGGCTGGCACACCGACTCCCTGCTCGCGTGGTCGCTCCACTCGCCGCGGGGGTGCTCGTCACCGCATCGATCGTGGGGGTCGTGGGGAGCGGGGCTCTCGGGCGCACCGGGGTGTCGACCGCAGCGGGCGGAGCCGCTCTGGCCGTCGTGGTCGTCGCCGCATGGATCGCGTCGACGAGCAGCGGACGGACGCCGTTCCGCGCGGCCATCGTCATCGCCGGCGTGACCGTGCTGGTGCTACTGCTTCCGCGCTGACGTCTCGGCGGTCGAGGTCGGGTCGCCGGCGGCCTCGAGGTCGTCGGTGTCGCGGAACACCAGGCACCCGTTGTCCAGGGCCACCGCCCACCGGTGTGCCACGGCCCAGTCCCGACCCACGGACGACGAGTCCACGAAGTCGGCGAAGTCCTCGACGATCGATCCCGTCTCGAGAGGCCACGTCGTCGGATCCGAGTCGCGGTCGATCGAGTGCCGGGTGCGTACCCGCGCACCGACCTCGAACGTCGGCGGCGGCCCGGTCGGCTCCTGCGGCGTCGCTGCTCCGGGGTTGTTCAGGGTCGATGTCATGGCAGCCTCCTGCTGGTTCCTCGGCGCGGTTTCCCCTTTTCACACAGTTCACACATGGAACACCGAGATTCTCGTGATCTGATGGTGGGATGGCCATCACTTTCACCACACGCGTCCCGGAAGGTCCGATACGAGGCGGTGTCGTCGTCGTCCAGGAGGCGTTCGGCGTGACCGACCACATCGCGGAGGTCTGCGGCCGCTTCGCCTCGGCAGGATGGATCGCCGTGGCCCCGCATCTCTTCCACCGGGCCGGTGATCCGGTGGTGTCGTACGACGACATGAGCACCGCGATGGACCTCATCGGCGCACTGAAGGCCGAGGAGATCGACCAGGACGTCGATGCCGCGTTCGACGAGTTGGCTGGGTACGGCTACGGACCGAGCGGGTGCGCGATCGTCGGGTTCTGCATGGGCGGCACCGTCGCCTTCGAGACGGCGGTGCGGCGTCCACTCGGTGCCGCGGCCACGTTCTACGGCGGCGGCATCCGCGAGGGTCGCTTCGGCTACCCGCCGCTGCTCGACGGCGCCACGGCACTGCGAACGCCGTGGCACGGGTTCTTCGGCGACCTCGACACCGGGATCCCGGTCGACGACGTCGATGCGCTGAACGCTGCCGTCACCGACGCGCAGGTGGACACTCGCATCGCCCGCTATCCCGACGCCGAGCACGGCTTCCACTGCAACGATCGACCCGCCGTCTACAACGAACGGGCTGCGTACGACGCGTGGTCGCGCACCCTCGACTGGTTCGATCTGCACGTGGATCCGGCCGGGGAACAAGGACGGGCCCCTCGCGGTTGAGCCGGGCAAGTAGTTGATTCGTCAACTTTATCCCAGGAGGCCGACATGCCCGCAGTGACCGTCGACAACGTTCTTGCGCTCCCCCGCATCTCCACGCCGCAGCCAGGCTCGGCGGACCGGCCGGTCCGCGCCGTCACCACCGCCCCCACCGGCTACGAGGGCGAGGGGTTCCCGGTCCGACGTGCCTTCGCGGGCGTCGACATGAAGTACCTCGACCCCTTCATCCACATGGACCAGATGGGCGAGGTGAACTACGCGCCGGGCGAGCCCAAGGGCACACCGTGGCACCCGCACCGCGGCTTCGAGACGGTCACCTACATGATCGACGGGATCATGGATCACCAGGACTCGCACGGCGGTGGCGGTTCCATCACCGGCGGCGACACCCAGTGGATGACCGCGGGCAGCGGCATCCTGCACATCGAGGCCCCGCCGGAGCACCTCGTCGTCTCGGGCGGGCTGTTCCACGGCGTGCAGCTGTGGGTCAACCTCCCGCGCAGCAACAAGATGGCGGCGCCGCGGTACCAGGACATCACCGGCCGCGAGGTCGCTCTGCTCTCGAGCCCGGACGGCGGCGCGCTGGTGCGCGTCATCGCCGGCGAGATGGACGGCCACGAGGGACCGGGATCGACCTACACGCCGATCACGCTGTCCCATGTCACCGTCGCCCCGGGTGCCTCGGTGACCCTGCCCTGGAACGCGCGCTACAACGCCATCGCCTACGTGCTGGGCGGATCCGGCACCGTCGGCACCGAGCGGCGGCCCGTACGCACAGGTCAGACCACGGTCTACGGCTCGGGCGACACCTTGACCTTCGCCGCCGCCGAGGGCACCGAGTCGATGGAGATGTTCGTTCTCGGAGGCGAGCCGATCCGCGAGCCCGTCGCGATGGCCGGGCCGTTCGTCATGAACACCAAGGCCGAGGTGCTCCAGGCGTTCGAGGACTTCCAGTCCGGGCGGTTCGGTCAGCCCTGATCGAGCGTCCCTCGCCCGATCACCATGGTGGCGTCCCGGTCCTCGTCGTGTACCACCGTCGGCTCCAGACCGGCGGCAGCGAAGATCTGTCGCACCGTGTCGGCCTGGGCCGCGGACGCCTCCACGATCAGTGATCCGCCGGGTGCCAGCCAGTCGCGCGCCTGTGCGGCCACGCGGCGCTGGACGTCCAGTCCGTCCGGTCCACCGTCGAGGGTGACGCGGGGTTCGTGATCCCGCGCCTCGGGCGGCATGGTCTCGATGGCCGACGAGGGAACGTACGGCGTGTTGGCGGTGACGACGGCGATCCCGTGGCGCAGGTGCGTCGGTATCGCGGCGAAGGTGTCGCTCTCGAAGACCGTGCAGCCCGGCAGATTTCGACGAGCGCACGCCACCGCCACCGGGTCGATGTCGGAGGCGTACACCGTGGACCCCGGCGCCGAGCGCACCACCGCGGCGGCCACGGCACCCGAGCCGCAGCACAGATCGAGCAGCACGCCGCCGCCGAGTCGACCGAGCGCCGCGTCCACCATGGCCTCGGTCCGTCGGCGCGGCACGAAGACGCCGGGCTCGACGAGCACGCGGCCCCCGTGGAACTGCGCCCACCCCACGATGTACTCGAGCGGCTCCCCGGCGACACGGCGCGCGATCCAGTCGGCCAGCGTGCTCTCGTCCGGAGCCTCGCCGATCAGCAGAGCTGCCTCGTCCTCGGCGAACACGCATCCGGCCGCCCTCAGCACGGCGACCGTCCGCGAGGTCACTCCGCGACGAGCCGCTCGATGGCGTGCAGGGGGATCGAGAGCCAGGTCGGGCGGTTGCGCGCCTCGTAGACGGCCTCGTACACGGCCTTGTCCAGCTCGTACGCTCGCAGCAGCGCCCACGAGATGCGCGGGTCGTGTCCCGCCACCTCGGTGTAGCCGTCGCAGAATGCGGACACGTTGCGCTCCACCCACTCCCGCGCCACGGGCTCGAGTCGCGCCCGTTCCTGCGAATCCTCGATCTCGACGACGTGGCTCATGGCGGCGTAGTCGAAAGAGCGGATCATCCCTGCCACGTCGCGCAGCGTGCTGTCCGGAGTGCGCCGCTCCTCGAACGTCTTCGACGGTTCGCCCTCGAAGTCGATGAGGACCCACCGCTCCGACGTGCGGAGCACCTGCCCCAGATGCAGGTCACCGTGGATGCGCTGGGTGTCGATGCCGCCCGTGCCCGCTGCCTGGTCGATCAGGGCCCGGATGCGCGGGAGGTACTGCTCCAGGTCGGCGATCACCGGCAGTGCCGTCTCCACGCGAGCGGAGATGTCGGCCGCCGTACCGGCCGCCGGCGCCAGGGACGTGCCCAGCACCGACGCGAGATCGGCGTGCACGGAGGCGACGGCGCGGCCCAGCTCGCGGGCCTCGCTCGTGAAGTCGGACGTCGTCACGTCACCGCTGGCCAGGACGTCCCGCACGCTGGCCTGCGCGGTGGTCCACCCCTCGGTGGATCCCGCCACGAAGTCCTGCGCCATGGCGAGGGTCGTCTCGGTGTGGTCGATGTCCGCTTCCATCCATCCGCGCAGCGGCGCGACGTTCTCGCACCCCGCCTGGCCCAACGCCCGGTGCAGCTCCACGTCGGGATTGATGCCGATCGTGACGCGCCGGAAGATCTTCAGCAGATGGTGGTCGCCCAGGATGACCGACGTGTTCGACTGTTCGGCGCCCAGCACCTTTCCGCGCAGGCCGGTCTGCAGGTCGCTGCCCGGCATCGCCAGGAAGCGCACCTCGCCGGTCCCGCCGGTGGCCAGGAGGTCGGAGTAGACCGAGATGGCATCGGGATCACGCAGGGCGTCGAACACCACCGCGCCGCCGTCCCGAGTGACGACCCACGGGTCGAGGTCCTCGTCCACCGAGGCTCGGACACCGAGGGGCACCTGGAAGATCTGGGGCTCGGCGCCCTCGAGGTCCACCCGCACGAGTACGTGCTCGACCACGAGCTCGGACGTGGTGGCCAGCGTCTCCCGCGTGAGCAGATGCACTCCGGTGACGGTGTGACCCTTGGCGGAGAACCACCGCTGCTCCGGCAGCCAGGCGGCGAGTGCGCCGAGGAGGGCGCCCTCGTCGAGGGGTGGCGGCGCGACGGGCTCGTCGATGCTGTGCTGTTCCGTGGACATGAGCCTCGGTTACCCCGAATTCTCTCGTCGACAACGTGACCCTGCGCGGACCAGCGTAATGCCCCGTCGACCCCGCGCATCTCGTCCGGCCTGTCAGGATGGAGGCATGACCTCGGACGCATCACTCGCACGGCCCTCGGGCCTGGACCTGAAGTTCGTCGACGCCGTCACCAGAGCGCAGGACGATCTCTTCGAGCACGTCAACGGCCGCTGGCTGGCCGAGTACGACATCCCGGCCGACCGCGCCGTCGACGGCGCGTTCCGGACACTGTACGACCGGGCCGAGGAGCACGTCCGCGACATCATCCAGGTCGCGGCGGACTCCAGTCCGGCGCCCGGCTCGGACGCCGCGAAGATCGGTGACCTCTACAGCAGCTTCCTGGACGCCGACGCCATCGAGGCGGCCGGCACCGCGCCGATCGCCGACGAGCTCGCGGCGGTGGCCGACGCCACCGACAGCGAGGCGCTCGCCCGCGTACTCGGCACTCTGCAGCGCACCGGTGTCGGCGGCGCGGTCGCGCACTACGTCGACACCGACTCGAAGAAATCGGACCGCTACCTCGTCCACTTCTCGCAGTCCGGCCTCGGCCTCCCCGACGAGTCGTACTACCGGGAGGACGAGCACGCACAGGTTCGCGAGCAGTACGCCGAGCACATCGGCGCCATGTTCGCCCTCGCGGGCGTGACCCGTTCCGCAGCGAGCGTCGTCGATCTCGAGACCGCCCTGGCGGCGGGCCACTGGGACGTGGTGAAGCGCCGCGACGCCGATCTCTCCTACAACCTGACGACGCTCGCGTCGCTGCGAGCGGACGCGCCCGGCTTCGAGTGGGGCGCCTGGATCGAGGGCCTCGGCGCCGACGCGGACCGTCACTTCGCCGAGATCGTCGTCCGCCAGCCCGAGTTCCTCACCACGTTCGCGGAGCTGTGGTCGACGCGCAGCCTCGACGACTGGAAGGCCTGGGCCACCTGGCGCATCCTCCACTCCCGCGCGCCGTACCTGACGTCCGCGATCGTCGACGAGAACTTCGCCTTCTACGGCCGCACGCTGACGGGAACCGAGACCAACCGCGAGCGCTGGAAGCGCGGCGTCTCCCTCGTACAGGATCTGATGGGCGAGGCGGTGGGAAAGCTGTACGTACAGAAGCACTTCCCGGCCGATTCGCGGACGCGCATGCAGGAACTGGTGGCCAACCTCGTCGAGGCGTACCGGCGCAACATCTCCGACCTCGAGTGGATGAGCCCGGAGACGCGGACGGCCGCGCTGGCGAAGCTCGACAAGTTCACCCCGAAGATCGGCTACCCGGACACCTGGCGGGACTACTCCTCGCTGCTGATCGATCCGGCGGACGTGGTGGGCAACTACCGCCGCGGCTACGAGGCCGAGTACCAGCGCGATCTGGACAAGCTCGGTGGTCCGGTGGACCGCGGCGAGTGGTTCATGACCCCGCAGACCGTCAACGCCTACTACAACCCGGGCATGAACGAGATCGTGTTCCCCGCCGCGATCCTGCAGCCCCCGTTCTTCGACCCGGACGCCGACGACGCCGCGAACTACGGCGGAATCGGTGCGGTCATCGGACACGAGATCGGCCACGGATTCGACGACCAGGGAGCCAAGTACGACGGTGACGGCAACCTCGTCGACTGGTGGACCGACAGTGATCGCAGCGAGTTCGGCAAGCGCACCACCGCGCTGATCGAGCAGTACGACTCGTTCGAGCCGAAAGCCCTTCCCGGACACCACGTCAACGGGAAGTTCACGATCGGCGAGAACATCGGCGACCTCGGTGGTCTGTCGATCGCCGTCGAGGCGTACAAGATCTCACTGAACGGCTCCGCGGCCCCGGAGATCGACGGCCTGACAGGGCTCCAACGTGTCTTCTTCGGTTGGGCGCAGGTGTGGCGCACCAAGGCGCGGGACGCGGAGGCGCTGCGCCGCCTGTCCATCGATCCCCACTCGCCGCCCGAGTTCCGGTGCAACGGCGTGGTCCGCAACCTCGACAGCTTCCACGAGGCCTTCGAGGTGACAGAGCAGGACGCGCTCTACCTCGATCCGCAGCAGCGCGTCCGCATCTGGTGATCTAGCGCAGGCGCAGGCCGGACTCGGGATCGAAGAAGTACACCTCACCCGCGTCCGGCCGGACGCGCAGGCGCTCGCCCGCACCGACCACGACACGACGATCCACCCGCACCACCACGCGGCCACCGCGGGCCGTCCAGCCGGCGTCCGCCGGTCCGACCGAGTAGGCGAACGACTCCGCCCCCAGTTCCTCGACCAGCTCGGTGGTCAGCTCGACCGCCTCGGTGTCGGACTCGCCCACCAGTTCCCACGACTCGGGGCGGACCCCGACGACGATCCTCCCCTTGTGTGCGGCGGGCACCGGGATGCGCGCGCCACCCAGGACGGCGTGGCCGTCCACCACGTCCGTCTCGAGCAGATTCATCGCGGGCGAGCCGATGAACGACGCGACGAAGTCGTTGACCGGATTCGCGTACAGCTCACGGGGACTCGCGACCTGCTGCAGGAGTCCGCTCTTCAGGACCGCGACCCGGTCCCCCATCGTCATGGCCTCGACCTGATCGTGCGTCACGTACACCGTCGTCGTGCCGAGCCGGCGCTGCAACGACGCGATCTGCGACCTCGTGCTCACCCGGAGCTTCGCGTCCAGGTTGGAGAGCGGCTCGTCCATGCAGAACACCTCGGGGCGACGCACGATCGCGCGCCCCATCGCCACGCGCTGACGTTGGCCGCCGGACAGCTTGCCCGGACGCCGGCCGAGGAGGGGCTCGAGCTCGAGCATCCGAGCCGCCTCCTCGACGCGGACGGCCGTGTCCGCCTTCGACATTCCCGCGTTGCGCAGCGCGAATCCCATGTTCTCCGCCACCGTCATGTTCGGATACAGCGCGTAGTTCTGGAACACCATCGCGACGTCACGTTCCTTGGGTGCGAACCCGCTGACGTCCTTGCCGCCGATCTCGATGCGCCCGCTCTCGATCGCCTCGAGCCCGGCGAGCATGCGCAGGCTCGTCGACTTGCCGCATCCCGACGGTCCGACGAGCACGAGGAACTCGCCGTCCGCGATGTCCAGACTGAGCGCGTCCACCGAGGGAGTCGGTGCTCCCGCGTAGCGGTGGGTCGTCTCCACGAAATGTACCGAGGCCATGACAGAGGTGGTCCGCTTCTACTTGGGCAGCTTGGGAGTGATCTGGCGATCGATGATCTGCTGCAACTGATCCTGCACACCCGAGAACGTCGACGCGACGTCGGCGTTCTGCAGGGCGATCTGCTCGAGACCCGCACCGATGATCTGATCGCCGCCGGGCACGAACACGCGGGCGTAGTCCTGCGACCGGGTCCGCGCGAGCTGGTCCACCGCGGTCCGCGAGCGGGGGTTCTGCTCGAGGAACGCGACCTCGGAGGCGTCGGTGGCGGACGACTTGCGCACCGGCATGTAGCCGACGTTCTGCGAGAAGTACGCCGTGTTCTCGGTGTTGGTCACGAACTCGATGAACTTGAGCGCGTTGATCTTCCGCTCGTCCGGGATGTTCGCCGGGATGGCCAGTCCGGCGCCACCCGTCGGGCACCCGGGAGTGCCCGCCTCGGCGGGGAGGAACGCCGTGCCGAAGTCGAACTTCGCGTTCTTCGTGATGCCCGACAGGTCGCCGGTCGACGCGATGGTCGAGCCGAGCAGGCCCGCGGAGAAGTCGTTGGCGATGTCGTTGGACACGGCCGCGTACTTCTTCGTGTGGATCATGTCCTTGAGGAAGTTGCCGGCCTCGATGGTGCGCTCGTCGGTGAACTTCAGATCGAACTCGTCGGAGTAGCTGCCGCCGAACGTCCAGATCGGGCCCTCGAAGGTCCACCCCAGGTAGTCCTCCGCGTTGCCCCAGCCGTGCGCGAGCTTGCCGGATCCGATGGCGCGCTGGATCTCCGGGCCCCACTGGTCGAACTCCTGCCACGTGGCCGGCCCGCGATCTGGGAGTCCGGCAGCAGTCCACACCTCGCGGTTGTAGTAGAACAGCGGGGTCGAGCGGGCGTAGGGCAGCGCCCACGTCTTGTCGTTCCAGTTGTAATCGGCGACGAGCGAGTCGACGTAGTCGCTAGTGTTCACGCCCGCCTGCGAGAACAGGTCGTCCAGCGGCGAGATCGCGCCGAGCAACGCGAAGTTGAACCACCACACGTCCGAGAGCAGCACGACGTCCGGCAGCGACCCGCCCGACAGCGCCGCGTTGAACTTCTGCGCGATCTCCTCGTAGTTCTTGCCGCCGTCGACCATCTGCACCGTCAGGTCGGGATTGGCGGTCTGGAAGCGCGAGATGAGCTCGTTCTCGATGTCCTTCGAGCTGCCCGGGTGGGACGACCAGAACGTGATCGTACTGGCATCGCCACCACCGGATGACGACGAGCTGCTCGTCGAACTCGTTCCGGCACAGGCGGTGAGAGCGGCGCCCGCGGCGACGGCACCGGACAGTCCGAGGAATCCGCGGCGAGAGAATGGCTGCATCATGTGCTCCTTGTTCATAGGTTGGTCAGCCCTTGACGGCGCCGGAAGTGAGGCCCTTGATCATGTGACGCTGGAGAGCCAGGAAGACGATCAGAATGGGGAGCATCGTCAGGACGGTGCCGGCCATGACGGGCCCCCAGTTGGTGACGCCGTCGTTGTTCTGCAACTGGGTCAGGCCCACCGGCAGCGGCGCGACGGACGAGTCGTCCGACATCAGGAACGGCCAGAGGTACTCGTTCCACTCGTTCACCACGGTGATGGTGGCGAACGCGACCATGGTCGGGCCCGACAACGGCAGGACCACCCGGAACAGCAGGCGGACCGGGCCGGCGGCGTCCATGCGGGCGGCCTCGATGATCTCCTGCGGTATCGACAGGAAGTGGTTGCGCATGAGGAACGTTCCGAATGCCACGCCCGCCAGCGGCACGATGATGCCCTGGAAGGTGTTGCGCCACCCCAACTGCGCCACCAGCGCGTAGTTGGAGATCACCGTGATCTGGTTCGGCACCATCAGTGCCGCGATGATCACGAGGAAGACGATCGTCTTACCCGGAAAGCGCAGGAAGACGAGGCCGTAGGCGCTCAGCACGCCCAGCGCGAACTTCACGACGGCCAGGATGCTGGTGATGATCAGGGAGTTCTTCAGGAACGTCCAGAACGGAACGGTGGTCGTCGCCTCGTCGTAGTTCTCCGGGCGGAACACCGCGGGCCACCAGACCGACGGCTGCACGTAGATGTCACCGCGCTCCTTGAACGAGGTGACGACGATCCAGAAGAGCGGCAACCCGATGATGACGATGACCACGACCATCGCTGCGTAGCCGAAGAGTGCGGAGAGTCGACGACGGCGGGCGGCGTCCCGCGCCGGGCGGGCATCGTCGGCAGTGGCGGCGGCCGGCGCCCTGTCGATCACGCTCATCGCGCGTCACCTCGATCCATGACTCGCACCTGCAGGACGGTGATGATCAGCAGCACCAGGAACATGATCGTGGCGACGGTCGCGCCGTAGCCCGCCCGGAAGTTCCTGAATGACTCCTCGTACACCTGATAGACCATCGTGGTGGTGCCGGTACCCAGCGGACCGCCCCGCGTCATCACGTTGATGATGTCGAAGACCTGCAACGAGTTGAGCATGACCGTGATGGACAGGAAGAACGTGGTGGGACGCAGCTGAGGAAGCGTCACCTTGCGGAACGTCGTCCACCGACTCGCGCCGTCGATCTGCGCGGCTTCGGTCAGATCCTGCCGAAGACCCTGCAGCGCTGCGAGATAGATGACGAAGGCGTAGCCCAGGTTCTTCCACAGGTACGTCACGGTGATCATGAACAGCGCCCACCCGGGGCTCTGGTAGAAGTCCGGCACTCCCTCGAAGCCGAACCGCCGCATGACGTCCTGGATCAGGCCGAAGTTCGGATCGAACACGAACTGGAACGCCACACCGATGGCCGCGCCGGAGATGACGAACGGAGCGAAGACGGCCGAGCGGACGATGTTGCGGCCGCGCAACTTGCGATCGAGGAGCATCGCCAGGACGAGTCCGAGGAGCATGCTGCCCGCCACCGCCGCGATGGTGAAGATGACGGTGTTCGACACGATCTGCCACGTGTCGCTGCGCCCCCACCATTCGCGATAGTTCGAGAGACCGATGAAGGTCGACGTCGGCGACGAGATGTTCCAGTCGAAGAACGAGAGCCTGATGTTGTCCAGCAGCGGCCGGTAGGTGAACACGCCCAGCAGGACCAGGTTCGGCCCGACCAACACCAGGAACAGCGCGTAGTCGCGCCACGGTCGACGGAGGAAAGATCGTTGTGCGGGTGGCAGTTCCGGCAAGGTGCGCTGGACCACCGGCCGCGATCGCGGCGGGCTTGCTCTCACCGGTGGGACATTAGCGTAGGTAAAGCGAACGAATGGTGAACATGGACCGATCAGTATCGGTCCGAGATGTGATCGTTTCAGAGTTGCCAGTCGCCGAGGCCGTCGCGGCCGTTCAGAATGCCGCCGTCGGTGTTCTGCACCACCACCGGATCACCCTTCTGGGCCGTCTCGAAGAACCATTTCGCGTCCTCGGTGCTGACGTTGAGGCAGCCGTGGCTGACGTTCTCGACACCCTGGCTGTCCACCGACCACGGCGCGGCGTGGACGAAGATGCCGCTGTTCGACATGCGGGTGGCGTACTCCACGTAGGTCCGGTAGCCCTCGGGCGCATCGACCGGCACGCCGTAGGTGGACGAGTCCATGTACATGTCGCGGAAACGCTCGCCGACGATGTAGGTGCCGTTGGGCGTCTCGTGGCCGACCTTGCCCATCGAGGTGGGCATGGTGCGCACCACCTCGCCGTTGCGCGTCACGGTGATGGTCTTGGTGTCGTCGTCGGCCGTCGTGACGATCGCGTCGCCGACGGTGAAGGTGGACGACGCATCTCCCGCGGTCACCGTCACGGTCGTGTTCGCCGGCCAGAAGACGTCGGGTCGCCAGCGGACCTGGCTGTCGGAGAACCAGAAGAAGCGGCCGGCGACGTCGCCGGCGGACGTGGTCACGTCGATCGCCCGCTCGGCGACCGCGCGGTCGTCGATCGGGGCGGCGAACCGGACGATGATCGGCTGCGCGACACCGACGACCTCGCCCGCGGACGGGTTCAGTGCGGGAGCGGAGAAGTTCGCGGGACCACGCGGCGCCTCGACGGGTGCGGGCGGGGCGACCGGCGGTGTCGGGACACCGGGCGCGGGGGCGGTGATGCCGGGGATCGGCGGGAGCGAGATGTCCGGGCCACCGGGCCACAGCGGCGCCGCGGACGCGGGCACGGCCACCCCGACGGTGACGGCGGCCGCGGCGAGGACGCCTGCAGCCGAACGAGCGAGGAAACGAACCGAACGTCGAGCACCCATGCTTGTGAACCATCCCTAGCGAAGTCGCTTTACCTGATCGCACCGCAATTAACACATACGGGTGGTCCCCATCGCCAATCGGGTAATGTGGTGAGACACCCGGGAGGGCGCTGACTGCGCCGTGTCGGGATGACGTAGGACTCCTGTCAAACCACGGCGGCGGTCGAGGGTCGAGCACGTTCCTCGCGAACGCGCCGACATGACGGAAGGGCACACGCCGTGGTGATCGACGACCGAACCAACACAGCCGGAAGCAGGCCGGCCCGTCCCGTGCTGTTCTCCGGCGACCGGGACGGGGGCGGACTCAGCGATCTGCTCGGTCCCGAGAGCCTCCGCACGTCGTTCCAGCGCATCATCGATCTGCAGACCGATGCCATCGTCGGGTACGAGGCGGTCGTTCTGGGTCCCGCCGACTCGTCGTTCGCCGACCCCGTGTCACTCGCGTCGGCCGCGAAGTCGATGGGCATGACACCCGACCTCGACGCCGCGCGGTGGAACGGAGCGCTGAGCGAGGCCGCGCGCGCCGAGCTTCCTCGTGAACTGCCCCTGTTCATCGCGGTCGACCCCGACTCCCTCACGGAACTGCCCGATCTGCGGGACCACGACATGGGCGGCGCGGTGCTGCAGTTCGACGAGACCGCGCTCATCCGACGACCGGCGCACCTGATGCAGGTGGTCGCCGAGGTCCGACGACTCGGCTGGGCCATCGCCGTCGACCACGTGGGAGTACGGCCCGAGTCCCTCGCTCTGCTCCCGCTGCTCGAGCCGGACGTGATCAAGCTGGACCGGACCCTTCTGGCCACGCGCCCCAATCGCTTCACGGCCCGCGTGGTCAACGCCGTCGCGGCCCAGGTGGAGCGCACCGGCGCCGTGGTCATGGCCGAGGGCATCGACACCCCACGAGCAGCGCTCACGGCGCAGGCCATGGGAGCGCGCGTCGGCGAGGGCTCCCTCTACGGATCGACCACCGACCTCTCCGTCGACAGTCCCGTGGGATCACCCCTCGAGTTCGAGATCGCACGCGATCGCGGCTTCACCCCGATGTCGACGCCGTACAACCTGGCTGCCGGCGGTCGCGACGTACGCCGCGCGAGCAAGCGTCTGCTCATCGAGATCAGCAAGAACCTCGAGGCGATGGCGACCGACAGCCAGCAGACCGCGCTGATGCTCGGAGCGTTCCAGCACGTCAAGCACTTCACGCCCATCACCGGACGACGGTGGGAGCTGATGGCCATGAACGCGACGCTCGTCGGCGCGCTCGCGGAGAACATCGGCACCGAGCCTGCCCCGAAGATCCGCGGCGCCAACCTCGCCGCGTCGGACGCGTTGCGCGAGGAATGGGACGTCGTCGTGCTGACGCCCCACTTCTCCGCGGTGCTCGCGGCCCGCGACCTCGGCGACACCGGACCCGACATGGAACGTCGGTACGACTACGTGCTGTCCCACGACACGACGCTGACCATCGAGTGCGCGCGGTCCCTCATCGCCCGGCTGCCTCCCGAACGAAGCGGTTCCTGGTAGAAGGCGCCTGCTCAGACCTCGTCGGGGACGATGACGGAGTGGACGAAGCGCATCTTCTCCAGCACCTTCGCCGGCAGGACGAAGGGGTAGAGGTCCTGGTGTCCCATGGACCTGTTCAGCTGGTTGAGTGCCCACGTCAGCGGTAGCCACCAGTCGATGATCCGGCTGAAACCGACGTCTCCGGCCAGTGGCGCCTCGAAGGTGGATCCGGCGGGCGCGAAGGCGTAGGCCGCAGCGGTGTCCAGGGTGTCCCGGATGTGCAGGTAGTGGGCGAACGTCTCCGCCCAGTCCTCGGCCGGATGCATCGTCGCGTAGGACGACACGTAGTTCTTCTTCCAGCCGTCCGGTGCACCCTCGCTGTAGTGCCGATCCAGTGCCGCCTGGTAGTCGTCGTCCGGGTTGCCGAAGAGTTCCTCGAACCGCGCGCGATGCTCACCGCTGCCGATCAGCACCATCTGATAGAAGTGACCGATCTCGTGCCGGAAGTGGCCGACGAGCGTGCGATAGGGCTCGTCCATCGACACCCGCAGCTGCTCGCGGTGCACGTCGTCGCTCTCGGCGAGGTCCAGCGTGATCAGACCGTTGGCATGACCGGTGATGACGTTGCGGTTGGCGCTCGAGAGCAGGTCGAAAGCGAGACCACCCTCGGGGTTCTCGTCCCGCCCGATGATCGGCAGGTGCAACTCGTCGAGCTCGAGCACCACCCGGCGCTTCGCCGTCTCCGCGGAGGCGAACTCGGCGATGGCCTCCTGGTCGGAGTCGGCGGGCCGCGTGCGGGTGAGGGCGCAGGACAGGCACAGCGTGTCCCCGTCCGTCGCGTCGACCAACCAGTTGCACTGCGCCAACTTGATGTTGGCGCAGCGTCGCCAGGTGGTGCCGTCCACGACCACGGACAGATCGTCGTCGAGCACCTGCATGCTGCGACTCGGCAGGTGGAATCCCAGCCTGCTGTCACAGCTCAGGCAGATGGAGTTCTCGAACGACAGCTGTTGACCGCACTTGCGGCAGAAGAAGACTCGCATGACTCGTGGAACACCCTTCTCGACAACGCTACGACGCTCAGCCTACGCAGATGCGGGGTCGCTCCGGACCACACCGAGACCATGCCCCCGAGCCGGTGTGACCTGCGACGCCGGGGGGTTTGAACGAGGGGCCGACGGTGAATCCACGGTGCATGACTGACACGACGCAGAAGACGGCCTCGTACACCGTTCCCGGCATGGACGTCGCCGACGGCGCCCATGTGGCGGAGGTCCTCCAGGACCGCCTCAACGCCCTGAACGACCTGCATCTGACGCTCAAGCACGTGCACTGGAACGTCGTCGGACCCAACTTCATCTCCGTCCACGAGATGCTGGATCCCCAGGTCGAGGCCGTGCGCGGCTTCGCCGACGACGTCGCGGAGCGCATCGCGACGCTGGGCTCGTCCGCACTCGGCACCCCCGGCACCATCGTCTCGCAGCGCAAGTGGGACGACTACAGCATCGGCCGCGCGCCGGCCATCGAGCACCTCGGCGCGCTCGACCTCGTCTACACCGGCGTGATCTCGGACTACCGCGCGGCAATCGAGGAGGTCGGCAAGGTCGACCCCGTCACCGAGGACCTGCTCATCGGACACAGCGGCCAGCTGGAGCTGTTCCACTGGTTCGTGCGTGCGCACCTCGAGAACGCGGGTGGCCAGCTCTCGACGGCCGGCGCAGGTTCCGAGAAGGAAGCGGCACGCGACGCGAGCTGACACTCCGTCTCCACCGCACGAGCTCACAGCGCCGCACCCCGCGAGGGGTGCGGCGCTGCTGTAGTTTCGTGCGGTGACGGAGTCGATCACCGCGCATCGGACGCGGTTCAGAGGCCTGGTCGACAAGATCGCCGACGCGCGTCGGGGAGACAGCAGCGAGACCGTCGCTGCCGCGTTCCTCCTCGTCGCCACCGTGGTGGCGCTGATCTGGGCGAACTCGCCGTGGGGTGAGACCTACCAGTCGTTCTGGCACACCCCGCTGTCGATCACGCTGGGTGATCAGGGCATCGAGCTCGACCTGCAGCATTGGGTCAACGACGGTCTGATGGCTCTGTTCTTCTTCGTCGTCGGGCTCGAGGTCAAGCGGGAGTTCGCCATGGGCGAGCTCCGCGACCGGTCCCGCGCCGCCGTTCCCATCGTGGCGGCGATCGCCGGGCTCGCACTGCCCGCGGCGTTGTTCCTTCTCCTCAATCCCACCGGGCCCGAGGCCGCGGCGTGGGGTGTGGTGATCTCGACCGACACCGCGTTCGTGGTCGGGCTCCTCGCGGTCGTCGGACCCGCCCGAGCCGTGCGTCTGCGCATCTTCCTGCTGACCCTCGCCGTCGCCGACGACGTCGGCGCACTCGCCATCATCGCGGTGTTCTACACCGACGAACTGCGGATCGGGCCCCTGCTCGTGTCCGTGGCGGGCCTCGCTCTGATCGCGTCGCTGCGCGGCCTGCGGGTGTGGCGCGGCGCGGGCTACGGACTCGTCTCGGTGGTCACCTGGGTCGCCATGTACGAGTCCGGCGTCCACCCCACTCTCGCGGGCGTCATGATCGCCCTGATCCTGCCCGTCTACCCGCCGCGGCGGCGTGAGGTGGAACATGCCGCCGCGCTGACCCGGGCGTTCCGGCAGTCCCCCAATCCGGAGTACGCCCGCGCCGCGCGGCTCGGACTCGAGCGCGCCGTCTCGGTGAACGAGCGGCTGATGCGGCTCTACCAGCCGTACACGGCCTTCATCATCGTGCCGATCTTCGCCCTCGCGAACGCGGGTGTGGTCCTGAGCTCGGAGACGCTGCGTGCCGCCGCCACGTCGTCGCTGACCTGGGGCATCGTCGTCGGCCTGGTGCTCGGCAAGTTCGTCGGCATCACGACGGCGAGCGCGGTGTTCGCGAAGCTCCGGCCGGGATCCATGACGCCGGGGCTCACCTTCCCGCAGATCGCCGGCGGCGCCGCGCTCTCCGGCGTGGGATTCACCATCTCGCTGTTCATCGTCGATCTCGCGCTGGACGACCCGGCTCTTGCAGATCAAGCCCGCGTCGGCGTGCTCAGTGCCTCCGTGATCGCCGCGCTGCTCGGCTGGCTGGTGTTCTCGCTCGGCAACCGATTCGCGCCGCCGCCCGCGGAACCGTCACTGGACCTCCTCCGCCGCGTGAGCCCGAAGCGGGACCACATCCGCGGACCGGTGGACGCGCCGCTCACCATCGTGGAGTACGGCGATTTCGAGTGCCCGTTCTGCAGCAAGGCGACCGGAAGCACGCGCGAGGTGCGGGAACACTTCGGAGATCAGGTGCGCTACATCTTCCGCCACTACCCGCTCGACGACTACCACCCGCATGCCCGGTACGCGTCCGAGGCGTCGGAAGCTGCTGCGGCACAGGGCAAGTTCTGGGAGATGCACGACACGCTGTTCCTGCACAGCGACGCCCTCGAGCGCGACGACATCGACCGCTACGCCGCGGACCTCGGGCTCGACATGGATCGCTTCGAGGACGACCTCCGGACCGGCGACTTCGTCACCCGCGTCGAGGACGACGAACTCGACGCGCTCACCAGCGAGCTACCGGGGACACCGACGTTCTATCTCGGCGTCGAGGGCCGGGTTCCGCAGCGCCACAGCGGCCCACACGACGCCGCGACCATCATCCGCGAGCTCGAGGCGATGCGCGCAGCCGCCCGCCGGCCTGTCGCCGACTGACGTCGCCTACTCCTGCGCCCGGTTGCCGTCCTCGTCCCAATGGGCGGCCACCTTCTTCGACGGCTGGACGCGGGGCGGCTCGCCGGGCATCTTGGGGTAGTCCGGGGGGAAGTTGAGTTCGCCGCCGGGCAGCGTCTCCCACAGATCGAGCAGCGGAGCCAACGAGTACGCCTCGTCGTCCATCGACGCCCAGGGATCGCCGTCCTGCAGGTAGTCGGGGACGGTGACCAGGGAGTACTCACGGGGGTCGCTGGTCTCGGCGAGGCGCTCCCAGGTCAGCGGCGTCGACACCGGGGCGCCGGGACGCGCCCGCAGACTCCACGCACTCGCGATGGTGCGGTCCCTGTTGTTCTGGTTGTAGTCGATGAAGAGGCGCGCACCGCGCTCCTCCTTCCACCAGGCCGTGGTCACGCCGTCGTCGCGGCGTTCGAGTTCACGGCCCAGGCCGATCGCGGCGTGACGCACGTCCTCGAACGTCCACTCCGGCCGGATCCGCACGTACACGTGGATGCCGCGGTTGCCACTGGTCTTCGGGTAGCCACGAAGACCCAGTTCCTCCAACAGTTCTCGCGTCACCAGAGCGACGCGGCGGGCGTCGGTGAACGAGGTTCCCGGCTGGGGGTCGATGTCGATGCGCAACTCGTCGGGACGGTCGACCTCGGGCCGACGGACCGGCCACGGGTGGAAGGTCAGGGTGCCCATCTGGGCGGCCCACACCAGCGACGCCGGCTCGGTGGGACACAGTTCCTCTGCGCGCCTCCGGCTCGGGAACGTGATCTCGACGGTCTCGACGAAATCGGGTGCACCTCTGGGCAATCGCTTCTGATAGAAGCCGTCGCCACCCTTGTCCTGCGGGCCGGTGGCCAGGCGCATCCCGTCGCGATACCCGTCGGGCCAGCGCTCCATCGCGGTGGGACGGTCCCCCAGGGCGCGCATCAACGGCTCGCCCACCGTCGAGAAGTACTCGCACACCTGCAGTTTGGTGATGTCCGGTGTGCGGTCCGTGGCCTCGTAGATGATGCGGTCCGGACTCGAGACCTTCACCTCACGCTCCCCGACCTGCAGCATCACGGGCGTCGACTTCGCGGCCACGGTCAGGACCTCTCGAGGATGTCGGAGACGTCGTAGTCCGCGGGCACGTCGAGCTGGTCGTACGTGCAGCTCAGCGGATCCCGGTCGGGGCGCCAGCGGACGAAGCGCGCGGCGTGGCGCAGCCTGGACTTCTCCATCTGGTCGTAGGCCACCTCGAGAACCCGCTCGGGCCGCACCGGGATCCATGTACGGTCCATGCCGGAGCGCCAGCGGGTCTGCTCGCCGTCGGAGACGATGTCGTCACCGAGCCGCAACGGTTCCAGTTCCTCGAGGTAGGACAACCGCTTCGCGTCCGTGAACGCGGACGCGCCGCCGATCATCTGGAGCTGGTCACCGTTGTAGAGACCCAGCAGCATCGACCCGATACCGTTGCCGCTCTTGTGAATGCGGTACCCGATGAGAACGCAGTCGGCCGTGCGGGCGTGCTTGACCTTGATCATCTCGCGCTTGTTCGGCACGTACACGCCGTCGAGCCGCTTGGCCACGACCCCGTCCAGTCCCGCTCCCTCGAACCGGTCGAACCAGTCGGTGGCCAGAGCGGCGTCCGCGGTCACGCGCGTCACGTGGCACCGCGGCTCGGTCCGACCCGTGTCGAGGATCGTCTCCAGGCGGGCACGCCTCTCGGCGAAGGGAAGACCGGTCAGGTCCTCGTCACCGAGAGCCAGGAGATCGAATCCGATGAACTGCGCGGGGGTCTTCTCGGCCAGCATCCGCACGCGACTGTCGGCGGGGTGGATCCGCTCGGACAGCGAGTCCCAGTCGAGCCGCCAAGATCCGTCGGTCTCGAGAGCGACCACCAGCTCGCCGTCGACGACACATCGTTCGGGCAGTTCCTCGCGCACGGCGTCGACCATCTCCGGGAAGTACCGGGCCAGGTCCTTACCACCGCGTGACCCGAGCACGACCTCGTCCCCGTCACGGAAGACGATCGTGCGGAAGCCGTCCCACTTCGGCTCGTAGGACCACGCCGGATCCCCCGAGTCGGGCTGGTCGGGGACCGTCTTGGAGGCCTTGGCGAGCATGGGCTGCAACGGGGGTGAAACGGGGAGGTCCACCGCTCAATACTTACACGTCGGACAAACGGTGCAACGGGCATACAGTGTCGTCCATGACGATTTCTCGGCGACCGGGAACGCGGCGCGCTCCGGCCGTTCTCCTCGTGCTGACGGCGGTCGCTCTGCTGGCAGGATGCTCGTCGACGATCACCGGTACCCCCGTCGCTCAGCAGGGCTCCGTACCCGCGTCCGAGGTGCCCGAGTTGCCGAACGATTCGATCCTCCCGCCGGTCCCCACCACTCCGTCCGGCACCGGCGGCGACGTCTCCATCGACGCGCAGGCGGGTGACTGCGTGCGTCTCGGCGGCACGGTCGACGAGGCCACCATCGAGGAGGCCGCGTGCGGGTCTCCCGAATCGAACTACCGCGTGGTGTCTGGCGAGGTCTCCACCGACTTCTGTCCCGGTGACGTCGACCAGACGTACTACGAGACGCTCGCCGGCATCGAACAGGGCGCGCTGTGCCTCGACATCGACTTCGTGGTCGGGGGATGCATGGATCTGGGCACGCCCGACCCGGAGCGCTCGGACTGCGACGCCCCGATGATCGGCGGTGTCCGGGTCGTCGACGTCCTGCAGGGCACGACCGACGCGTCGGAATGCCCGTCGTCACGCAGTTACGTCTACGACGAGCGCGCCTTCGTCGTCTGTCTCGACGACCAGTGACCTCGCCCCCGCCGACCGTCCCCCTGTCGTCGGCGCGCGGCCGGTGGATCGTGCTGGCCACGGTGCTGGGATCGACCCTGTCGCTGCTCGACGGAACCGTGGTCACCATCGCCCTCCCCGACATCGGGACCGAACTGGGCGCCGACGTCAGCGGGCTGCAGTGGACGGTCACCGGCTACACCCTGACGCTTGCCGCGTTCGTGCTGCTGGGCGGCTCGCTCGGCGACCGTGTCGGACGGCGGCGCATCTTCGTCCTGGGCACGATCTGGTTCGCGGTCGCGTCGGTCGCGTGCGGTCTGGCGCCGAACGTCGAGTTCCTCGTGCTCGCTCGTGTCGTGCAGGGCATCGGCGCTGCGTTGGTGACGCCGGGTTCGCTGGCGATCCTGTCGGCCTCGATCGACCCGAAGGATCGGGGTGCGGCCATCGGCCTGTGGTCGGGCTTCGGTGGCATCGGGTCCGCGGTGGGCCCGCTGCTGGGCGGCTGGCTCGTGGAGATCGCCGGGTGGCGGTCCATCTTCCTGCTCAACGTGCCGCTCGCCGTCGCGGTCGTCGTCGTCGCGTTGCGCCACGTGCCCGAGACGCGAGACCCCGAGACCTCCGGCCGACTCGACGTCCCCGGAGCTGCCGTCGTCGCCCTCGCTCTCGCGGCACTGACCTACGGGGCGATCGACGGACGGTGGCCGATCATCGCGATCGGCCTGGTCGGCACGGCCGTGTTCGTGGTCGTCGAGCGCCGGACGGCCCACCCTCTGGTGCCGCCGTCGCTCTTCTCGTCCAGGGTCTTCGTCGCGGCGAACATCGTGACCTTCGCGGCCTACGCCGCGCTCGGCGGCGTGTTCTTCCTGCTGCTGCTGCAACTGCAGGTCGCGCTCGGCTACTCGGCCCTCGCCGCCGGCACGGCGACACTGCCGATCACCGCGGCGCTCCTCCTGCTGTCGGCGCGCGCCGGCGCGCTGGCCGGCCGCATCGGACCTCGTCTGCCCATGACGGTGGGACCACTGGTGGCCGCGGTCGGGCTGGTACTCATGGTCCGCATCGAGCCGGGATCGACCTACCTCGGTGCCGTGCTGCCGGCCGTCGTCGTGTTCGGCGTGGGGCTCTCCCTGCTCGTGGCGCCACTCACCGCGGCCGTCATCGGTGCGGCACCGGCATCGCACGCGGGTACCGCGTCCGCGGTGAACAACGCGGTCGCGCGCACGGCTCAACTGCTCTCGGTCGCCGCGATTCCCGGCATCGTCGGCATCTCCGGGCAGCTGGATCCCGCGCAGTTCTCCTCGGGATTCCGCGCCGCGATGCTCATCTGTGCGGCCGTGCTGACTCTCGCCGGGGCACTCGCCGCCGTCTCGATCCGCACACCTCGCCCGACGGGTCGCACGCCGATGCACTGCGACGTGTCCGGACCGCCCGTGACGGACGGCCGCTGACGGTCACTCCGCCAGGCAGGCCACGCGGGGATCGACGCGCATCTTCGCGAGTGCGCTGCGGATCCGCGACTTCATCGTCGACACCGGCACGCCCATACGATCGGCGGCCTCCGCATACGTGAGACCTTCGAAGAACGCCATGAACAGGCATTCCCGCTGCCGGCCACTCAGTTCCTGCATCGCGTCGAGCACCGGACGGCGGTCGAGGAAGCGGTCCGACGTGTCGTGGATCCCCACGGCGGCGTCGAGCATCGCATACTTCGACTCGCGATCGGTCCGCGACTGCTCGGACCGCACGCGGTCGATGGCTCGCCGGTGCGCCATGGTCACCAACCACGCCGCCGGCGACCCCTGTTCGGGCGAGAACGTGGGGGCCTTCTGCCACACCTCGAGATAGACGTCCTGGACGCACTCCTCGGAGAATCCACGATCGCGGAGCACCCGGAGCACGGCTCCGTAGACTCGGGAGGACGTCGCGTCGTAGAACCGGGCGAACGCCTCACGGTCACCACGGCCGACAGCCTGGAGCAGAGCCGACAGTTCCGCCGTCGAGCGAGCCGCGGGCCGAGGTTCGGTAGACACCGCCGAATCATCCGTAAGCGGCTGTGCAACAAGTGTATTCACGGTCTTCACCTCGATCCGTCGAACGCGGGACGTGCTCTCGATAGGCATGACGATGCCAGCGCTACCACGCGGTAGCGCATCGCGAGTGTCGCGATCGGGTCACTGGTTGATAACGGAACGGTCACGGTGGCTGAGGTCGAGTCCGGTGCCCGATGATCGGTGATTCCGGTGCGGTCTAGGGTTTTTGCCATGAGCAGCACCCCCGCAGACGCCACCACCTCCACCAGCGCCGACACGGCCGACGTCAAGCCCCGCAGCCGCGACGTCACCGACGGTCTCGAGAAGACCGCAGCGCGCGGCATGCTGCGCGCGGTCGGCATGGGCGACGCGGACTGGGGCAAGTCCCAGATCGGCGTCGCGTCGTCGTGGAACGAGATCACCCCGTGCAACCTCTCGCTCGATCGCCTGGCGAAGGCGGTCAAGGAGGGTGTGCACACGGGCGGCGGCTATCCCCTCGAGTTCGGCACCATCTCCGTGTCCGACGGCATCTCCATGGGCCACGAGGGCATGCACTTCTCGCTGGTCTCCCGTGAGGTCATCGCCGACTCGGTCGAGACCGTGATCAGCGCCGAGCGCCTCGACGGCTCCGTGCTGCTGGCCGGCTGCGACAAGTCGCTGCCCGGAATGCTCATGGCGGCCGCGCGCCTCGACCTCGCGAGTGTCTTCCTCTACGCGGGCTCCACTCTTCCCGGTTTCGCGACGCTCTCGGACGGCAGCGAGCACCAGGTCACCATCATCGACGCGTTCGAGGCCGTCGGCGCCTGCTCGCGCGGCCTGATGTCGCGTGAGGACGTCGACACCATCGAACGCGCGATCTGCCCCGGCGAGGGCGCCTGTGGCGGTATGTACACCGCCAACACGATGGCCAGCGCGGCCGAGGCCATGGGCATGTCGCTCCCCGGCAGCGCCGCTCCGCCCGCTCCCGACAAGCGTCGCGACGGATTCGCTCGTGCCAGCGGCGAGGCCGTCGTCGAACTGCTGCGTCGCGGCATCACCACGCGCGACATCATGACGAAGGAGGCTTTCGAGAACGCCATCGCCGTCGTCATGGCCTTCGGCGGTTCCACGAACGCCGTGCTGCATCTCCTCGCGATCGCGTACGAGGCAGGTGTCGAACTCACCCTCGACGATTTCGTCCGCGTCGGCGCCAAGGTGCCGCACCTCGCCGACGTGAAGCCGTTCGGCCGCCACGTCATGACCGACGTCGATCGCATCGGCGGCGTTCCCGTCGTCATGAAGGCCTTGCTCGACGCCGGCCTGCTGCACGGCGACTGCCTCACGGTCACCGGCAAGACGGTGGCGGAGAACCTCGCCGACATCGCCCCGCCGGATCCCGACGGTCTGGTGCTGCGCGCGATGAGTGAGCCGATCCACCCGACCGGCGGCATCACGATCCTGAAGGGCTCGCTGGCTCCCGGCGGCGCAGTCGTGAAGTCGGCAGGCTTCGACTCCGACGTCTTCGAGGGCACCGCCCGCGTCTTCGAGCGTGAGCGCGCCGCGATGGACGCTCTCGAGGACGGCACCATCACGTCCGGCGACGTCGTCGTCATCCGGTACGAGGGCCCCAAGGGCGGCCCGGGCATGCGCGAGATGCTGGCGATCACCGGAGCCATCAAGGGCGCGGGCCTCGGCAAGGACGTCCTGCTGATGACCGACGGTCGGTTCTCGGGTGGCACGACGGGCCTGTGTGTCGGGCACATCGCTCCCGAGGCCGTCGACGGCGGACCGATCGCGTTCGTCCGCGACGGCGACCGCATCCGCCTGGACGTCGCCAACGGAACGCTCGACCTGCTGGTCGAGGACGCCGAGCTCGAGTCACGCAAGGCGAAGTGGGCACCGCTTCCGCCTCGCTACACCCGTGGCGTGCTGGCCAAGTACTCCAAGCTCGTGGGGTCCGCGTCGCAGGGCGCCGTCTGCAGCTGAGACCGCGCGGTGACAAGACCGTGACCTGACCGTGACCGTCGGCAGAGTTGGCTGATACCCGGCGGGGGCATTCTTCGAGGACAAGACGCGGCAACGATCGTTGCCGTCGATCGTTTTCGGGAGAGGGCAACCCACGTCATGTCAGTCGTCAAGAGAACCATCGCCGGAGCGTTCACCGTCGCACTCGGTGTCGCCGCATTCCTGCCCGCCACCGCCTCGGCCGCACCGGTCACGGCATGCCAGGCACCGTTCGGTGCGGACGCCGTGCCCGCCGGTGGCCTGTGCTCGGCGACCAGTGACGCCTCCAGCGCCGCTGCCGCCTACGGTGACGCGTCCGCCGACGCCAGCCGCAACGCCCTCGCCCTGGCGCTCGGCCTCAACGGCGGCATCGCCAGCAGCTCGGCCGTCGGTTACGCGGCACCGGCCGCCATCGCGTTCGGACCGGGTTCCGTCGCCGAGGCACTCGGCCTGAACCCGGGTCTGTCCATCGCCATCGCGGCACCGGGCTCGACCGTCACGGTCGACTCCCTCGGCGGCGTCACCTGCGACGGCCCCGGATTCGCCGGCGACCTCACCACGCTGAAGGCGTGCCTGCGCGTCAACTGATCCACAGCTCCACCCAGCCGACACGACGAAGGCCGTGACCCCCTCTCGGGAGTCACGGCCTTCGTCGTGTGGCTGGGGTCCGGCGATCAGCCCGTGACGGTGAACCCGGTACCGGCGCCGCCGCCGCGGTTGATGTCGTCGAGCACCGTCTGGATGTTGGTGCCCACCTCGGGACCGATGCACGGGATGCCCAGGTACGCGTTGACCATGCCCACCAACGTGGTGCCGGCGACGACGGGGCCGCCCGAGTCACCCTGCTGGACGCAGATCTGCGTGTAGGTGCGGTCGTTCTGGAAGAGCTCCCCGTAGGTGATGCCGCACGTGTTACCGGTGGTGCGGCCCTCCTTGCACATGATGCCGGGGAAGGTCGCGGGCGCCCCCACGCCCGTGATGGTCACGTTGCCGACGCGGTTGGTCGGTGCGACGCGGCCCCGATCGAACTCGATGACGGCGTAGTCGAGGCCGGGGACCGAGCTCACGATGCGGCCGACGGCGCCCGCGTCGGGCAGGTACTCGGCGCCGATCAGATCACCGGGAACGCCGCAGTGACCTGCGGTGATGCCGACGAGTCGACCGGCGGCGTCGTTGCCGATGGTGGTCAGTGTGCAGTCGAACTTGCCCTTGCCGGTGCTGTCTGCGACGAGCACTCCGGATCCGCCACCGAGCACGGCGACGGGTGCAGCCGACGCGGTTCCGGCGCCGATCCCGCCGGCGAGCGCCAGCGCTGTGGTGGCAACGAGCACGAGTTTCTTGAGCATGTATCCCCTCCGAGGTCACGCACACCGTAGCAATACGCGGGACCCGGAACGCGACGCTTCTACTCGTTCTTCAGTCGATCGAGCGCGCGGCGTGCCTCGTCGAGCTCTCGACTCAGGGCCTCGACCCGCTCGAGCGCGGCAGCCCGAGCCGCCTCGATCTTGTCCTCGACGGCAGCGGAAGCCACATCGTCGCCCAGTTCGCGGATCGCGCGGAGGACCCGGTCTGCCGTCACGTCCGACGGCTTGGCCAGCTTCTTCGCACCGTGCGACACGGTGACGGTCCACTGATCGTCGGGCCCCGACGTCACGGTCACCGACACCGGCGCGGGCTGCGCCTTCGTGCGCCGAGCCGGCCGAGCCGCGGGCTTCACCGACGTCTCCGGCGCGAGAGCCGGCGTGGCCACCGACTTCTCGGGTGCTGCTTTTACAGGCACGGGAGTCTCCGATCGGGGCGTCGCTGCATGTGGGACGACGGGGGGTGGGACCACGGCGGGGCGGGTTGTCGGGCGCGCCGCCGTCGTGCGCGGAGCGACCTTCGTGGCTTTGCGCGCCGGCGCCGGCGCGTCCTTGCTCAGACGCAACTCGTCCGCCTCGTACGGCAGCTGGTCGTCGATGCCCTTGGGGCTCACCGTCACCGTGGTGCCGTCGACCGAGATCACCCGCGCCGAGGCGCCCGCCTCGAGGCCGAGGGACGGCGTCGCCTCCCGCAGGTAGACGGTGACGCGGCGACCGGCCGCGAGCCCCGCCTCGAGAGTCGCGAGGTCCTCGGCGGACAGCGCCTCGCCGGGTCGGGGGGCGCGGCGCCGGGCGGGAGCGCTCATGATCGGGTGCCTCTCGTCGTGAGTGGAGCGGGTCGTGGCTGGGGATCGGCGAGTCCGGGCGTGGGGCAGAACGGACGCGACAGAAGTTTTGCACGACCCACCGACACCGTTCGACGCACCGAGTCCTGCACGCCCGGTTGCGCCACCACCACCGCGGGTAGCCGTGCCCCATGACTACTGACGAGAGAACCGAAGGCACCGCCCGCGTCGCCGAACTGCTGTCCGACGCGAAGCTCTGCATGTTCACCACCCACGGCACGGACGGACACCTCAAGGCACGGCCGATGGCTCTGCAGGAGACGGAGTTCGACGGCGATCTGTGGTTCTTCGCCGCGAACGACTCGAGGAAGGTCGCCGACATCCGTTCCGATCCGTCGGTCAACGTGTCGTTCCAGTCGGGCACGTCGTGGGTCTCGCTGTCGGGGCGCGCGAGCGTGGTGCTGGACGACGCGAAGAAGAAGGATCTCTGGAGCCAGGGCGTCGCCGCGTGGTTCGAGAACGGTCCCGAGTCCGACGAGGTCGTCCTCATCCGGGTGGAGTCGGAGGGAGCCGAGTTCTGGTCGGCGCCGGGGTCCAAGGTCTCGACGCTCATCGCGTACGCCAAGTCGCGCATCACGGGCGACAAGCCGGACGTGGGTGACAACGAGAAGGTCGACATGTCGTGACGGATGCACCACTTCGGTTCCGCGGCCGGGGCGGCTCGTGAAAGTGGCACCGGGGTACCTGTCCCGGGCGTAGCGTTGCGGACCATCACGTGCACGGCCCACCACCGGTGGCGCATCGGAGGGGGAAGGCGAGCGGACATGTCTCAACTGGATTCGACCGAGCATCCGCTGACGGGGAGATCCTCGTCCTCCGACGATCAGGTCTTCCTCATCGACGCGGTCTCCGACGTCGACGTCCACGCGGCCGACGACTGGATCGATCGTCACCACGGTAACGGCCGACCGGAGTCGGTCGTCATGACGGGCAAGGCCCTCGACGAACTCACCGAGCGTGCCGGCGGCGCCGATCCACTCATCACCCCGATCCGCGTCAGCTGGACCAAGGCTCCGAGGAAGGGCTTCGGTCTGCGTCTGGGGCGGGCACGCCGCGGGGAGTCGCGCATCATCGAGGGCGAACCCGCCTCGTTGTCGGCGCTGCGGGAGCGGTTCGAGGCGACGGCGGGCCGCTCCCTGTCGTCCTACATCGCGCGTCAGGCGAGCCTCACGTTGGACAAGGCCGAACGCGAGGTCATCGGCAGCGAGTACAAGGTGCCGCGCTTCGTCGTCGAGGAGATGACGGAACGCTCGCAGTTCCGTGCCGATCTGGCCGAGTTGGCGGCATCGGTGGACACTCCGGTGTCGGCGGTCAATGCCCGGGTCCACGAGATCCTCGACGAGATGGTGGCGACCGAGAACAAGGGCGCCGTCGAACTCTGGGGTCAGCTCGGCGCCTTCTTCTCGCGGGCCTACCGCGTGGAGGTGGACACCGAGAAGCTCGCCGAGTTGCGCGATCTCGACAAGTCGTTCCCCCTGGTCTTCCTGCCGAACCACCGCTCCTACCTCGACCCACTGGTTCTGCGCCCCGCCTTGCTCGAGCAGGGCTTCCCGCTCAATCACGTCATGGGCGGCATCAACGTCGGGTTCTGGCCCATCGGCCCGCTCGCGAAGCGCAGCGGTGTGGTGTTGATCCAGCGCAAGTTCTCCGACGCGGTCTACAAGTGGACCCTGCGCCAGTACATGAGCTTCCTGTTGAGCAAGAAGTTCAACCTCGAGTGGTACATCGAGGGCGGCAGGTCTCGCACCGGCAAGCTCCGGCCTCCGCGCTTCGGCCTGCTCACCTATCTGTTCGACGCACTGGAGAACAGCACGGCGGCCGACGCGTACCTCGTCCCGACGTCCATCACGTACGACCGGTTGCACGAGGTCGGCGAGATGGCCAAGGAGTCGCACGGTGCGACGAAGCAGGCCGAGGGAATCCGGATGGCCATCGGGTACGTCCGCGCCCAGGGCCAGTTACGCGGAACCGTCTACCTGCGGTTCGGGACTCCGATGTCGGCACGGCAGTTCCTCGACGAGTACGACGACAAGCGGGTCGCGGTGCAGCGTGCGGCGCTGGCGGTGTCGCACGCCATCAACGAGTCCACTCCGGTGACGCCGGCGGCGCTGGTGGCGATGGCGATGCTCGGTATCGAGGACCGCGCGCTGAACAAGCGTGAGATGTGGTCGATCATCGAGCCGTTGGCGTCGTACATCCAGCAGCGTGGTCTCCCGACGGCGGGTGGGGTGGATCTGACCGACATCGACGTCATGACGGCCGCTGTGCGCGCGCAGGTCGCGGCCGGTGTGGTGCGGCGCTTCGACGACGGCCCGGAGCCGTTGTTCCTGCTCGCGCAGGACAAGCATCTCGTCGCGTCGTTCTTCCGCAACAACGCCATTCACTTCTTCGTGATGCGGGCGATCGGCGAGTTGGTGGTGTTACGCACCGAGGACTGCCCCACGGGCGAGGTGGCCGCCGACGATCTGTGGAAGTCCGCGCTGGAACTGCGGGACATGCTGAAGTTCGAGTTCTTCTTCGGCGAGAAGCGTGAGTTCGGGGAGCGCCTCGAAGCCGAGGTCGATCTCATCGATCCGCACTGGCGCACCGGTCTCGATCGACCCGGATACGCGCTGAAGTCGTTGCAGTCGCAGCCTTTTCATCTGGCGCACCGGGTACTGCAGCCGATCTTCGAGGCGTATCAGGTGGTGGCCGACCAGCTGCTCACCCTCACACCGGGTGCGAAGTTCGACAAGGTGTCGTTCCTCGACGACTGCCTGGGCGTCGCGCAGTCGCGGCGACTCCGACAGCAGCTCGAGCACAGCGAGGCCATCTCGAACGAGCTCTTCGACACCGCCCTGCAGTTGGCCGACAATCGTGGTCTCCTGTCCACCGAGGACGACGACATCGCTTCCCGCCGTCAGGAATTCGCTGCGGACATCGCGGCGTGGGGACGTGTGAGCAGACGTATCCGCACGATGGTGCACGTGGCCCTCGACTCCGTCGACGGTGCGGACGCACCCGATCGACCAGACAACGCTTCCGGAGGACACCGGTGACCAGCACTCACCCAGCACACACGTTCCAGGATCTGCTCGACGAGGTCGCACAGGCTCCGAAGGGTCCGGACGTGGTGGCGTTCTTCGATTTCGACGGCACCGTGATCGACGGTTACTCCGCGACCGCCGTGTTCAAGGAACGTCTTCGCCGCTTCGACGTCGACCTGTTCGAGCTGTGGGAGATCAGCAGCGCCGTCGTGGAGATGCGGGTGCGCGGGACCACCGTCGACAACCTGATGGACAAGGCCGTGCACGCGTTGGCCGGCAAGACGCACGACGAGTTGATGGAGCAGGCGCAGCGGCTCTTCCGCTCGGAGATCGCTTCGCAGATCTTTCCGCAGGTCCGCACCCTCGTCGCCGCGCATCGCCGGGCCGGTCACCGCGTCGTGATGTCGACGTCCGCGACCCCGTACCAGGCTCAGCCCGTGGTCGACGACCTCCGCTTCGACGACCTGATCTGCACCCACCCCGAGATCGGGCCGGACGGCGTCCTCACCGGCCTCCTCGACGGCCGGTCGCTGTGGGGTCCGCGCAAGGCCGAGGGAATCGAGGACTGGGCGACGGCCGAGGGCGTCGACACCTCCGTGTGTTTCGGCTACTCCAACGGCATCGAGGACGTCCCGATGCTCGAGACCGTCGGTCGTCCCGTCGCGCTCAACCCGGACCCCGAACTCGACCGCACGGCGCGTGACCGCGGCTGGTCCCGTGTCCAGCTGCGCAGGCCCACGCGCGGAGCCGATCTGACGTCCACCGTGCGCAGCGTCGCCGCCCTCGGCTCGGTCCTGGCGAGTGCCGGACTGGGTGCGACCCTGGGCGTGCTCAGCGGCAGCCGCCGAGTGGGCGCCAACGTCACCAACGCCGTCGCACCGGAGGTCGCTCTGGCCCTCACCGGCATCACGGTGAACGTGGTGAACGAGGAGAACGCCTGGAGCCACCGACCGGCGGTGTTCCTGTTCAACCATCAGTCCACGATGGACATGATCGTCGTCGCCCGCGTCCTGCGTCGGGACATCACGGCCGTCGCGAAGAAGGAACTGAGCCGCGACCCCCGGTTCGCCCCCCTCGGGGCTCTCTTCGACGTGGCCTACGTCGACCGATCGAACAACGCCGCGGCGCGCGAAGCGATGAAGCCGGCCATCGACAAGCTCCACAGCGGCGTGTCGGTGGCCGTGGCCCCGGAGGGCACCCGCATGCCGACGGAGCGGTTGGGGCGCTTCAAGAAGGGCGGGTTCCATCTGGCCATGGCGGCCGGGGTCCCGGTGGTTCCCCTGATCCTCCAGGGAGCGGGCGACGTGATGTGGAAGTCCTCGTTCACTGCGCACTCCGGCACCGTCACCGTCACTGTGGGAGAACCGATCCCGACGACGGACTGGACGGCGGAGACACTGGACGAGCACATCGCGGAGGTCCGGGCGGTCTACGAGCGGACTCTCGACCATGCCTGACCAGGGCCCACCGGACGCCGGCCGGCCCACCTTCCGGCAGAACGAGGTCGAACATACTCTGCTGGGAGAGGAACCCACGTACACCCGCGATCAGGTCGCCGAGCTGGCGAACGTGGATCTCGAACGCGCGCAACAACTGTGGATCGCCATGGGCTTCCCGGTCAGCCCGGATCCGGACGCCGTCATGTTCACCGATGCCGACATCGAGGCGCTGCGCCTGCTCACGACACTCGTCGACGAGAACGTCGTCGAGAAGTCGATGGAGGTGGCGGTCGCGCGGACGCTGGGGCAGTCGATGTCACGACTGGCCGAGTGGCAGGTGGGCGTCGTCAACTCCTACATCCGCTCGCGCATCGCTGCCGACGCCGCCGATCCGGACGCCATTCGATCGGAGTCCCGGGTCACCGCCGCGGACACGGTGCCCACCATGGAGAAACTGCAGAACTACGTGTGGCGGCGCCATCTCGCCGCGGTGGCCGGGCGCGCACTGTCCGTCGAGTCGAGCGGGGAGACCGACACGGTGCTCGCGGTCGGCTTCGCGGACATGGTCGGCTACACCTCGCTCACCCGTCGACTCGATGTCTCCGAGCTGACCTCGCTGCTCGAGGAGTTCGAGTCGGTGGCCACGACGATCATCGCCCGCGGCCACGGATCGGTGGTGAAGAACGTCGGCGACGAGGTGATGTTCCAGACCACCGGCCCCCGGGACGCGGCACGGATCGCCCTGGAGCTGCACGACGCCTTCGCCGACCGGGACGACGTTCCCGCGCTGCGCGTCGGCATCGCCGTGGGTCCGGTGCTCGCCCGCTTCGGCGACCTGTACGGGTCCGTGGTCAACATGGCCGCCCGCCTGACCAGCAACGCGCACCCCGGCACGGTGCTGGTGGACAGCGAGACGGCCGACGCGCTGTCGGGCGAGGACGAGTTCTACCTCAAGTCGCTACGCCCCCTGCGGGTGCGCGGTTTCAGCAAGCTACGCACCTACGCGCTGCGTCGCAATCGCGATCACCAGCGGGAAGGATCGCGCGACACCGAGCGTTGACGTCAGGTGATGACGGATGCGCTGCTCACTCCGACCCGCCTGTGGACACCCCGGCGGGTGATGATCACCAAGTCGGCCGCCGAACTGTCACACACCGCCGAGATCGTGCGGCGGTGCGAGGCGGCGGGTGTGTCGGAGATCGACGTCCTCCCGGCGGATCGCCTCACGGGGCTGCGCGGCGAGTCCGAGCGGGAGACCTACGCGCGGGCGAAGTCGACGCTCGCGGTCGTGGTCGCTCCGCCCAGTGCACTGAAGCCGCAACCCATCCCACCCAGCGCCGACTGGCGCATCGACCTGGCGAAGGGCTGCCCGGCGCACTGCCAGTACTGCTACCTCGCCGGCTCGCTGTCGGGCCCACCTGTCACTCGGGTGTACGCCAATCTCGACGACGTCCTGGCCCCGATCGCGACGCATGTCGGCCGCGGCACCATCACCAGCGGCACCGCCGAGCGTGGACACGAGGGCACCACCTTCGAGATGTCCTGCTACACCGACCCTCTCGCCATCGAGCACGTCACCGGATCACTGGCCGCCGCTATCTCGCGGGTCGGTGCCGGCGAGTTCGGACCCGGCGCCTCCCTCCGCTTCACCACCAAGTTCGACGATGTCACCGAGTTGGTCGGCCTCGACCACGGCGGGCGTACCCGGGTGCGACTGTCGGTCAACGCCCGCGACATCGGGAACCGTTTCGAGGGCGGCACGGCTCGGATGCCCGCCCGCATCGCGGCGCTGCGTGCGCTCGCGCAGGCGGGGTACCCGGTGGGCGTGACCATCGCTCCGATCATGCCCGTGCCCGGCTGGCGCGAGCAGTACGGCGAGCTCCTCGCCGACATCGCGGCGGCGCTGGCCGACGTCCCGGACGTCGACCTCACCGCCGAGATCATCACGCACCGGTTCACTCCGTCGAGCAAGGACGTGCTGCTGAGCTGGTACCCGGCCACGAAGCTCGAGATGGACGAGGACTCGCGCTCGGCCAAGCGCTCGAAGTTCGGGGGCGTCAAGTACGTCTACCCGAAGGACACCATGGCGGAGATGAAGAGCTGGTTCACCGAGGAACTACGGGACGTCCTGCCCGCGGCGCAGCTCCTGTACTGGACCTGACGTGCCGGAGGGGGACACGGTCCACGCGCTCGCGGCACGTCTGCGGGCGGCGCTGGACGGCCGGGAACTGGCCGAGGGCCGGCTGAACGTCCCCGCACATGCGACGGAGAACCTCGCGGGACGCACGATCCAACGGCACCGGACGCACGGCAAACACCTGCTCACCGATCTCGACGGCGACCTGACGCTCCACACGCATCTGAAGATGACGGGGTCGTGGACCGTCACCGCCCCCGGCCGACGACTGCCCCGTCGCCTCGATCCCGACGTGCGCGTGCGGCTGGCCGTGCGCGACGGGCCCACCGCGTACGGGCTGCTGCTCCCGGTGGTCGAGTTCTCCACCACTCGCGACGCCGACGCGGCGCTGTCGTATCTCGGCCCCGATCCGCTGCACGACGACTTCGACGCCGCGCAGGCGGCGGCGAACATCGCGCGGGACCCGCGCCCGATCGTCGCGGTACTGCTCGACCAGCGCGTCATGGCCGGGCCGGGCAACCTGTGGGCCAACGAACTGTGTTTCCTTCGTGGTCTCGGGCCGTGGGTGCCGGCGTGCGACGTGGATGCCACTCGACTGGTCGCCCTCACTCGCAAGGCGATGCGCCACTCGGTGTCCACCCCGCGGGCCATGCAGGTGACCACCGGAGACACCCGGCCAGGTCGGCAGCACTGGGTGGCGGGTCGCGCGGGCAAGCCGTGCCTGCGATGCGGCACCACCGTGCGCGTGGTCGCGGAGGTGCCGGGAGATCCGGAACGACGGCGGACCTGGTGGTGCCCGCACTGCCAGCCGGGGCCGGAGCGGCCGTGATCCGGTGCAGCCGACCGTGCTGTACCCGGTTCACTGCACCGGATCCGATCCACGGAACTGCCGCGGAGGCGCGCGCGTCCAGTGCGAGATGATCGAGAGACTGCTGGCCGAGCAGGACGGGGTGGTGACCACCGCGCAGGCCCGCACCGCCGGACTCACCCCCGAGGCCATCGAGTGGCGCGTCCACACCGGCCGCTGGCGGCGCACGAGTCGCGGAGTGTTCTTCGCCGTCGACCGACCGTTCACCGACGACGCGCGGATCCGGTGCGCGGTGTGGTCCACGAGTACGGGCGCGCTGTCCGGTCCTGCAGCCGCGTACTGGTATCGCATGCTTCCGCGGGCCCCGGAGACGATCGAGGTGACCGTGCCCCGGACAGGCTCCGGTCGCGGAATCACGGGTGTCCGGTTGCGGCGGCGCGACCTACCGGGCATCGACGTCGTGATCGTGCGCCGTGTCCTCGTGACGAGGACGCCGCTGACCGTTCTGGAGGCGTCGACGGTGCTGGGCCCCGAGGTCATGGATCGAGCCCTGCAGAAGACGATGACCCTCGACCATCTCCGACGAGCGCACGCTCGCAACCCCGGACGTCGCGGGTACGTGCGAGCGGAGCAGCTCCTGCGCGCCGCCGAGGGCGGTGCCCGGTCCGAGGCCGAACGGCTGTTCCGCAGGATCATGAGATCCGCGCACATCACCGGGCTGCGGGTGAACCTGCCGTACGCGGGCTACATCCTCGACTTCGCGTTCCCGCACGCCAGGGTCTGCGTGGAGATCGACGGGTGGGCCTTCCACTCGGACAGCGCCGCGTTCCACCGCGACCGGATCCGACAGAACGTCCTCAGCAGGGAGTGGACGGTGTTGCGGTACACGTGGCGGGACCTCGTCGAACGGCCCGACGAGGTGGCGGCCGAGGTGCGACGCTTCGTCACCGGCTGATCCGGTGCAGCTAACCGTGCTCTCCACGGTTTACTGCACCAGATCCGGTCCGGACCGGCGGATGTGGCACAGTTGTCAGCCGGGCGCGCCACCGGACGAGAGAGACGAAGATGCAGTATCAGTCGACGCGGGGTCACAACCTGCCCCAGCACTTCTCGGACATCCTCCTCGGCGGCCTGGCCCCCGACGGTGGTCTCTACCTGCCTGCCGAGTACCCGCAGCTGACCGCCGACGAGCTCGAGTCGTTCCGCTCACTGTCCTACGCCGACCTCGCCTTCGAGGTGCTCTCGAAGTTCGCCGACGACATTCCCGCGGAGGACCTCCGCGACATCACGCGCCGGACGTACACCGCCGAGGTCTACTCGAACGGCCGACCCGGCGACGACACGTCACTCATCACCCCGCTGCGTCCACTCGGCGAGGAGCAGGGCACCTCGCTCCATCTCCTGGGGCTGTCCAACGGCCCGACGCTGGCATTCAAGGACATGGCGATGCAGTTGTTGGGCAACCTGTTCGAGTACTCCCTCGCGGGCAGCGGCGAGGAGCTCAACATCCTGGGCGCCACATCGGGTGACACCGGCAGCGCCGCCGAGCACGCGATGCGCGGCAAGAAGAACATCCGCGTCGTCATGCTGAGCCCGCACGGCCGGATGAGCAGTTTCCAGCGGGCACAGATGTTCAGCCTGCAGGACGAGAACATCGTGAACCTCGCGGTCGAGGGGAATTTCGACGACTGCCAGGACATCGTCAAGGCCGTCTCCAAGGACGCCGAGTTCAAGGCGCACCACGCCATCGGCACCGTCAACTCGATCAACTGGGGTCGAGTCGTCGCGCAGGTCGTCTACTACGTGCACGGGTGGCTCCTCGCGACGGACGGGCCGGGCCGGCGCGTGTCGTTCTCGGTGCCGTCCGGCAACTTCGGCAACGTGTGCGCCGGGCACATCGCCCGGTGCATGGGTCTGCCGATCGACCAGCTCGTCGTCGCGACCAACGAGAACGACGTCCTCGACGAGTTCTTCCGCACGGGTGTCTACCGTCCCCGCGCGGCCGCCGAGACCCACCACACCTCGAGCCCCAGCATGGACATCTCCAAGGCGTCCAACTTCGAGCGCTTCCTCTACGACCTCGTCGATCAGGACGCGGTCCGGCTCGGTGAGCTGTTCCGCGCGCTCGACACCGACGGCGGCTTCGACTTCTCCGGTACTCTCGAGTTCGATCGCATCCAGGAGTTCGGCTTCGTGTCCGGCCGCAGCACGCACGCGAACCGCGTCGAGACCATCCGCGACGTGGCCGAGCGCTACGGCGTGACCATCGACCCGCACACCGCCGACGGCGTGAGTGTCGCCCGCCGGAACCTGCGCGAGGGCGTGCCCATGATCGTGCTCGAGACCGCGTTGCCCGCCAAGTTCGCGGACATCGTGCGGGAGGCGCTGGGAACCGAACCCGAGCGTCCACCGGCGTTCGAGGGCATCGAGGACCTGCCGCAGCGCTTCGACGTCGTCCCCGCGGACGTCGATCGCGTGAAGGACGTCATCGTGGAGCACACTGGTCGTTAGAGTCGAGCGATGTCGATACGACTCGAGAACGTCGGGATCGCGGTACGCGACCTCGACGAGGCCATCGCGTTCTTCACCGATCTGGGTCTGACACTCCTCGGCCGTGACACGGTCCAGGGCGAGTGGGCCGACACGGCGGTGGGTCTCGACGGCAATCACGCCGACATCGCGATGCTGCAGACGCCGGACGGGGCGGGCCGCATCGAGCTGTTCCAGAACCGCCATCCCACCATGATCGAGACGGAACCGACGCTCCCGCATCAGATCGGCATGCACCGCGTCGCCTTCGAGGTCGACGACCTCGAGCAGGCTCTGGCAGTGGCCGCTCGGCACGGCTGCCACCCATTGCGCGGTGTCGCCAACTACGAGGGTGTCTATGCACTGACCTACGTGCGCGGACCCAGCGGCATCATCGTCATGTTCGCTCAGAAGCTCGGGGCCTGATCACCCGGTGCTCTTGATCTCCTGGTGGTAGGTCTGCATGGCGTCGGTGAGAGCTCCGAACACACGGTGCGCCGCAGCGAGATCCGTGTCCGGCAGCGCGGACAGCGACTCGTGGACGTGCTGTCCGAGCGGGCCGAAGAACTGCCGTGCGACGTCCATTCCCGGCTCGTCGTAGCGGAGGATGACCCGCCGTCGGTCCCGCGTGTCGGGTTCGCGGCGGATGTGACCCGACGCGATCATCCGCTCCACCAGATACGTCATGGCGGCGGAGGAGAGTCCGAGGAGAGAGCCGAGCTCGCCCGGCGACACCGGACGTCCACCGACATCGGCGACCATGATGTGCAGTAGGGCTCGGAAGTCGTTCGCGCTGAGGTGGTGTCGAGAGCCGAACACACGGCCGAGCTGATCCGACTCGGCTGTCATGGCGCGCATGTCGGCGGCGATCGTGGATTCGAGATCGCGCCGGGCACCGTCGGCGTCGGTCGCGTCGGACCGCTCCGACCGTTCGTGTGCTGACACAGATTCTCCTTCGAAAACTCGGGTGTCAGCGTACTCGCCGGACCTCCGAGCAATGTCTCAGTTGCTTAACGATCAACTAACTGAGACACTTTTCCGGTGAGCGACAACTCTGTGTGGAACCGCGTGGCCGGCCTCGTCTCGGGGCCTCGGTCCTGGATCGTCGCCCTGCTCGTCGTCCTTGCCGCCGGCGCGCTCATCGGCGGCGTCGGGAGCAACTCCGCCGCCGAGAGTTCGCCGACATCGCTCCCCTCGGACGCGGAATCGGCACGGGTCGACGCCCTGCTCGAGGAATTCCCCGACTCCGACCTCTCGCCGGTGATCCTCGTGGTGACGCGCGCCGACGGCGGCGCCCTGTCCGAACAGGACCTCGCCGACGTCGCTGCCGCGAGGATGCGGATGAACGGTGTCGAGCGCGGGGTGGACGCGGGTGCGCCCGACGCCCCGGTCGTTCCCGCACCCGACGGCGAGGCGGCCATCGCCCCCGTCCAGGTGTCGACGTCGGAGTCCGGAACGGGACTGGCCGACCTGGTCACCGAGCTGCGCACCGCTGCCACAGACGGCCTCCCCGACGGGTTGACGGCGCAGGTCACGGGCGGTCCCGCGTTCGCCGCCGACATCGCCGACTCCTTCTCCGGGGCCAATGTCACGCTGCTCGGCGTCACCGCGCTGGTGGTGGCCCTGCTGCTGATCGCCACGTACCGGTCACCGGTTCTCTGGCTCGTGCCGCTCGCCGTCGTGGGCTTCGGTGACCGGGTCGCCTCGACGGTCGGCACCGCAGTGTCCGGGCTCACCGGGCTCTCGTTCGACGGCAGCACCTCGGGCATCACCAGCGTCCTGGTGTTCGGCGCCGGGACCAACTACGCGCTGCTGCTCATCTCCCGGTACCGCGAGGAACTGCGCCGCGAGAGCGACCACCGGGTCGCCCTGCACCATGCCGTGCGACGCGCCGGCCCGGCCATCGTGGCGAGCAACGCGACGGTGGTGCTCGCGCTCCTGACGCTGCTGCTGGGCACTCTGCCGAGTACGCGCAGCCTGGGCGGTCTGGCCGCGGCCGGTCTCGTGGTCGCCGCCGTCTTCGTGCTCTTCGTTCTTCCGCCACTGCTCTCACTGTTCGGCCGGAAACTGTTCTGGCCGTTCGTTCCTCGTGTGGGCGATCCCGAGCCGACGGACAAGGGCGTGTTCTTCCGCGTCGCCAACGCCGTCGGTCGTCGACCCGGCCGCGCCGCGGCGGTGTCGCTGGTCGCGCTGGCCGTCTGCATTCTCGGCCTCGTCGGAACGAACGTGGGCCTGTCGCAGACCGAGCAGTTCCGCGTCACCGCCGAATCCGTCACCGGTATCGACACGCTCGCCGAGCACTTCCCGGCGGGGCAGTCAGATCCGACCGTCGTCGTCGCCCGGACCGCGGCGGCCTCGGAGGTCGAGGCAGCGCTGCAGGACACCGACGGCGTGGTGTCGGTGTCCCGAACTGCGGACTCCCGGCCCGGCACCTCCGGCACCGGTCTCACCGAGTGGTCCGTCGTGCTCGACGCGGAACCGTCCTCCGACGGCGCGTTCGCCGCGGTCGAGAACCTGCGTGCATCTGTCGCTCCGATCACGGGTGCCGACGCTCTGGTGGGCGGCAGCGATGCGCAGGCGCTGGACACGTCCGATGCCGCAGCTCGCGACCGCCTGGTGATCATCCCGGTGATCCTGCTGGTGGTTCTGCTGGTGCTGTTCGTTCTGCTCCGGTCGGCCCTCGCACCCCTGGTGCTCGTGGCCACGACGGTGCTCAGCACGCTGGCGGCTCTGGGCATCGGCAGCTGGGCCAGCGAGAACATCTTCGGCTTCCCCGCCCTCGGCGACAACGTGCCGCTGTTCGGGTTCCTGTTCCTCGTGGCCCTGGGTGTGGACTACACGATCTTCCTCGTCACCCGGGCACGTGAGGAGACACCGTCGTACGGGACGCGGACGGGCATCGTGCGCGCCGTCGCGTCGACGGGCGCGGTCATCACCAGTGCGGGCATCGTGCTCGCCGCGGTGTTCACCGTGCTGGGCGTCCTGCCACTCATTCTGCTCACGCAGCTCGGGATCGTCGTGGGCCTCGGCATCCTGCTCGACACCTTCGTGGTCCGCACGATCGTGATTCCGGCCCTGTTCACCCTGATCGGTCCCCGCATCTGGTGGCCGACCGAACTCGACCCGCACTCCGAAGACAGTCCGAACGCCACGAAAGAAGGAGTCACCTCATGATCCGCAGCATCATCCGCACGGCAGTCGCCGGAGCGTTGGTCACCGGAGCTCTGCTCGCCGGCGGCAGCGCCGCGTCCGCGCAGCCCCTGTTCGAGCCGCTGCAGCCCATCGCTCAGCTGGACGTCCAGCGCTACGCGGGTGACTGGTGGCAGATCGCGGCCGTCCCGCAGCCGTTCAACCTGAACTGCGCCAAGGACACCCGGGCCAACTACCAGGTGCTCGACCCCAGCAACGTGCGCGTGCAGAACAACTGCACCCGCTGGGACGGCGGAGCCAACGAGATCATCGGCAACGCCCGGGTGAACGATCCGGTCACGCAGGCGCAGCTGCACGTGAGCTTCCCCGGTGTGCCCACCCAGGACAATCCCGAGGGACCCACCAACTACATCGTCACCTACATCGCCGACGACTACTCGTGGGCGCTGGTGGGCGATCCGTTCCGCACGTCCGGCTTCGTCCTGTCGCGGTCGCCGCAGGTGAGTGCCGATCAGTGGAAGCAGATCCGGAGCGTCGTCGAGAGCCGCGGCTACAACGCCTGCCTGCTGTTGACGTCGCCGACCACTCAGGGCAGCAACGAGATCCGCCCGCTCTGCACCGTCTGACCTCTGCCACCGCTCACCGTTCGGCTCAGCTGGGTCGAACGGTGAGCACCGGCACCGGTGACGTCATCAGCAGACGCTGACTGACGCTGCCCAGCAATGCCTTTCCCACCCGACTGCGCTTCTTGATCCCGATCACGAGTCGCGTCACCTCCGGGTGCGCCTCGATCTCGTCGATCACCGCGATCACCGGGTCGCGGTCCTCGCGCCCCGCCCGGTCGATCACTCGCACCGCCACGTCACCGCCCACGTCGCTCGTGTCGAGCGCGCCGAGGGTCAGGTTCACCGCGATCACGTCGGTCTCGAGCATGCGCGCCTCCGACACCGCCTCCGACAGTGCGTGTCGGCCCTCGTCGCTGTCGGTCACTGCCACCAGTACTGCCATGATGTCTCGCCGTCCTTCTCGAAGTGGGGTGATCGTGTCAGGAGTACTCGCGGCGGAACCGGGCCTCGAGCTCCTCCAGGCTCTGACCGCGGGTCTCCGGCACCTGCGTGATGATGAAGACCAGGGCCAGTATGCCCAGTCCGACGAAGATGAAGAACGTCGGCGCGATGCCGAGCGCGTCGACCACCGGCGGGAAGGCCAGTGCGACGGCAGCATTGGCGATCCACAGCATGAACACGCAGACACCGATGGCGAAGCTGCGAATCTTGAGCGGGAAGATCTCTGCGAGCATCAGCCAGACCAGCGGCCCGATCGTGCCCTGCATGCAGAAGACGAAGAGCACGACGAAGACGAGGATGAAGTATGCCTTGGCGGTGCCGTCCGGCAGCAGCAGTGCGGACAGTCCGACCAGGAGATGGAAGAGCGTCGTCAGTGAGAAGCCCGCGATCAGCATCGTTCGGCGATCGATCCGATTCATGATGAGCAGGCCGACCGTGATGCCGAGGACGCTGAAGAGGCCGTTGAGCGTGTTCGCGATGATGGCGGAGCTGCTCGAGAATCCGGCGTCGCCGAGGAGCTGGGTGCCGTAGTACATCACCGAGTTGATGCCCGTGAACTGTTGGAACACACCGAGTCCCACACCGATGTAGATCAACCGTCGGATCCACCGCACCGACAGGTCGGCCGCGCCGCCGGTCTGCGAGAGCTTCTCCTCCTCGGCCAGCGCGTGCACCTCGGCCATCTCGGCCTCCGCACGTTCGGGGGACCGCACCTGCTTCAGCACCGCCAGGGCGTCGTCGTCCCGGCCCTGCGAGACGAGCCAGCGCGGACTCTCGGGCATCCGCAGCATGCCGAAGAACAGTGCGAACGCGGGCAACACGGCGACCAGCAGCATGTAGCGCCAGACGGAGTCGTGCTCGCCCCAGATGTTGAAGATGAGGGCGTTGATCACGAAGGCCGCGAACTGGCCGCTGACGATCATGACCTCGTTGCGCGTCACCAGGGAACCGCGGCGCTCGAACGGTGAGACCTCCGAGAGGTACACCGGCACGGTCGCGGACGCTCCGCCGACCGCGAGGCCGAGGATGAAGCGGAACACCGCCAGCACCTCCCACGACGGGGCGAGAACGCAGCCCAGAGTGCCGAGGACGAAGATGCCGGCCAGCATCAGGATGTTGTGCCGACGGCCGTACTTGTCCGACAGTCGGCCCCCGACCAGTGCGCCGATGGCCGCCCCGAAGATGAGGATGCTGACGACGAAGCCCTCGGTGAAGGCCGTGAGCGACAGGTCCTCCTTCAGCGGCTCCAGCGCGCCGTTGATGACGCCCGTGTCGTATCCGAACAGCAGGCCACCGAAGGTCGCCACCACGGCGATGACGCCGAGGCGACGCGAGTGGGGACCGGGTGCGTCCGGCGGTAGTGCACTTCCCGTGGTGCTGACTTGCGAAGACATGACATCCCATCGTCGGCGTGGCGGGTCCGAGCCGCCCAGCGACGTTCGAACCATGTCTGTATGTCTTAACATAGTTTCTGCGCTCTGAGAAGTGGATCACATCATTTTCCCCTCGACACCGGTATATCTCTCAGTTGTTCAACTATTCAGAATCTGAGATGATCGGTCCGGCGATCCACGTCGAGAAGGGAGTGCCACCATGTCCGACGAGCCCGAGCGGGACAGCGAGCAACGCGCGTCTCCGTTGTCGTTCGTCCAGTTGTTCTTCGACGCGACGGTCGACACCACGTCGCCGGGACACCTCCCCGACGACGGACCCGACGACGCGGGCACATCGCCCCTGCGCTGATCAGCGATGCGCGAGCCCTTCGTAGAACGCGAGATGAGCGGCCGCGGCGTCGTCCCAACTCGTGCGGGCAGCCAGTGCGCGCCCGGCAGCGGCACGGTCGTCCGACGTCAGAGCGTCCTCGAGTGCGGCAGCCGTCCCCTCCGCGTCGCCGCCGTAGCGCACCGCGTCCCCGAACACCTCGCGGAACACGGGGAGATCCCGCACCACGACGGGAACCGAGGCGGCGAGAGCCTCCATCGCGGCCAGCCCGAAGCCTTCCTTGGTGGAGAGGAACGCGAATGCCGACGCGCCCGCGACGAGAGACGGGAGCACGTCGTGGTCGACGGTGCCGAGCACCCGCGGTGCGGGCCCCCTGTCGCCTGTCGACCGACCGGCCTCCGGCCTGCCCGCCAGTTCCACGAGTCGGGTGTCGAACTCCGCCCGGTACCCCCGGTAGTCGAACAACGTCTCACCGCCGGCGAACACCAGACCCACGTCCGGACACCGCTCTCGAAGCGCGGCGTGGGCCTCGAGCAGGTCGATGCTCCCCTTGCGCGGCTCGATGCCACCGACCGCGAGGACATATCGGCCGAGACGGGTGCGCCACTCGTCGCCGCGTGCCGCCGCGAACCGAGCATGGTCGACCCCGTTGGGGATGACCGTCGGCGACAGGCCCCATCCCGCACGCACCTCGTCGGCCACGGCGCGCGAGACACAGATACGGGCGAGGGGCTCGACGACCGCGCGCTCGTGGCAGGCGGCGAGTTCCGGTGTCGTGAACTCCTCGAGGTGGTGGATCGTGCGGACACAGCGTCCGACGGCGTTCGCGGTGATGCAGTCCTGGGCATGCACGACGTCGGCGTCACCCGGGTCGAAGGCACTGCGCATCAGTGCTATCGACCGCAGGATGCGATCGCCCACCGACTCGTCCTCGCGCGCCGGGAACGGAACGAGACGAACCGTCACCGCGGGATCGATCGCACGGTAGAAGCCCTCGTCGCCGCCGCGCGCCAGGGACCACACCGTCACGTCCGCTCCCGCGCGCGCCAGTGCTTCCGCCAGTTCGACGGTGTGGACCACTCCCCCTCGCGGTTTCGTCGAGTAGGTCAGGAGGGCGACACGCACGTGGTCTCCTTCGATGCCTGTGAGTGATAGGTGTCCGGTCGTCGTTCGTCGAGGTGACGCAGCACCCGACGGGCCCGGTCCACCTCCGCGTCCACGTCGATGTCGCAGCACGCCAGGCCACCCTTGTCTCGCGTCCGGCACAGGACCTCGCCGCCGGGACCGACGATCTTCGCCTGCCCGAGGAAGCGCAGAGATCCCGTCACCCCCGTGTGATTGGACGACAGCAGCACCACCTGATTCTCGGCTGCCCGGGCGGCGTCGTAGAGGTCGAACAGGCGAGACTGTCTGTCGTTGGCCAACTTCGACGCCCTGTCCGTCACACTGGCCGGCCACGCCGACAGCGCCGCGATGATGCGCGCACCGTCCAGAGCCAAGGTGCGCGCCGCCTCGGGGAATGTCTTGTCGTAATCGATCAGCATGCCCATCCTGCCCACCGGCGTGTCGAACGCCGAGAACCGATCTCCCGCCGCATAGGCCAACGACTCCCCCGCCGGTTGGTGCACCTTTCGATGACGACCCAACACACCGTCGCCCGTGAGGCACACGGCGGCGTTGTAACGGACCAGGGCCGCCCTCTCGGTGTAGCCCACGCACACGGTCATCGCACCGGCCGCAGCAGCGATCACCGCGAGCTCGGGTCCGTCCTCGTCGAGCGCCGGCGGCAGCTCCTCGAGATCGGGCCGCGCGAGATCACCGAGGTAACCGCCGAGGCAGGCGTCGGGCAGGACCAACAGGTCGATGCCCCGCTGATGGCCCTGCTCGATGATGCCCACGATCTTCTCGACGGACCGCTCGACGTCACGGCCGAAGTGTCCCGCGAGCGCCGCCGCCCGGATCGGCGCCATCTCGCGGTCAGACCGCCGCGGGCACGCGGGCGCCGACCGCCGGGGACATCTGCTCCGCGAGGTACTCCGCATCCCGTGCCACCGCCGCGAATCGGCCCGAGCCCCAGGTGTTCTGCCATGGCAGACCCAGGAAGTACAGGCCCTCCGCCGCGGTCACACCGCGGGTGTGAGCCGGGTGGCCCTCACCGTCGAACACCCCGACCTTCAGCCAGCGGTAGTCCCGGCGGAAGCCGACGGCCCACACGACGGACGTGACGCCCGCCGCCTCGAGATCGAGCTCGGTGGGTTCCGACTCGGGCCGCCAGACCGGTGTGTATCGCTCCTCGACGGGAGCGTCGAGTCCCGCCCTGGTGATGTAGGCGTCGATGTCGTTCTTGATGCCCTCCGACACCGCGTCCGCCGCGTCGAGTGACTGCTCGAGAGTCGGCGCGAAACGCAGGACACCGTCCGAACCGACGTCGGTCAACCGCCCGTACAGCCGCATCCCGTCCAGCGCGAAGGCACGCAGGTCGATGTCGCGTCCGCCGTCCCGCCCGGTCACGTAGTGGTTCGTGCTCTCCCGCTTGGAGAGTCCGCCGGCGTGTTCGGAGATCGACACGTCGTACACCCCCATGTCCTGCAGCCACGCGACGCAGTCCCGTCCGCGGTAGAAGCGGGCGACACGAGGCGCGGACCCCGCGACGAGGTGCACCTGCCTGCCCTCGAGGTGCAGATCCTCGGCGATCTGCGCGCCGGACTGCCCGGTACCGACCACCAGGACCCCACCCGGAGGAAGCGCCGCCGCGCTGCGGTACCCCGACGAGTGGATCTGCGTGATCGTCTCCGGCACCCGCTCGGCGAGGCGTGGAATCGACGGGACGTGGTAGCCACCGACGGCCACCACGACCTGATCCGCGGTCATCGACCCGGCGGAGGTCGACACGACGTGGCCGCCGCCGGGTGCCTGCTGCACCGACAGCACCGCGACGTGTTCGCGGACCGGAGCGCCGAACGAGTCGGCGTAGCGACGCACGAAGTCGTACACCAGGTCTCGGGTCATGAATCCGTCGGGATCGTCGCCGTCGTAGGCGTACCCGGGCAGGACGCACTGCCAGTTCGGTGTCACCAGGGTGAAGTTGTCCCACCGCCCGTCCAGCCACTCGTGGGCGATGGTGTCCCGTTCGAGGACGACATGGTCGACACCGCGTCGGGTCAGGTGCCAGCTCATGGACAGCCCTGCCTGGCCCGCGCCGATCACGATCACGGTGTGATGCTCGGTCATCGCGCTCCTCCCAGGTCGAGCACGTGCACGGTGCCGCGGTCGAACGCCGCTGCGGTGGTCTCGATCTCGCGCAGAGTCGCCGCTGCCGAGGTACACGCGAAGCCGTACTTGGCCCGCACCCGGTCACTGGCCTCGGTGAGCGCGAGTCGACTGCGCTGCACGAAGTCGGCGATCTCGTAGCGCGTCCCGACCGTGAGATGGTCACGGACGACGAGTGACGGTGAGTAGCACTGTTGGCGGCACCCGTTGGGCCACTGGACGGTGAAGGTCATCTCAGGCACGGCTCATCACCCGGTCCACCCGAGACATGCTGTCGCCGTCGACGAGGGTCCCGTACACGGACGGACGGCGGTCCCGAAGGTTGTACATGCCACCTCCGCGAGCCGCCGCGATCGCCTTCTGCACATCGAGAGTCGCTGTCGCCAGGCCGGGTTCGACGCCCGTGCCGGCGAGGATCTCCCCTCCCGGACCGACGATCTTGGCGCTGCACACGAAGTCCAGCGACCCGAAGGACCCCGCCTGATTGGACGCGATCCACACGACCTGGTTCTCCAGTGCTCGCGCCTGGTCGTAGATGTCGAAGCGCAGCTTCCATCGATCGTCGGCCATGTTCGGAGCACGACCCGTTCGCGAGGTCGGCCATGCCGACAGCGAGGTGATGATCTCGGCCCCGTCGAGTGCGATCTCCCGCGCCGCCTCGGGGAACGCCTTGTCGTAACAGATCTGCATGCCCATCCGGCCGACCGGGGTGTCGAAGGCGCGGTACTCGGATCCCGCCGAGTAGCAGAGGTTCTCGCCCAGTGGCTGGTGCACCTTGCGGTACGAGCCCAGCACCCCGTCACCGTGCACCGTCACCGCGGCGTTGTACCGCGTGAGACCGTCCGCCTCACAGAAACCGAAGGTCACCACCATGTCCCCGGCCATCGCCGACACTCGCGCGATCTCCGGACCGTCCAGCTCGAGGGCCGGCGGCAGGTTCTGCAGCCGGGTGCGGCGCTTCTCCTCCGACTCGTCTCCGCCTCCCAGACTCGGGAGGTAGCCCCCGAGGCACGCCTCCGGCAGGACCAGCAGCGCGCTGCCGCGTCGCCGTGCTTCCGCGATGGTGCGCTCGATGGTGGCGTACGACTCGTCCATGTCGCGGCCGAAGCGCTCGGACGCCACCGAGAGAGTTACGTCGTTCATGCTGGTCCCAATCCTGTGACTGCGGCGGAGACCGCCGAGGTGGTGGCGCCGTCGGGCCACCGCAAGGTGACTCCCGGCTCCGAGGTGAGGCGGCCGCAGGCGGCCGATGTCGCCGGACCGGCCGGCGGGAGCCGACGTCCGGGGCGGTCCGCGGTGATCATCGCGAACCCGGGGAAGCACGTGATCCATCGGCCGAGGTCGGCACCGCCGGGTCGGGGTATGCGGGCGACGTCGATCTCGGCGCCCGTACCTGATGCCTCGGCCAGCATGCCGACGGTGCCCGCGAGCCCCGCCATGCTGACGTCCTTCGCCGCACGAGGAGCTGCACGGGCCACGAACGAGCCCATCTCGCGGAGGTCCGACCCGGAGCGTGCGGAGGTCGAGTCCCACTGCAGGCCGTGGTAACCGGGTCGCCAGCCGCCCCCGAGGTCGGCGGTGAGACTCAGCTCGTCACCGACCTCACCGCCGCCCGCACGCACCGGCGACGACGTCCGTCCGAGTGCCGTGACCGACAGCGCCGCCGGCACACCCACCTGGGTGTGGCCGCCGAGCACGGGAACCCCCCACGCGTCACCGGCGCGGGCGAGGCCCCGGATCACGCGGGTGAGGAGCGACGTCGTCGGAGCGCCGACGGCGTCCAGCATGCCCACCGGGGTCGCACCCATGGCGGACAGATCGTTCAGATTCACCAGGGCGGCACACCATCCGGCCCACTCCGGGTCGCGCTCGACCATCGAGGGCACGATGGCGTCGCACGCGGCGATGATGTCGGAGCCGGGCACCGGCACTCCGTCGTCGCCTCGGAAACCACTCGCCCCCAACCCCAGTGGCGCAGTGGCCAGGGGTGCCAGCACATCTGCGAGCACGGCCTTGGTCGACCGGACGAGACGTGCCACCGTGTCGATGGTCCAGCGCATCGTCTCGTGCGGGGCGCCGGCCAGCACGGTGGGGCCGGTGGCGGTCCACCCGAGCGCCGTGAACATCGGGACGTGGCGAGACTGCACGGTGGCGTCGAACCGCACCACCCCGGCCGTCTCCACATGAGCGCAGGCGGCTCGGATCAGAGCGGGTCCCACTGCGCGACTACGCTTCTCCCGCGCGACGACGAGGCGGCTGCCCGACCACCATCCCAGGTCGACGTCCGTGCAGGGAGCCACCCGGACCCCGCCGAGGACGGTGCCGTCGGGGGCGGTCGCGAGAAGGACGACCGCGCGCGGATCGTCGTCGACGCCGTCCCGGTCGGTACCCGAGAACAAGCCCTGCTCGACGACGAACGACTCGCGTCGAAGACGGTGATAGGCGGCGAGATCGGCCGCCGACTCGGCCGGCCGGACGAGGAACGGGGCAGCGCCGACGGTGGGTGCCCCGGTGAGGATCGACAGTTCGGTGCTCATGTCAGCCACCCATCGTCTGCAGGACGCTGCACGCACCACACGCTGCGCACCCGGCCTTCTGGTCGGTCCCCAGCATCTCCGCGTCCACCAGTGCCGCGGCCACCCGAGTGCTCACGTCCGTCAACAGCTCGGCGGACGGCGCCCCGGCCCCGTCGACGTCCACCGCGAGGGTCCCCGGGTGTGGCCGGAACGGGACGACGAAGGGATAGACCCCCATCGCGATCAGCTCGGTGGCGCCGCGAACCACCTCGTCCGGGTCCTCGCCGAGCCCGACCAGCAGATACGTCGACACCTGGTTGCGTCCGAACACCCGCACCGCCTCCGCCCATGCCGCGCGGTACTCGTCGAGCGAGACCGACGCCTTGCCCGGCATCCAGCGGCGCCGCACGTCCTCGTCCAGGGACTCGACGTGGATACCGATGGACCGTGCGCCGGCGTCGTACACCTCGGTGAGGGTCGCGAGATCACCGGGCGGTTCGCACTGCACCTGGATCGGCAGGTCGGGGAGCACGGCGCGCACCGCGCGGACGCAGCGTGCCAGGTGCAACGCCCCGCGATCTCGGCCCGCCGAGGTCCCGGTCGTCATGACCATCTGGGTGATGCCGTCGAGTCGCACCGCCGCCTCGGCCACGGCGGCGAGATCGGCGGGCTTCTTCACCGCCACGGTGGCGCCGCTGCGCAACGACTCCTCGATGGAGCAGAACCGACACCGTTGCGACTCGTCGTAGCGAATGCAGGTCTGGACCACGGTCGTGGCCAGCACCCCCTTGCCGTGGAGCTTGGCGAGCTTCTCGTAGGGCACACCGTCGTCGGTGGTGAGGTCGTAGAAGGCCGGCCGGGCGATGGCGGCGATGTCCAGTCCGATGTCGTCCCCGTCGAACAGCACCCGATCGCCGTCCAGGACGTAGGGGCTCGACGGATTGCGGGGCAGCGCTGCACCGAGTCCGTCGATGCTCACGTGGCCGTCGTCGCTCGGTCCCGCACCCGCGGTGCGGCGCACCGGTGGGGTCCCACGGATGCCGAGCAGGGCCAGATCGACCCGGTGGTTCCTGGTCGGGCGGGAAGGCCGGAGGCCGGTCGGGGTCTGCAGTCGAACGTCGGACATCGCCGTCTCACCTCAGACCATGTACGTGGAGTTGATGATCGCGCCCTTGCGGGCGTAGTGGATCAACGCGTCCTGCACGTCCAGCGGGTGCGCGGGCACGACGCCCTCGATGAGGTCTTCCTCGCGGCCGCCGTGCAGCGCGAGCCCGAATCGGCAACAGAACACGGTGCCGCCCTCCGAGATGAACGTCGCGAGAGCGTCGTTGATGTTCTGCTCGCCGGGGAAACCGGAGTCTCCGGTGGTGGGGAAGCCGCGGGTCGCCAGGCAGTTGATGGCACCGGGACCGTAGAAGTACATCGCCGACTCGTAGCCCTTGCGCAGAGCGCGCGTCGCCTGCAGCACGGCGACGAAGCTCACCGACGACTCGTGGGCGATGCCGTGCAAGAGGGTGAAGTACGACTCGCCGTCCTCCGCCTTGTAGTCCGGGAAGATCTTGGTTCCGCCGTAGATGTTGCTGCCCTTGGGCAGTGACGGGTGCGGGATCTCGGCGAGTGAGGCGGACATGTTGTCGAGGATGGTCTGATCGAACGCGGCCACGGGAACCTCCGGAAGATGAGTGAGCGAGTACTCGGGTGCGGAGACGTCCGTCCCGCTGACACCAGTACAGGCCCGCTCGATGTCCGGATGGTCACCCGCGGAACAACGCCCTGTTTCGTCCTGCTCACTCGCGTAACCCCGACGACACACCGCCGCGTTACCGTCGGAGTGTGGTCGACGCCTCGGGTGCCCGACGCCTCCTCGCACTCGCGCACGTCGCGTCGCGAGTCGAGGCGGGCCCACCCGTGCCGCCGGCGACGAGAGTGACCGTGCACTTCCATCCCGATCGGCTCGTGGCCGGCCGACCGTTGCTCGAGGTGCTGATCGAGGAGAACCTGTACCGATCGCAGTTCGTCACCGGCACGAGCAACGGCGGGTTCGATCCTGCGCCCGGCGGTCGTCGCCACGCATGGGAGTCCCGGATGTTCGGTGGGGCGTACGACCACGGCCCGGCATCGGAGCGCCCGATCTACGGCTCGCTGAATCACCGCCTGGAGCCCGCGGGCGGATCGGTGCGCTTCGGCTCCGCCCACCTGGTGCTCCGCGGAGACGTGCTCCCCCGGACGACCTTCTGCTACCCCGATTCCGTCCACGAGCCGACAGCCTTCGGCACCGGTGAGCGCATGCCACTCGTCGAGACGGCACTCTCCCACCACGACGTCGACGTGCTCGACGACTACATCGAGGCCCATGTCCACGGACCGCTACGACTCGACACCGATGTCGAGGCACTCGTTCTCGACCCGTCGTTCCGCGGGACCGAGCTGGACGCGATCGCATGCCGGGCACCCGTTCCGGTGCGGTGGCACCACGGGTTCGAGCTGACATCGAGTCGGTTCGATCACTGCGCCGACTACCGCGGACCACACATCGCCGACCTCGCACGGTCCGTGGCGAGAGACGGGCGTCTCACCGCGTGCATCGTCGGTCAGGCCGCGAATACCGGTGAGCACGACGATCAGCACGTCACACAGCTCTGGCACTGCGTCGCGCGCTTCGGACACGACGGGTCCGACCGTCCGGGGGCCGCAACCTCACCTGCCGAGGGACGAATCGGACGGGGATAAACTGGGCTCACCATGCTCACACCCATCACGGTCGCCCTCTACGTGCTGCCACTCGTCGCCGCGGTCTGGGCACTGGTGAAGCTGATCCGCAATCAGGCGCTGCTCCTCGCGAACCGCGGTGACCGCGTGTTCTTCCGGTTCCTCGTCGGCATCGAGCTGCTCGTGCTCGCGCAGGCCGTGGTCGGTTTCGTCGCCCTGGCCACCACCGACCGCGATGTGCACACCGTCACCTTCGGCGCGTACCTCATCGGTCTCGCGCTGCTGCTGCCGATCGGTGTGTGGTGGTCCCTCGGGGACCGAAGTCGCGGCGGCACCGCCGTCCTGATCGTCGTCACCCTCACCCTCGCGGTGATGGTGCTGCGTCTGAACCAGATCTGGGCCGGCCATGCCTGACACCGCACGCACGGACCTGCAGACGGCCACCCGGTCCGGCATCGGGCGCGTCCTCATCGCCCTCTACGCCCTGTTCTCCGTCGCCGCCGCGTCGCGCTCGGCGGTGCAGATCGGGACCCGGTTCGACGACGCACCGGTCGCGTACCTGCTGTCCGCGTTCGCCGCCCTGGTCTACATCGTCGGCACCGTGTGTCTCGCACGAGCCTCCGTGGTGTCGCGCCGCATCGCGACCATCTCCTGCGTCGTCGAGATAGTCGGTGTGCTCGCCGTCTCGATCGCCAGTTACGCCGTGCCGCAGGAGTTCCCGGAGCCCACGGTGTGGTCGCACTTCGGATCGGGCTACCTGTTCATCCCGGTGATCCTGCCGATCGCGGCGCTGTGGTGGCTGCGCCGGACGGACACCGGTAGGGCGGGGACCACACCCGTAGCGTGACTACCCCAGCTTCGCCAGGTTGGTCACACTCGTGCGCACGTCCGACTCCAGCACCTTCGCGACGACCCCGCCGATCGGGCCGGACAGCAACCCGCCGCGGAAGTTCGCGTCGAGGGTGAACTCCGATCCGGCGCCCTTCGGCGCGACGGACATCTTCAGATCGATCTTGATGCCGCCCTTGCCTTTGCCGAGCAGCGCGATCTCGTAGGGCTTCTCGTACTCGGTGATCGTCCAGGTGATCACGTTGCGGAAACCCTTGACCTTGATCAGCGAATCGATGGTGACGCCTTCCTTCAACGTGTCCGGCACGGGACTGCGCCATCCACCGAAGATGGTCATCCACTCCTGGAAGCTGGACAGATCGGACGCCCTGGCCCACGCCTCGTCCGGTGTCATCGTCGAATCCACCGTCACGTTCACTCCGGCCACGCGGCCCTCGCTTCCTGCCTCGTCGGTCCCGCGCGCGGGTCCTGCCACCGAGCGTGGCACCGCTCTCGAACATACCCAGCTCGCGAAGCACGCAATCTATCCTGGACCCATGGCATCGCTGGAGGTCGCGGGGCGACAGATCGCCTTGACCAACGTCGACAAGGTGCTGTGGCCGGAGACGGGCACCACCAAGGGCGAGGTGATCGACTACTACGTCGACATCGCGCCCGCGATGCTCCCCCACCTTCTCGGACGCCCGGTCACTCGGAAGCGATGGCCGAACGGGGTCCAGGCAGGCTCGTTCTTCGAGAAGAACCTCGCCGCGTCGGCCCCGGACTGGCTCGATCGACGACGTCTGCACCACTCCGACCGCGTCGTGGTCTACCCCGTCTTCCACACCGCCGCCGATCTCGCGTGGCTGGGACAGCAGGCTGCGCTGGAAGCCCATGTGCCGCAATGGACTTTCGACGGCGACGAGCAGGGCAAAGCCACCCGCATCGTCTTCGATCTCGATCCGGGCGAGGGCGTCGACCTCGACACCTGCGCGACCGTGGCCTGTGAGGTACGGGCGATGATCACCGACATCGGGCTCACCGCCCACCCCCTCACCAGTGGTAGCAAAGGCATACACCTGTACGTCCCGCTGGAGAAGCCGGTCTCGTCGTCCGGTGCCTCGACCGTCGCGAAACGCGTTGCGACGCTTCTCGAGGAGAAGATGCCCGATCTGGTCACCGCATCGATGTCGAAGGCTCTGCGGCCCGGGAAGATCTTCCTGGACTGGAGTCAGAACAACGGCAAGAAGACCACCATCGCGCCGTACTCGCTGCGCGGACGCGACCGCCCGACCGTCGCGGCTCCGCGGACGTGGGACGAGCTCTCCGGCGGCGGTCTCGCCCAACTGAGCTTCGAGGAGGTGCTCGCTCGCTTCCACCGGGACGGCGATCTGCTCGCCGGCCTCGATCCGGAGCCGGAGGCGTCGACGATCACCGACAGCCTCGGTCCGTACCGCGGCAAGCGGACTGCCTCGCGCACACCGGAACCCGTCCCGACGACATCGACGACTCGGGAATCCGCGGACCCGATCTTCGTCATCCAGGAACACCACGCACGTCGACTCCACTACGACTTCCGACTCGAGCGCGACGGCGTGCTGGTCTCGTGGGCGGTCCCGAAGAATCTGCCGACGGACGAGAAGAAGAACCATCTCGCCGTGCACACCGAGGACCATCCGATGGACTACGCATCCTTCGAGGGGACCATCCCGCAGGGCGAGTACGGCGGCGGCGAGGTGAGCGTCTGGGATCACGGCACCTTCATCACCGAGAAGTGGCGGGACGACGAGGTCATCGTCGAACTCGCGGGTGAGCGCGTCGCGGGCCGGTACGCACTGATCCGGACCGACCGGGACCAGTGGCTCGTGCACCGGATGACATCGCGCCCCCAGCCGACACGCACGGAGTTGCCCCAGCACCTGCGGCCGATGCTGGCGTCCGCCGGAACGCTGTCCGGACTCGAAGCCGACGAGTGGTCGTTCGAGGGGAAGTGGGACGGCGTCCGCATCGTCGCGACCCTCGACCACGGGGACGTCGTGCTCGAGAGTCGGACCGGACAGGACCTCACGCGCCGCTACGCGGGGATCACGGCGCTCGCCGCGGATCTGTCCGACCATGCGGTCGTACTGGACGGTGAGGCCGTGGTCTACCGCGCGGACGGAGTCACCAGCTTCCAGGCACTGCAGGACGCGCATCCCGACGACGTGCAGTTCATCTGCTTCGACATCCTCCACCTCGACGGCACGGATCTGACGGGCAAGAAGTTCACCGACCGGCGCAAGATCCTCGAACTGCTCCTGACCGGCCTCGAGACAGCGACCGTCTCGCCGCTCCTGCCCGGCACAGCGGCGGGAGCACTGTCCGAGAGCGAACGCCGCGGGTGGGAGGGCATCGTCGCGAAGCGGCGGGACTCGACCTACGAGGTGGGCCGACGCAGCACCTCGTGGATCAAGGTGAAGAACTGGCGGACGCAGGAGGTGGTCATCGGCGGATGGCGCGCCGGCAAGGGTTCCCGCACCGGGAGCATCGGGTCGCTCCTGCTCGGCATCCCGTCGGAGAACGGACTGCACTACGTCGGGCGCGTCGGCACCGGGTTCACCGAGCGCCAGCGCGCGGACCTGCTGACACTGCTGCGCCCCAACGTCGTCGACGAGTCACCGTTCGACGACCCTCTCCCCACCGCCGACCGCCGCGATGCGACGTGGGTGGCCCCCACCGTCGTCGGCGAGGTGCGGTTCTTCGAGTGGACGGACGGCGGCTCGTTGCGCCATCCGAGCTGGCGGGGCCTGCGTGAGGACAAGACCGTCGAGGACGTTCACCGCGAGGACTGAGCGCTCCCACTCGAGTGGGCAAAGTTTGGACCTTACACAAGAACCCTCGAATACGGTTGTCGCCGTCGTGTCGCTTGCTTACGGTTCGATCACGGGGCCGGGGCGCCGTTTCCCGAGTGGAACCGTGCGCTCGGGCAGTGTTCAATGTGGCTGTCGTTCGATAACCGCACAGTCGGTTTGTAGGAGTGTTCCAGTGAGATCCATTCGTCGCCTCGTGCTCGCCGTGGTCACCGCAGCCGTCGTCGCTGCCGCCCTTCCGGGGACCGCAGCCGCAGACGCCCAGTACCCGACCCCCAGTGCCGACCCGTTCTACTCCGCGCCGGGCGACATCTCCGGGCTCGCACCGGGCACGATCCTCGCCAGCCGTCCGATGCCCAACCCGCCCAACTTCATCGGCGTGTCGACGTGGCAACTGGCGTTCCGCAGTACCGGCAGCGAGGGCAACCCCATCGTCGGTGTCACCACCGTCTTCGTCCCGCTGGGGAAGGCGCCCGACGGCCCGCTGCTCTCCTACCAGCAGATCGTCAATGCTCTCGGCCTGAAGTGCGCGCCCTCGCAGGCGTTGTGGTCGACCGACCCGAACGTCGTCATCCGCGACGCCGCCGCCTTGAACGCGGTGTTCACCCGCGGCTGGTCGGTCTCGATGCCGGACCACCTCGGCCCCAACAGTGCCTACGGTGCCGCCAAGCTGGGCGGTCAGATCACGCTGGACGGCATCCGCGCTGCCAAGAACTTCGATCCGCTGCAGCTGCGCAACAGCCCCGTCGGCATGGGCGGCTACTCCGGCGGCGGCATGGCCACCGCCTGGGCAGCCGCGTTGGCACCCTCGTACGCACCCGAGTTGAACATCGTGGGCAGCGCCCAGGGTGGCGTTCCGATGAACCTGTTGAAGATGGCCTACATGCTCGGCGAGAACACACCGCACCCCGTGTTCGGGCTGGCACTGGCCGCGGCGATCGGTCTCGGTCGCGAGTACCCGGACCGGATGCCCGTGTCGCAGAACCTGACTCCCCAGGGCACGTCGATGATGAATCAGATCGCCGACTCCTGCACCAACGACATCCTGGCCGTGGGCGCCAACCACAGCGCCGCGGAGATCACCGCGAACAAGTCGGTGTTCGCGGATCCGCAGGGCCGTGCCGTCGTGGAAGAGAACAGTGTCGAGCTCTACCCCGGCGTTCCGCGCGCACCGATCTTCGAGTGGCACAGCCCGACCGACGGGCTCATCCCCGTCGAAGCCATCGACAGCACCACCGCCCGGTACTGCAGCGCCGGCGCTCGAGTGCAGACGCTGCTCACCCCGACACCCGACCACCTCAGTGGCGCGTTGCTCGGGCTGCCGTCCGCACTGCAGTGGCTGAACGATCGCTTCGCCGGCCTGCCTGCACCCAGCACCTGCTGATCGGAGGGTCAGGCGCGGACCGGTTCGTCGAACTGCGTGCGGTAGAGCTCGGAGTAACGACCCGAGTTCGCCAGCAGTTCGGTGTGCGTACCGCGCTCGACGACGCGGCCGTTCTCGATGACCAGGATGAGATCGGCCGCCCGGATGGTGGAGAGCCGGTGCGCGATGACGATGGACGTCCGTCCCTCCAGTGCCTCGGCGAGTGCCTCCTGCACCGCGGCCTCGGACGTGGAGTCCAGTGACGCGGTGGCCTCGTCCAACACGACGACGGTGGGACGCGCCAGCAGCAGGCGGGCGATGGTGACGCGCTGACGCTCACCACCGGAGAAGCGATAGCCGCGCTCGCCGACCACGGTGTCCAGGCCGTCCGGCAGCGACAGCACCAACTCCTCGAGACGCGCACGCCGCAGCGCGGACCAGATCTCCTCCTCCGTCGCATCCGGGCGCGCCAGGGTGAGATTGGAGCGCAACGTCTCGTGGAACAGGTGGCCGTCCTGCGTCACCATGCCGACGGTGCGCCGGATCGATTCGGCCGTCAGATCCCGCACGTCGACGTCACCGATGCGCACGGCACCGGAATCCACGTCGTACAGCCGCGAGACGAGCTGCGCGATGGTCGACTTTCCTGCACCGGACGAGCCGACCAGGGCCACCATGTGTCCGGGCTCGGCGCGGAAGGACACCCCGTGGAGCACCTCCTCGCCGCCGCGAGCATCCAGGACGGACACGTCCTCCAGAGACGCCAGTGACACCTTGTCGGCCGACGGATAGGCGAAGCGAACGTCGTCGAACTCGACGGTGACCGGGCCCTCCGGAACCGCCCGGGCATCGGGTTTGTCGGTGATGAGCGGATCGAGGTCGAGGATCTCGAAGACCCGCTCGAAGCTCACCACGGCGCTCATGATGTCGACGCGGGCGCTCGCCAGTGCGGTGAGCGGCGCGTACAGCCTGGTCAGAAGCAGCGCGAGAGTCACGACCGACCCTGCGTCGAGCTGCCCCCGCAGCGCGTAGAAGCCACCGAGGCCGTAGACGAGCGCGAGTGCCAGCGCGGACACGAGGGTCAGCGCCGTCACGAAGACGGTCTGGACCATGGCCGACCGCACGCCGATGTCGCGGACGCGGCCCGCCCGCAGCGCGAACTCGGCCGACTCGTGGTCCGGGCGTCCGAACAGCTTGATCAGTGTCGCGCCGGGAGCGGAGAAACGCTCCGTCATCTGCGTCGACATGGCCGCGTTGTGCGCGGCGGCCTCACGCTGCAGGCGGGCGAGCCGAGTGCCCATCCTGCGGGCCGGGAGCACGAAGATCGGCAACAGCAACAGTGCCAGCAGGGTGATCTGCCAGGAGATCCCGAGCATGACGACGAGGGTGAGCAGCAACGTCACGAGGTTGCTGACGACACCCGACAGCGTGCCGCTGAAGGCGCGCTGCGCCCCGATGACGTCGTTGTTCAGCCGCGAGACCAGGGCACCGGTGCGCGTGCGTGTGAAGAAGGCGATGGGCATCTTCTGCACGTGGTCGAACACGCGAGTACGGAGGTCGAGGATGAGGTTCTCGCCGATTCGCGCCGAGAGCCACCGGTTCACCAGCCCCGTACCGGCATCGAGCAACGCCACGACCGCGATGATGACGGCCAGCACGAGGACCGTCCCGTACGCGCGGCCCTGCACGATCGCGTCCACGACACGGCCGGCCAGCACGGGCGTCGCAACGGCCAGGACCGCCGCGACGACGCTGAGGATCAGGAACCCGACGAGCAGGGAGCGCAGGGGCCGCGCGAACACCATGATCCGCCGCACGGTCACCCGGGAGAACGGTCGGTGATCGTCGCCGTTGGTGTGCATCGATCGGTACATCTGGTTCCACGCGGTCATTTCCATACTCATGTGGAACCTCCTGTTACTCGTCACGATCTCTGCACACCCACGGCGCGGCCCGTTCACCTGCACTGAGGGCAACCCCCGCGCTGCCCCGCTCATTCCGTGGTCAGGCCGCGGCGATCTGCTCCCGCGCAGGTTCGAGGGCTTGGGCGACGATATCGGCGACGTCCGACATGGGCCGGACGTCGACGGCAGCCCGTACCTCGGCCGGCACGTCGTCGAGATCGGGCTCGTTCCGCGCGGGAACGAACACGGTGGTGAGTCCGGCGCGCTGAGCGGCGAGCAATTTCTGCTTCACCCCACCGATCGGGAGTACCCGACCGTTCAGGGAGACCTCGCCCGTCATGCCGACGTCGGACCGCACGGGACGGCCCGTCGCCATCGACACCAGCGCGGTGACCATCGTGACGCCCGCGGACGGGCCGTCCTTCGGTACGGCGCCGGCCGGCACGTGGATGTGGATCGCCTTGTCCAGCGCCGTGGGGTCCACCCCGAGTTCCGCCGCGTGCGACCGCACGTAGGAGAGCGCGATCTGCGCCGACTCCTTCATGACATCGCCGAGCTGACCGGTGAGGGTGAGGCCGGCGGTGTCACCCGTCGAGCTCGCCTCGATGAACAGGACGTCGCCGCCCAGACCGGTCACGGCCAGGCCCGTCGCGACACCGGGGACCTCGGTGCGTTCGTGTGCCTCGGGGGTGAAGCGGGGCCGTCCGAGGTAGGTGACCAGATCGGGCTCGTCCACGGTGATGGGCCGCTCGTCCTGCGCCAGCACGGTCGCCACCTTGCGCAACGCCTTCGCCAGCAGTCGCTCGAACTGACGGACACCGGGCTCACGGGTGTAGTCGGCGGCGATCGTGCGGAGTGCAGCGTCCGTGACGGTCACCTCGGCATCGGTCAGTGCAGCGCGGTCGACCTGCCGCGGGAGCAGGTGGTTCCGTGCGATGACGACCTTGTCGTCCTCGGTGTAGCCGTCGATGGTCACCAGTTCCATACGGTCCAGCAGCGCTGTCGGAATCTGGTCGATCACGTTGGCGGTCGCCAGGAACACCACGTCCGACAGGTCGAGATCGAGGTCCAGGTAATGGTCACGGAACGTGTGATTCTGAGCCGGATCGAGGACCTCGAGCAGCGCCGCCGCGGGGTCACCGCGGAAGTCCGATCCGATCTTGTCGATCTCGTCCAGCAGGACGACGGGATTCATCGAGCCTGCCTCGGCGATCGCACGCACGATCCGGCCCGGCAGGGCTCCGACGTACGTACGCCGGTGTCCGCGAATCTCGGCCTCGTCGCGCACGCCACCGAGGGCGACGCGAACGAACTTGCGGCCCAAAGCCTTCGCCACCGACTCGCCCAGCGAGGTCTTGCCGACGCCGGGAGGACCGGCCAGCACCATGACGGCACCGGATCCACGTCCGCCCACCACCGTCAGACCGCGTGAAGCACGCCTCGACCGGACGGCCAGGTACTCGGTGATGCGGTCCTTCACGTCGTCGAGTCCGTGGTGGTCGGCATCGAGAACGGCGCGCGCTGCCACGATGTCCGTGCTGTCGTCGGTCGTCACCGTCCACGGCAATTCCAGGACCGTGTCCAACCACGTTCGGATCCAACCACTCTCGGGACTCTGATCGCTCGAGCGCTCCAGCCGGCCCACCTCGCGCAGCGCCGCCTCACGAACCGAGTCGGGCAGGTCTGCGGACTCGACGCGTCCGCGGTAGTCGTCGGCACCGTCGGGCTCGCCCTCGCCCAGCTCCTTGCGGATGGCGGCGAGTTGCTGGCGCAGCAGGAACTCCTTCTGCGTCTTCTCCATGCCGTCGCGGACGTCGCCCGCGATCTTGTCTGTCACCTCGACCTCGGCGAGGTGGTCGGCGGTCCACTCGGTCAGCACCGTCAATCGTGCTGCCACGTCCGGGGTCTCGAGCAACTGTCGCTTCTGGACATCGGTGAGCCACGACGCGTAGCCGGCGGTGTCGGCCAGCGCGGACGGGTCCGACAGCTTGTTCACCGAGTCGATGACCTGCCATGCCTCGCGGCGCTGCAACATGGCCAGAACGAGCTTCTTGTACTCCGCGGCGAGAGTCCGTACGGCGTCCGTCGGCTCCGGCTCGGACACCGGCTCGGCCTCTACCCACAGAGCGGCGCCGGGGCCACTGACTCCGGTGCCGATGTGCGCACGCTTCTCCGCCTTCAGCACCGCAGCCGGCTCACCGGTCGCGAGACGGCCGACCTGCACGATCGTCGCCACCACACCGTAGGCGGGGTAGCGGTCGTTCAGTCGTGGGGCGATCAGCAGAGTGCCGTCGGCGCTGGTCCGCGCGGCGTCGACCGCAGCGCGGGCAGCGTCGTCCAGTTCGACCGGCACGACCATGCCGGGCAGGACGACGGGGTCGGTCAGGAACAGAACGGGCAAGCGAGTCGATTCGCTCATGGGGTCCTCCAAAGTTCAGCGTGATCAGCTCAACTTGGCGGTGGGCCCCGGTGTTCCCGCAGATGAGGGCGTTCGCTGGAGGCGGACATGGCGGGCCCGAGAGTGGTTCCCGCAGGCATTCCATGCTCCCGCAGCGGCTGCAACCACTACGGCGAGGCGGAACACCCGCGGGAACGGTCAGCCGGCGGCGCTCACTCGCTGAGCGTCACGTCCACGCCGGTGACGGTCTTGAGGAACGGGCAGATCGACCGTGCCTGCTCGAGCACGTCGCCCGCGTTGTCGACGCCCGGCAGTGTCACGCCGAGGCGGTAGGCCGCGTCGTAGCCCGCGCCGTCCGCGGAGGACAGCGTCACCTGTCCCTCCACCGATGCACCCTCGAGGGATCCACCCGCGGTACCGACTGCGATGCGCAGCGATTCGAGCAGGCAGGAGCTCAGTGCAGCGGCCATCAGCTGCTCGGGGTTGGTGGCCCCACCCGGACCGCCGAGGTCGGAGGGCTCGTGGACATCGAGGGAGAGCACGTCGTCGCTCGAGGAGATCGATCCGTCGGTGGCGGTGACAGTGGCGGTGTACAGGTCTTGGCTCATGCCTGCCGGGTGTCCGCGAACTGCTGTCCGCAAACCATCGAGGTCACGAGTGCTCGGCGAGAAAGCCGAGCACCTCGTCCTCGAACTTGCGCGGCTCGTCGAGAAACAGTGCGTGACTGCTGTTCTCGAACACGACGGTGCGCGCGCCGGGAATCGTGTCACCCACGTACTGTGCCGCTTCCCACGGGAACGCCTTGTCGTGCTTGCCCACCATGACCAGCGACGGCAGATCGAGTGTCGGCAGCAGATCGCGCCAGTCGTGATGGGTGTGGTCCGCCATCACCGCGTTGCGCGCGTCCGAGGGCATCTTCGTCATCTCCGCGAGGAGGACCTCGACACGCTCGGCGGGGAGGTCGGTGGCGGTGATCTCGTCGAGCTGTTCGCGGTCGAAGTTCTCGCGGTCGTACGTCACACGGCCCTGCACCGCGGCCAGCGACGCGTCGTCGAAGATGCTGGTGTGCGCCAGAGTCCACTCGGGCGTCCGGTACTGCCGCGGAGTCTGCGCGACGTAGATCGCCTGCGCCAACAGGTCGTTGCCGAACAGTTCCTGGTAACTCCAGATCACCGGACAGCCCAGCGACCACCCCAGAACGGTGACGTCCGTCAGCTCCAGGCCCACGAGCAGATCGCGGAGGTCCTTGGCCAACCTCGACACCCGGTAACCGTGGCCCGGGTCCTCCGAATCACCGTGTGCGCGCATGTCGACGGTGATCACTCGGGCGTGCTCGGCGAGTCGATCGACACTGCCGTCGAAGAATCGGCCGCTGAATCCCCACCCGTGCAGCATCACGAGCGGCCGCCCCGTTCCCTGATCGGTGTAGTGCAGGACTGTGCCGTCGCTGACGGTCCACGTACTCATCCTGCTGAGATACCCCACCGGACACCTGCGGTAACGGTGCGATCACGCACCCACGCCGAAGGTGCCGTCCGGCGCTACAGTGCGAGACACCAGCCGAGTCGCCCGTCAGGAGAGACCAGTGAGCGGTCCCACGCCCGAGTACGGCCAGCAGCCCGAGTACGGCGGGCAACCGCCGTACGGCCAGCAGCCTCAGTACGGTCAGCAGCCTCAGTACGGTCAGCAGCCCGGTTCCGGCGGGCAGTACCCACCACCCGGCGGCTACGACGGCGGCTACGGCCAGCCCCCGGTCAGCCCGAAGAACGGCGTGGGAATCGCGGCGCTGATTCTCGGCATCCTGTCGATCCTGGCCTTCTGGACCTTCGGATTCGGCATCTTCCTGGGCATCATCGCCGTGGTGCTCGGCGTGCTCGGCCGCGGCCGAGTCAAGCGCCGCGAAGCCACGAACGGCGGCGTCGCCACGACGGGGCTGGTGCTGGGTGTCCTCGGCATCATCGGTGGCGCGGTGTTCATCGCCCTGACCGTATGGGTGTTCAACGAGGTGGGAGTCGGCGACCTCGCGACCTGCCTCAGCGACGCCGGTGGCGACGCGACACGGGTCGAGCAGTGCCAGCAGCAGTTCACCGACAATCTGGAGAACCAGTTCTCGGTGACCCTGACGCCCGCTCCGACGCCGTGACAGGTGCGGAAGGGTTGACCGCGCGGTCGATCGGGCACACCGGTGCTCATGAGTGATTCCGTGAACGAGCCCGTCGACACCGCATCCATCGACCCGCGCGAGGAGTCCAAGGGCACGGGTGCGGACACTGCACAGAGTCCGGACGAGCGCGACGAGGCCGTGCGCGAGTTCGACAACCATGCCGAGGCCGAGCCGGCGCCGACCCTCGATCGGAGTGAGGCCGCCGTGGACGAGGGCAAGGATCTGCCCGCCCCGAGTCCGCGCGACGTGACCGCCGGCGACAAGGACGACAAGCAGACCGCTCGCCAGGAATGAGCCTCTGCTCTAGAAGAGCGTGACGGGTTCCTGTGCGCCCACCGGCTCGCACGGCGTCAGCGAACCGTCTCGGATCGCCCGCGCAGCGATTCCTGCCAGCTCGTCCGCCATCTCGTTGAACTGGTTGCCCACGTGTCCGCGGACCCAGCGGAACCGCACCGGACCCTCGCGCTCGGTGATGGCACGGTCGATCGCGCGGACCAGTTCCAGATTGCGCACAGGCCCACCCGTGGACGTGCGCCAGCCCTTGCGCTTCCATCCGGCGAGCCACTCCGACGCACACTTGATGGCGTACTGGCTGTCCGACTCGATGAGCATCGGCTCCGGACCCGGATGCGCGGCCACGGCCTCGTACAACGCCCTGAGCTCGGCGATCTGATTCGTGCCGGACGCTTCTCCGCCGGAGGCGGACGGGCCGGTGTGGTCGACCCAGGCCCAGCCGATGGCCCCGCCGGGGTTCTTCAGGCACGAACCGTCGGTACTCACGATGATCACCCTCGAGACAGTACGGCCGAGGACCGACAATTCCGCGGTCCCGCGCCGAGCGCACACCCTGTCCACGGCTCGGCCTACTCTCGAACGTGAACCATCAGCCCAGACTTCGATCTGGACCGACACAGGGAGACGACACGTGACCTCGCCGACCGACGATCGATCCGCCACCGAGATCCCGGAGAACTTCCGCGCCCTGGTCGCCCGGCAGACCGAGGACGGTGTGGATCTGACGTCCGAGACGGTCGACCTGTCGTTCCTGCCGGAGGGCGAGGTGGTCGTCCGCGTCGAGTACTCGGGCGCCAACTACAAGGACGCCCTGGCCGTCACCCCGAAGGGCGGAGTGGTGCGGGAGTACCCCATCGTCCCCGGCATCGACCTCGCCGGTGTGGTGGTCTCCTCGACGTCCGACGGGGTGTCGGTCGGTGACCGCGTCGTGGCACACGGCTACGAGATCGGCACCGGACGTCACGGCGGCTACGCCGAGTACGCGCGCGTTCCGGCCGAGTGGGTCGTGCCACTCGCGGACGGACTGTCGACGGCCGACGCCGCCACCATCGGCACTGCGGGCTTCACCGCCGCACTCAGCGTGCAGGCCCTGCTGGCGCGTGGCCTCACCCCGTCCGACGGTCCGGTACTGGTCACCGGAGCGAGCGGCGGGGTCGGCAGTGTCAGCGTGGACCTGTTGTCGCAGGCCGGGTTCGAGGTGGTCGCCTCCACCGGCAAGGAGTCGGCACACGACCTGCTGACCACACTCGGCGCGTCCTCGATCATCGGCCGCCTCCCCGAGGACCCCGACGCGGCGCCGCGTCCCCTCGGGAAGGCGCAGTGGGCCGCCGCGGTCGACTGTGTCGGCGGCAAGACCCTCGCACACGTACTCAGCACCACGAGGTACGGCGGCGCGGTCGCCGCCAGCGGGCTCACCGGGGGAGCCGGGCTCTCGACCACGGTGTTGCCCTTCATTCTCCGGGGAGTGGCCCTGCTGGGCATCGACTCGGTGCAGTTGCCCATCGAGGCCCGACGCACCCTGTGGAACGACCTGGCCGGTTCCCTGCGCCCGAGTCGGCTCGCCGAGGTCACCACCGAGGTGACTCTCGACGGGGTGGCGAGAGTGCTCGACTCTCTGCGCGACGGGGCCACCATCGGTCGCACCCTCGTCCGTGTCGGCTAGCTCGTTTCCCGTGCTCGACCCCGGACACACTTCCCGCGGCGGCGCGGTGGAGATCACGCTCACCTCGGATCGCCCACTCGCCCTGCGGTATTCGTTGTCGCCACACCGCCGCGGAGCGGGCGATCCGGCCCATCGGGTGGAGGCCGACGGATCCATCTGGCGCACCTCACGGTTTCGCACGGGGCCGGTGACGTATCGCCTGCGCCAGGTGGACCGGTTCGAGGTGACCTGCGAGGCCTGGGGCGCCGGCTCCGCGGAGTTCCTCGACTCTCTTCCGGGGCTCGTGGGCATGGAGGACGACGCCGACGGATTCGCGCCCGAGCATCGCATCCTCGCGGAGGCGCATCGTCGATTTCCCCACCTGCGTATCGGCCGCACCGGGCAGATCATGGAGGCGCTGGTCCCGGCCGTTCTGGAGCAGAAGGTGCACGGGGTCGCTGCCTTCGCGGCATGGCGCTACCTGCTCTCGAAGTTCGGCGAGCCGGCACCGGGACCGGCGCCCGCGGGGATGCGGGTACCGCCGCCCGCCGAGGTCTGGCGGCGGGTGCCGTCCTGGGAGTTCCACCGGGCGAACGTGGATCCGAAGCGCTCCAAGACGATCGTGCGGAGCGCCGCCCTGGCCGACAAGCTCGAACCGATCGTGTCCATGACGAGGGAGGATGCCGAGCGCCGGTTGCGCCACGTTCCCGGAATCGGCGTGTGGACCGCGGCCGAGGTGATGCAACGGGCGCTGGGAGATGCGGACGCTCTGTCCGTCGGCGACTACCACCTCGCGTCGGTGATCGGATGGACGTTGACGGGGGCACCGATGACGGACGACGAGATGCTCGAGTACCTGGCGCCGATCCGGCCGCACCGCTATCGCGCGGTACGTCTGCTCGAGGTCAGCGGAACGGCCCTGCGCCCGAAGTTCGGTCCGCGCACCGTGGTCACCGACCACCGCCAGCACTGACGGACGCTGGAAGGTGTGTGCACACAGGTACTGGTGAGCCCACACGATCTCCTGCACGCAGGAGCGGGTGTTCGGTTCACGCAGCTGTGTCCTCGCGGCTGCGGGAACAATCGGGGTACAGTTTAACTTGAAGCTTCAAGCTAACAACAACGCCTCGATCCGAAGGGACCTCTCATGGCCATCTCCCGCCTGAACCACGCCGTGCTCTACGTGCGCGACGCCCAGCGCAGCGCACGCTTCTACTCGGACGTGCTCGGTTTCCGCGTCGTCATGTCCATGGGCGATCGCGCCGTGTTCGTGCAGGCGCCGGACAGCACGAACGACCACGACCTCGGCCTGTTCTCCGTCGGCGACGGAGCGGGCGCGTCCCCGGCCGGCCGCAGCACCGTCGGGCTCTACCACCTGGCCTGGGAGGTGCAGACGCTGTCCGATCTCGTCGACCTGCGGGAGAAGCTGGCCACCGCGGGCGCACTGGTCGGCGCATCCGATCACTCGACGTCCAAGAGTCTCTACGGCCAGGATCCCGACGGCATCGAGTTCGAGATCGCCTGGCTCGTTCCCGCGGACCGCATCGACGACGCCGTCCTCCACGGTCGTTCCAGCATCGCTCCGCTGGACCTCGACGCGGAGATCGCTCGATACGGCGCCGACACCACGGGCGGCATCGGCGTCAGCACGGCGGCGCTGTCCTGACGGACGCCTCTCACCCGGTGCCGGGCGGAAATAGCGACGGCTCACAGGTGTTGCACCGAACATGACTCGTATCGGAACCTCGGACCTGGACGTCTTCCCGCTCGCACTCGGTGCCAACACCTTCGGATGGACGAGCGACGAGCCGGACTCGCACCGCATCATCGAGGCCTTCCTCGGAGCCGGTGGTTCGCTGATCGACACCGCGGACTCGTACTCCGCCTTCGCCCCCGGCAACTCGGGCGGCGAGTCGGAGACGGTGATCGGGAACTGGTTCACCTCGACGGGCCGGCGCGACGACGTCGTCCTGGCCACCAAGGTGAGCCAGCACCCGCAGTTCAAGGGTCTGGCCGCGGGCACGGTCGCTGCTGCGGCCGACGCGTCGTTGCAGCGCCTGCAGACCGATCGCATCGACCTCTACTACGCACACTTCGATGACGCGGACACCCCGCTCGAGGAGACGGTGGCCGCCTTCGACTCACTCGTGAAGGCCGGCAAGGTGCGGTATGTCGGCATCTCCAACTACACGGCGGAGCGCGCGCGGCAGTGGATCGACATCGCACAGCGCGAGGGGTTCGACGCACCCGTGGCGCTGCAGCCGCACTACAACCTGGTGCATCGCCGCAGCTACGAGCCGGAGCTGATGGAGGTCGCCGAGAAGAATCTGTTGGGCGTCTTCCCGTACTTCGCGCTCGCCTCGGGCTTCCTGACGGGCAAGTACCGCACGCGCGAGGACATCGAGGGCACACCCCGTGCAGCGATGACGTCCGGCTACTTCAGTGACGCCGGCCTCGAGGTCGTCGGTGCGCTCGCCGACATCGCGGACGCTCACGGCTCCGCGATCCCCACCGTGGCACTGGCGTGGCTGCTCTCCCGCAACGGCATCGTGGCACCCATCGCCAGCGCGAGCCGTCTCGAACAGCTCGCGTCCCTGACGGACGCCTCGACGTTGTCGCTGACCGCCGACGAGCTCGACCGTCTGACCGCATTGTCGGACAAGGTCGGCGAGTAGCGTCGTCTCGGTGGTCACGCCGAGACGAGAGCGCAACCCCGAGGGCCGGCCGCAGAACGGCCGGCCCCGCGACGGGCTCGGACGTCCCCTGCCCCGCGGAGCCGAGGGCGTCGAGCGCATTCCGGACGACGTCCAGCTCCCGCCGGTCGAGTCCCTGGTCCGTGCCCAGCAACTCCTCGACGACGGCATGCCCTTCCACGCGCACGAGATCCTCGAAGGCACGTGGAAGATCAGTACGCCAGGGGAACGTGCACTGTGGCAGGGTCTGGCCCAGCTCGCCGTCGGTCTCACCCACCTGCTGCGGGGGAATCGCGTGGGAGCCACCTCGCTGTTGACGCAGGGACGTGATCGCATCGGGACGTACGCCGACGCACCCCACGACATCGACATCGCGGGCCTGATGCGGTGGGCCGACCTTCTGGTGGCTGCGCTGGACCGCGGGGAGTCCCCGCTTCCGACAGTCCCGCACCTCACGCATCGCCGACAGTTCACCTGACCGTCACACGGATCGGGAACACATCGCGGCCGCACGGTGCTGCACCCCGGGTGACGACAGACTCCCGCACCACCTCGGCGACTCCCGGCACGGCAGTCGGTACCTCCGACCAGCCGGCCGCACCCTCCAGGCTTCGCACCATCCTGGTTCTCGGCGCCCTCGTCGCGCTGGGGCCGCTCACGATCGACGTCTACCTCCCGGCGCTGCCCGCGATCACCGAGGACCTCGGGTCCACGGATGCCGCGGTGCAGTTCACCCTCACCGGCACCCTCATCGGACTGGCCGTGGGACAGCTGGTGATCGGGCCGCTCTCGGACTCCCTGGGACGTCGACGGCCCCTCATCGCCGGAACGATGATCCACATCGTCGCGTCGCTCCTGTGCATGATCGCTCCGACCGTCGGCGTCCTGGGTGTGACCCGAGCCCTGCAGGGCTTCGGTGCCGCCGCCGCCATGGTCATCGCGATCGCCATCGTCCGCGACCTGTTCGACGGCAGGGCCGCCGCCACCGTGATGTCGCGTCTGGTCCTGGTCATGGGCGTCGCGCCGATCGTGGCACCCAGCCTCGGCAGCCTCGTCCTCATCCACGGGTCGTGGCGCGGCGTGTTCGCCGGGCTCGCGGTCGTGGGTGCCGCCCTCATGCTCGTGGCGATGTTCCTGCTGAAGGAGACGCTCCCCGAGGAGCGTCGTCGACCCAACGAGTTCCTGCCCGTCCTGCGCACCTACGGATCGTTGCTCGGCGACCGACGGTTCGTGGTTCTCGTTCTCGTGGCCGGCCTCGGTATGTCCGCGCTGTTCGCCTACATCTCCGGCAGCTCGTTCGTGCTGCAGGACGGGTACGGACTCGGCGAGCAGCAGTTCGCCCTGGTGTTCGGCATCGGCGCCGTCGCACTGATCAGCGCGTCGCAACTCAACGTCCTGGCGCTGCAGCGCTTCACCCCGCAGCGGATCGTCACCGTGGCACTGGTCGCGATGGCCGCGTCCGGCGCCGCCCTCATCATCACCACGACCACCGGATTCGGCGGCATCGTCGGATTCATGGTGCCCGTGCTGTTCGTGCTGGCGTCGGCAGGATTCGTCATGCCCAACTCCCCGGCGCTCGCCCTGTCACGCCACGGTGAGGCCGCCGGCACCGCCGCCGCTCTGCTGGGTGCCGCGCAGTTCGGCATCGGTGCGCTCATCGCGCCCCTGGTGGGCGTCCTCGGCAACGACGGCCCGGCCATGGCCATCGCGATGACCGGTGGCGCGACCATCGCGCTGCTCGCTCTCGCGAGCGTCCGGTCCGAGAAGCCGGTACCCGCCGACGCGGTCTGACTCAGAGCGAGCGGAGGTACGCGACGTCGTCCTTCATGCCGTCGGCGGGCGTCTCCAGCATCACCGGAGCGTCCGCCGCGGCGGCGACGGCGGCCAGCACCTCGGCCTCGATCTCGCCGCTCTCGAGATTGGCGTGACGGTCGCGAGCCGAATCGAACTCGTCGCGAGAGTTGTTCAGGTGCACCAGGTCGATGCGTCCGGTGATCGCCTTGACGCGCTCCACGGCGTCCACGAGGTCCTCGCCGCCGGCCCAGGCGTGGCACGTGTCGAGGCAGAACCCTGCTCCGAACTCTCCGACGGCGTCCCAGAGGCGAGCGATGGCGTCGAAGCGCCGCGCCATCGCGAAGTCGCCGCCGGCGGTGTTCTCGATCCAGATCGGAACCGCGAATCCACCGGATTCCGACTGCCGTTCGAACAGCTTGCGCCAGTTGGCCACTCCCTCGGCGGGATCCTCCCCGTCGCGAACGTGTCCACCGTGGACCACCAACCCGAGAGCACCGATCTCTGCGGCCACGTCGGCCTGCTGCGCGACGGCCTTGCGGGACGGGATGCGGATGCGGTTGTTCAGGCTCGCGACGTTGATGACGTAGGACGAGTGGACGACGATGTCGACCGCACTGTCCCGGACCGCCTCCAACCCCGAACCGACAACGGGCTTGTTCCACTTCTGCGGGTCCGTGAGGAACAGTTGCACCAGGTCGACGTCGAGATCCTCGGCCTCGCCGAGCGGGTTCTCCGAGTTGCGGACGTGTGCACCGATACGCATGTCCCGACCTTACTCGAGCGGACCCAGCTCCTCGTCGAGTACTCGCTGCACCACCCGCATCGCTGCGAGCGCCGCCGGCGCGCCGCAGTAGCCACTGGCGTGGACCACGGACTCCACGATCTCCTCGCGGGTCAGACCGTTGGTGAGTGCGCCCCGGATGTGCCCGCCGAGCTCCTGCTCGGCCCGGAGGGCGATCAGCATGCCGATGTTCAGCAGGCTCCGACTCCGTCGGTCGAGGCCCGGCCTGTTCCACACGGCGTCCCACACGTGCTCGGTGACGTGGCGTTGCAACGCTTCCGAGTCGGTGCCCGTGCTGTTCTCGAGGGCGGCCGCGACGAAGGTCTCGCCCATCACCTCGCGGCGGACCGCGAGACCGTCCCGATAGGCATCACTCACTGCAGCGTCACCACGACTTTGCCTGTGGCGGTCCGGTTCTCGAGAGATGCGATGGCCTCGCCGGCCTTGTCGAGCGGGTACACCACCGGCTCCGGCGCCACCAGCGCGCCCGAGGCGAACAGCGGCTCGAGCTCGGCCCACTGCGTCGTCGTGTAACCGGGCCGGCTCATCCACCACGCACCCCATCCGGCGCCGACGACCTCGACGTTGCTCAGCAGCAGTCGATTGACCTTGACCGTCGGGATGTCGCCACCGGTGAAGCCGATGACCACGAGTCGACCCGCAGGCGCCAGCGATCGGATGCTGTCGGTGAAGCGATCCCCGCCGACGGGGTCGATGACGATGTCGACTCCGCGGCCACCGGTGAGTTCCTTGACCGTGTCCTTCCAGCCCTCGCCGTTCGGGCCCTGCAGCATCACCACATCGGTGGCGCCCGCGGCGCGAGCGACCTCGGCCTTGGCCTCGCTGCTCACCACCGCGATGGTGCGTGACGCTCCCAGTACCGGGGCGAGTCGCAGCGTCGATGTCCCGATGCCGCCACCGGCGCCGTGGACCAGGACGGTCTCGCCCTCGGCCAGACGTCCGCGCTCGCGGAGGGCGAAGTGCACCGTCAGATCGTTGAAGAGCAGTCCCGCACCGGCCTCGAACGAGACGGCGTCGGGCAGCGCGAAGACGAGGTCGGGGGTCGCCACCGCCACCTCGGCCATACCGCCTCCGAATCCGGTCAGCGCCGCCACTCGGTCACCGGGCGCGAATCCCGAGCCCTCGGGCGCGGACCGCACGACACCGGCGACCTCGCTTCCGGGCACGAACGGCAGGTCCGGCTTGTACTGGTAGAGACCACGACTGAGCAGTGCGTCGGGGAAGGCCACGCCGGCCGCACGCACGTCGATCACCACGCCGTCGCCGGTGGGCTCGTCGAGATCGGTGAGGGTGAGGGCTTCGGGGCCTTCGAGGGTGGTCACCTGCACTGCGCGCACGGACTGTCCTTTCGCCGGTCGACGGTCGAGGGGTGGTGCGAGTCGACTCGGGCCTCAGGTTACAAAGAACCCGCCGTCGCCGGTGCGCTGGGTCACACAGCAGTACGAGCGGCGCCCACTGCAGAGTTCACGGCCTTCACCGTGCGCACGACGTCGCCCGCGGGAACCGGCCGCGCGATGTGGAAGCCCTGCACCGCGTCGCATCCGAGTCCGCGCAGCACGTCGAGGGTGTGTTCGTCCTCGACGCCCTCGGCCACGATGTGCAGACCCATGCTGTGCGCGAGAGCGATGGTGGATCGGACGATCGCGAGGTTGGCGGAGTCCGACGCGAGCGAGGTGACGAAGGACCGGTCCATCTTCAGCTGCTGCACCGGAAGCGACGCCAGGTACGTCAAGGAGCTGTACCCCGTGCCGAAGTCGTCGATGGAGAGTGAGACTCCCTGCGCGCGAAGCGCTTCGAGCGTGTCGATGGATCGTTCGGGATCGGTCATCGCGGACGACTCGGTGACCTCGAAGACGACGGCGTGCCCGGGAAGGCCGTGGTCGTCCAGAGCCGTTCGCACTCGGGACGCCAGGGAGGAGTCCACGAGATCCCGGACGGAGAGATTGACGGCCACGTCGATGTCCAGTCCCGCCAGCCGCCAGCGTCGGCACGCGGCCATCGCCGTGTCGATGACGAACGAGGTGACGGCCGGGAGCATGCCGGTCTGCTCCGCACTCGGCAGGAACGCGGCCGGCAGCAGCAGCCCCTCGCGCGGATGTCGCCACCGCAGAAGGGCTTCCATTCCCGACACGGCTCCGGTGCGCAGATCGAGGCGGGGCTGGAAGAACACCTCGAGCTCACCTCCCGTGATGGCGTCCTCCAACTCGCCCATCCTGCGGAGCTGATCGATCCTGTCGATGTCCATCGTGTGGTCGTAGACGGCCAGTCGCGGTTGCCGGGACTTCGCGGCCACCACGGCGGCGTACGCCCGCTGCACCAGCTCCTCGGATCGTGGGTGCGGCGTGTCGGTCGACAGTGCCACGGCCACACTGCTTTCCAGCGTCAGCTTCATGTCCCGCACCTCGAGCGGGGCCCCGACCGCGCGTTGCGCCGCGATCGCGACCGCCACGGCGTCGTGCCTGTCGACGGGGCCCGGCAGGACGAGGGCGAACTCGTCACCCCCGAGACGTCCCACCGTCGCCGACGAGTCCACCGTGTCGACGAGGCGGCGACCGATCTCGGTGAGCACCTGATCTCCCACCGCGTAGCCGAAGGTCTGGTTGATGTCGGAGAACCGGTTGAGATCCACCAGCACCAGGGCCACTCCGTCGCGGCCCTCCGGACCGAGGATCTCGTGCAGCCGACGCCCGAGCCGGCCGCGGTTCGCCAGTCCCGTGACGGAATCGGTGTCGGCCGCAAGGCGCAGTGCCCGCGACTGTCGTTGCAGCAGTGTGAGGAACGAGGTCATCCGCACGGCGCCGAGGACGACGATGATCGAGGCGGCGATCACCACCGCGGGCCCCCAGCGAGTGACCGGAGTGCCGCGCATCAGTTCGATGCTCATGACGACCGGCGTCATCGCCACGGCCGAGGTCAGCAGGATCAGTCGAGCCATCCCCGTCTGCGCACGACTGATGGTGCTGACACGCGGACGCTCGTCGTGTCGCAACGCCGCCGCCCCGAAGAGCACGTAGGACGCGAGCCAGCAGACGTTGAGGATCGTGCTCTCGGCGGGACCGTCCGCGACCACCACGTACGAGGTGTAGTCGGCGACCACCATCAGTGCCGTGGCCGCACCCAGCAGCCAGTGGGTGGTGGAGCCCGCGCGTCGCTTCAACACGACGAAGACGAGCAGTACCAGCAGGAAGACGTCGATCTCGGTGTAGAAGATGCCGAGCCACGTTCCGGCGTCGGGCACGCGCTCGCCTCGGGGACCGGACACCACGACCCAGGACGCGAGACCCACCCCCGCGGTCATGATCGCGGCTTCGAGTCCGTCCGCCGGACTCAGCATCGGGGTCCCCGAACTGCGGACCGACAGCAGGGCCACGACGATGAGGAGGTACCCCAGGACGTAGGCGGCGTCCGCCACCGACGGGAGAGGTACGCCGCCGCCCGAGTTCTCCATCACCGCGATCGCGATGTCGCCGACGACCCAGAACGACAGCGCCGACGCGACGATCCACCACGAATGGGTGCTCACCTTGCGGTGTGCGCGGATGCCGACAGGAATGGACGCCACCGCACCCACGGCGATGACGCAGTACAGCACGCTGGACACCACGCCGGGCGGAAGCGTCGCGTACACGGCGATCGCGAGCGCACCTACCACGAGAAAACGGGTCGGCGAGGACATCGAGACCATGCTGCCTCTCTCGTGACCCCGACCGACATGGACGGAATGAATGTACCGCCGCCGACGGGCGCGCATCGCGGAAATCCCGCGAAGAGAGCGCGGTCACCAAGTGAATGGTCACTAACCGAATACGGTAAACTGGCTGCTCGCGACCGACGACAGGTGGGAGGCCCGGGTGGTGAACCGTATCGCGGCGGGCTCCGCGTCCACCGAACGTTCACGGATGAAGGCCGAGCGCCGCAGCGCACTGGTCGACGCCGCCGCCGTCCTCGTCGCGGAGCGCGGGTACCACGGTCTACGACTCGAGGACCTCGGCGCCGCGGTGGGGATCAGCGGTCCCGCCGTGTATCGCCACTTTCCGAACAAGGAAGCCGTCCTCGTCGAACTGCTGGTGGGAATCTCCGAGTACCTTCACGCCGGTGGGGAAGAGGTCCTGGCGCGACGGTCGGCACCGCTGCCGACGCTGCACGAACTGGTCGCGTTCCACCTCGACTTCGCCATGACCTCGCCGCGCCTCATCGAGATCCAGTTCCGCGATCTCGCGAACCTGCCGACCGACGCCCAGCGTTCGGTGCGCTCGCTGCAGCGCCGCTACGTCGAGATCTGGGTCCGAACCCTGCGGGAACTCGACTCGGACTGCTCCGAGGACGACGCTCGCGTCCAGGCTCACGCGGCGTTCGGTCTGCTCAACTCCACTCCGCAGTCGATGGGCCGCGTGCCCGCGTCGCTGCTCCGACACCGTTTGTCCACCATGGCTCTGACCGCTCTGGGGATCGACCCCGCCGCATCCACCATCACATCTGCCCCCACCAGTGAGGAAACAGCATGACCGCACCTTCCGGCACCACGTCCGTCATCGTGGCCGGTGCCCGCACTCCCATCGGCCGTCTACTCGGATCGCTGTCGACCCTCTCCGGCTCGGACCTCGGCGGCGTCGCCATCGCCGGCGCCCTCGAGAAGGCCGGGATCAGCGGTGACCAGGTCCAGTACGTCATCATGGGCCAGGTCCTCACGGCCGGCGCAGGCCAGATTCCCGCACGCCAGGCCGCCCACGCCGGCGGCATCCCCCTCAGCGTTCCTGCCCTGACCATCAACAAGGTGTGTCTGTCCGGTGTCGACGCCATCGCCCTCGCCGACCAGATGATCCGCGCCGGAGAGTTCGACATCGTCGTCGCCGGCGGCCAGGAATCGATGTCCCTCGCCCCGCACATGCTCGAGAAGAGCCGCAGCGGATTCAAGTACGGCGACGTCACCATGAAGGACCACATGGCCTACGACGGCCTGTACGACATCTTCACCGACCAGGCCATGGGCGCCCTCACCGAGGACCGCAACGCCGACACCCGTTTCGTCACCCGCGAGGAGCAGGACGCCTTCGCCGCCGCGTCGCACCAGCGCGCCGCCGCAGCCTGGAAGAACGGCGTCTTCGACGACGAGGTCGTTCCCGTCAGCATCCCGCAGCGCAAGGGTGATCCCGTCGTCGTCACCAGCGACGAGGGCATCCGCGCCGACACCACCAGCGAGAGCCTCGCCAAGCTCCGCCCGTCGTTCGACAGGAACGGCACCATCACCGCCGGCTCCGCGTCCCAGATCTCCGACGGCGCCGCTGCCGTCGTCGTCATGAGCCGCGCCAAGGCCGAGGAACTGGGACTGACGTGGCTCGCCGAGATCGGCGCCCACGGCGTCGTCGCCGGACCCGACTCCTCGCTGCAGTCCCAGCCCGCCAACGCCATCACCACCGCCTGCGCCAAGGAGGGCATCGCCCCGACCGACCTCGACCTCGTCGAGATCAACGAGGCGTTCGCCGCCGTCGGCATCGTCTCCACCCGCGAACTGGGCATCGACCCCGAGAAGGTCAACGTCAACGGCGGCGCCATCGCCATCGGTCACCCCCTCGGCGCGTCCGGCGCCCGCATCGCCCTGCACCTCGCACTGGAGCTGCAGCGACGCGGCGGCGGAGTCGGCGCCGCAGCACTGTGCGGCGGCGGCGGACAGGGCGACGCCCTCATCCTGCGGGTTCCCGCAGCCGAGTAGCCGGTTCCACACCCCCTCCCGCCGCGCGCGGCCCGTGCCGCGGCGGGGAGGGGTGTGCGGGGCTCCGGCTCGAGCGGCGCACACTTTCCAGCCACCCACACCCCGAGCGGCCTGCTGCAAGGGGTGTCGACACACCGAAAGCGTGCAGGTCGGCGCTAGTCGGCCTGCGCCCTCAGGTACCGCCCGAAGTGGGGGACGGTGAAGCCGATCGACCCACGCTCGGCGGAGTAGATCAGTCCCTTCTTGATCAACCCGTCGCGTGCGGGGGACAGCGACGCAGGTTTCCGTCCGAGTTCCACGGCGATCTTCGACGTGGAGACGGGACCGTCGTCGCCGGACAGGTCGGCCATCGCTCGCATGTACTCGCGTTCGGCGGGAGTTGCTCTCTCGTAACGGGATCCGAAGAACCCGACGGCCAGCTCGTCCTCGGCCGTCGGTGCTGCGACCCGCACGTCGTGGACCGTGATCGGGCTGTCCGCGGCCAGATCCCACGTCGCCTTGCCGTACGCCTGAACGAAGTAGGGGTACCCGTCCGCGGCCTCGTACAGCGCGTCGAGTGCCTCACTCGTGTACTCGACGTCCTCCCGCTCGGCCGGTGCGATGAGGGCGCGGTCCGCCGAAGCGCGGTCCAGGCGGTCGATGCGGTGGTAGCTGAACAGGCGCTCGGAGTAGCTCTTCGACGCGGACAGCACCGCAGGCAGGTGGGGAAGACCGGCGCCGACGACGATCAGCGGAGCCGCGTCCTGGCTCAGTTCGTGGCACGCGCCGCAGATCGCGGAGATGTCCTCCGCCGCGAGATCCTGCATCTCGTCGATGAAGATGGCGATACCGACGCCGACGTCCCGAGCCAGCGACGCGGCGTCGAGCAGCAGTTCGACCAGGTCGATCTCGATGTCACCGGTGTCCGCGCGCCCCTTGAGAGCGGGCGCGTCGATGCCGGGCTGCCACTTGTCCCGCATGCCCTTGTCTGCGGACGCACGAAGAGCGAAGGACTTCAGCACACCGAGGAACTGGTCCACGCGTTCGGGATCGCGATGCGCCACCGCGATCTCCCGCACTGCCATGTGCAGCGCCGACGACAGCGGTCGCCGCAGGTCCTGGTCGGGGCGGGCCTCGATCTTCCCGGTTCCCCACTTCCGCGAGATCGCCGCCGATCGCAGGTGGTTCAGCAGCACCGTCTTGCCGACGCCGCGCAACCCGGTGAGCACGACACTGCGTTCGGGCCGACCGCGCGCGATGCGCTCGAGCACCACGTCGAACGCGTCGAGTTGCTTGGACCTGCCGGCGAGCTCGGGTGGCCGCTGGCCGGCGCCGGGTGCGTACGGATTGCGAACGGGGTCCATGGCGTGACGGTAGCAACGTCGGTAGCGTTCTCTGCCCTTCTCTAGCGCGTGTCCTAGAACCGAACAGAGAGCAATCGAGAACCGGACCCTTGCCTGTGACGCCGCGACGCAGCTACTCTGGGGCCATGTCGCGCATTCTCGTAGTTCACCGCAGCGGGGTCTGATCTCGGACCGACCCCCCGCTGCGGGTCGAACGAGCGCCCGTCGGTCCTTCCTCTCACCGGAAAGACCCCAGCGACATGAGCACCAGCGCACATTCCCTCACCGAACACTTCTCGCACAGTTCCGCTGCCATTCACGCCTCGTCAGCTCTGCCGCACGGGTTGCGCGCGGAGGCTGACGGCATGTCCTTCGCGGAGTTCGTCCACACCTACTCGCCCACCTCGGGCCCCATCCGGCTCGGTTCTGCAGAGTGTGCGCCGAAGGGTGCGGGCAGGTTCGAGTTCACGGCCACCCTCGCCATCGGCGACACCATCCGCAGTTCGTCGATCGTCTGCCACGGGCCCGCCGAGGCCATGACGTCGATGCTCTACGACGCCGGCGTCAACCTCGAGATCTTGTCGTTCCACCAGCAGATCACCGAGACGGGATACGTCACCTACATCCGCGGACAGCAGGATCACCGCACTACGTGGGCCATGGGGACGGGCTCGGATCCGACAGAGTCGACCGCCAAAGCCCTTGTCGCTGCGGCTAATCGGATGCAGAACCAGTAGTCGGCGATCACACGGCTCTCACGAGCCCGGCGCAGTCGATCTGATGGCGGCCAGCATCGCGGACTGATACCGACGGATGGTTGCTCGGTCGTCGTCCGACAACTCGGAGAGTTGCGTGGCCGCCCTGAGGATCAGCGGGCCGAAGAACTCTGTGCCCAGTCGCTGTGCCTTGTCGGTGACCCTCAGGGCCACCTTGCGGCGGTCACCGACGACCGACTGCCGTTCGACGTGGCCGGCGAGTTCGAGCCTGTCGACGAGTGCCGTCGTGGTCGCCGAGGTGATTCCCAGCTGCGTCCGCAGCCAGGACGGAGTAGCCGTTCGACCGGCACGAGCAGCATCGAGAAGAACGATCAATGCCCGCACGTCGGTGCTGTGCATGCGGTGCTTCTCGGCGAATCCCGCACCCAGCAGATCGAGCTCGACGACGAGCGCACGCAGGCCGTGCACCAGGTCCATGACGTCCGTGTCCACCGAGGGGGTTGCATCGACTTCGTCCACGGCATCAGTATGTCACCTATCGTATTACTCGACCATCGAGACAACGGGGTGCCGCATGACAGACGCGATGCAGACGTTCCATCGATCGCCCGAGGGGCGGGAGTTCGCTGCGGCCTACGACCGCGTACTCGGGACGTGGCCGGCGGAAACGACCACGACGATGGTGCCGACACGATTCGGCGACACCCATGTCACCTCGGCCGGTCCCACCGACGGTCGCCCTGTCGTACTGCTCCCCGGATCCGGGGCTACCTCGATGGCCTGGACCGGCCAGGCGACCGAACTGAGTCGTCGCCACCGAGTGGTCGCGGTGGACATTCTCGGTGACGTGGGGCGATCGGTTCCGGCGGGTGAACCCGCGAGGAACGTCGACGACCTCATGCTGTGGTTGGACGATGTGTTCGCCGGGTCGGCACTGCGGCGACCGTCGATTCTCGCTCACTCGTACGGCGCGATGATCGCTCTGGCGTTCGCTCTCCGTCGGCCGGCCGACGTCGACCGCCTCGTCCTGCTCGATCCGAATTCGTGCTTCGCCGGCATGCGCGCCGCCTACCTGGCTCATGCGTTACCGCTCCTGCTGCGACCGTCGGAAGAGCGACAGAGACGATTCACGGCGTGGGAGACGGGCGACGCAGTTCTCGACGCCGACCTGTCCCGACTGTCCGAACTCGGAACAGCCCATCACCCTCGTCGTCGACCCATCGTTCCGAGGCGGCCGAGTTCTTCGGCGCTGCACTCGCTCCAGGCGACCACGACGGTCGTTCTCGCCGGGTCCAGCCGGATTCACGACAGTGCTGCGGTGCGAGATCGCATCCAGAAGAACTGGCCGTCGATCAGTACCCGAATCCTCGACGGCGCCACCCATCACACGTTCCCGGACTCACCGAGAGCAGAACTCGGCGTCGCGATTCGCGACGCTCTGACGAGGTAGCGAGAGCCTTCTCCACGCGTCCGTCAGGACAGGAATCGCGCGATCGCGTCGTCCCACTCCCGGTCCCGGCGACGGTCGTAGACCCGCGCGAAGACGCTGCGCACGATCACGAGCACGATCGCCACGAGCGCGAGAAGTGCTGCAGCGCCGAAGATGCTGACCACCACGACGTCGACCCCGGTGGGCGGGGGTGCGATGCGACGACCGTCCGCGTCGACGGTGATGGTCACCTCGGTACCCGACGGACTCTGCGCCGCAACAGGAACCGACCCGACGTGCTTCACGCCGTCGGAGGACCAGGTCGCGGGAGCCAACACGGTGGGAGTGACCGCCGCGAATTCGTCCGACGCCACCGGCGCCACGGCGTCCGCGGTGGTCGTGGCGAGCACCGACGAGGACGACGTCACGGCGTCGGCCGCCATGGTCTGCTGATCGTGGTAGAGGCTGACGCCCATCACGGCGACGAACGGGACGGCGAGCAGGAACAGCGTCACGAGAAGACGGTGCAGTCGAGCCTCCGCGCGGTCGACGCCTCGAACGAGCGGGTTGCGCGGTGTGCGCGCCACGGTCCGCCGAGTGTCGTCGGTCCCGCGCTCCGCCCTCTTGGAATTGTCCGCCATCGTCTCGTGTCCTGCCTGCGTCACGGACCCCGTGCGCCGTGACGGCGGCGGGTGTCCTGCGTGTCCGACCTTCTGTCCAGCGTCCGCGCAGCGTGTGACCTCGGCAAGGTCGTTCGCGTCACGTCACATGTGTTCTCGCTTACCCGAGGTGCTTTACTGTTACCAGTTGTCATACTAAGATTTGTGTGAACGAAGCCACACCGGAAGGACCCGACATGACCGCCGATGCCGACAATCTCGTGCTGCAGGCGCGCGACGTGCACTTCGACTGGGACGACCTGCCGATGCACTGGATCCCGGGTGAGCCGTTCTCCACACACGCGCTCAACGTGCTGCACCTGCTCCTCCCCGCCGGGGAGGAATGGTTCGTCGAGACGTTCCGCCAGGCGCTCCCGTTCATCGAGGACGAGAAGCTCCGCGAGGACGTCATCGGGTTCATCGGCCAGGAGGCCATGCACTCGTCGGCGCACTCCGGTGTCCTCGAGCACCTGCAGCGCAGCGGACTCGATCCGACGCCGTTCACCGACCAGATGAACTGGGTCTTCGGCAAGGTCATCGGCCCTCGACCCATCACCAGCAGCCGCGAGAAGAACTACCTCGTCGAGCGCCTGGCGATCATCGCGGCCATCGAGCACATCACCGCGTTTCTCGGCGACTGGGTGCTGAACGCCGAGGGGCTCGACCGCGCCGACATCCACCCGACCATGCTCGACCTGCTGCGATGGCACGGGTCCGAGGAGGTCGAGCACCGCTCTGTCGCCTACGAGACGATGCGCTACTTCGATCGCCGCGAGGTCCGACGCCTTCGCACCCAGGCACTCGCGGCACCGCTGCTGGTCTACCTGTGGATCCGCGGAACCCGCTTCCTCATGCAGAACGATCCGCTTCTCGCCGACGGACCGGCGTCCCGGCGCCGTCCCACGCCACTCGCCTGGCGCCGCGCGGCGAAGAAGGGCACCGTGCCGGGGCCTGTCGATCTCGGCCTGCGGCTCTCGCGCTACTTCCGTCGCAGCTACCACCCCAGTCAGGAGGGCTCGACGGCGCAGGCCGTCGCCTATCTGGCCTCCTCGCCCGCGGCGCGGGCAGCGTCGCGATGATCGACGCACCACGCGACCTCCGCGGACGACCTCGGGGCGACCGGGCCCTCGGCCTGATCGGCCTGGTCGTCGGCAACTACCTCGGTGCGATGTCGCGTGTCCCCTACGACCCTCGGGTGGCCCTGCGTCCCCCGGACACCGCGGCCACACTGACGGTCGCGAGTGTCACGCCGGTGACCAGCGACGGCGATGTCGCGCAGATCGATCTCGTCGATGCGGGCGGATCGTCACTGCCGGCCTGGCAGCCGGGCTGCCACATCGACGTGCACCTGGAGGGCGACGCGACGTCGGGACCGCTCCGGCGGCAGTACTCGCTGTGCGGCGACCCCGCCGACACGACGCGGTACCGCATCGCCGTCCGACGCATCGGCACCGTCTCGGAGCGGATGCACGCCCTGCGCCCCGGCGACACGGTGACGGTGCGCGGTCCCCGCAACGCCTTCCTGTTCGCGCAGGAACGCTCGGTGCACTTCGTCGCCGGCGGCATCGGCATCACCCCGATCCTGCCGATGGTCCGCGCCGCTCGCGATCTCGGCCTGGACTGGACCTTCGTCTACTGCGGACGCTCCCGCGAGAGCATGCCCTTTCTCGACGAGATCGAGAGCTGGGATTCGCCGCGTGTCGCCGTCCGCACCGACGTCGAGGACGGACTGCCCACTGCCACGGACCTTCTGGGTCCGGCCGCCCGTGGCGGCGCGGTGTACTGCTGCGGACCGACGCCGATGCTGAACACCGTGCGCACGTCGTTCGCGGGCTGCGGCGCGTCTGCTCTGCACTTCGAACGTTTCGGGGCCCCACCCGTGGTGGGCGGTCGGCCGTTCACGGTCACTCTCGCGAGAAGCGGGCGCACGCTGACAGTTCCCGCCGACAGGTCTGCACTGTCCGTCATCGTGGACGAGGACCCGACAGTCGCGTACTCGTGTCGCCAAGGCTTCTGCGGCACCTGCAAGGTGCGTGTTCTCGCGGGGACGCCCGAGCACCGCGAGACTCGACTGAGTCCCACCGAGCAGCGGGAACACATGCTGCCGTGCGTGTCTCGGGCAGACTCCGACCACCTCACGCTCGACGTCTGATGTCCCCCGCACACCCCACGTCCACCGATTCCGGAGCGTCCATGACCGTCACCCGCCCGTTCGAGTCCGAGCGCTCCACCGTGCGGAACGGTGACGTCGAGCTCGCCGTGTACACCGCCGGCGTGTCCGACGGCCCCACTCTCGTGCTGGTGCACGGCTGGCCGGACAATCACACTCTCTGGAACCACGTCGTCGGCCTGCTCGCCGACCGCTACCGCGTCGTCACCTACGACTCACGCGGCGCCGGTGACTCCACGGTCCCCGCACGGACCCGCGGGTACCGACTCGACGCGATGGCCTCCGATCTGCGAGCGGTGATCGACGCGGTCAGTCCCGACGCCCCGGTCCACGTGCTCGGTCACGACTGGGGCGCGGTGGAGGCCTGGGAGCTCGTCGCCGAAGCCGATGCGCCGCTCCGCATCTCGTCCTACACGTCCGTGTCGGGACCCAACCTCGACCACCTCGCACTGTGGGCCCGCTCGCGGCTCCGTAGGCCCACACCGCGCAACCTGGCACAGGTGTTCGCCCAGACGCGAGCGTCCTGGTACACGGTCACCTTCCACGTCCCGCCGTTGGCTCGGGTGCGGATGTACCGCATGAAGCGCAAGGGCTGGACCCAGTTCATCGGCGAGTTCTCCGACGTCCCCGCCGCGATGGTGGAGGAGTCACCGACACTTCTCGACGACGCGTGGAACGGCCTGAGCATCTATCGAGCAAATCTTCTGCCGCGCTTCACCTCTCCGCGACGTCGCTACGTCACCGTGCCCGTGCATCTGATCGTCAACACCCGTGACGCGGCGGTGCGTCCGTTCCACTACGAGGACACGCCGCGCTGGGTGGCCGACCTGTCGCGAACCGATCTCGATGCAGGACACTGGTCGCCGCTGTCGCATCCGTGGGACATCGCGCGCATCACGTCCGAGTTCGTCGACGGCATCGAGTCGCGGCGTCAGACCGCGTCGACGTAGACCCAGGCTCCATCGACGCGGGAGAACGTGCTGTTCTCCCGCTGCGAACCCGGTCGCCGGGCACCCGCGTCACGGAAGTGAGCCACGAACTCGACCGTGCCCGTGGTGTGCAGCATGCCGCCTCCGGTGGTGCCCAGGATCTCGAGCCCGGTCCACCGGCGGCGGTCGTCGAGGTCGAGCGCCGACGGTCGAGTATCGGGATGCCATGTGCGCAGCAGATACTCGGCGTCGAGCACCGTGAAGGCGGTGTACCGCGAGCGCATGAGCCGCTCGGCGGTCGGCGCACCGATCCGTCCCTCGAGCAAGGGTCCACAGCACTCGGACATCGGTAGGGGAGTGCCGCACGGGCAGGTGTCGGGCATGGCTGTAGACCCTACGGCCCTCGCAGCGAGTCGAGATGTGCCGCCAGCTCCGCCTCGGCCCACGCGCGGTTCTCGTCGTGTGGCGCGTGGACCAGGTGCAGCGCGAGTCCGTCCAGGAATGCATGAAGTCGACGCGCCTCGTCGGGTACCCGGTCGGACAGTGACGCGTAGTCGGTGTCGTTCTCGGCGAGTAGGTTCACCAGTCGCCTGCACCCCGCGGCCAGGTACTGGTGCGCCCGGTCGTAGGCGACGCGCATCGCGGCGTTCGTGAAGGCGAGAGCGCCCAGCGACATCTGCACCTCCATCTCGAGGCGACTCTCGTCGGTGAGCGGCAACAACTCTCGCAGGCTCGCCTCGCAGTACTCGCGGGGTGACAGCTGCGGGTCGATGCGCTCCAGGCGTTCGACGACGCGTTCGGCTGCGTGTTCGAGGCAGAACGCTCGCAGGTCGTCCTGAGTGGGAAAGGAGCGACGGAGGGAGGCCGTCGCCAGCCCGGCCTCCTCGGCCACGTTGCGCACCGACAGATCGAGCAGGCCGTCTCGACCGATGATGCGCCAGGCGGCGTCGGCGACGTCGCGTCGCCGCTGGTCGTGATCGATCAGTTTCGGCACTCCCTGAATGTACACAGTTGTGCTACTTTGTTGTGAACACGATTGTACCAACAAGGAGCGCTCATGGTTCTGGCAGTCATCGTCGCGTGCGAGATCGGATTCTGGGTGGCCATCGCCGCCGGCCTCACGCTCCGGTACGGCGCACGGCGACCTCGTGCCGGTGCCGTGGTTCTGGCCTGCGCCCCGGTCGTCGATCTCGTCCTGCTCTGCGCCACCGTCATCGACCTGCGGTCGGGCAGTACCGCCACGTGGCATCACGCGCTGGCCGCTGCCTACATCGGCTTCTCGATCGCGTACGGACACCGCATGATTCGCTGGGCAGACGTGCGAGTGGCCCACCACTTCCGCGGCGGGCCCGCGCCGGTTCGTCTCCACGGCGCTGCCTATGCGAGAGCGTGCTGGGCGGACGTGGTCAGAACCCTGATCGCCGTGGCCGTCACCGTCGGGCTGCTCGCCGGCCTCGTCGCGCTGGTCGGGTCTCCCGAGCGAACCGAGGCGCTGACGGCCTTCATGCCCGTGCCCCTCGTCGTGCTCGCCGTCGACGTCGTCGCCGCGATCACCTACACGGTGTGGCCACGACAGCCTCGACGGCGGGACATGGACGGTCGAGTCAGTTCGGCAGCATCCCGAGTCTCGTGACGGCCTCGCGCTCGGCCTGCAGTTCCGCGACGGATGCGTCGATACGGCGCCGGGAGAACTCGCCGATCTCGAGGCCCTCCACGATCTGCCAGGCGCCGCCGGAGGACCGCACGGGGAACGAGGACACCAGTCCCTCGGGCACGCCGTACGCGCCCGTCGACGGGAGTGCGACGGACGTCCAGTCGGCGGCGGGAGTGCCCAGGACCCAGTCGCGCACATGATCGATGGTGGCGTTCGCCGCGGAGGCAGCGGACGACGCACCGCGCGCCTCGATGATCGCGGTACCGCGGCGCGCCACCGTCGGCACGAAGACGTCCTCGAGCCAGGTGGTGTCCGCGGCGAACTCGGCGCCCGACCGGTCACCGACTCGCGCGTGGAAGATGTCCGGGTACTGCGTGGCGGAATGGTTGCCCCAGATGCTGACCCGCGAGATCTCACCCACCGGGACGTCCGCACGAGCGGACAGTTGCGCGACGGCGCGGTTGTGATCGAGCCGGGTCAGCGCGGTGAACCGATCGGCGGGGATGCTGGGTGCGTGCGCCGCGGCGATGGCCGCGTTGGTGTTGGCGGGATTGCCCACGACGACCACCCGGATGTCGGACGCGGCGCCCGCCTCGAGAGCGGCGCCCTGCGGCCCGAAGATCGACCCGTTGGCCTCGAGCAGGTCGGCGCGCTCCATCCCCGCGGTACGAGGGCGAGCGCCGATCAGCAGCGCGACGTTCGCGCCGTCGAAGGCGTCGACCGGATCGTCGTGGATCTCCACCGACCGCAGCAGGGGGAACGCACTGTCGTGCAGTTCCATGGCCGTGCCCTCGGCTGCGCGCAGTGCCGGCGGGATCTCGAGAAGCCGCAACGTGACGGCCGTGTCCGGACCGAGCATCGCACCCGATGCGATGCGGAACAGTGCCGCGTAGCCGATGCTGCCGGCCGCGCCTGTGACGGTGACGATGCTGTGCGCCATGTGAACTCCTTCGTTCCCCCTCGACCGTAGATCCGGCAGTCGACCGAGTGCACGGATGTGTGTCGGACTGCACCCGATCACCGTTCCATCGGGCTCTCTCTCGCTCTCTAGCGATGCGACTAGAAACATGAATATCGTCCTGCGCACGTCCGATTTGCCTGACCACCATTCCTCGTTCACAGTGACGCCATGACCCTGTCGGACAGTTGGGCCAGCAAACAGGCCACGGTGACGCGCGTGGGGGCGGCCGAGGCCGTCCTGCGCGAGCTGCGTTCGGCGATCGAGAGCGGCGAACTCGAGGTCGGCACCAAGCTCCCGTCCGAGGCCGCTCTCGCGACGCGCTTCGGCGTGAGCCGGTCGGTGGTCCGCGAGGCACTGCGCTCGACCACGGCTCTCGGACTGACGGAGACGCACACCGGCAAGGGAACGTTCGTCCTGGCGAAGACCGTCGAGACCGACAGAGTCTTCGGCAACCATTCCGTCGAGTCCCTGCGCGAGGCCCGCCCGCACATCGAGATTCCTGCCGCCGCACTCGCTGCCGAACGGCGGACACCGGAGCAGATGGACGCGATCCGCAGCCTGTTGAATCGGATGATCGCCGAGAACGATCCCAAGGAGTGGGTCCGTCTCGACGCGGAGTTCCATCTGCTCATCGCGACCGCGAGCGGCAACGACGTCTTCGCCGCCGTCATCACCGAGATCCGCGAGGCCCTGTCGCAGCAGTCCGAGATGGTGAACCTGCTGCCCGACCGTCGGCACCGGTCCAACGTCGAGCACGAGAGCATCGTCGACGCCATCGACTCGGGGTCCGGCGAGGCCGCGTCCGAGGCGATGAGCCGACACCTGACGCACGTGCAGGACGCACTCGGCCAGCTTCGCGGCCGATGACTCCCGTGGTCCGGACCCACCCTCGGCATCACTTAGAATGAGCAGGTCACAGCGCCGTACAGGCTCGCCCACCAGCACGTCGGGAAGGTCCACCATCACACAGCCGCCAGCCCTGCAGAACGTCGAGACGCCCGATGTCTACCTCGTCCCGCCCGACAGCGGCGAGATCGAACGGGCGCGCGTCGCGTCCGCGGCGTCCCGACATCGGTTGACCGAGCGCTCCGACATCGTGTGGGTCAAGGACAAGTTCGCACTGTCCATCACCACCACGACGCCCCACGAGGCGATGGTGGAGGACCTCCTGTTCGTCCGCGATGTGCTGGACGCGACCGCGATCGAGTACCTGCTCGTCCGCGGCAACGACGAGCGGCCCGTCATCGCCATCGACAGGCACGACAGGCCGACGTTGCGCGACGCCCTGGTCGCGGCCTGCGCGGACGAGCCGTTCTACTCCAAGCCGATGGACGTCAAGGGATCCCCGGCCCTGCTCATCGCGGACGGACTCCTGGCGTCGGCCACGCAGGCGCGGATCTTCCGGTTGTTCCGCCCTCGTGCGCACCGCCCGAGCGGGCTCTTCTACGGATCCGGCAAGGGCATCCAGATCGAACTGTGGGAGTTCTCGGACGACACGATCGTTCTCCCCGTCGAGAACTCGCTGACCCGACGCACCATCCGTCAGGACGAGGCGGTGCGTGGCACGGTCGAGCGCTTCGGCCGACACTGGCCGACCATCGAGAACATGTTCGCCGACCACGCGTCGGACATCGACTTCGACATCGACCTGATCTTCTCCTGGGTCGACGGCACCGACGTGGAGTGGCAGGCGGAACGCGCGGCGATGCTGCGTGAGGTCGTCGTGGGCGAGGGCGACGATCACGAGGCCCGCTTCCGCCAGATCGACGAACTCAAGTACGCCCTGCGCTCGGTACACCTGTACGCGCCGTGGATCCGGCGCATCTTCGTCGTCACCGACTCACCGAAGCCGGGGTGGCTCGACGATCATCCCGACGTCACGTTCGTGCGCAGCGAGGAGTTCTTCACCGACACCTCCGTGCTGCCCACCTACAACTCGCAGGCCGTGGAATGCCAGCTCCACCACATCGACGGTCTCGCCGAGCACTTCCTGTACTCGAACGACGACATGTTCTTCGGCCGCCCGGTCGGTCCCCAGATGTTCTTCTCACCCGGCGGCATCAGCATGTTCGTCGAGGCGGGAACCCGGATCGGACTGGGCGCCAACGACGAGCAGCGCAGCGGATTCGAGAACGCCGCGCGGGTCAACCGTCGCCTGCTCCACGACCGATTCGGTCGCATCACGACGCGCCACCTCGAGCACGCTCCCGTGCCGCTCCGGCGCAGTGTGATGTTCGAGCTCGAGAAGGAGTTCCCCGACGAGTTCGCGGCCACGGCCGCCAGTCGATTCCGCGCGAGCTCCAACATCTCGGTGACCAACTCGCTGTACCACTACTACGCCCTGCTCACCGGCCGCGCCGTGGTGCAGACGCAGGCCTCGGTCAAGTACGTCGACACGACGATGCGCAGTGGACTGCGGGACATGGACCGCCTGCTCGCGAAGCGGTCGATGGACTTCTTCTGCCTCAACGACGGCAGCTTCCCCGAGATCGACGCCGACGAGCGCGCAGCGGCGGTGACGACGTTCCTGAGCACCTACTTCCCGGTGCCGGCGCCCTGGGAACACGCCGTCACACCGGTCGGCTGATCGCCACAGCTACGACTGCCGGCTGATCGCCACAGCTACGACTGCCGGCTGATCGCCTTCTGGGGAGCGTCGGCGATGACGACGCCGGCATCGTGCAGGCGCTGGGCGGCCTCGTCGGCCGACACGTAGGTGCCGACGGTGTCGCCCGTCCCGATGGGCACCACCGAGTGGACCACCGTGTCCTGGTACAGATGCACCAAGTTGTAGGCCTGCGCCCCGTCGCGCCCGCGTTGCGCACCCACCGGAACGTTGAGGTCCTGCGTGTAGCAGGTGGCCGACGCCACCGACACCGGGATTCCGGCGAAGGTCGCGGACGTGGAGTAGTGCAGGTGGCCCGCGAGGATCGCCCGCACGTCGCTGCCCGCGAGCACCTCCGCGAGCGAGTCCTGGTCGCGGAGTTCCACCAACACCGCGAGATCTTGCACGCAGGGAACCGGCGGATGGTGCAGCGCGAGCACTGTGCCGTCCGGCGCCGGCATCGCCAGTTCTGCTGCGAGCCACCGCAACTGTTCCTCGGAGATCTGGCCGTAGTGGTGGCCGGGGACGGTCGAGTCCAACGTGATGACTCGCAGCCCACCGATGTCGTAGACCCTGTCCACGGGCTCGGTCGATCCGCGCTCGTCGAGCAGGCCGCGACGGAACGCCGCTCGGTCGTCGTGGTTGCCCATCGCCCAGATCACCTCGGACCCCAGTGCTGCGGCGACCGGATCGACCAGCGCGCGCAACGAGTCGTACGCGTCGGGCTCGCCCTTGTCCGCGAGATCACCCGTGAACACCAGAGCCTCCGGCCGGGCACCCGTCGCCTCGAGCTCCGCGAAGATCTGGCGAAGACGCGCCTCGCTGTCGACCGCGTCGTACAACTCGCCGGCGCCGACCAGGTGCGTGTCACTGATGTGCAGGAGGAAATGGTCCGGCCGTGGATGCTCGGCGGTGCGCCAGGTCTGCTCGACTGGCTCCATGAGTTCTCGCTTCCCAGTGCTCCCGGATCGGAGCTCGGTCACCCTGTGTGTACCGGGCTCGTCCACACTAACCACAGGAGGTGTCGAGCCGCCGAACGCCGGGCGACACGGGGTTGACGGCATACCGTAGGGGGGTATGGTAGTTCTCATGACCACGAAGACTGTCACCGTCCTCGGAATGACCTGCCAGCACTGCGTCGCAGCGGTGACGGAGGAGGTGAGCGCCCTGCAGGGAGTCACCTCGGTCCACGTCGACCTCGAGTCCGGACGCGTCGATGTCGAGTCCGACACACCCGTCGACGACGCTGCCCTCGCAGCCGCGGTGGACGAGGCCGGGTACGAGCTGGCTCAGCCGTGACCACCGGGGAGAAGGCCGCGAACATCCAGCTCGACATCGGCGGCATGACCTGCGCGTCGTGCGCCAATCGCATCGAGAAGAAGCTCAACCGCCTCGACGGTGTGACCGCGACGGTCAACTACGCCACCGAGAAGGCGAGCATCGCCACGGACGCGACCGTCGAGACCGGGGATCTCATCGGCACCGTCGAGAAGGCCGGCTACACCGCGACCGTGCACGAACCCCACCGACCGGCCGGCCCTCCCGCAGCCGAGTCCGATGCCGCCGCAGCCGAGTCCGATCCCCTGCGCACGCGTCTGCTCGTGTCGACGCTGCTGTCCGTTCCCGTCATCGCGATGGCGATGATCCCGCCGCTGCAGTTCGACAACTGGCAGTGGCTCTCGCTCACCCTCGCCGCGCCCGTCGTCGTGTGGGGCGGACTGCCGTTCCACCGCGCCGCCGTCACCACTGCGCGGCACGGCGCGACCACCATGGACACGCTCGTGTCGGTGGGCACGCTGGCCGCCTTCGGCTGGTCGCTGTACGCGCTCTTCTTCGGCCACGCGGGCATGCCCGGCATGCGCCACGCCTTCGAGTTCACCGTCTCGCGTGGCGACGGCAGCGCGAACATCTATCTCGAGGCGGCGGCCGGCGTCACGACGTTCCTGCTCGCCGGTCGGTATCTGGAAGCGCGGTCCAAGCGCAGTGCCGGCGCCGCTCTGCGTGCGTTGCTCGAGGTCGGCTCCAGGAACGCGACCGTGCTGCGCAACGGCAGTGAGGTCAGCGTGCCCGCCGACGAGCTCGTGGTCGGAGACCGCATCGTCGTCCGGCCGGGCGAGAAGATTGCCGCCGACGGCACCGTCGAGAGCGGCACGTCCGCCGTCGACGCCTCGATGATCTCCGGTGAGTCCATCCCCGTGGAGGTCGGTCCGGGCGCCACGGTCACGGGCGGGACCGTCAACGTGGGTGGCGCGCTCACCGTCGTCGCCGACCGCGTGGGCGCGGACACGCAGCTCGCGCGCATGGCCCGCATCGTGGAGGACGCGCAGAACGGCAAGGCCGAGGCGCAGCGCCTGGCCGACCGCATCTCGGGCGTCTTCGTCCCCGTCGTGATCGGTCTCGCCCTGGCCACCCTGCTGGGCTGGGTCCTCGTCAGCGGCAGCTGGTCCGCCGCGTTCACCGCATCCGTCGCGGTCCTCATCATCGCGTGCCCGTGCGCGCTGGGCCTGGCCACTCCGACAGCCCTGATGGTGGGCACCGGACGCGGCGCCCAACTCGGCGTCCTCATCAAGGGACCCGAGGTGCTCGAGCGCACCCGCCGCGTGAACACCATCGTGCTGGACAAGACGGGCACCATCACCAGCAGTGTCATGAGCGTGCAGTCCGTCGTGGGAGACGCTCGCGACGACGCGCTGCGGTTCGCCGCGGCGGCGGAGTCCGGTTCCGAGCACCCGGTCGCCCGCGCGATCGTCGACGCGTACCGGACCGCGCACGGAGAGCCCGTCGCGGCCACCGACTTCACCACCACGGCGGGACGCGGTGTGACCGCGACAGTCGACGGCCACCGCGTGGTCGTCGGACGCCCCGGCCTGGTGGGCGGCGCACTGCCCAGCGCTCTGCAGACGGCCTTCGAGGACGCCGAGGCCACCGGGGCCACCGCGGTGGTCGTCGGGTGGGACGACGAGGCCCGCGCCGTCATCGCGGTCTCCGACACCGTGAAGGAGACGTCCGCGCAGGCGGTCTCGGAGCTCCGCGCACTGGGTCTCGATCCGATCATGCTCACCGGTGACAACGAGTCCGCAGCCCGCACGGTAGCCGCCTCGGTCGGTATCGACACCGTCATCGCCGGTGTGCTGCCGGAGCAGAAGGTGGACGCGATCCGCGAGCTGCAGGCGTCGGGCAAGGTCGTCGCCATGGTCGGTGACGGCGTCAACGATGCTGCGGCACTGGCGACGTCGGACCTCGGACTCTCGATGGGCACGGGCACCGACGTCGCGATCGAGGCCGGCGACCTCACGCTGGTGCGGGGAGATCTGCGCGTCGCGGTCGACGCGGTGCGCCTCTCGCGCGCGACCCTCCGCACCATCAAGGTCAATCTCTTCTGGGCCTTCGCCTACAACGTCGCGGCGATCCCGCTCGCGGCCGCCGGACTGCTCAACCCCATGCTGGCCGGTGCCGCGATGGCGCTGTCGTCGGTCTTCGTCGTCACCAACAGCCTGCGGCTCCGATCCTTCCGGTCCTCGGTGGTGTGACTCAGCCTGCGAGCAGGGCTCGGACTCGGCCGTCACGCAGCCAGAGTCCGAGCCACGCGGCGATGCCGACGTAGATCGCGAAGAACACCGTGCTGACGAGTGGCTGGTCGGTGCGCCAGTTCGTGATCACCGCTCCACCGAGGTAGCCGGTCAACAGGACGGCACCCAGCGGCGCGGTCCGCGGAATCACGTACAGGGTCACGATCACGAGGCAGACGACGCCGATCTTCGGGGCCATGTCGACGGGGAGTCCGAGTTCGGCGGACGCGTCCTTCACGACGTCCAGGTTCAGCAGATGGATCACGGCGTCGAACAGCATGAAGACGACCACCAGCGCGCTGACGATCCATCCTGCTCGAACGGCTCCGCGGGACGGTGCGGTGGTGGTGGCGCGGGTGAGGTGTGTGGTCATGTGACTGTCGACCGCGTACGCCACGGAAACTCATCACGAAGCCCCGAAATTTTCCTCGGCGAGTCGTTCCTGCGAGGACTATCCTCCTCGCATGACTGCGACGCAGGAGCTCGGCAACGACTTCATGACTCTCGCGGAACCGTACCGCCGCGAGCTCCTCGCGCACTGTTACCGCATGACCGGATCCATCCACGACGCGGAGGATCTGGTGCAGGACACCCTGGTCCGAGGGTGGAAGGGGTACGCGAACTTCAAGGGCGACTCGTCGCTGCGCACGTGGCTCTACCGCATCGCCACGAACACCTGCCTCACCTCGCTCGAGGGCCGCAAGCGCCGACCGATGCCGTCGGGGCTGGGTACGCCGTCGTCCGATCCGTCGGACGAGCTGGTCGAGCGCCACGAGATCGCGTGGCTCGAGCCGGCGCCGCCGTTCGGCGATCCGGTGGACGACGACCCGGCATCGCTGATCGGCTCGCGTGAATCGGTGCGGCTCGCGTTCGTGGCCGCGTTGCAGCATCTGTCCGCCCGGCAGCGAGCCGTCCTCGTACTCCGAGAGGTGTTGCAGTGGAAGGCGTCCGAGGTGGCCGAACTGCTCGGCACCTCCACTGCTGCAGTCAACAGCCTGCTGCAACGTGCGCGCGGCCAGATCGAGGCGATCATGCCCGACGAGAACTCCGTGTCCGAGCCGGAGTCACCGGAGACGCGAGAGTTGTTGCGACGCTACGTCGAGGGATTCGAGACGTACGACATCGACGGCATCGTGAAACTCTTCGCCGCAGAGGCGGTCTGGGAGATGCCGCCGTTCACCGGGTGGTACCGCGGCCCGGCCGACATCGGCGCCCTCATCTCGACGAAGTGCCCCGCGACCGGCCCCGAATCGATGCGGATGATGGCGACCACCGCCAACGGGCAGCCGGCCTTCGGCCTCTACATGCTCGGAGAGGACGGGGTACACCGTCCGTTCCAGCTGCACGTCCTCGAGATCATCGACGCCCGCGTCGCGCATGTGGCGTGCTTCTTCGATCTCACGCTGTTCGATCGGTTCGGACTGCCACCGGTGTACCCGGGCTGAGCCCGGGTCACCAGCCGCGGCTCACATGTCGGGAGGCGTGGCCTCGCCCGAGGCGACGGCCGGGTCCATCCAGGTCACTTCCCACACGTGACCGTCGAGGTCGCGGAACGACCGCCCGTACATGAAGCTGTGGTCCTGCGGATCCATCCAGTCACTGCCGCCCGCGGCGAGCGCCGCGTCGGCCATGGCGTCGACGGCCTCCTTGCTGTCGGCCGACACGGCCAGCAGCATCTCGCGCGAGGTGGAGAGGTCCGCGACGTCGTCGCGGATGAAATCTTTGAAGCGCGGGACGTTCAGCAGCATCACGACGGCCTGCTCGTTGACGATCAGGCACGCGGTGTTCTCATCGCTGAAGGTGTCGTTGAAAGAGAATCCCAGCGACGTGAAGAACGCGCGGCTCGCGGCGACGTCCTGGACGAAGGTGTTGACGAAGATCATGCCGGACATGGTGTCTCCTGGTGTGGTGTCGTCGGCCCCGGCGTCAGAGCCACTCACCACTACCGACACCGCCCGGGCGGAAAAGTCATCGCTCGGGCGGTGTCGGTCGTGCGGCGTCAGGCCGCGGTGGCGTGCAGATGCTGCTCGGCGAGCAGGCGGTAGGAGAGCAGTCGCTCGTCGGTGTCGTCGATACCGCTGGCGACGATGACCTCGTCCGCCCGGGCGTGCGCGGCGAAACGATCGATGTAGTCCGACGCCTCCGCCGGCGTTCCGACGGCCGAGTACTTCACCATTTCCTGAATCTGTCGGCCCGCGGGAGAGTCCATGATCATGTCGACCTCCTCCTCGGAGAAGGAACGGCCGCGTCCCACCATCTGCACCACCCGGCGCCGCAGACCGGCCGTGAACAGCTCGTGCGCGCGAGCGGACGTCGGTGCGACCGTCGCGTTGACGGCGGCGATGACGTAGGGCTCGGCGAGCTGTGCGGACGGCTCGAACGTGTCCCGATAGACGGCCACGGCCTCCTCGAGCGAGTCGGGAGAGAAGTGCGACGCGTTGGCATACGGAAGGCCGAGATGTGCTGCGAGCTGAGCACCGAAGAGCGAGGATCCCAAAATGTAGAGCGGCACATCGGTTCCCGCGCCCGGCACTGCCTGTACTCCCGGAACCCGACTCGAACCCGACAGGTAGCCCTGGAGTTCGAGAACGTCCTGCGGGAAGGAATCGGCCGACGACGGGTCACGGCGCAGCGCACGCATGGTGGTCTGATCGGATCCCGGCGCTCTGCCGAGACCGAGATCGATACGGTCCGGATGGAGTGTGGCCAGCGTTCCGAATTGCTCGGCAATGGTCAGCGGAGAATGGTTCGGCAACATCACTCCACCCGATCCGAGACGAATGGACGAGGTGTGCGCGGCCACGTGTGCGATGAGGACCGACGTCGCCGAGGACGCGATGGAGGGCATGTTGTGGTGCTCCGCGTACCAGACTCGCCGATATCCGCTCTCCTCCGCGAGGCGGGCCAACGCGACACTGGCATCGAAACTGCTTCGAGGAGTTTCACCTACGCCGACCTGTGCGAGATCGAGTACGGACAGTGGTACGGCCACGTGCGTTCACCCTTTCGAGAAAAAGAAGACTTCTCAGGTGCGAACGCCCGCCCGGCGGAGAATATTTCCCGAGCCGCGTGACCTCGAACGACCGAACCGTGCGGTATCGAAGGACCGGCACGAGTACACGACATCGAACCGGAATTGGCGGTGACTCGCTAATCGGGCTTCGAGATGGATAAACTCTGGCGGAAGAACCGCGATGGTGGTCGGACCCACGAGTCGACGACGGCTCGATGAATCCATGTCCGGTTCGGTCGGGGAACTCATCATCGAAAGGAACCACAGCGTCATGGCGAAACAGGTCTTCGTGGAATTGGTCGACGATATCGACGGCGCACCCATCAAATCGGGTAAAGGGGAGACCATCGGTTTCTCGGTCGACGGTGTGGAGTACGAGATCGACCTCGGTGTGAAGAATGCCAAGGAGTTCCGCAAGCAACTCGATTACTGGGCCGAGCACGCCACGAAGGTGTCGTCACGTGGCAAGAAGGCCACGGCGAAGAAGGCGACCGGAACGGCGACGCAGGTCGGCTCGTCTCCGCGAGATCCTCTGCAGACCAGAGCCATTCGCGAGTGGGCGAATCAGAACGGGTACACGGTCTCGAGCCGCGGACGTATTCCGGCCGAGGTCGAAGAGGCGTACAACTCCGCCCAGTGACGTCAGGGCAGTAGTGATGTCATGACCGCAGTGCGCGCCGGCGCTGCAGCATCCACCGTCCGGCCGACCCTGCCGACAGAACCCCGATTCCGACCACCACCGCCGCCGCGGGCAGTGTGACCGCCAGCAGGACGCAGCCGCAGAGCCCGAGCATCTGCAGTGCCCGCGGCCACCGGCGATCGGAACCGGTCTGCGTGAATGCCGCGGCATTGGCCACGGCGTAATAGACGAGAACTCCGAACGACGAGAATCCGATCGCGTTCCGCACGTCGAGCGTGAGAACCACGACGACCACCACGGCGGCCACGGTGATCTCCGCGGCGCGCGGAACCGAGCGGCGCTCGTCGACGTGCGCGAGGTATCGCGGCATGTCCCCTTCCCGCGCCATCGCCATCGTGGTGCGGCCGATCCCCGCGATCAGTCCCAGCAGGGCTCCGAGAGCCGCGGCCGATGCCCCGACGCGCACCACCGGGCCCGCCCAGTGTGCCCCGACCGCGTCCATTGCCGCGGCCACCGGAGCCGTCGAGCGCGCGAGTGCGTCCGCCCCGAGAACGTGCAGCAGCATCACTGCGACGGCCGCGTAGATCACGACCGCGCACGCGAGGGCGCCGACCACGGCGCGCGGGATGGTGCGCGCCGGGTCCCGCACCTCCTCTCCGAGCGTCGCGATGCGCGCGTACCCAGCGAAGGCGAAGAACAGGATCCCCGCGGACTGCAGAACGCCCACCGGACCCGAGGTCGCCGAGAACCCGGCGCCCGTCACGGTGGACGAGCCGGTCGCACCGACGATCAGTGCCGCGACGAGCACGACGAGCACCACCGCCACGAGCACGCGCGTGACCGACGCGGTGCGGGTGATGCCCAGGCAGTTGACCGCCGCCAGCGCCACCACCGCGATCACGGCGAGCGCCCGTGCGTGCTCGGGCCACGCGTACGCGCCGAACGTCAGGGCCATGGCGGCACAACTCGCGGTCTTGCCGACCACGAAGCTCCAGCCCGCCAGGAAGCCCCACCGGTCACCGAGTCGCGCTCGCCCGTAGGCGTAGGCGCCGCCGGACGTGGGGTGCACCGCGGCGAGCTGGGCAGTCGACGTCGCGTTGCAGAACGCCACGACGGCGGCGACGGCGAGCCCGACCAGCAGCCCGCCACCCGCGGCCGCCGCGGCCGGGCCGAAGGCGGAGAACACCCCGGCGCCGACCATCGACCCCACGCCGATGACGACGGCGTCGCGCGTGGTCAGTCGTCGTTGCAGCGGCATCGACGAAGCATAGGGACCCCCGGTGAACGCCGAACGAAACCACCGCCACTTCGATGAATCATGATTAACCGAAATCGGGGAAACCGCAGACGGGCGGCCGTCCCATGGATTAGCGTCGCGGAGGTACCCGAGCCTCGAGGAGCGACTTTGTCACCGCAGACTTCCTACTCGTCCGGCCCGACCGACACGCCGCTGCTCGACGAGACGATCGGACGGAACTTCGATCGCACCGCCGCGCGGGTGGGCTCGTCGGACGCTCTCGTGGACGTCGCGTCCGGTCGCCGGTGGACGTACGACGAGTTGCGATCCGACGTCGACGATCTCGCCCGCGGCCTGCTCGCGCGCGGAATCCGTCGCGGGGATCGCGTGGGGATCTGGGCACCGAACTGCCCGGAGTGGACCATCGTCCAGTACGCCACCGCGAAGATCGGCGCGGTGCTGGTGACCATCAACCCTGCCTACCGTGCGCACGAGCTGCAGTACGTGCTCGACCAGTCCGGCGCCACCATGCTGGTGGCGGTCCGGGCGCACGGCACCTCGGACTACGCCTCGATGATCGACGCCGTGCGCGGCGAGTGCACCGATCTGGCCCACGTCGTGTACCTCGGCACCGACGACTGGAGCGACCTCGTCACCGACGGTGAGTCCGTCGATGTGGACGAACTCGACCGGCGCAGTGCCGAACTCGGTCCCGACGACGCCATCAACATCCAGTACACCTCCGGCACCACGGGATTCCCCAAGGGCGCGACGCTGAGCCACCGCAACATTCTGAACAACGGCTACTTCGTCGGCGAGCTCTGCCATTACACCGAGGCGGACAGTGTCTGCATTCCCGTGCCGTTCTATCACTGCTTCGGGATGGTGATGGGAAACCTCGCCTGCACCTCGCACGGTTCGACCATGGTGATCCCGGGGCCGTTGTTCGATCCGGCAGCGACACTGGCCGCGGTCTCCGCCGAGCGGTGCACCTCGCTCTACGGAGTTCCCACCATGTTCATCGCGGAACTGGCCGTTCCCGACCTGGCGGAGCACGATCTTCGGTCGCTGCGCACGGGCATCATGGCCGGATCACCCTGTCCCACCGAGGTGATGAAGCAGGTCATCGACGTCATGGGAATGGCGGAGGTCTCCATCTGTTACGGGATGACCGAGACGTCCCCGGTGTCACTGCAGACCCGCTCCGACGACACGATCGAGCAGCGCGTGTCCACGGTCGGACGAGTCGGACCGCATCTCGAGGTGAAGATCGTCGACCCCGTCACCGGGGAGACGGTTCCCCGCGGAGAGCCCGGTGAACTGTGCACACGGGGGTACTCCGTGATGCTCGGTTACTGGGACGACCCCGAGAAGACCGCCGAGGCACTCGATTCCGAGCACTGGATGCACACGGGCGACATCGGCACCATGGACGACGACGGCTACGTCGCCATCACCGGGCGCATCAAGGACATGGTGATCCGCGGCGGCGAGAACATCTACCCCCGTGAGATCGAGGAGTTCCTGTACTCCCACCCCGACATCCTGGACGCCCAGGTCATCGGTGTGCCCGACGACAAGTACGGCGAGGAACTGATGGCCTGCGTCCGTCTGCGTGAGGGCGCGGCGGCCATGACCGTCGACGATCTCCTGGCCTACTGCGACGGCCGCATCGCGCGATACAAGATCCCGCGCTACCTGCGCGTCATGGATGCCTTCCCCATGACCGTGACCGGCAAGATCCGCAAGATCGAACTACGCGAGGAAGCCACGCGCCTGCTGGATTGACGGAACGGCTGGGTCGATCGAACGGCTGGGGTGATCAGGCTGCGTGGAACAGCATGGTCTCGGCGGTGAGTCCGGGGCCGAACGCCATCGCGCATCCCGACCCGGTGTCACCCCGCTCGAGCATGTCCGCGAGCACGAACAGCACGGTGGCCGACGACATGTTGCCGTAGTTCTCGAGCACGCGGCGCGACGACGTCAGAGCGTCTGCGTCGAGGTGCAGCGCGCCCTCCACCGCGTCGAGGATCGAGCGACCACCGGGATGCACGGCCCACAGGTCGATCGACGACGTCTCCGCCCCCGAGAGCACCGTCTTCATCGTGGTCTCGTCCAACGCGCGTGACAACGAGCCCGGCACCTTGCCGGAGAGCACCATGTCGAACCCCATGCCGCCGATGCGCCAGGTGATGAGGTCGCGGGAGTCCTCGATCATGAGGGCCTGGAAGGAGTCCATGGCCAGACCGGTGGACTCGGCAGTGACCAGCACGGCCGCGGCGCCGTCGCCGAACACCAGGAACGACAGCATCGTCTCGAGATCGTCGGTCTGCTGCATGTGCAGCGAGCACAGTTCGACGCTGACCACGAGCACCTTCGCGGCGGGCTCGGAGCGCACGATGTGGTGGGCGAGCTTGAGACCGTTGATGCCGGCGAAGCAGCCCATGAAGCCGACCTGGGTGCGCTCTGCCGTGGTGGGCACGCCGCACTGCTTCATGATCTCGAAATCGATTCCCGGAGTGTAGAACCCGGTACATGTCAGGACGATGAGATGGGTGATGGCCCCTGCCGTTTCGCCGAGGCCGAGCCCGTCGACGGCACGAACGGCGAGTCCGGGAGCGGTGCGCTCGAACTCCTGCATCCGCGCCTGCGTGTCGACGGCGTTGGGATCGTCGCCGTAGAAACTGGCGATGGACGGGAACGCGGACCACCGGTGCGAGATCTGCGCGCGATCCGCCATGCGGCGGAACAGCAATTGCTTACGTCGCAGCGTGAACGTGCTGTCGGCGTAGGCGACGAAGTCGTCGTGGACGTCGTGCTCGGGAACGGCGGTCGAGATGGCATTGATGTATGCGATCGTCACAGGTGCCTCTCGTGAAGGTGGGGGCTCGACAGGTCGAGTTCCCCCTGACCACCGCAGTCAACCACCGAGCGGGTCCGCGCGTCGGACAGAATGACCGTCATGAGAATCGAGGACCGTTCCTGGGTGGAGAACGCTCTGCGCATCGTCGAGGCCGACGCGAACCGCAGCGCGGACACTCATCTGCATCCCTTCCCACTGCCGGCCGAGTGGGGCATCGATCTCTACCTCAAGGACGAGTCGGTCCACCCCACCGGATCGCTCAAGCATCGGCTCGCACGGTCGCTCTTCCTCTTCGGCCTGGCCAACGGGGACATCGGGCCCCGCACCACGCTCGTCGAGGCGTCGTCCGGGTCGACCGCCGTGTCGGAGGCGTACTTCGCCCGGCTCATCGGCCTCGAGTTCGTCGCGGTCATGCCGGCCACCACCAGCCCGACGAAGATCGCGCTGATCGAGCGCTACGGCGGCATCTGTCGCCTCGTCGAGCACTCGGGTGCCGTGTACGACGTCGCGGAGGAACTGGGTGCGCAGAAGGACTGGCTGTATCTCGACCAGTTCACCAATGCGTCGGTGGTCACCGACTGGCGTGGCAACAACAGCATCGCCGCCTCCATCTTCGATCAGATGGCCCTCGAACGGTTCCCCGTCCCCACCTGGGTGGTGGTCGGCGCCGGCACCGGTGGCACCAGCGCGACCATCGGCCGGTACTGCCGCTACCGGCGCGTGCCCACCCGGGTGTGCGTCGTCGACCCCGAGGGATCCGCGTTCTTCGAGGCGTGGCGCGACGACACCCGCGACGCCGTCGGCACCGGATCGCGCATCGAGGGAATCGGTCGGCCCCGCGTCGAGCCGTCGTTCGTCCCCGCCGTCATCGAGCACATGGTGCGGATCCCCGACGCCGCCTCGGTGGCGGCCGTCCGCATGCTCGACCAGGTGACGGGCCTGCACGCCGGTGGATCGACCGGGACCAACCTCGTCGGCGCGTTCCGGTTGGCAGCGGACATGAAGGCTCGCGGAGAGCAGGGGAGCATCGTCACGCTGCTGTGCGACGGCGGAGAGCGCTACGAGGGCACCTACTACGACGACGCCTGGGTGAGAAGCCACGGCATGAACCTCGACGCACACCGCGCCTGCATCGACCACTTCCTCGCGACAGGCGTCTGGTCGGAGTCCGTGTGCTGACCCTCTACTCGGAGCTGCCCGCCCGCCGGACCCGCCAGGTGGTCGCCGACGTGGTGGTCGCGGTGTGGACCGTGGTCTGGATCCGGGTGGGCCTGGCGCTGCACGACGCGGTGATGGCGTTGGCGGCGCCCGGACGCGAGATCGCCGACGCCGGAAGCGGACTGGAGAACAACCTCCGGTCCGCGGGCGAACGGGTGTCCTCCGTCCCACTCATCGGTGACGACGTCCGCACACCGTTCGACCGGGCCGGGGACGCCGGCGCCGCACTGCGCGGCGCAGGTGAGGCGCAGGTCGCGGCGGTCGAGGCGCTGGCGTCGTTCCTCGGTGTCACCGTCGCCCTGCTCCCCATCGTCGCGCTGCTGCTCCTGTGGCTCCCGCGGCGGATCCGCTTCGCCCGGCAGGCCACCGCCGCGGCGGCGCTTCTCCGGTCCGGCGCCGACCTCGACCTCTTCGCGCTGCGTGCTCTCGCACGGCGACCGCTGACGGAACTGACGCACATCCATCCCGATCCTGCCGGCGCCTGGCGCGCGGGCGACCCCGACGTGGTCCGCTCGCTCGCGGCGCTCGAACTGGCGGCGGTGGGGATGCGCGCACCCGGTCCCGACCTTTCGACGTCCGACGGCGCCACGGCCGTTTACGCTGAGTCCATGGCCGAGAAGACGACGACGAACGACTCCACCGACGAGCCCAAGGGCGGCCGACCCGGACCCGCCGATCAGGGCGGCGCCGGCGGTATGGCGACGCGGGAGAACGCACCCGACGTCGCGGAGTCGGAAGCATCGAACGACGCCGACTAGGACTGCGCCCATGTCGACACGCCGACTCGTCGTCGCAGTGGCGGCTGCCGCCGCCGCGATCACTCTGTCCGCCGCTCCCGCGGCCGCCGCGCCGGCACCCGGTGCGTATGTCGCACTGGGTGATTCGTTCTCCGCCGGCAGCGGAATCGCACCGCAGACACCGTCCGGGATCTGCGGCCGGTCCGCGGTGAACTACCCCACGCTCGTCGCTCGCGAACTCGGCATCGACACGGTGCGCGACGTGACGTGCGGCGCCGCGGAGAGCGAGAACCTCGCGGGACCGCAGACCGGGCTCGGCGGCGGAGTCGCCGCACCGCAGTTCGACGCGCTCGGTCCGGACACCACGCTCGTCACCCTGGGAATCGGCGGCAACGACATCCAGTTGGTTCAGCTCGCGGCGGGCTGTATCAGCGTGCTCCCGGCTCCTCTGACGCCGTCGTGCTCCGATCGTCCGGACACCTACAGCGACCGTATCGACGCGTTCGCCGCGACGTACGACACGATCCTCGACGAGATCGCCCGCCGGGCGCCGGCCGCGCAGGTGGTGATGGTCGGGTATCCCACCGGCATCCGGCCCGGCGGCTGCCTCGACTCGCAGCCCGTGCGGCCCGCGGACGCGACCTACCTACAGGCCCGCATCGATCAGCTCAACTCGGTGATGAGTCGCGCCGCCGCCGCGCACGACGCCACGTTCGTCGACCTCGCGCCGACCACCCGTGACCACGACGTGTGCGCCGCCGACAGCTGGATGGTCGGCGCGGTGCCGACGTCTCCGGACGCGGTGGTGCCGCTGCACCCCACGGCGGCGAGTCACCAGAACACCGCGCGCGAGATCGTGGCTGCACTGCGCTGACGCACGGTGCACGACCGACTGCCTCGCTCGACCGCCGCCGTTGGTCATCGTGCTCACTCGGTCGACCGTCTCTTGCGCACTGTGCGGTGTGGTGATTGTGTGACCTGACACACAGCGTTCACGAGTGCACTCACGAGGAGCATCCGCCATGTCCACGGTCAAGACATTCCTGCTGCCGGACCTCGGCGAGGGGCTCGCCGACGCCGAGCTGCTCACCTGGTCGGTCGACGTCGGCGACACCATCACGCTCAACCAGACCATCGCCGAGGTCGAGACCGCGAAGGCGTCCGTCGAACTGCCGTCTCCCTATGCCGGCGTGGTCGTGGCGCGGCACGCCGAGGAGGGCACCACCATCGACGTGGGCGCACCGTTCCTCGACATCGAGGTGGCGGGTCCGGCGACGACCGGTCCGGCCTCGCCCGAGACCGCCGACGAGGCGGCAGCCGACGCGCGTCCCGAGCCGTCGGTCGAGAAGGCGGAGTCCGAGACGGTCGAGGCCGCGCCGACGCGGACGCCCGTCCTCGTCGGCTACGGCGTCGCGGAGGAGACATCGAGTCGTCGGCCCCTGGCCGCGCCGCCGGTACGCAAGGAAGCGCGTGAGCGCGGTATCGACCTCGCGACCGTGGCCCCGACGGGACCGCACGGCAACGTGACCCGCGACGACCTGGCCGTCTCCTCCGCGCCGCACGCGGACGAGGAGCGCACGCCGATCAAGGGCGTCCGCAAGCACACCGCCGAGGCCATGGTGCGCAGCGCGTTCACCGCGCCGCACGTCACCGAGTTCGTCACCGTCGACGTCACACCGATGATGGAGTTGCTCGACGAGCTGAAGGCGAGCCCACTGCTGGCCGGTGTCCGCGTGACGCCGCTCGCTCTCGTCGCGAAGGCCCTGCTCATCGCCGTCCGGGAGCACCCGAGCCTCAACTCGTCATGGGACGAGGCGGCGAACGAGATCGTCACCAAGAAGTACGTGAACCTCGGTATCGCCGCGGCGACACCGCGCGGGCTGATGGTTCCCAACATCAAGAACGCGCAGACCCTCGGATTCCGCGACCTGTGCTCGTCACTGTCCGCGCTCACCGCCGTCGCCAAGGAGGGGAAGACCGGTCCGGCGGAGCTCGCCGACGGGACCATCACGATCACCAACATCGGCGTGTTCGGCATCGATTCGGGCACCCCGATCCTCACGCCCGGCGAGGCCGCCATCCTGTGCTTCGGGGCCGTCCGGCGTCAGCCGTGGGAGTACCGCGGGGAGATCGCGCTGCGACACGTCACGACCCTCAGTCTGTCGTTCGACCACCGGCTCGTCGACGGCGAACAGGGCTCCAAGTTCCTGTCCACCGTCGCGACCCTGCTCTCGGATCCGGTGGGGTTCGCGGCCCTGGGATAGTGGTGCGGTGACCAGCATCCATCACGCCACCGTTCGAGACGTCGATCCCGTTGCGCTGTACCGCGTCTTGCAGTTGCGCACCGAGGTGTTCATTCACGAGCAGGGCATCGTCGGCGAGCAGGAGATCGACGGGCGCGATCTCGAACCCACGACCACCTTGTTCTGGTCGGAGGAGCCGAACGGCGACGTGCTCGCGACACTGCGGGTGTTGCAGGACGAGGTGCCGGCCCACATCGGCCGCGTCGCCACGGCGTCGGCGGCACGCGGACGTGGGCTGGCCGCCGACCTGGTGCGGGCGGCGATCGAGTTCGCGGGCACCGACGTCGCGATCTCCGCCCAGGCCTACCTGGAGGAGTGGTACGTGCGCCTCGGCTTCGTGCGCACCGGGCCGAACTATCTGGAGGCAGGAATAGACCACCTGCCGATGCTGCTGACCCGTACCTGACACCAGGAGGACACATGCAGATCGATCTGAGCGGCCGGACAGCCCTCGTCACGGGTTCCACGCAGGGCATCGGCTACGCCATCGCCGTCGGCCTCGCCCGAGCGGGAGCGACCGTGCTGATCAACGGCCGGTCCGACGCGTCCGTCGGTGCGGCACTCGACCATCTCACCGCGGAGGTACCCGACGCGACGGTCGTCGCGGCCCCGGCGGACGTCAGCACGGAGGACGGCACACGCGCCCTGGTGCAGGCACACCCCGATGTCGACGTCCTGGTGAACAATCTCGGAATCTTCGGCGCCACACCGGCTCTGGAGATCGACGACGACGAGTGGCGCCGCTATTTCGAGGTCAACGTCCTCGCCGCCGTGCGTCTGATCCGCGCCTACCTTCCGGGTATGAAGGACCGGGGCTGGGGACGGGTCCTGTCGATCGCCAGCGACTCGGCCGTCGTGATTCCGGCCGAGATGATCCATTACGGCATGTCCAAGACCGCGCTGCTCGCGGTGTCGCGCGGCTTCGCGAAGGAGGCGGCCGGCTCGGGCGTGACCGTCAACTCCGTCATCGCCGGACCGACACACACGGGAGGTGTCGAGACCTTCGTCCGCGATCTGGTGGGCGACGAGTTGCCATGGGCCGAGGCGCAGCACGAGTTCATGGTGAAGTACCGCCCGCAGAGCCTGATCCAGCGACTCATCGAGCCCGAGGAGATCGCCAACATGGTGGTCTACCTCAGTTCACCTCTCGCGTCGGCCACCACGGGCGGCGCACTGCGAGTCGACGGCGGCTACGTGGACTCGATCCTGCCCTGACCGTCGGGCCACTCCGCGAGGTCCGCGGCGATGCGTGCAGTGCTCTCGAGGAACTCCCGCAGCAGGGCATCGCCGTCCTCGGCCTCACGCACCGCCGAGTAGGGGAGCACGAACTCGCCGAGATCGCGATCGAAGTACGCCTGCGCCGGCTCGACGACCGCGGTGTCGAACCCGTCGGGTTGCGGGTAGGCGTACGAGTAGAAGATGCCCTCCGACGCCCCGCCGGGCCAGTACCCGGCGCTCGACACCTCCTCGTTGTAGGCCTCGTGCATCACCCAGTCGGGGCAGTTGGGCACCCCGCCCGGATGCTGCGCCGCGGGGCGACCCGAGAACCGGGTCACAGCCAGGTCGAAGGCCCCCCAGAAGAAGTGGGACGGACTGGACTTCCCGCGGAACCCGCCGCGGAACGCGGAGAACACCCGATGAGCCGACACCAGCGAGCGCCAGTATCGCGTCATCGCTTCGGCGTCGTAGCTGGAATGCACGGTGTCCTCGGCGAACGGAATCGACGGGTCGACCTCGACGGGGGAGCCCATGATCGAGACGTGGACCCCGAGCGCCTCGAGGTGGGCGAAGAACTCGTCGTGGAAGTCCGCGACCGTGCGCGGCCGCAACTCCATCTCGCGTGCGTCGCCCCACGTGGTCTCGATGGTCAGCCGGTGTCGGAGGAAGTCGAAGCGGATCTCGACTCCGCCGCCGCGGTACGGCATGAGCGAGGTGGTGAGTCCGGACGCATCGACGTAGGACGTCACGCCCCACCAGTGGTTGAGCGGTGGCGCCAGAGCCATGCGCACCTTGCCGACTATCTGCGTCCACATGTGCACGGTGTCGCGGGTGTCCTGCCACGAGTCCACGACGAGTTCCGGCCAGGCATCGTTCGTTTCGGTCACTGCATCCCTTTCACGGAGATATCGGCGCACACGTAGGACGATGGTCCCATGACGACACTCGCCCCTCTCGGTCTTCACCACGTCACCGCCATCGCGTCGGACCCCGGCCGGAACGTGGAGTTCTACACGCGCGTGCTCGGCCTGCGGTTGGTGAAGCAGACCGTCAACTTCGACGACCCCGGCACCTACCACCTGTATTACGGGGACGAGCACGGTAGCCCGTCGTCGCTCATCACCTTCTTCCCGTGGAAGGACGTCGAGCGCGGACGACAGGGAACCGGACTCGCGACCTCGACAGCGTTCAGCGTTCCGGGCTCGTCGCTGTCCTTCTGGCACGACCGGCTCCGGGAGCTGAACGTGCGCGTCGAGGCGCCGGTGACCCGCGGCGACGACGAGGTCCTGCGCCTGTACGACCACGACGGCATGGTCCTCGACCTGATCGCCTCCGACGGGGACACCCGCTCCGGCTGGGACGGCGTGGCATCGGTGCCCACCGAACACGCGGTGCGCGGACTGCACTCGGTCACCCTCACCGAGACGACACTCGACGCGACAGCCGAGCTGCTCACCGACCGGATGAGCATGACCGTCGCCGCGGACGGTGCCGCGAGCGCGCGGTTCGCCATGGCCGCGGGCGGCGCGGGCGCGCTGGTCGACGTCGTCACCGACCGCAGCGACCGTGGTCTGCAGGCAGGCGGCACCGTTCACCACGTCGCCTTCCGTGCGCCCGACCACGAGACGCTCACCGCCTGGCGCACCGAGCTGGTCGACAGCGGCGCGCACGTCACCGAGATCCTGGACCGGCAGTACTTCCAGTCGATCTACTTCCGGGAGCCGGGCGGCGTGCTGTTCGAGATCGCGACCGAGGCGCCGGGATTCGACGTCGACGAGCCACTGCTCGAACTCGGGCGCTCGTTGAAGCTGCCGCCGTGGCTCGAGCCGACGCGGGAGCAGATCGAGCAGAATCTCCCGGCACTCCCGGTGGGTGACGCGTCGTGACGTGGACACAGGTGACCGACGGCGAGACGCTGACGGCGATGTTCGGCACGCCGAGCTTCCGCGCCGCCCACAAGGATCGCCCCCGGCTGCATCCGCTCGACCGCGACTTCCTCGCGGCCTCGCCGTTCTGCCTGGTGGCCACCGCCGACGAGACCGGACGGTGCGACGTCGGGCCGAAGGGAGACCCGCCCGGCTCGTTGGTGCACGTCCTCGACGACGCCACCATCGCGCTGGCGGAACGGCCCGGCAACAAGCGGATGGACGGGTACCGCAACGTGCTGAGCAACCCGTTCGTGGGTCTCGACTTCCTGGTTCCCGGACGCGGGGACACGCTGCGCATCAACGGCCGCGCGCGGTTGATCTCCGACGCGCCGTTCTTCGACGACCTCGTGGTCAAGGGACACCGCCCGATCCTCGCGCTCGTCGTCGACATCGAGCAGGTCTTCCATCACTGCGCCAAGGCGTTCCTGCGGTCACGGCTGTGGGAGCCGGACACCTGGAATCCGTCGGTGCTGCCGACGGTCGCAGAGATCTCCAAGACGCTGATCCCCGACTCGCCGGAATCGCTCGAGGAACTGCGGGCGTACTACGGGCCGGCATACGAGGAGTCGCTGTACCGGTCGTAGATGCGCTCCGCGCCTGTGCGCCTTTTGCGCATCCAGGCATACGCAAAAGGCGCACGGGCGCGAAGCGCACTGGGTAACGTCCCACCCGTGGCGGACGCAACGTTGTCGGTGCTGATCTACAGCAGCCACGCGTCCACGCGGGCGCTCGTCCACCAGGCGCTGGGCCGTCGCCCGCACCCCGGCCTGCCCGAGATCGAGTATCTCGACGTGGCGACGGCGCCCGTCGTGATCGAGCACCTGGATCGCGGCGGTGTCGATCTCGTGATCCTCGACGGTGAGAGCGCTCCCGTCGGCGGGATGGGCCTCGCGAAGCAACTGCGCGACGAGATCGACCCGTGTCCACCACTTCTCGTGCTCACCGGCCGCCCCGACGACGCGTGGTTGGCCACCTGGTCGCGTGCCGACGCGTCGGTGTCGCACCCCATCGACCCACTCGAACTCGGCCGCGCCGTGGTGGGACTGCTCCGCGACCCTGCCTGAGGTCCCGCCGGATCTCCGATCCGCGACGCCGGGGGATCACCGATTCGCGACGATTGTGAGCCCGAGTCACCAAACCGGACCCATCGCGACGAAAAAGTCCTACTGTGTGGCACAGATCACCTCGAGGCGTAAGGCGGTTCCGGTCGGAACCCACGACACGGGCAGGAGTTCGAGTGGCATGAACGCATATGTGCCGGTCCTCGTCCTCGGCGCGATCGCGGTCGCCTTCGCGCTGTTCTCGGTCCTCGTGGCATCGGAAGTGGGACCGAAGCGATACAACCGCGCCAAGCTCGACGCGTACGAATGTGGCGTCGAGCCCACCCCGCAGCACATCGGCGGCGGTCGCTTTCCGGTCAAGTTCTACCTCACCGCAATGCTTTTCATCATCTTCGACATCGAGATCGTGTTCCTGTACCCGTGGGCTGTGCACTTCGAGGCACTGGGTGTGTTCGGTCTCGCCGCGATGGCCCTGTTCATCGTCAACGTTTCCGTCGCCTACGCATACGAGTGGCGTCGTGGAGGTCTCAGCTGGGACTGATCCACTCGCCGTGGAAGAAGTGATCGCATGGGATTGGAAGAGAAGCTGCCGAGCGGCTTCCTGCTGACCACTGTCGAAGGCCTCGCCGGCTTCGCCCGCAAGGGGTCTCTGTGGCCCGCGACCTTCGGACTGGCGTGCTGTGCGATCGAGATGATGTCGACGACGTCCGGCCGGTTCGATCTCGCCCGGTTCGGTATGGAAGCCTTCCGCGCCTCCCCCCGCCAGGCCGATCTCATGATCGTCGCGGGACGGGTGAGCCAGAAGATGGCACCGGTGCTCCGGCAGGTGTACGACCAGATGGCCGAGCCGAAATGGGTTCTGGCGATGGGTGTCTGCGCATCCTCGGGAGGAATGTTCAACAACTACGCCATCGTGCAGGGCGTCGACCACGTGGTACCGGTCGACATCTATCTGCCCGGTTGTCCGCCGCGGCCCGAGATGCTGATCAACGCCATCCTGCAGTTGCACGCGTCGATCCAGGCGATGCCGCTGGGCGTCGACCGCGAGAGGGCCATCGCCGAGACCGAGAAGGCCGCGCTGAGTTCTCCGTCCGTCATCGACGCGAAGACGCTGCTGCGATGAGAGCGCGGGGCATGTTCGGAGTGCGCGGTTCGGGCGACACGTCGGGTTACGGCCGACTGGCGCCGCCGAAACCCCGACACGACAACGCGAGTCGACCGTTCGGTGGGGACCACGACGTCGTGGCGGACGCACTGGAGTCGGCGCTCGCGGCTCGGGACGAACGTTGGGACGACGCCGTCGAGCGTGCCGTGCTCCACCGCGGTGAGCTGACTCTGCACATCGCGCGTACGCACCTGCCCGCTGTCGCGTCCGCGCTACGCGACGATCAGGCACTCCGCTTCGAATTGTGTCTCGGCGTCAGTGGCGTCCACCAGCCCGGCGAGACCGGACGCGAGCTGCACGCCGTCTACCATCTGCAGTCCATCACGCACGGTCGTCGGTTGCGTCTCGAAGTGTCTGTGCCGGAGTCCGACCCGCACGTTCCGTCGCTGTGCGGCATCTACCCCACCACCGACTGGCACGAGCGCGAGACGTACGACTTCTTCGGCATCGAGTTCGACGGGCACCCGTCCCTGACACGCATCGAGATGCCCGACGACTGGGTGGGGCACCCGCAACGCAAGGACTACCCGCTGGGCGGCATCCCGGTGGAGTTCAAGGGCGCGCGGATCGCGCCCCCCGATCAGCGCAGGTCGTACAACTGATGACACTCGAGAAGGATCACACCACGCCGACCGTCTACACCGCGTCGGGCCAGGACTGGGACGAGATCGTCGACCTGGCCGGCACCGCCGGTGAGGAGCGCATCGTCGTCAACATGGGACCGCAGCACCCCTCCACGCACGGGGTCCTCCGCCTCATCCTCGAGATCGAGGGGGAGACCGTCACCGAGGCGCGGTGCGGAATCGGCTACCTGCACACCGGTATCGAGAAGAACCTCGAGTACCGGAACTGGACGCAGGGCGTCACCTACGTGACGCGGATGGACTACCTGTCGCCCTTCTTCAACGAGACGGCGTACTGCCTCGGCGTGGAGAAGCTGCTCGGCATCACCGACGACGTGCCGGAACGCGCGACCGTGATCCGGGTGTTGCTGATGGAACTCAACCGCATCTCCTCGCACCTGGTCGCTCTGGCCACCGGCGGCATGGAGCTCGGCGCGGTCACCGCCATGCTCTTCGGATTCCGGGAACGTGAACTGATCCTCGACATCTTCGAGACGATCACGGGCCTGCGGATGAATCACGCGTTCGTCCGGCCGGGCGGGCTGGCGATGGACCTGCCCGACGACGCCGTGCCGAAGATCCGGGACCTGCTGCACCTGTTGCCGATCCGCCTGCGCGACATGAGCGCGATGCTGGACGACAACCCCATCTGGAAGGGTCGGACCCGCGGCATCGGGTACCTCGATCTCACCGGGTGCATGGCACTCGGGATCACCGGTCCGGTGCTGCGTGCCACGGGCTTGCCCCACGATCTCCGTCGCACGGAGCCCTACTGCGGCTACGAGACCTACGAGTTCGACGTGATCACCGAACAGGAGAGTGACTGCTACGCGCGGTATCTCATCCGTGTCGACGAGATGAGCGAGTCGCTGAAGATCGTCGAACAGTGCCTCGACCGACTGGCGCCGGGGCCCGTGATGGTGTCGGACAAGAAGATCGCGTGGCCTGCGGACCTGGTCTCGGGCCCCGACGGACTGGGCAACTCCCGCGAGCACGTGCAGAAGATCATGGACGGATCGATGGAATCGCTGATCCACCATTTCAAGCTCGTCACCGAGGGCATCCGCGTGCCCGAGGGACAGGTCTACGTCGCGGTGGAGTCACCCCGCGGCGAGCTGGGTGTGCACATGGTCTCCGACGGTGGATCCCGGCCCTACCGTGTGCACTTCCGGGACCCGTCGTTCACCAATCTGCAGGCCGTCGCGGCGATGTGCGAGGGCGGCATGGTGTCCGACGTGATCGCGTCCGTGGCGAGCATCGATCCCGTGATGGGTGGGGTGGACCGATGAGCGCACGGGAACCGGTGGCGATACCCTTCGGACCCCGTCCGGAGGAACGCGTCCAACTCGTGCGACCAGGCGCCCGGCGGACCTACCCCGAGGACGTGCTGGCTCGCCTCGAGGCGGACGCCGCCACCATCGTGGCCCGCTACCCGCGCGCCCGGTCCGCGATCATCCCGATCCTTCATCTGCTCCAGGCCGAGGACGGGTACCTCACCCCCGCCGCGATCGACTTCTGTTCGCACACACTCGACCTCACGGGTGCCGAGGTCGCGGCGGTGGCGACGTTCTACTCGATGTACCGCCGCGAGCCGACAGGCGACTACCTCGTCGGCGTGTGCACCAACACTCTCTGCGCCGTGATGGGCGGGGACGCCATTCACGAGGCCCTCGTCGACCACCTCGACGGCGTCACGGACGGCACCGTGACGCTCGAACACATCGAGTGCAACGCCGCCTGCGACTACGCACCGGTGGTGATGGTGAACTGGGAGTTCTTCGACAACCAGACTCCCGAGTCGGCGCGCACGCTGGTCGACGAACTCCGCGCCGGGCGCCCGGTCACCCCGACGCGCGGTGCGACCCTGTGCACCTTCCGCGAGACCTCGCGCATCCTGGCGGGCTTCCCTGACACCCGGCCCGGCGCGCTCGACGCACCGACCGCCGGCGAGGCGACGCTGGCAGGCCTGCGTGTCGCGCGGGAGAAGGACATGCGCGCCCCCGATCACGCGGAACCCGACGCGGCGGCGGCAGCCGAGCCGCCGACGGACTCCACCCCGGACAAGCCCGCGCCCGCCCCGTCGGCCGATGTGCCCCGCCCGGACGGCACTGCAGCGAAGGAGGCCCGGCCGTGACACTCACCCCGGTTCTGAGCCGCTACTGGGACGAGCCCGAGTCCTGGACTCTGGACACCTACCGCCGCCACGGCGGGTACGACGGTCTCGCCGCAGCCCTGGCGATGACACCCGACGAGGTGATCGGCACGGTCAAGGACTCCGGCCTGCGTGGTCGCGGCGGCGCCGGCTTCCCCACCGGCACGAAGTGGAGCTTCATCCCCCAGGACGGCCCGACACCCGCGGACCAGACCGTGCCGCACTACCTGGTGGTGAACGCCGACGAGTCGGAGCCGGGCACGTGCAAGGACATGCCGCTGCTGATGGCCACACCCCACGCGCTGGTCGAGGGCATCGTGATCGCGGCGTACGCCATCCGCTCGTCGCACGCGTTCGTCTACCTCCGCGGTGAGGTGGTGCCGGTGCTGCGGCGGCTGCAGGCCGCGGTCGCCGAGGCCTACGCCGCGGGGTATCTGGGCACGGACATCCAGGGCTCCGGGTTCGATCTGGACCTCGTCGTCCATGCGGGGGCGGGCGCCTACATCTGCGGCGAGGAGACCGCACTGCTCGACTCCCTCGAGGGGCGCCGCGGCCAGCCCCGGCTGCGGCCACCGTTCCCCGCCGTGGCGGGCCTCTACGCGAGCCCCACCGTCGTCAACAACGTCGAGTCCATCGCGAGTGTGCCGACGGTCCTGGCGCGCGGGACGCAATGGTTCCGCTCGATGGGCAGTGAGAAGTCACCCGGCTTCACGCTGTACTCGCTCTCCGGCCACGTCACCCGCCCCGGACAGTACGAGGCGCCGCTCGGCATCACGTTGCGCGAGTTGCTCGAGCACGCGGGCGGTGTCCGCGCCGGGCACACGCTGAAGTTCTGGACACCCGGCGGATCCTCCACCCCGATCTTCACGGCCGAGCACCTCGACGTCCCGCTCGACTACGAGGGCGTGAGTGCCGCGGGATCGATGCTCGGCACGAAAGCACTCCAGATCTTCGACGAGACGACGTGCGTGGTCCGCGCGGTCCGTCGCTGGAGCGAGTTCTACGCGCACGAATCGTGCGGGAAGTGCACCCCGTGCCGCGAGGGCACCTACTGGCTGGTGCAGATACTCGCGCGCCTCGAGAACGGCACCGGATCGGAGGGTGACCTGCAGAAGCTGCTCGACGTCGCCGACAGCATCCTGGGAAAGTCGTTCTGCGCGTTGGGAGACGGGGCGGCCAGCCCCATCGTCTCGTCGATCGCCCACTTCCGGGACGAGTACGTGGCGCACGTGGAGCAGGGTGGATGCCCCTTCGATCCGCACCTCTCCACCCTGATGGCAGGACAACTGACATGACCGCGGTGCAGAACGACGGCGCGCGCGCCGAGACGACGGTGGACATCACCCTCGACGGCGTCCCGATGTCGGTCCCGAAAGGCACCCTGGTCATCCGGGCGGCCGAGATGCTCGGTGTGCAGATCCCGCGGTTCTGCGACCACCCGCTGCTCGACCCGGTCGGCGCGTGCCGGCAGTGCCTGGTCGACGTCGAGGGCCAACGCAAGCCCTTGGCGTCGTGCACCACCACGGTGTCCGACGGCATGGTGATCCGGACGCAGCACAGCTCGGAGATCGCCGAGAAGGCGCAGCGCGGAGTGATGGAACTGCTCCTGATCAACCATCCGCTCGACTGCCCGGTGTGCGACAAGGGTGGCGAGTGCCCGCTGCAGAACCAGGCCATGTCCACCGGCCGCACCGAGTCGCGCTTCACGGAGACCAAACGCACGTATCCCAAGCCGATCCCCCTGTCGACCGAGGTCCTGCTCGACCGGGAGCGGTGCGTCCTCTGCGCCCGGTGCACGCGCTTCTCCGAGCAGATCGCCGGTGACCCGTTCATCGATCTGCTCGAACGCGGTGCGCTGCAACAGGTCGGCATCTACGGCGCCGAGCCGTTCGAGTCGTACTTCTCCGGCAACACCGTGCAGATCTGCCCGGTGGGTGCACTCACCAACACCGCCTACCGATTCCGCGCGCGGCCCTTCGACCTGGTGTCGACTCCCAGCGTCTGCGAGCACTGCTCCAGTGGGTGCGCCCAGCGCACGGACCATCGCCGCGGAAAGGTGTTGCGTCGGTTGGCCGGCGACGATCCCGAGGTCAACGAGGAATGGAGCTGCGACAAGGGCCGCTGGGCGTTCGCGTACGGCACGCTGCCCGATCGCCTCGACACCCCGCTGGTCCGACGCGGAACCACCCTCGAGCCCGCGTCGTGGTCGGAGGCCCTGGCGGTGGCCGCTCGGGGCCTGGCGGAGGCTCGCGGACACGCCGGGGTGCTCACCGGTGGCCGTCTCACCGTCGAGGACGCGTATGCCTACAGCAAGTTCGCGCGGATCGCGCTGGGTACCAACGACATCGACTTCCGGGCCCGCCAGACCTCCGAGGAGGAGACCGACTTCCTGTCCGCTCGGGTGGCCGGCCGCGGGATCGACGTCACGTACGCGGCACTCGAGGACGCACCGATCGTCGTCCTCGTGTCCGTCGAACCGGAGGAGGAGAGCCCCATCGTCTTCCTCCGCCTGCGGAAGGCAGTGCGCGGGGGACACACTCGCGTACTGACACTGGCGCCCTTCACGTCGCCCGGCAGCACGAAGCTGAGAGCCGACGTGCGTCCCACGGTGCCGGGGACGGAGGCCGCGGGGCTGGCGGACCCGGACGTGCTCGACCAGCTGCGCGTGCCGGGCGCGGTGATCCTCGTCGGCGAGCGCGCGGCGTCGAGCCCCGGCACCCTCGCCGCGGTCGCGCGCACCGCCGACACCACCGGCGCCCGCGTCGCGTGGATCCCCCGCCGTGCCGGTGACCGCGGCGCCCTCGACTCGGGTGCGTTCCCCACCCTTCTGCACGGAGGTCGCCGGGTGGACGACCCCGCGGCTCGGCACGCGGTGGCCGCGGCGTGGGGTGTCGACGATCTGCCGGCGACACCGGGCCGGGACACGGTCGGCATCCTCGGCGCCGACCTCCGCGCGCTCGTCGTGGCCGGTGTCGAGCTCGACGACCTCCCCGATCCCGACGCGGCCCGCGCCGCGCTCGACCGAGCCCCCTTCGTCGTCGCACTGGATCTGCGCAGCAGCGAGGTGACCGACCGGGCCGACGTCGTGTTCCCGGTCGCCGCCGTCGCGCAGAAAGCCGGATCGTTCACCACCTGGGAAGGCCGCCGGCGCACGTTCGGAGCAGCACTCCCGACGCCGTCCATGATGGCCGACCTGCGGGTCCTCGACGCGATCGCCACCGAGATGGGTCACCGCCTCGGACTGCCGGACGCCGACGCGGCACGCCGCGAACTCGACGCGGCCGGGTCGGCACCCGGATCCCCCGACGTTCCGGACCGCGGCAGCGCGGCACCGACCGCCCTCGGCGCAGGAACCGCCGTACTGGCCGGCTGGCGGATGCTGCTCGACGCCGGGCGGATGCAGGACGGGGAGACCGATCTCGCCGGCACGGCGCGGACCCCCGTCGCCCGGCTGTCGCCCGCGACCGCGGCCGACACCGGGGTGTCCGACGGTGAGCCACTGACCGTCTCCACCGACTCGGGGTCGATCACGCTGCCGCTCCGCGTCACCGCCATGCCGGACCACGTGGTGTGGCTGCCGTGGAACTCGGCACCGTCCCGCGTCAGTGCGACCCTCCACGTCGCACCCGGTGCCGCCGTGCGTCTCTCGGCAGGAGCCCCGTCATGACCGACCTCTCCGTCTTCGGGATCGACCCACTGTGGCTGGTCGTCGCCAAGGCGCTCGCCGTCTTCGGCTTCCTAGTGCTGACACCGCTCATCGCGATCTACGCCGAGCGCAAGGTCATGGCCTGGATGCAGATGCGCATCGGCCCCAACAGGGTCGGGCCGTGGGGCATCCTGCAGAGCCTCGCCGACGGTGTGAAGCTCGCCATGAAGGAGGGGATCGTCCCGAGGGGCGTGGACCGTCCGATCTACCTGCTGGCACCGATCATCTCGGTCGTCCCCGCCTTCATGGCCTTCGCCGTGATCCCGTTCGGCCCTACCGTGTCGGTGTTCGGGCACATCACGCCGCTCCAGCTGACCGACATGCCCGTCGCGGTGCTCTACATCCTGGCCGTGACCTCGATCGGTGTGTACGGCATCGTCCTGGCCGGGTGGTCGTCCGGTTCCACGTATCCGCTTCTGGGAGCACTGCGCTCGACCGCGCAGGTGATCTCGTACGAGGTGGCCATGGGCCTGAGCTTCGCGGCCGTGTTCCTCTACGCGGGCACCATGTCGACGTCCGGCATCGTCGCCTCGCAGGAGCGCCTGTGGTTCGTCGTGATGCTGCTGCCGTCGTTCCTCGTCTACATCACCTCGATGGTGGGCGAGACCAACCGTGCGCCGTTCGATCTCCCCGAGGCGGAGGGCGAACTGGTCGGCGGATTCCACACCGAGTACTCCTCGCTCCGGTTCGCCATGTTCATGCTCGCGGAGTACGTGAACATGGTCACCGTCTCGGCGCTCGCGACCACGCTTTTTCTCGGCGGCTGGCGCGCCCCCTTCCCGATCAGCCTGTGGGACGGCGCCAATCAGGGCTGGTGGCCCGTTCTTTGGTTCACGATCAAGGTGTGGGGCTTCCTGTTCGTCTTCGTCTGGCTCCGCAGCACCCTGCCACGCCTGCGCTACGACCAGTTCATGAACTTCGGGTGGAAGGTGCTCATTCCCGCTGCGCTGCTGTGGATCATGGTCATCGCGGCCGTGCGCGTCCTCCTCCTCGACTCCCCGCACGTCCGGCCGGTCACCGTGGTGGTGTCACTGGTCTACACCGCCGCCCTGATCGCCGTGCTCGCCCGGACGCTACGGCGTGGGCGCCTGGAACGGACCCACTCCGGTGCGACGGCGGACCAGCAGGGGGTCGATGCCGCGGCGGGCGGGTTCCCCGTGCCTCCGATGCCGGACCGCTCACCCGGTCCGGCACGCCCTCGACCCATCACCAAGGAGACGACCGATGCCTGAATTCCTGGGACCTGTCGCGGGTTTCGGCGTCACCTTCGCCACCATGTTCAAGAAGCCGGAGACCGAGTCGTATCCGGAGGAGAAGGTACCGACGGCGACGCGGTACCACGGCCGTCACCAGCTGAATCGCTACGCGGACGGCCTGGAGAAGTGCATCGGCTGCGAACTGTGCGCGTGGGCGTGCCCCGCCGACGCCATCTACGTCGAGGGCGCCGACAACACGGAGACCGAGCGGTACTCGCCCGGCGAACGGTACGGGCGCGTCTACCAGATCAACTACCTGCGGTGCATCGGGTGCGGTCTGTGCATCGAGGCGTGCCCCACCCGCGCCCTGACCATGACCAACGAGTACGAGATGGCCGACGACAACCGCGCCGATCTGATCTACGAGAAGACCGATCTGTTGGCCTCGCTCGCCGAGGGGATGGACGCGCCCCCGCACGCCATGGCCGACGGCGCCACCGACGAGGACTACTACCGCGGGGCCGTCATCGCCCGGCGGGAGGCGGACCGATGATCGTCTCGACCGCCGAGGCCATCGCCTTCTGGATCCTCGCCCCGCTCGCTCTCATCGGCGCGCTGGGCGTCGTGGCGTCGGCGAAAGCCGTGTACTCGGCTCTGTTCCTGGCATCGACGATGGTGGTGCTCGCGATCTTCTACATCGTCCAGGGTGCCGTCTTCCTCGGTGTCGTCCAGATCGTGGTCTACACCGGCGCCGTGATGATGCTCTTCCTCTTCGTACTCATGCTCGTGGGGGTGGACTCGTCGGACTCGCTCGTCGAATCGCTACGGGGGCACCGCATCGCGGCCATCGTCGTGGGTCTCGGATTCGGTGTCCTGCTGATCGGGGGGCTCGGCAATGCCGCGCTGAGCGACTTCCGCGGCTTCACCGCGCAGTCGCCGGCGAACGTCGAGGGGCTCGCCGAGCTGGTGTTCGTGCGCTACGTGTGGGCCTTCGAGCTCACCGGAGCGCTGCTCATCACTGCCACGATCGGTGCCATGGTGCTGACCCACCGGGACGCCGTCGGCCGGACCAGAACCCAGAAGGAGCTGTCGCAGGACAGGTTCCGGTTCGGAGACCGCGTGACACCGCTGCCGAGCCCAGGTGTCTACGCACGCCACAACGGTGTGGACCGGCCCGCTCGTCTCCCCGACGGCAGCGACGCCGAGTCGTCGGTCAGTCGGCAGTTCCGCGACGGGCCGAGCCGATGAACCCGGAGTACTACCTGTACCTGTCCGCGGCCCTGTTCACCATCGGCGCCGCCGGTGTCCTCCTGCGCCGCAACGCCATCGTCGTATTCATGTGCATCGAGCTGATGCTCAACGCCGCGAACCTGGCCTTCGTGACGTTCTCGCGGATGCACGGCGGCCTGGACGGACAGGTCTTCGCGTTCTTCACGATGGTCGTCGCCGCCGCCGAGGTGGTGGTGGGTCTGGCCGTCATCATGGCGATCTTCCGCTCTCGTCGATCCGTCTCGGTCGACGACGACAGTCTGTTGAAGTACTGACATGGCGACGACTCTGGTTCTGCTGCCGCTCATTCCCCTCGCCGGAGCCGTCGTGCTGCTGCTGGGTGGACGCCGGAGCGATGCGTGGGGCCACCTCCTCGCGTGCGCGGCGATGCTCGCGTCGTTCGCGCTGGCCGTCGTCGCCTTCGTCGACATGGCCGGGCGGGCAGCGGAGGACCGCGCGCTCTCGCAGACGGTCTTCACCTACGTTCCGGTCGAGTCGCTGCAGATCGAGTTCGGTCTCCGCCTCGACCAGCTGTCGGTGTGCTTCGTCCTGCTCATCACCGGCGTCGGAACCCTCATCCACGTGTACTCGATCGGGTACATGCGGGACGATCCCGCGCGCCGCCGATTCTTCGCGTACCTCAATCTGTTCGTGGCCGCGATGCTGCTGCTGGTCATGGCGGACAACTTCCTCGGCCTGTACGTCGGATGGGAGGGCGTGGGCCTCGCGTCGTACCTGTTGATCGGGTTCTGGTCCACCCGTCCGTCGGCGGCCTCGGCCGCACGCAAGGCGTTCGTCGTCAATCGTGTCGGCGACATCGGACTGGCCGTCGCGCTGATGATCATGATCTCGTCCGTCGGATCCGTCTCGTACGACGACGTGTTCGCCGGAGTCGACGGCATGGGCGATGGCACCGCGACCGCCCTCTGCCTCGTCCTCCTGCTCGCCGCGTGCGGCAAGTCGGCGCAGGTGCCGCTGCAATCGTGGCTGGGCGACGCGATGGAGGGCCCGACGCCCGTCTCGGCGCTCATCCACGCCGCGACGATGGTCACCGCCGGTGTGTACCTCATCGTCCGGTCCGGGCCCGTCTTCGAGGCGTCCCCGGCCGCCCAGAACGTCGTCGTGCTGGTCGGCGCCGTGACGCTGCTCTTCGGGGCCGTCATCGGCTGCGCGAAGGACGACATCAAGAAGGCTCTGGCCGCGTCGACGATGAGCCAGATCGGGTACATGGTGCTCGCGGCCGGTCTCGGCCCCGCCGGGTACGCGGTCGCGATCCTGCACCTGCTCACGCACGGATTCTTCAAGGCCGGCCTGTTCCTCGGCGCCGGGTCCGTGATGCACGCGACGAACGACGAGACGGACATGCGGCGGTACGGCGGACTGCGCACCGTCCTGCCGATCACCTACGTGACGTTCGGGCTGGCCTATCTCGCCATCATCGGTGTCCCACCGTTCTCGGGGTTCTTCTCGAAGGACGGCATCATCGAGGCCGCGATCGACGCCGGCGGTGCGAAGGGTGCGGCACTCGGCGCGGCCACCCTGGTCGGCGCGGGACTCACCGCCTTCTACATGACGCGGGTCATGATCCTCACGTTCTTCGGCGAGCGGCGGTGGCGCAGCGGAGTCCACCCGCACGAGGCACCCGCGAGCATGACCGGCCCGATGATCGTGCTGGCCGTCGGATCCGTCGGTGCCGGTGCGCTTCTCGCGATCGGCACCCGATTGGAGGTATGGCTCGCCCCGGTCGTCGGAGAACACGACCCCGCACACCTCGTACCCGCGTGGGCCGTCACCCTCGCGGTGCTCGTGACCGTCGCCTCGGGGGTGGGCGTGGCCGTGCGCATGTACGGCCGATCGGCGGTCCCGGTGACCGCACCCACGGGGTCGGTCCTCACCGCGGCCGCTCGCCGAGATCTGTACGGGGACGCGGTGAACGAGGCCGTCTTCATGCGGCCGGGTCAGCGGGCGACCGCCGCGGTGGTCACCGCCGACCGCGTCGGCGTCGAGGGAGTGGTGAGTGCCGTCGCCACCGCGGTCCGGGAGTCCTCCACACGACTGCGCCGGTGGCAGAACGGGTTCGTCCGGTCGTACGCCCTCTCGATGTTCGCCGGGGCCGTCCTGGTGGTCGTCGCCCTGACCGTGGCACTGGGAGTGACGCGATGACCGACCTTCCCGTGCTGAGCGCGCTCTGGCTCGTCCCGCTGATCGGAGCGCTGGTAGTGATCGCCGTGCCGCCCACCCGGTCTCCGGCCGCCCGCGCGGTGGGGCTCACGACATCGTGCGTCGTGCTGATCCTCGCCGTGCTGTGTGCGATCGGATTCGAGGCGGGCGCGCCGGGATACCAGTTCGTGGAGGAGCACGAGTGGATCCCGAGCTTCGGTGCGGGCTACACACTCGGGATCGACGGCATCGCACTGACTCTCGTACTGCTGACCGCGGTCCTGGTACCGATCCTCCTGCTGGCCGGGTGGAACGACACCCCGCCCGCGTCGCGCTCACGCCGCACCCACACCTACGTCGCGTTGATCCTCGTCGTCGAGTCGATGGTCATGGTCTCGTTCGTCTCCCTCGACATCCTGCTCTTCTACCTCTTCTTCGAGGCCATGCTCGTGCCGATGTACTTCCTCATCGGCGGCTTCGGCCGTGACGCCGGACGAGCGCGTTCCGCCGCGGTGACCTTCCTGCTCTACAACCTCGCGGGCGGGCTCGTCATGCTGGCGGCCGTCATCGGCCTGTACGTCGTCACCGCCTCGGATGCGAGTCCCTTCTCGGCGGGCACGTTCGACCTGCGCGCCATCGCGGACGCCGCGGCGGCCGGCGAACTCGGCGCCTCGCCCGGCGTGCTGAACGCGCTGTTCCTGGGATTCCTCGTGGCCTTCGCCGTGAAGGCGCCGCTGTGGCCGCTGCACACCTGGTTGCCCGGCGCGGCGACCGAGAGCACCCCGGCGACCGCGGTACTGATGATGGCCGTCGTCGACAAGGTGGGCACCTTCGGGATGCTGCGGTACTGCCTGCAGCTGTTCCCGGAGTCGTCGGCGACCTTCGCGCCGGCGGTGATCACGCTCGCCGTCGTCGGGATCGTCTACGGCGCGGTGCTGGCGATCGGCGCGACCGACATCATGCGCCTCATCGCGTACACCTCCATCTCGCACTTCGGGTTCATCATCCTCGGCATCTTCGCCATGACGAGCCAGTCGCAGGCGGGGTCCGCGCTGTACATGGTGAACCACGGGATCGCCACGGCCGCACTGTTCCTCGTCGCAGGGTTCCTCGTCACCCGGCGCGGGAGCGCGGTCATCGCCGACCACGGGGGTGTGCAGAAGGTGGCGCCCGTGCTCGCCGGCACGTTCCTCGTCGCCGGACTGGCCACTCTGTCGCTTCCCGGACTCGCCCCGTTCGTCAGCGAATTTCTGGTCCTCGTGGGAACGTTCCCGCGCTACGGCGTCGCGGCGGTGATCGCGGCGTCGGCGCTGGTGCTCTCGGCGATCTACGTGCTGTGGCTGTATCAACGGGTGATGACCGGGCCCGTCGCCGCCGGCTCGGAACGGATCCGCGATCTCGTGCCGCGCGAGATCGCCGTCGTCGCGCCACTTCTCGTGCTCGTCATCGCGCTGGGCGTGTACCCGAGACCCGCGCTGGACATCCTCACGCCGGCCGTCGAACGCACATCGGTCGAGCAACTCGAGACAGGAGTGGCCGCGCCATGACCATCGACACCCCGTCCCTCGAGTACAGCCTGCTGTCGCCCATGATCATCGTGCTGGCGGCCGCGGTGATCGGCGTCCTGGTCGAGGCGTTCGTTCCCGCCGATCGGCGCCGCGTCACCCATCTCGTGCTCGCCCTCGGCGCACTCGCGGCAGCGTTCGCCGCCGTCGTCGCGCTGGCCGGAACCAGCACCGTCGCCGCGGTGGGGTCGGTGGCCGTGGACGGGCCCACACTGTTCCTGCAGGGGGTCATCGTCGCGGTGTCCGCGGCGTCGGTCGTACTGATGGCGCATCGCTCGTCCGACCATCCCGAAGTGGCTGCGGTCGATGCCTTCACGCCCGCGGCGTCCACGGTGCCGGGCACGGTCGCCGAGGCCCGTGCCGTCACTGCCCGGGTCACCCGTACCGAGATCTACCCGCTCACCCTGTTCGCCGTCGGCGGCATGATGGTGTTGCCGGCCTCGAACGATCTGCTGAGCATGTTCGTCGCGCTGGAGGTGCTCTCGCTCCCGCTGTACCTGCTGTGCGGTCTCGCGCGTCGTCGGCGTCTGCTGTCCCAGGAGGCGTCGCTCAAGTACTTCCTCCTCGGAGCGTTCTCGTCGGCCTTCTTCCTGTTCGGCACGGCGCTGCTCTACGGCTACGCAGGCAGCGTCCGACTCGACGACATCGCCGACGTGGCCGACGGGGACCAGGTTCTCGGCGTGCTGGGGGTCGGTCTCGTGGCCGTCGGCCTGCTGTTCAAAGTCGGTGCGGTGCCGTTCCATTCGTGGATCCCCGACGTGTACCAGGGCGCACCCACGCCCGTGACCGCGTTCATGGCCTCGGCCACGAAGGTGGCGGCCTTCGGAGCGCTGCTGCGCATTCTCGTCGTGGGCGTGCCCGATCTCCAGGACGCGTGGCGGCCGATGCTGTGGGCCGTCGCCATCGTCACCATGCTCGTGGGAGCCGTGATCGCGGTGACGCAGACCGACGTCACGCGGATGCTGGCGTACTCGTCGATCGCCCACGCGGGCTTCATCCTCACGGGTGTCTCCGCGGGAGCGGCGGGCGTGTCCGCCACGCTGTTCTATCTCGCGGCCTACGCCTTCAGCACACTCGGCGCCTTCGCCGTGGTGTCCCTCGTGCGGGATCAGGGCGGCGAGGTCACCGAACTGTCCCGGTGGGCGGGCCTCGGACGATCGTCGCCCCTGACCGCAGCGGCCTTCGCGCTGTTCCTGCTCGCCTTCGCCGGCATCCCGTTGACGAGCGGCTTCACGAGCAAGTTCGCCGTCTTCCAGGCCGCACTCGAGGACGGCGGTGCCGTGCTGGTGATCGTCGGCGTCGTCAGCAGTGCCATCGCCGCGTCGTTCTACATCCGCGTCATCGTGGTGCTGTTCTTCACCGAACCGGAGGGACCCTCGGCGACGATCACCCACGGAACGGGCGCGACCGTGGCCGTCGCCGTCTCGGCCGTCGCCACCGTGGTGCTCGGGGTCTTCCCGCAACCGCTGCTCGACCTGGCCGAGCGGGCTGCAGCCGCGATGGTCTGACCCCCTTCCCCCCGCCCGCTCCCGGCGAGTACGTCCGAAGCGTCGTGAATCGGCGTGGAATCGCGACAGTGTGGACGTACTCGCGGGGGGGGTCAGCGGGCGCCGGGAGTCAGCCGGGGTGCCGTCAGCTCAGAGCAGCGACGAGCCGATCCGCCAATGCCTTGGTCGATGCCGGGTTCTGGCCGGTGTAGACGGTGCGGTCGACGATGACGTGGGGCGACCAGGCATCCGCCGCCGAGAAGCTCGCTCCACCGTCGCGCAGACGGGTCTCGAGCAGCCAGGGCGCCTTGTCGGCCAGTCCGGCCTGCTCCTCCTCCTGGTTGGTGAAGCCCGTGAGCTGGTAGCCGGAGAAGGGCCAGCTGCCGTCGTCGCGCTTCGCCGACAGCAGCGCGGCGGGTGCGTGGCACACGGCCGACACGATCTTGCCCGAGTCGAGGAACTCGGTGACCAGGGCGCCGAAGTCGTCCGACACCGCGAGGTCCTCCATCGGACCGTGGCCACCGGGGACGAAGACCGCGTCGAAGGACGACGCCGTCTGATCCTCGAGGCGCGCGGGTGACGCGAGCACGTCCTTCACCGACTCCAGGTACGACTTCAGATCGGCGACCTTCGCCTCGTCGCCGCCGTTCGCCTCGACGGCCAGCGATCCCTCGTCGACGGTCGGGGTCACACCACCGGGCGTCGCGACGACGATGTCCCAGCCGGCCTCGGTGAAGGTCCGGTGCGACTCGACGAGCTCCTCCGCCCAGTACCCGGTGGGGTGCGCGGTTCCGTCCTTCAGCGTCCAGTGATCCGATCCGGTGACCACGTACAGAAGCTTCGTCATGCGGTGATGTCCGTTCGTCGAGGGGTACTTGCCGTCATGGTGTACCCGTCCGCGCCGCACTGACCCGGGAACGGATGAAGCTCACCGGTCGTTGGGGGAGTAAAGCCCGTCACACCACACTCTGCGAGGTACACCATGAGCGGTAAAGGACAGTTCGGTTTCGATCCCGAGGACTTCGAGCGCGTCGCTCGCGAAGCGGGCGAGGGCCTGCGGGACATGCTGGGCCAGGCCATGAAGATGGCCGATCAGTCGGGCGGAGGCGCTCCGTGGGTCGGCATGTTCACGCCCGCCGCGACCAAGTCCACCCCGGAGCCGGAGACCACGGGTCAGAAGGGCGACGGGGTGTGGGCCGTCTACTCCGTCGACTCCGACGGGTCGGCGAGCGTCGATCAGGTCTTCGCGACCGAACTCGATGCTCTGCGTGCCCACCGGGACAACGTGGATCCGAATCGCAAGGTCCGCTTCCTTCCCTACGGTGTCTCGGTCGGGATCCTGTCGGCCGGTTCGGAGCTCTCCACCGAGGAGTGATCTCCTCCTGCTCGCACCGTGCACTTCCGGGCCGTGAACTTCTGGGCCGTGAACTTCTGGGGCATCACGCCGAGGAAGAAGTGCACCAGCGGGCCGATCGCGAGCGCGTACAGCACCGTCCCCACACCGGCCGTGCCGCCGAGGAGCCATCCGGTTCCCAGCACCGCGAGTTCGATGGCCGTGCGCACCAGGCGCACGGACAGTCCGGTCCGCGCGACGAGTCCTGTCATCAGGCCGTCGCGCGGACCCGCGCCCAGGCCGGCCGAGATGTAGGCCGCCGTGGCGAGTCCGTTGAGCACGACTCCTCCGGTGAGCAGCGCTGCGCGTGACGGGACCGAGGTGACATCGGGCAGCCAGTCCAGCGCGAGGTCGACGCTCACCGCGATGATGACGATGTTCGCGACGGTTCCGATGCCCGGCCGCTGACGCAACGGGATCCACAGCAGCAGCACCATCACGCCGGTCACCGCCGTGATCGCCCCGAAACTGATCGGGAGCCGTGCGGCCAGCCCCTGGTGGAACACGTCCCACGGGTTGAGCCCGAGACCACCGGTGATCATCATGGCCATCGACGTGCCGTAGAGCGTGAGGCCACCCACGAGCAGGGTGGTCCGGAGTGCGAGGTCGCGGGCGTTCATGTCTCGAGTCTGTCCGCCCGTCCACTGCTCGAGTCCAGTCCACCGACCGGCAGTGGACTGAATATCGGTCCTCGTACCGGAACCGGAGACGTGGGCGAGCGCGGCGCCTCAGCGCGAGTGAGCAGTCTGCCGCATCGGTCGCCACGTGCGGTTGCGGTAGTAGATACTGCACTCGATAACAACGAAACCGTTGGGGACGACTGAGATGTCACAGGGGGTTCCCGTCCATGCGAAGGACGACCTTGCCTGCGACACCCGAGCCGGACATGCGCAGTCCGGCCGCGCGCGCCGCGACCGACATCGCCCTCCTGACCGCCGCCGTCTTCATCGCGGCGATCATCGGAATCCATTCGCGGCCACCGGGACTTCTCGCCTCGGTGTGGGTGGCCAACGCGGTGGCGCTGAGCGTCTTCGTACGCTGGCCCCGCACCTTCACCGCGCCGGCGGCCGTCGCAGCGCTGCTCGCCCTCGTCACCGCGGACCTCGTCTCGGGTACCGACGTCTACGCTGCGGTCGCGTTCAATGTCGCGAACATCGTCGGGGTCCTCGGAGGCACGCTGGTGATCCGGCGGCGGCACCCCGAGCCGATGACCCTCGCGGGATCCGCGGACTTCGCCAGAATGTGCCTCGGCATCGTTGTCGCCGCCCTCCTGTCGACGACCGTCGCCACCCTCTCGAGCAGCCGGCTGGGACCGCACGCACCCGCCGTCGAGGCTCTGAGCTGGTTCGGATCCGAGCTCACGAGCTACCTGCTGATCGTCCCCGTCCTACTGTCCTTCCGCGCGTCTACGCCGCGCCGACGGACCGGCCCCGCCTCGCTCCGACGCCTGATCACGGGTGAGACGGCACCGATCGCGTTGACCGTCCTGCTGATGCTGGCCGGTCTCATCGTCCAGGGCCCGTTGCTGCTCGCGCTGCCGCTGCCCGCGCTGCTCTGGTGCGCCACCCGCATCCCCATCTTCGGCACCGCGCTGCTCACCGCACTGTGGTCCGCATGGACGCTGCTCTTCCTCGGACGCGGGGAACTCCAGACCGGTGGGTTGCTGGGCGCGGACGGCCAGGACGGCGCCTCCGCGGTGCTGTCCGTCGCGTTGGTCGCACTCGGACCGCTGCTGGTCGCCGCCGTGTCGCTGGACCGGATGGCCGTGCAGAACAAGCTCCGCGAGGCCCTCGAGTACGACAGTCTCACCGGCGTCCTCTCCCGCGCCGCCTTCCTGCGACGGAGCCAGCAGCGCCTCGACACCCTCATCACCGACTCGCGGCCGGTCGCGCTGCTCATGCTCGACCTCGACCACTTCAAGTCCATCAACGACACGCTCGGCCACGCCGTGGGCGACATCGCGTTGGTCCGCAGCGCCGCCTGCATCCTCGGTGCCCTACCGGACGACGCGATCGCCGGGCGCATGGGCGGTGAGGAGTTCGCAATCCTCCTCCCGCACGCGGATCAGGAGGACGCCGCCTCCATCGCCGACTCGATCCGCCGCGATCACGAACGGCTGCACGTACTCTCGTCGCGCACGGCGACGGTGAGCATAGGGTTGGCCTGGACGAGCTACGCCCCGCAGTCCGTCTCGCCGCTGCTCGTGTCCGCGGATCATGCGCTGTACGACGCGAAGCGACGCGGCCGGAACACGGTGGTCGCGGTCAGCCTCGACTGACCGACGTCAGGCGGCGACCTGCCATGGTTGCTCGCGGCGCCCCACCGCCCACACGACCACGAGGATCACCGCGAACAACGCGGCCACGAGCACCAGTGTCGCCACCACACCCGAATGCAACACCACCACGGTGCCCAGGATCGCACCGAGGAACATGGCGACGACGGAGGAGAGCCGACGCAGTACAGCCGCCCCGTCCCGTTTTCGGAGATCGGACCCGATGCCGGTGAGGGCCATCGTCAGCACGGTGGTGGTCATGTCCGGGACGGCGAGATGCCGCACCGCCGCGTTCTGCAGCCCCAGGCCCAGCGCTAGCAGCACGACGATGACGTATCCGCGGCCGGGACCGTCCACCATGAGGATCGCGGCGATCAGCGACGCGAGCGCGAGGACGAGCTCGACCCCGAGTGCGTTGCGCAGCAGATGATCTCGTCGACCACCGGCCCGCGTGATCAGTGTTCCACCGACCATCGCGCCCACCAGGAATCCGACCAGGGCGAGCACCGAGCCCCACAACGAGAAACCGGGCGCCCCGCCCAGTGCGAAACCGATGAACACGACGTTGCCCGTCATGTTGGCCACGAACACTCGACCGAGAGCCAGCAGGCTGAGCGCGTCGATCGCACCGGTGACGACCGTGACGGCCAGCAGGATCATCGGTAGCGGCCCGTGGCGGGGATGCGCGACGTAGTCCGAGAAGCCATGTGTGGTCACGGCCACGCATTCTGCCCCAGCAGCGCGGATACAGTCGGGTGATGACCACCTCGAGCAGGACCCTGACCGCGGCGGACGGCACGCTGAACGTCCACACCGGGGTGACCGGTCGAGCGTCGAAGATGGGGCACCGGCTGACCATCGCGTTCCGCGACTGGAGCGTCACCGTCGACGAGTCGGACGGCGCTCCGACGGCCGTCACGGTTCGGGTCCGCGTCGACTCCATGGAGGTCGTCAGTGGCGAGGGCGGCGTCACACCGATGTTCGGCCCCGAGAAGATGCTCGCGCGGTCCAACGCCCTCGGCACGCTGGACGCGTCGGACCATCCCGAGATCCGCTACGACGCGACCACCGTCGAGTCGACGAAGGACGGCTACCGTCTCGACGGCACGCTGACGATCCACGGCGTGACACGCGAGCACACCGTCGACCTTTCGGTCTCCACCTCCGACGGGACCACGCACGTCGCCTTCGACGCGGTGGTGACGCAGACGGACTTCGGCGTGAAGCCCTACTCCCAGCTGCTCGGATCGATGAAGGTCGTCGACGACGTCGACGTGTCCTTCTCCGCCTCGATCTCCTTGCCGGCCTCGGCGGACTAGCCGCGCGCCATGTCGACGAAGCGCGACAGGTGCAACTGGTGCGCCACCGTGATGGTGGCCGTGGGTCCGTTGCGGTGCTTGCCGAGGATCAGGTCGGCTTCGCCGCCGCGGGGATCGTCGCGCTCGGTCGCATCCGGACGGTAGAGCAGGATGACCATGTCGGCGTCCTGCTCGAGCGAGCCGGACTCACGCAGGTCGGAGACCATCGGCTTCTTGTCCGTGCGCTGCTCGGGACCACGGTTGAGCTGACAGATGGCGACCACCGGAACCATGAGCTCCTTGGCCAACAGCTTCAGCGATCGCGAGAAGTCCGAGACCTCCTGCTGACGCGACTCCACCTTCTTGCCGGACGACATCAGCTGCAGGTAGTCGATGACGATGAGCTTGAGATCGTGTCGCTGCTTCAGTCGCCGCGCCTTGGCGCGGATCTCCATCATGGTGAGGTTGGGGGAGTCGTCGACGAAGAGTGGTGCCTCGCTGATCTCGCTCATCCTGCGGGCGAGGCGGGTCCAGTCGTCGTCCGTCATCTTTCCCGAGCGCATGTCGCCGAGCTTGATCTTGGCCTCGGCGGAGAGGAGACGCATGACGATCTCGGTGCGGCTCATCTCGAGCGAGAACATGACGCTGGCCATGCCGTGCTTGATGGAGCACGAGCGCATGAAATCCATTCCGAGAGTGGAGTTGTGTGTCGGCACCATCGAACGACCGGCGAGATAGAGGTGGTCCGTGTTATCGACCTCGACACATCTGACCGGCACCGAGTCGACGCGACGAACGTCGACGATGAAGCGACTCGAAGACCTGGACACATTCGACGAGGCACGACGCTCTTTGTGCAGCAACTGCTTTCGATGCAGACCGAAGACCACATCATCGGTCGAGAAGGTGAGTGTGAACGCCGTCGACGACGCCTCGGTGCGTCCTGCCACCCTCTTCGTCGATCGATGTACTCGGTACCCCAGACTGACGATGAGTTCCTCGACGTCGAGTGCCAGTCGCTCATTGGTGACACTGAACTGCGCGGATCCGCCTGCCGTGACGGTCCCGTCGGTGTCCAGCAGGCCGGCGAGTACAGCTCGCCGCTGCGACTCCGACGACCTGAGGTACTCCATGGGAATGTGCTTGTTGTTCAACACACCGAGTGTTCGGAGGCGAGCTTGCACCGTCCCCGTGGCGTTTCGGCACTTCTGGCACATCCGAAGTCCGGTGCACAGCTCACCGCAGAGCGGGCACAGCGGCTGATCCACCACGTCATCCTGGAAACGAGCCCGGCCACCGCATGAACGGCCGCAGGTACGCACCTGAGAAGAGAACGGCACGAAGCGTTTTCCGCACACCGTACAGAACTTGGCCGGTACAGGTTCGGGTGCGGGAAGCTGAATCGAGTATCGCAACTCAGCTGCTGCGGATCGAACGGCCACCAACCCCTCACCTTCGATCCGAGCAATGATCTCGGGATCGTCGGAGGTGATCTGCGCGCAAGCGCTGGTGCCGTCCCCCAACCACGCGCCCAGCGTGTAGGGAGGGACGGAAAGGACCGCGTCCGGACGCTGGATCGGCTTCGCGTTGGTCACCGAGTGATTCAGTCGAGCGTCCTTGGTCGCGCACCTGACCGAACCGGCGATCTGCTCGGTGGTTCGCACCTCGGCGAACGTTCCTTGGTTCTTGGTCCTGTTGTATCGAGCAGCCGCAGCCTGCGCCGACTTTCGCGATGCGCGGGTATCCGTGAGCCACTGATGCTCCGCGTCGGCCACGATGACCGTGCCGTCGGAGAACTCGACCTCGTAACACGGCCTACCGACCATCACGTCGGTCGCAGCGACGACCCGAGTCGCAGATCCGGACGCATCGATGAGATGGTCCCCGACCTCGACTTCACCCATCGTCGTCCACCCAGTGGGCGTCGCCAACGGCGTGTCGAGGGCGAGCGCCTTGCCCACACCAGGCCTCGCCGCGACGATGATCATCTGGCCCGGGTGCAGACCGTTGGTCACCTCGTCGAGCTCGGTGAAGCCGGTGGGGACACCGTTCGACATGCCGCCGCGGCTGGCGATGGAGTCGATCTCGTCCATCGTGGGCTGCAGCAGTTCCTCGAGCTGGACGAAGTCCTCCGCGGTACGCCGCTCGGTGACCTCGTACACCTCGGCCTGAGCCCGGTCGACGACTTCGGACACGTCCTGACCGTCCGCGCCCGCGTAGCCGAACTGGACGATGCGCGTACCGGCCTCGACGAGGCGACGCAGGATCGCCTTCTCGACGACGATCTCGGCGTAGAACGACGCGTTGGCCGCCGTGGGGACCGTCTGCGTCAGCGTGACGAGGTAGGGCGGGCCGCCGATGCGCTTGAGCTCGCCGCGCCGTTCGAGCTCCGCGGAGACGGTGACCGGGTCGGCGGGGTCGCCGCGGCCGTACAGATCGAGGATGGCGTCGTAGACCATCTGGTGGGCCGGGCGGTAGAAGTCGCCGGGACGCAGAACCTCCAGGACGTCCGCGATGGCGTCCTTGCTGAGCAGCATGCCGCCCAGAACGGACTGCTCGGCAGCCATGTCCTGAGGGGGCTGACGACCGAAGTCCTCACCGGGCGCCTCGGACGGCCCCTGGTAGTCGTTCGTTCCCCGATCGTCCACGACTGCCACAGAAGTTCGCCGCCCTCTCGCTCGACCGAAGCTCGCCCCCGGAGATCTCGTCCGTCCTCGGCCGTGTCGGCCGAGTCCGTGCTCACCACGTTGTACCCCCGGCCTCCGACACGGTCCGAACAGGTGACTGCACGCGCGTGCGCGAGCGGCTGTCCGGCGGTCGACGAGGCCCGTCGATGGTGTGCCGGAGGGACGTTAGGTGCTCGGTCCGCCAGCACCAAACGAGCCTGTTGAGCAATCTGTGGACGGGGTGTGGACAACGCAGGCGAGTCGTGTTGACCACCTGTGCAGAACCTGTGCAGCAACAAGATCACACAGCCCATCAGTGCACGTCAGGGCGATTTCGCAATTTTTCTCTCTGTGGATGAATCCGCACTCGGCGTGTCCTGCCGACTTGACATGTCGGGCGTGTCAGGTCTCCATGGCTGGAGTTATCAACATGACCTGGGTCACATGTCGGTATCCGCCGGTGAAACCGCCGAGTGATTCTGATCCGGTCCGGATAACAGCCGCCGGACACGCGACGGGGCGCCGCGATGCAGTGCATCGCGGCGCCCCGTGGAGACCCTGGTCAGTTCTGCGCTTGCTCCTGATCGAGCTCGGTGACCGAGGCCGCGTCGACGAGCACGACCCGCGCCGTGGGAATGTCGAAGAAGAGTCCGACCACCTTGAGCCTCCCCTCGGCGACCGCCTTGCCCACCACGGCGTGACGCGACAGGGTCTGCAGTTGTACTGCCACGTTCACCATGGCGAGCTGGTCGATCTCGGAGAACCCCAGCTCCGCGGCATCCCGCGCGACGGGGTGGCCACTCCGGAACGCACTGAGGCTCGCCCGGCCGTGCGAGAGCCACTCACCCACCACCCCGTCGGCGTCGTGAGCGTCCGCGAGCAGCCCCCGCATGGCTCCACATCCGGAGTGGCCGCAGACCACGACGGAACTGATGGCGAGCGTGTTCACGCCGTACTCCAGAGCGGCCTCGAGCGACGTGTCCGGATCACCGACCGGGATCAGATTGCCCATGTTGCGGACGGTGAAGAGGTCTCCGGGTCCGGCGCTGGTGATCGTGTTCGGCAGCACGCGCGAGTCGACACAACTCAGGAAGAACGTGTCCGGGTCCTGGAACTCGCTCAGCTTCTCGAGGTGCGGGCGCATGGACGACGCGCTGCGACGGTGGTATTCCTCGACACCGGCCAGGACCGGCCGGAGCGCCGCCGGGGTGACGGCGTCGGCGGTGAACGGCCCGGAGTGGCTGTCGACGGTCTGCCATTGCGACCACGGCATGAACGTGCGCGCGGACAGCATGTGGGGCATGCGTCTCGGTGGCCCGGCCGTGGCCGACGCCATGTCCACGGCGCCGACCTCGTCGACGACGACGGTGCCGCCCGTCGCCTCGTACTGCTTCGTCCACTCGTGCAGCGCGTCGTACACCGCGTGGTCGAGGAAGTCGACGGTCAGCTCGATCGTCACGGATCGGCCGGCAGGAACGGACTGCAGCACCCGCGTGAGGCGAGGAAGCGACAGGAAGCTGAGCGATCCCTCCACCACGACGCGCCAGGAGTCCTCGGTGAGCTGCTCGGCACGCACCCGTGCCCACAGCACGCGGCGCAACACCAGCAGGACGGAGATGGCGAGCCCGATCAGCACACCCTCGAGCAGATTGAGGGTGACGACACCGACGACCGTCGCCGCGTACACCACCACGTCGCCGGTCTTCGTCGCCGAGCGTATGTCCGCGAGCTTGACCAGCTGCACACCGATCATGACGAGCAGACCTGCCAGTGCGGCGTAGGGGACCAGCTCGACCACACCGATGAACAGGACCGAGAAGATGAGAACCCAGACACCGTGCAGCACAGCCGAAGCGGGGGATCGGGCGCCGGATCGGACGTTGGTGGCGCTGCGCACGATGACGCCGGTGACGGGCAGTCCGCCGGCGACACCGGACACCATGTTGGCGGCGCCCTGACCCATGAGTTCGCGATCGAAGTTGGTGCGTCTGCCCGAGTGCATCTTGTCGATGGCGACGGCGGAGAGCAGACTCTCGACGCTCGCGATCAACGCGATGGTCAGCACACCGGTCGCGAACGCTGCCCACTGCCCGTCCGGGAATGCCGGCAACTCCACGGCCTCGATCAGGTTGCCGGGCAGATCGATTCGTTCGACGTTCATCGAGAAGGCCAGTGAGAGACCAGTTCCCGCGACCACGGCCACCAGCGGGCCGGGGACCTTACCGAGTGGGCCGGTGATGCGCGGCCACAGCAGCATCAGCGCAACGACCACGCCGCCGATGGCGACCGGCGCCGCCTCGGCGTTCAGGATCGACGAAGGCAGAGACGTGATGTTGGCGACGGCGGAACTCCGGCTCTCCCCACCGAGCAGCACGTGGATCTGCTGCAGCGCGATGGTGATACCGATACCGGCCAGCATCGCGTGCACCACCACCGGCGAGATGGCGAGCGCCTGGCGGGCGATACGGCTCAGACCCAGCACCACCTGTAGCACACCGGCGAACACCGTGATGAGACACGTGATGCGCCAACCGAACTGGTTCACCAACTCCGCCACCACCACGGTCAGGCCGGCGGCCGGCCCGCTCACCTGCAGCGGGGACCCACCCAGCGCACCGGCGAGGATGCCGCCGATGACGGCCGCGATGAGGCCCGCCATGACGGGAGCGCCGGAGGCCACCGCGATTCCGATGGAGAGCGGTACCGCCACCAGGAACACCACGAGAGACGCGGGCACGTCGTACCGGGCGACGCTCGCCAGCCGGTCGCGCGGTGTGGGGCTCGGGGCGGGTACGGGTGGTTCGGCGGGGGACGAGCGATCGAGTTGTGCAGTCACGGTGAAGCCTCCAGGCGGACACGGATGGTGTGGGTCTGTGCGGTTTCGTCGGTGCAGAACGCCCGGTCTCTCCTCGGGGCGCATCGTTGGTCAAGACATCTCGAAGAGTACGTAAAGGTTTCGGCGCACCCTCGGCGCCGGACGGTGCTCGGGCCGCGTCTGCTCCGAGGTTTGGGGACGGTGCCAGTGGACCCACCCGGAAACACTCACCGCGCACAGAATCACCACCTCGCCCACGCCGGAGGACGGCCGAGACAGGCAGGAAAAGAACGAACGCAAACGCAGAATGCCCCGGCCGAGAATCGGCCGGGGCAATCGGTACTGCGTGTCGGTGATGCTTACGAGGCGGTGACCTCGAGGTCGAACGACGCCGTCACATCGGGGTGCAGCGCCACGGTGATGCGGTGCGTTCCGGTGGACTTCACGTGCGACTTCGGCAGTTCGATGCTGCGCTTGTCGAGCACCGGGCCACCGGCGCTCTTGACGGCGGCGGCGACGTCGGCTGCGGTGACCGCACCGAAGAGCTTGCCCGAGCCGCCGGTTCGCACCGACAGCGTCACGGACGTCAGGCCCTCGATGGCCTGCTTGAGCTCGTTGGCGTGGTCCAGCCCGCGCACGGCGCGAGCTTCCTGGGCACGACGGATGCCCTCGACCTGCTTCTGCGCTCCGCGGGTGGCCGCAATGGCCAGTCCACGGGGCAGCAGGAAGTTACGTCCGTAGCCGTCCTTGACCTCGACGGTGTCTCCGGGTGCGCCGAGGTTGTCGACATCAGCGGTGAGGATGAGCTTCATGGTTACCTTTCCCCTTATCGCGCAGTCGCGGCGTAGGGCAGCAGTGCTACCTCACGCGAGTTCTTGACTGCGATGGCGATGTCCCGCTGGTGCTGGACGCAGTTGCCGGTGACACGACGAGCGCGGATCTTGCCGCGGTCGCTGACGTACTTACGCAGCAACGTCGTGTCCTTGTAGTCGATGGACGTGTTCTTTTCCTTGCAGAAGGCACAGACCTTCTTCTTGATCACCTTGTCGCGCAACGGCGGTTTAGGCATGGACAATCTCCGAATCTTGATTCACTGCATGTGTGGTGCGTACCGGATCAGAACGGCGGTTCGTCGTCGCCGCCGCCACGGGAGCCACCGAACGATCCCGATGCCTGCGGGGCACTGCCCCACGGATCGTCACCGCCCGAGCTGCCACCGGACGAACGGCTCGACGAGCCACCCGATCCACCGGAGGAACCACCGAACCCGCCGCCGCTGTTGCCGCCGCCTCCGCCGCTGCCGCGACTGACCTTGTTGACCTTGGCCGTCGCGTACCGCAGGGAGGGACCGACCTCGTCGACCTCGAGTTCGACGACAGTGCGCTTCTCGCCTTCACGCGTCTCGTAGGAACGCTGCCGCAACCGACCCGTCACGACGACTCGCGCACCGCGGGTGAGCGACTCCGCGACGTTCTCCGCAGCCTCGCGCCAGATGTTGCAGCGCATGAAGAGTGCGTCGCCGTCCTTCCATTCGTTGGACTGACGATCGAACGTGCGGGGCGTGGACGCGACGGTGAAGTTCGCGACCGCTGCACCTGCGGGGGTGAATCGGAGTTCGGGATCGGCCGTCAGGTTCCCGACGACGGTGATGACGGTTTCGCCTGCCATGATTCCTCTTTCTCGTGCCTTGTCAGCGCATGATCTTCTCGGTTGCCGTCAGCCTAGGGCGAGACGGTGACACGAGGGATCACTTGCCGCGGCGCAGAACCTTGGTGCGCAGCACCGATTCGTTCAGGCCGAGCTGGCGATCGAGCTCCGACACCGTGGCGGGCTCCGCGTTGATGTCGATCACCGCGTAGATGCCTTCGGCGTGCTTCTCGATCTCGTAGGCGAGACGGCGCTTTCCCCACACGTCGACCTTGTCGACCTTGCCGCCGTCCTTGCGGATGACGTTCAGGAACGTATCCAGCGACGGGGCGACCGTGCGCTCGTCGAGATTGGGGTCGAGGATGACCATCAGTTCGTAATGACGCATAAGACCTCATCACCTCCTATGGACTGTGAAACGGTCACGGACGATCCGTGACAGGAGGGTCGTTGCGTCAGCAACCGGTCCAGGGTACCTGGACCGCGGCTCACCACGAAATCGGCGGATCGACGGTGCGGACAGCACGGCGCGAGGTCCGGGGCACCTACTCTTGTCCTCATGACCACCGGCCGCGCGACGATCTCCGGCCGCGCCGGGGTCGCCACGGCGGCCGCCGTCACCGCGATCTCGGTGATCACGATGGTGCTCGGCTACGTCAACAAGGCGCGGTGCGCGGGAGCACCCTTCGACGAGACCGGACGCAGTCTGGCGTTCGACCGCATCAAGGACTCGTCCGTCTGCTACTCCGACATCCAGTTCCTGTGGCTCGACCGCGGCATCGATCAGCACCTGTTCCCCTACCTGACCGGCGGTATCTCCGCCGACGGCACACTCACCGGCGGAACCGTCGAGTACCCGGTGCTCAGCGGACTCCTCATGTGGGTCGGCGGTCTGGCGAGCCACACCGACGCCCAGTTCCTCCTCTACTCGGCGCTCCTGCTCGCGCCGTTCGGCGCGGTGACCGCCTGGATGCTGGGACGCCTCGGCGGCCGCGTCGCGCTGCTCTGGTCGGCCGGCCCCGCGCTGGTTCTCTACGCGTTCCACAACTGGGAACTCCCCGTGGTGGCGACGACCGTCGGCGCCGTGTACGTGATGTCCACCCGCATGCCTCTCCGACGTCGGGCGTATCTGGCGTCGGCACTCCTGGCGGTGGGCTTCTGCCTCAAGCTCTATCCGGGCGCCTTCGTTCTCCCGCTCGCGTCGTACGTCCTGGCCGGGGGCGTGGGCGGGGTGGAGTCCCCCGTGTCCGCACGCCGGTCGCCGCGCCGACTCGACGTGCGCGGGGCGGCCGGAGTGATCGCCGTCGCCGCTGCCGTGGTGGCCGCCGTCAACCTGCCCTTCGCGATCCTCGGCTACGACGGATGGCGAGCGTCGTTCGCCTTCCAGGGCATGCGGCAGGCCGACATCACGACCAACTCGATCTGGTACTGGGGACTGCGGATCCTCTACGACGTGCCGTCGGCGACGCCGGACATGAGCGCCGCCAACGACCAGGCATACCAGAGCCTGGTCTCGGTGCTCTCGCCGTTGCTGGTGCTGGTGTCGTTCGCCGCCGCGCTGTGGTTCGGCTGGCGTCGACGTCTCGCGGAGGGCACCTACCCCTGGGTGCAGACCAGCGCGGTGATGCTCGTGGCGTTCCTTCTGTTCCACAAGGTGCACTCACCGCAGTACACGCTGTGGCTCGTCCCGTTCTTCGTCCTGGTGCACGTTCCCTGGCACGTGGTGACGGCTTACCTGATCACCGACGTCGTACTCGGTGTCGGCGTCTTCCGGTACTTCGCCGCGTTGTCGAGTGGCAGCGACGCGACCACCGAGGAGAACGTCGTGGTGTTCGGGGTGTGGGTGCGCGCCGTGCTGCTGGTCGTTCTCGTCGTCCTGTTCGCACGGTCCCGTCGCCGCACTCTCGACGCCCGTCCCACCCGGTCCCCGCGCCGCCGGACCGACGCCGAAGCGGAGGTACCCGTGTGAGCACGCCGTTCGATCCCGTCCCCCTGCTCGGCGAGCACGTGCACCTCGAGCCGCTGACGCCCGATCACGCGGGCGAGCTCGCGGCGGCCGCGGACGACCCCGCGATCTTCCGCTGGACCGGATCCGTCGTGTCCGACGACACGACCGCCCGCGCGTACATCGACACCGCCCTCGCGGACACGGCGCGGCGGGCGTTCCTGCAGCGGGACGCGCGTACCGGCGTCGCGGTCGGCACGACGTCCTACTATCAGATCGACGCCTCGAATCGGAGCGTCGCCATCGGATACACCTGGCTCTCGCGCTCGGCCCAGGGAACCCGGATCAACCCCGAGTCGAAGTTCCTTCTGCTCGAGCACGCCTTCGGCTCCGCCGGCGTGGTGCGGGTGGAGTGGCACACCGACGCACTGAACGAGCAGTCCCGTGCGGCGATCGGCAAGCTCGGCGCACACTTCGAGGGATTGCTGCGCAAGCATCGTCGCCGCGTCGACGGAACGTGGCGCACCACGGCGCTGTTCTCGATGACCGACGACGAATGGCCGGCGGCCCGGGACGTTCTGCGCAGCCGCATCGACAGCTGAGCCGTCCGTCGACCTGCGCCTTTTACAGAATGTGTGCACTCGTCCGGCAGAGTTCGTGACGAGTCATTCTCCGGGGAACGATGACAAAACCGACTGTTCGGTGAGAGACTGCTGAAGAAACCGGCAGTTCGACCGAAACCAGGGACACGAGAAACAAGGGCACACCAGTGACGACCACGACATGGCGCCGTCCGGATCAGGACGGCTCGGCCACCGTTCGCACGCATGGCCACACCGACAGCACCACCTACCAGCGCCCCAACCTCACGGTTCGTGAGATCGAGGTGCTCATCAGCTGGTTCCGCTGCGATTCCAAGCCGGCCGTCGCGGCCAGCATGTTCCTCTCGCTCGGAACGGTGAACACCCACCTGACGCGGATCCGTCAGAAGTACGCGGCCGTCGGCCGGCCCGCACCGACCAAGGCATCCCTGGTCGCGCGGGCCCTGCAGGACGGCCTGATCGACATCGACGAACTCTGAGGTCCGCCCGTCATTCCTGGATGTGCACCTTGGCGTCGTCGGCATGCCCCTCGGCCGCGAGGCGCCGGTTACGGCGCACGCTGGACAGGAACGACAGTCCGATGAGGACCACACCGACGAGTCCGGTGATGATCTCGTTGATGTGCACGCCGATCGAGACCAGCAGGATGATCGACAGTGCGCCGATGGCCCAGTGGGCGCCGTGCTCGAGGTACACGTAGTCGTCGAGCGTGCCCTTGCGCACCAGATAGACCGTGAGCGACCGCACGAACATCGCACCGATGAAGCCGAGGCCCAGGGCGATGATGATGGGGTCGGCGGTGATGGCGAACGCGCCGATGACGCCGTCGAAGCTGAAGGACGCGTCGAGGACCTCGAGGTAGAGGAACAGGAAGAAGCCGGCCTTGCCGGTCGCCTTCGCGAGGTCCGACGGCCCGCCGGAGGTCTCCTCCTCCTCGTCTTCACCGGGGACGTGGAACAGATTGCCGAGGCCGTTCACCGCGATGTAGGTGACCATGCCCAGCACGCCGGACACCATGACCGTGGAGATCTTGTCGTCCTCCGCCATGAACTCGGCCGCGAGAACCAGCAGGATGCCGGCGACGATCACGGACATCATGTCGAGCTTGCCGGCCTTGGCCAGCGGCTTCTCGATCCACGAGAGCCAGGTGTGCTCGCGCTCCTCGAAGATGAAGCCGAGGAACAGCATGAGCAGAAACATGCCACCGAACGCGGCGATCTGCGGATGCGCGTCGGTGATCAGCGTCTCGTACGACGGGCTGCCGTCGGGGAAGTAGGCGGCATCGTCCGCGGGCGGGTTGAGCGCGAGACGGAGCGCCGCCACGGGGCCCAGGCCGGACGCGGCCCAGACGATGACCAGCGGAAAGACCAGCCGCATACCGAAGACGGCGATGATGATGCCGATGGTCAGGAAGATCTTCTGCCAGAACTCGCTCATCCGGCGCAGGACCGTCGCGTTGATGACCGCGTTGTCGAAGGACAGCGACACCTCGAGGATGCCGAGGATCACGACGAGAGCGACGGCCTGCCAGCTCCCGTAGATGAAGGCCACCACGATGGCGAGCGCGGTGATCGCGAACGACCATCCGAAGATGCGTAGAACCACGGGTGGTGGCCTTTCTCTGGTGTCGATCCCTGCGGGCTCCGGCGACGGGGCGTCGTTGCCCCGACATGCAACGGAGAGTGTCGCAGCGCCGTCCGACGAGGACGACGCGCAACACTCTCCGGTACTCGGACCGAATGCCCCGTCGAGCGGGACATTACTCCTTCACAGGGGTCAGACGTTCACTCCGAAGTCGCGGGCGATGCCGGCCAGACCGGAGGCGTAGCCCTGGCCCACGGCGCGGAACTTCCACTCCGCACCGTTGCGGTAGAGCTCGCCGAACACCATGGCGGTCTCCGTCGAGGCGTCCTCGCTGAGGTCGTAGCGGGCGAGTTCGGTGCCGTTGGACTTGTCGACGACGCGGATGTAGGCGTTGCGAACCTGGCCGAACGACTGCGAGCGTGCGTCGGCCTCGTAGATGGACACCGGGAAGTTGATGGTGTCGATGTTCGGCGGCACGGCGGAGAGCTCGACGTTGATGACCTCGTCGTCGCCGTCGCCCTCACCGGTGGTGTTGTCACCGGTGTGCTCGATCGACCCGTCGGGGCTCTTCAGGTTGTTGAAGAACACGAAGTGCTGGTCGCTGACGACCTTCTTGTCCGTACCGAGCGCGATGGCGCTGGCATCGAGGTCGAAGTCGGTGCCGGTGGTCGTGCGGATGTCCCATCCGAGACCCACCGAGACGGCCGTGAGATTCGGTGCGGCTTTCGTGAGGGAGACATTGCCACCCTTGGTCAGGCTGACGCCCATGGCTCGAGTCCTTTCGGTTGCGTGCTACCGGTTGCGTAATGGAAACTGCGGTCCACTCGCGTTCATACCCTCAACGTGTGGCATCGCACCAGCGTTCCCGCGAGCCGGTGCGACTCGAGATCGCCGGCGCGTCCGAGAACGGCGCCGCCAGTACCATCGGGCGGGTGACACACCGCTGGCCCGGGCGCCTGAGCCGCGGCCGGGCGCGCACCGAGGCGGTCGCCGCCATCCGGGCCGACACGGTCCGGACCTTCCTCGACATGGACAAGCGTCAGTCGATCGCGTCCGCGGGGGTCGACGCGCTGGAACGACTGGGCAGGTCGGACGACAGTCTGCGAGCGCGCTGGCGGCCGGTGGAGGAGCAGTGCTTCGCAGCGGGTGCCTCGTATCTGGCGGCCACGGAGCGCCCCGAGTCCGACGCGAGCGAGGAGGCGTACGACGCCTTCGCCACCGCCATCGCCCACCTCTCCGCCGCCAGCGCCGCGGTCGACCAGTTCTACGAGGCGCACCGGGCACGGCTCGAGCACGCGACGCTCGAGTACGCCGCGGTCCCGCGCCTGGCGAACGACGCACGCACCGCGGCGACCTCGGTGCTGGCGACCGTCACCGGATCGGAACCGCACCACTCCTATCGCTCCGTGCGTGACGCCGTCGCCGCGGTACACCGTGCACTGGACGGTCTCGCGGCGGCGGAATCCGGGGGCAGCGGCACCGCGGTCACCGGCCGCGCAGCGCAGGTGCGCTCCGCCGCGGACGATCTCCGCCAGGCACTCGCCGAGGCACCCGGCCGCGCCGGATCGGCGTCCACCGCCCTGGCATCGGTCCGCACCCGGCTCCAGGCGGTCGGCACCAAGGCCGAGTACATCGCGCCCGCCTACTCCGCCCTGCTGCGCGAGTTCGTGGCCGCCAGCTCGGACGATCTCTCCCGAGCTCGGGAGAACTGCGAGACCCACATGGTCGAGGCGGCCCGCGACATCGACGACGCGGCGACCGCACGCGACCGAGGCGACCCGGAGGAGGCACTCGACCGGATCACCGCCGCACGGCAGCATCTGGCCGACGCGGAGGCGGACATCGAGGCCGTCACCGGACGCCTGGCACGCCTGCGCGAGGTGCGGGACGACCCCGGGGCCGTGGATCGGCGCGTCCGGTTCCGGCTGCGCGACGCGCAGCTGCTGGCCGTCGACCGGGGACTGGTTGCCGAATGGGGCTCGGTGTTGGATGCTCAGCTCGCACGGATCGAGAGGGCCGCCGCGGCACTCGGAACGGGCCGGCCCGACTACTGGGCGTACCTGCGCGAACTCGATTCCGTCGAGGACTTCATCTCCGGTGTGGTCGACCGCATCCGCGGCCGACAGAGTCGGACCTGATACGAAAGGGGTTGCAGTGCAGCACTTCTCTCACCTGGAACCCGCCACACTCGAGTACCTGTTCCACCGCCCGCCCGTCGCCGTGACCGCGGAGAGCGACCTCACGACGCGGGCGCTCGCCCTGGGCGCCACGCTCTACGTCCCGGCCACCAGGGCAAACCTGGTGGAGACGGTACGCAAGCGCGCGGCCGAGGGCTCCCGGTCCGTCGTGCTCGATCTCGAGGACGCCGTTGCCGACGCCGACCTCGAAGCGGCGCGCGGACACGTCGTCGCCGCGCTGGACGCACTCGCCGTCGATCCGCCCGAGGCCGCCGTCTTCGTCCGCGTCCGCACGGCGGAGGACATGCACCACGTCTGCGACCGTCTCACCACCGGCATCGACGTCCTGCACGGCTTCGTTCTTCCCAAGTTCCGGCCGGAGAGCGGCGAGAAGTTTCTCGAGGAGGTGGCCGCTCGGTCGGCCGCAGCGGGCAGACACCTGGTGGTCATGCCCGTGATGGAGTCCCGCGAGATGGTCTACCGGGAGACCCGTGACGACGAGTTGGCCGGTGCACGTGACGTGCTCGACCGATACCGCGACAGCGTCCTGGCGGTGCGAGTCGGTGCCACCGACATGAGCGGCGCCTTCGGGATCCGACGCGACCGCGACCTGACGATCTACGACGTGCGGGTGGTCGCGGACACCATCGGCGCCATCGTCAACCACCTCGGGCGCAGTGACGGAACGGGTTTCGTCGTCACCGGCCCGGTCTGGGAGTACTTCGCCGACCACGAGCGGCTGTTCCGCCCGATGCTGCGAGCCACGCCCTTCGCCGAGCACGACGCCGTCCGCTTCCGCCAGCAGCTGGTCAGCCGCGACATCGACGGTCTGCTCCGTGAGGTCGCGCTCGACCGTGCCAACGGGCTGCACGGCAAGACCGTCATCCACCCGTCCCACGTCGCCGCCGTGCACTCGCTGTCGGTGGTCACCCACGAGGAGTATCAGGATGCACAGGCCATCGCGTCGTCCTCCGGCGGAGGCGGCGTCCTCGCCTCCGGCTACGGCAACAAGATGAACGAACTCGGCCCGCACCGGCCGTGGGCCGAGCAGACGCTGCGCCGGGCCGCCGTCTTCGGCGTCACCGCCGAGGGTGTGTCGTTCGTCGACGTGATGCAGGCACTGGCCAGGCGTCCCGCGTCCACGACCGGCACTGCACGATGAGCCGCGCGATGGACCGTCGACTGCCCTGGGCGACAGCGGAACTGGGGCTCGTCCTCGAGCACGGCACCTCGTCGGTGGGCCGGCGGGTGGGCGACCTGGTGCAGCCGGGGCTGCGGCGCAACCCGCGCCGAGCACACCTGCTGGTGTCGACCGTTCTGGGCAAACACATCCCGCAGGACCCGGCCGAGGTGATCCGAGCAGGTGAGCTCCTGGGCTCCCTGTGCGCCGACGTGCTCGCCGGGCACGACGACGGCGTGGTGGTACTCGGATTCGCCGAGACCGCGACGGGACTCGGTCACTGCGTGGCGACGCGCCTCGGCGCACGGTCCTACATCCACTCGACCCGTCGACCCGTCGAGGGATTCGCCGTGCACGGCGAGTTCGAGGAGGGCCACTCGCACGCGACGGATCATCGCCTCCTACCCACCGATCCGGAGCGCGACCTGCCCTCTTACCTCCCGATGGTCCTGGTCGACGACGAGATCTCCACGGGAACGACGGCCCTCGGTGCCATTCGCGCGGTGCACGCACTCGCGCCGCGGGCGCGCTACGTGATCGCCTCGCTCGTCGACATGCGCTCGGCGGATCAGCGCCGCGAGACCGACCGCGTCGCTGCGGAACTCGGGGTGGTCATCGACTCGGTGTCGCTCGCGACGGGCACCGTGCATCTGCCCGACGACATGATCGCCGTCGTGGAAGCGCTACCCGCTGCGTCTGCACCGGTGGATGCTCCCCACCGAGGGACCGTCACCAGGGTCGACGTGCCCTGGCCGGCCGGAGTGCCCGACGGCGGTCGCCACGGTTTTCGGGCCGAGGACGTCGCCGCCTTCGACGCCGCGGTCGAGGAGTCGGCCGATCTGCTGCGACCGCACCTCGGCTCGGGCACCACCGTCGTGATCGGGCACGAGGAACTGATGTACCTCCCGCTCCGCATCGCCCGCGCACTGTCGGACCGCGGAACGCCGACACTGTTCCAGACCACCACCCGCTCACCCGCTCATGTGCTCGACGAGCCGGGTTACCCGCTGCGGCGCGGCTTCTCGTTCGTCGCACCGGAACCCGCGGCCGGTGGCCGACGTCATCTCTACAATGCTCGGGTACCGGACGAGGCGGCGCCGAGCCCCATTCTTCTCGTCGTGGATCCGCCCGCGGACACCGAGGCCTTGACGGGTCCGGACGGTCTCGTGGACGCCCTCACCCGCACCGGTATCGACGTCACCGTCGCCGTGGTGGCGGCGGATCCGCACTCGCTGCGGACGGGGTCTCGATGACGGCACCGCTGCACGGTCCGGCGTTCGGGTCCTACGCGGCGGACGAGGTGTCCTGGCTCCTGAAGGATCTCTCGCACGTCTCGCTGGAGGCGGACACCGCGTCGCGGGAGCAGCAGATCCAGTCGGGCGCAGCGCACTACGCCGAGAGCCTGCCCGTCGAGTATCAACCCGATGCCGCCTACCGCGACCTGTTCGCCACCGTCCTGGAGGAGAGCGCGACGCGCCTCGCCACCGCGGTCGGCGTCGTCACCGATCTGGTGATCGCCGAGCGCGGTGAGAACCTGGTGCTCGCCTCTCTCGCCCGCGCCGGCACCCCCATCGGCATCCTGATGCGCCGCTGGGCGCGGGACGTGCGCGGTCTGACGTGGCCGCACTACGCCGTGTCCATCGTGCGCGACCGCGGAATCGACTCGGCCGCACTGGATCATCTCGCCCGTCACCACGACCCGGCCGACGTCGTCTTCGTGGACGGGTGGACCGGCAAGGGCGCCATCACTCGGGAATTGACCGCCGCCCTCGACGCGGTGCACCGGGCGGGAGGCCCCCGCTTCGACGACCGGCTCGCGGTACTGGCGGACCCCGGGCACTGTGTGACCACCTACGGCACCCGCGACGACTTCCTCATCGCGTCGGCATGCCTCAACTCGACGGTGTCGGGCCTGATCTCCCGCACCGTGCTCAACGACACGCTCATCGGGCCCGGTGAGTTCCACGGCGCCAAGTTCTACGCCGACCTCGCCGCGGTGGACGTGTCGAACCTGTTGCTGGACAGCGTGTCCGCCAGATTCGACGACGTCGCGGACGCCGTGGTAGAGGGACTGTCGACGGTGCGGTCCGCCGACCGGACTCCGACGTGGAGTGGCTGGGCCTCGGTCGAGCGCGTACGGGAGGAGTACGGCATCAGCACGGTCAACTTCGTCAAACCCGGAGTGGGAGAGACCACCCGCGTGCTGCTCCGCCGGGTCCCGTGGCGCGTTCTCGTGCGCGACGCGCAGGCGCCGGAGCACCGCCACATCCGGATGCTCGCCGAGGCGAGGGGCGTGCCCGTGGACGTCGTTCCCGATCTCGCCTACTCCTGCATGGGTCTCGTCCGGGACGTCTCGTGACCGAGGCGAGGACCGCACTGGTCGCGACCGATCTCGACCGCACGATGATCTACAGCGCCGCCGCCTTGGCGGAGGGTCGCACGGACGGACACGACGACGACGTGCGCTGCGTCGAGTACTACGAGGGTGCGCCGCTGTCGTACATGACCGCACGCGCCGCGGACCTGCTCACCAGCCTCGCGTCCGAGGTGGTGGTGGTGCCGACCACGACGCGCACCGTCGAGCAGTTCCGACGCATCGCCCTGCCGGGAGCACCCTGGCGGCACGCGATCACGACCAACGGGGCCACCATCCTCGTCGACGGTGAGCCGGATCTCGACTGGCGCCGCGCCGTCGAGGACGCCGTCGCCGGATCCGCGGCGCCGCTCGCGGAGGTGACCGCGGAGATGACACGGCGGGGCGACGACTCGTGGGTGCTCACGCAGCGGACGGCGGACGATCTGTTCTGCTACCTCGTCGTGAACGTGGAGACGATGCCCGAGGATTTCGTCGACGAGTTCGCACACTGGTGCACCGAGCGCGGCTGGGGCGTGTCCCGGCAGGGCCGCAAGGTCTATGCGATGCCCGACGCGGTGTGCAAGTCGCATGCCGTCGCCGAGGTGCGCCGACGGTGCGTGAACGCGGGAACTCTGGAGGCCGACGCCCCGGTGCTCGCCGCCGGGGACGGCGCCCTCGACGCGGAGATGCTTCGTGCCGCGACCGCCGCCATCCGTCCGCGGCACGGTGAACTGGAACTGCTGCAGTGGGACGCCCCCGGGCTCGTGGTCACCGAACGGTCCGGCGGTGCTGCGAGCGAGGAGATCCTGCACTGGTTCCGGGCAACGGCCGGCACGTCGGGCTCCGCCGCTGCCCCGCCGACACACGTACGCTGAATTCGGACGTACCCGACCACCCCGGAAGAGGACGAGACGTGGCTGCACAGCCGTTGACCAAGGGACAGAATGCTCCTCTGTCCACCGCCACCGTTCGTATCGGTCTCGAGCTGACCGCACCGGCGGACATCTCCGCCCTGCTCGTCACCGACAGCGGCAAGGTTCGCTCCGACGCCGACTTCGTCTTCTTCAACCAGCCCTCCGGCCCCGGTGTGCAGCTGGTTCCGGGCCAGGGTGGGCCGCAGGAAGTCGCCGTGACCCTCGCCGCGGTCCCGGCCGACATCACGCAGATCCGAGTCGTCGTCACGCTCGACGACTCGTCGAGCAGCTTCGGACGCGTCTCCGCGCCCACCGCCCACGTGATCGACGGCGGCACCGGTGCGACGCTCTACTCGTACACCGTGGACGGCCTCACGACGGAGTCCATCGTCATCGCGCTCGAGCTGTACCGGCGCGGCGACGGCTGGAAGGTCCGTGCCGTGGGCCAGGGTTACGCGGGCGGGTTCGCCGCTCTCGTCGGTGACCACGGGGTCTCGGTGGACGACGCTCCCGCAGCGGCGCCTGCGCCTGCTGCACCCACACCTCCGCCTGCCGCTCCCACACCTCCGCCGGCCCCCACGCCGCCGCCCGCGGCACCTCCGGCACCTTCTGCGCCCGCGGCCCCCGCCGAGGTGAGCCTGACGAAGGCTCGGCCCGTCAGCCTCACCAAGGGTCAGAAGGTGACGCTGAAGAAGGACGGTGGCGTCGCACTGACCACCATCCGCATGGGCCTCGGCTGGGACCCCATCAAGAAGGCCGGCTTCTTCGGAGGCGGGCGCAGCGCGGACGTCGATCTCGACGCCTCGGCACTGATGTTCTCCGGCGACAAGCACGCCGACGTCGTCTACTTCGGCCAGCTGCGGTCGAAGGACGGGTCGATCGTCCACCAGGGCGACAACCTCACCGGCGAGGGCGAGGGCGACGACGAGGTGATCACGGTGGACCTGACGCGGGTGCCCGCCCATGTGAGCTCGATCGTCTTCATCGTGACCTCGTACCGCGGGCAAACCTTCGAGCAGGTGGCGAACGCCTTCACCCGCCTGGTCGACAACACGATCAACACCGAGCTGGCACGCTTCACGCTGCAGGGCGGCATGCCGTTCACCGGGCTGGTCATGGCCAAGGTGTACCGAGCCGGGAGCGAGTGGAAGCTGCAGGCGATCGGCGACGGCATCAACGCCAAGCACGCGGGCGAAGCGTTGCCGCAGCTCCGTCCGTACCTCTCCTGACGAGGAGTCGTAGGCTCGGGTCGTGACCTCGTCGAACGATCCCTCCGTCTTCGAGTACGGAGTGGACGGCCCCAAGCTGATCGTCGTGGGCCTCGACGGCTCCGACTCCTCCTGGCGGGCGGCCGCGTACGCCGCCGGACTGGCGCGCCGGCAGCACTCCAAGCTCGTGCTGGTCTACGTGCAGACGCTGGCGGCCGGCGCCTTCGCGCAGGCGAGCGGCGTGGTCTACGACTCGGGAAGCCAGGTGGCGGACCAGCTGCTCACCGAGATCCGCGACCACGTGGTGCGTTTCGGCGAGCACCAGCACGTGAACTGGGAGTTCCGGACGTTCCGCGGCGACCCGGCGATGGGACTCGCCGCCGTCGGCGACGAACTGCGTGCCGACGCGATCGTCGTGGGCACGTCCGAGTCTGCCGGGCACCGCATCTTCGGCTCCGTCGCCGTCCGACTGGTCAAGCTGGGTCGGTGGCCGGTGACCGTGGTGCCCTAGGCGGTGGCGCCGCATCCGCGATCGGAACCTCGACGGGCCGCGGACGCACCATCGCCGGCACCCACGACGGGTACGCGTCGGGTGCTCCGTCGAGCACACCACCGGCCGGATCGTCGTCGCCGCTGCGACGCACCAGATCGTCCACCGGCCGGTAGATCTGCCGCACCACCAGGACACACAATCCGACGACGGCGAGATCGCGCACCAGGACGGTCGCCGTGAAGTACTGCTCGGGCAGACCCTTGTCGGCCACGCCCAGGTAGTACATCATCCGCGGAACCCAGACGAGTGCGTCGATGGTCATCCACGCCAACAGAATTCGCCGGTGCGGCAGAGCCAGGACCGCGAGCGGCACCAACCACAGGGAGTATTGCGGACTCCACACCTTGTTCGTCAGCAGGAAACCGGCGACCACGAGGAAACACAGCTGCATCAGGCGAGGACGCCGCGGGGCCGTCAGCGCCACCCAGCCGATGGCGAGGCACACGACCACGAAGAGCAGCGCCGTCACGAGATTGAGGATCACCGGCTTCTCCCCGGGACCGAGCGGACCGTCGAATCCGGCCCAGCCGGTGAACGACCGGGCCACGTTGTAGAGCGAGTCCGGATCGGCGCCGCGGTCGGAGTTCAGTCGAAAGAACTCCGACCAGCCACGCGGAAACAGCAGTGCGATGGGCAGATTGACCAGAACCCACGCCGAGAGCGCCGCCGCCGTGGTCCGCGACCAGTCCCTGATGTTCCCCGTGCGGATGCACAGCACGAGGAGCGGACCGAGCAGGAACAGCGGGTAGAGCTTCGTCGCGCCCCCGATGCCGAGCAGGACTCCGGCCAGCACCGGCCTACGTCGCGCCCACGCCAGCAACCCACCGGAGGCGAATGCCGTTGCGAGAGCGTCGAAGTTGGTGAAGACGTGCACGATCACCAGAGGAGAACACGCGGCCAGCGCGGCGTCCCACACCCGACGTCCCGCCAACATCGTGGTCGCCCAGATCGTCACGAGCCAGGCGAGGGCGGAGCCGAACGCCACCACGTTGAAATACAGCGCGACCGTGAGCGCCTGCGGCAACCACGGGACCGCAGACCACGCGTGGGCCACCTGCATCGACACGTACTGGTACAGCCCCGCCACCACCGGATACTCCATGTACCGGGTGATCGTGGAACCGTCGGAACCCGTTTCCTCCCACGACTTCTTGTACGGGAACGCGCCCTGATCGAGTCGCTCCGCGCCGTAGAGGGGGACCACGTCGGAGTAACACATCGCGACGTACTGACGGCTCCCGCTCCAGTCGAGTCCCAGCTCGCCGCCGGGGCTGTTCGGGGCCTGCTGGATGCACGCGGCCTTCCCGAACCAGCCCAGCGCGAGAAACACGACCGTGAACGCGAAGATCACGCGCAGTGGCGTGATGTGGCGCTGCCGCCCCACCAACGCGTGCTTGCCCACGGGGCCGCCGACCACCGTCGACAACTCCGCGACCATGGGGTCGGTCAGACTCGGCCGATCGCGCCGACGAGCGGAGCGTCGATCCGTCGCCAACTCACCCGGACTCGCCAACAACTCGTCGGACGAATGGTCCCGACCGGCCTCCGGCCTGCCCGTCACCCCTAGCCGCCGGGCGGCGTGGCCGGCTCCGGAGCCGCCCCGTCGTCGGGCGGGGTGACGGCGGAAGGTTCCGCCGGCGCCGGGGCCAGACCGGGAACCGGAATGGTGATGCCCGGCAGGATCTCGACCTGCGACGGGACGACGACCGGCGGAGCGACGGGCTCCGGCGTCGTGGGCTCCGGCGCTGCGGAAGAGGACGTGGGCGGCGCCGCGGTCCGTGTCGGCGCGGGTGCCGAGTACTGCGGCACACCGGCCTGGCCGGCGATCGCACCCGGTGCAGGGAACGACTCGACGGGCGAGCCCTCGAGGGACGCGTCGAGCGTGTCCTTCCAGATGTCCGACGGAAGTCCGGAGCCGTAGATGGGTCCCCCGTAGCTGTTCTCCAGCGGGAGGCCCTGCTCGGTACCGACCCACACGGCCGTCGCCAGAGACGGCGTGTACCCGACCATCCAGGCGTCCTTGTTCTCGCCGGTGTCACCGAGCTGCGCGGTGCCGGTCTTCGCGGCGGAGGCGCGTCCCTCGGCCAGGTTGTGGCCGTTCGAGTAGCCCGCGATGGGACGCATGGCCGCCGTGACGTTGTCCGCGACGGCGGGGTCGACCCGCTGCTCGCCGGGGTCCGCTCCGCGATCGAGCAACACGGTGCCGTCGGCCGTCACGACCTTCTGCACGAAGTGCGGTGCGTGGTAGGTACCCGATGCGGCGAGCGTCGCGTAGGCGCTGGCCATGTCGATGACACGGGACTGGTACTGCCCGAGCACGATGCCGTTGTTGGGGCCGGCGCCGTTCGGCTCGGTCAGGGTCTCGCCGATGCCCTCGACCTCGGTCGGGATACCGAGGCGGTGCGCCATGTCGGCCACTGCCTGCGGGCCGCCGTCGAGGCTGAGCTGCAACCGGTAGAAGCTCGTGTTGAGCGACCGCTTGAGCGCCTCGGCAATGGTGCAGGTGCCGCAGGACTCGCCCTCGACGTTGCCGATGGAGATGCCGTTGACCGTCAGCGGCGAGCTGTCGTACATCTGCGACAGCGGGATGCCCTGATCCAGAGCCGCCGCCAGGCCGAAGACCTTGAACGACGAACCGGTCTGCAGGCCGGACTGCGCGAAGTCGAAGCCGCGGCCGTCGACACCGCCGTAGTACGAGCGCACCGCACCGGTGCGGGGGTCGATCGACACCGACGCCGTGCGCAGCTCGGACGGTTCACCCTCCATGTTGGAGTTCACGGCGTCGATGGCGGCCTGCTGATCCTGCGGATCGATCGTCGTGGTGATCTGCAGTCCGGCGGTGTTCAGGTCCTGCTCACTGATGCCCGACGCGGTGAGCTCCTTGAGCACCTGGTTCTTGATCAGTCCGTTCGGGCCGGCGTCGGCGGCGTCGCCGCTGTCCACCGAGGCGAGCGGTCGCCACTGCGGGTACTGCATCGCCTGACGCTGGGTCTGATCGAGCGCACCCATCGTGACCATGCCGTCGAGGACGTAGTTCCAGCGGCTCTGCGCACCCGTCGGGTTGTTCTCCGGATCGAGTCCGGAGGGCTGCTGGATGGTGGCCGCGAGCACGGCACCCTCCTCGACGCTCAACTGCTCGACGGGCTTGTCGAAGTACGCCTTCGACGCCGCCGCGATGCCGTACGCGCCGCGGCCGAAGTAGATGGTGTTGAGGTACGCGGCGAGGATGTCGTCCTTGGTCCACTGACGCGCCATCTTCGAGGAGATGACCAGCTCGCGCATCTTGCGGGTGAGCGTCCGCTCGGACCCCACGAGCGCGTTCTTCACGTACTGCTGCGTGATGGTGGATCCACCACCGGCGCTGTCGCGCCCGAGCACGTTGTCGCGAGCGGCGCGTGCGAAGCCGGTGACCGAGAATCCGGGGTTGGAGTAGAAGTCACGATCCTCGGCCGACAACACCGCATTGCGGACGTGCTCGGGGATCTGTCCGATCTCGACATCGGTGCGGTTGCCCTCGGGAGGGACCACCGTGCCGAGGACGGACGTTCCGTCCGACGCGAGGACGGTGGCGACCTGGTTGGTCTTGATGTCACCGGGCCGCGGAACGTCCTCGACGACGTACGCGACCATGAACACCAGGACAGGAACGACCATGCCCAGCGCGATCAAGCCGTACAGCGTGCGCCGCAGGACCTTCCACTTCGACTTCTTCTTCGTCTTCGTGGCAGTACCTCCTGATGGCGGTTCGGTGGGTCCTCCACCGAACCGGTCCCGGTCACCGTCGGCGTCGCCACGCGAGTGGGACGTCACGGGCCGGGAGGGTGGAACGTCGGTCGCCCGTGGATCGTCCGAGTACGGGCGCGGCTGCGAGAACGCCTGCGACCGCGGCGGGGGCGCGGTCGGGGGAATCTGGGTGGTGTCCGGTCCACGATCGTCGTAGGACGGCGGACCGTAGGCCGGGCGCCGCGGGTGATCGGCCGGCGGCCAGCTCGGTGGGGGACCACCGGGGCCGTCCCGGCGAGGCGCACGCGGTGGGGGTGGGCCCGACGGCCGCTGCTGGGGATCGCGGACCGGCTCGTGGCTCGGGCGCCCGTGACGCGGTGGTTCCCCGGGCCCGTCGGGTCGACCGTGGCGGCCGGACGGACGCCCGCGATCGTCACCGGAACTGTCGTAGGGGGAACTCACTCACGTACTCCACTGTCAGGACGCACGTGTGACCAGGTGGCGACGGTCACGTGTGCGTCGGGCTCGTTCGACTCGGTTGCGCGGGGGACCACCGACGGACGGTACCGCCGACGACCTGCGTCCGTCACTCACTGGCCGTGCGTCGGCGGGAGGCGGAGCGTGTGCGGGGGCTCTTGGGCGCCGGAACGGCACCCAGGACGTACGACTGCACGAGGTGGTTCCAACTGCAGGTTCGGCAGACCTCGACGACGTGCACGGAGAACTCCTCCTGCGTGCCGGCGAGGCGGGTGAGCTCGTCCGCGGTCCGGGCCGAGCCGTTCATCGTCCCGAGCTTCTCTCCGAACACCCAGGAGACCAGCGTGAGCTGCTCCTTCCGGCAGATGGGGCACGCCACGGTGGACGGCCGACCGTGGAACTTGGCCGCTCGGAGGAGGTAGGGATCGGCGTCGCAGACCTGGGCCATCGCCGTTCGTCCGGAGTAGACCTCGGCGAGCAGCGACTTGCGCTGCAACGCGTAGTCCACCACCTGCCGCTGTGATCTCACGGTGACCAGAGTACGTGCGCCGTCGAGGTGGGGTGGTGCTCGACCCCGTCCCGTGCGCTGGAGCGGAGCCGTGGAGCCGGAGCACTTGAGGGACCCGGTCCACGGGCCTACCATCTGGCGATGCCGACGGTCCGATCTGTGGGTGTCAGAGCGCGTGACCAGGACAGAGTGCACGCGTGCGCCGCGCTGGACCGTGCGCTCGCGGACGGCCAGATCGACGCCGAGGAGCACGCCACCCGTATCGCCCTCGCCACCGATGCACGTGCGCTCGAGGACCTCCACGATCTGATCGGCGATCTGCAGGGCGAGTCCGATTTGGCTCCGATGGCGTCGCCCGGGACGGCAGCCGCGGGGCTCTCCCGTCGGGGTCGGCCGAGCGTGCTGAGCGCGGTGATCCGGTGGGCTGTTCTCCTGGTCGTCGCCGCACTCCTGTTCTTCGGTGTCCGCGCCTGTGCGTCCGACGACAGCGCGACCGGCACCTACGGCTCGGCCGGCTATCTCGAACCGCGCGCGATGGACGACATCGTGGCGTCGACGGGCATGCTGCTGGGAACCACCGTCGTCGACGAGCTGATGTTCTACTCCGAGTACGCGCTGCTGAGGGCGCCGAGTCCCGACGATCCGGGCCGGGAGAGGCGTTATCAGTACCGCGACGGCGAGTGGAGACAGTCGGACGACGCGGACAGGGACCGTGAGACGGCGACCGTCGACCTCGCCGACCTGGGCCCCGGCGTGCTCGGCGGGTTGGTTCTGGGCGCCGGCGCGAGCCTGAACATCGCCGAGATCGACTCGCTGTACCTGTTCGTCCGTGACACCGGCGCCGGCCCCGCGATCAGCCTGCACGCGAGCAACGAGGCCGCGAACGAGGACGGATACCTCGAGGCGTCCCTGTCGGGCGACTTCCTCAGCGTCACCCCGTTCGATCCGACCGAGTAGGAGACGACGATGGCGACCGGACAGGATCGACGACTGTGCGCCCGTGACATCGATCGCGCCGTGGTCGCGACCGCTCTCGACACCGCGTACGCGGACGGGCAGCTGACGTTCGACGAGCACCGGTCACGGGTGGCGGCGGCGAGAACGGCGACGACACTGGGCGATCTCCACGCGTTGGCCGCCGATCTGCAGGCGGCCGTACCGCTGCCCGAGGCGATACGGCCCGCACCCGGACCGTCCCGGCGCCCGGTGATCGTGGGTCTGCTCGTCGTGGTCCTCGTCCTCGGAGTCGCCGTCGTGCTGGCGGTCCGCGGATCCGATGCACCGTCGTCGCCGAGCGTCGCGGCTCCGTCGTCGTCCGTCGGCCCGGGAGCGACGGCCGCGGGCACCGTGACGCCGATCGTCGCGCGACCCTTCGTGTTCGACACCCCGGAGGGCCTGGCCGACTTCCGCGACCGGTGGATCACACGATTCGGCGACCCCGAGGTCACCGAGTTGGCGTTGTACCCGTCGGACGATCGCGCCTCTCTGACCCGCCTCGCCGAGAGCGACCGCGTGCGCGACGTGTCGGTCCGCGGCGGTTTCGAGGAGTCCGCCGCGACGAGCCCGAGGGAGACGGACGAGCTGCCCTTCGACCTCACCGCGCTCGACGTCGCGGCACTGGCGGGCCTGATGGCGGGTTCCGCGTCGTTCGTCGAGGTACCGGACGCGTCGGTCACCCACGTGCTCGTGCGCAACGAGGGAGTGCCGGAGGTACTGGTCTACGCCGCGGATGCGGACGGCCGCGGTGGATACCTGCAGGCCACCCTGGCCGGTGAGGTCACGCGGGTCAGCCCCCACCGTCCCTGACGGGGCCCGTGTTCATGTTCTCGACAGTTACATGTACCCCCATATATCGGCCCGATACATGTGGCGGTTATAGTGAGCGAGCGTCATCTCGACGCGGACTCGGGTCGGAACGGGAAGGGGACCGCACATGCTCGAACTGGCGATCCTCGGCCTGCTCCTGGAGACACCCATGCACGGTTACGAGCTTCGTAAGCGACTCACCGGACTTCTCGGTGCCTTCCGGGCCTTCTCGTACGGTTCGCTCTACCCCACCTTGCGTCGTATGCAGGCGGACGGGCTCATCGTCGAGAACCCCGGAGTCCAGGGCGCCGTCAAGCGTCGGGCACGTCGTGTCTACGAACTCACGCCGGCCGGCCGAGCTCGGTTCACCGAGCTGGTCGCGGACACGGGTCCGCAGAACTACACAGATGATGGATTCGGCGTACACCTGGCCTTTTTCGGGCGCACCCCCGCTGAGGCGCGGATGCGGATACTCGAAGGTCGGCGTCGCCAGGTCGAGGAGCGCCGTGAGGGGCTCCGCGACGCCATCGGCCGAGCAAGTGGGTCGTTGGACAGGTACACGCGCGGATTGCATCAGCTCGGCCTCGAGTCGAGCGAGCGCGAAGTGCGGTGGCTCAACGAATTGATCGCTGCCGAGGCAATGGCGATCACTTCGGAGAGTCCACCGCCCGCACCCACGACCGACACCTCGGCCGTGGCACACCCGGAGAGCACGTCGGCTCCGGCCACCCGATACGGAAAAGAAGGAGAACCCGACCATGAGTGACAACAGCACTGCGGTGCGCGTGGCCATTGTGGGCGTGGGTAACTGCGCGTCGTCCCTGGTTCAGGGCGTGCAGTACTACAAGGACGCCGACGAGAACACCACCGTTCCCGGCCTCATGCACGTGAAGTTCGGCAAGTACCACGTCCGCGACGTCGAGTTCGTCGCCGCGTTCGACGTGGACGCCAAGAAGGTCGGCTTCGATCTGTCCGAAGCCATCTTCAACAGCGAGAACAACACCATCAAGATCGCCGACGTGCCCCCGAGCGACGTCAGCGTCCAGCGCGGCCCGACACTCGACGGCATCGGCAAGTACTACTCGGAGACCATCGAGATCTCCGACGCGGAGCCGGTCGACGTGGCGCAGGCACTGCGTGACGCGAAGGTCGACGTGCTCGTCTCCTACCTGCCCGTCGGATCCGAAGAAGCCGACAAGTTCTACGCGCAGGCCTGCATCGACGCGAAGGTCGCGTTCGTCAACGCGCTGCCCGTCTTCATCGCGTCCGATCCGGTCTGGGCCAAGAAGTTCACCGACGCCGGTGTGCCCATCGTCGGCGACGACATCAAGAGCCAGGTCGGTGCCACCATCACCCACCGCGTCATGGCCAAGCTGTTCGAGGATCGCGGCGTCCAGCTCGATCGCACGATGCAGCTGAACGTCGGCGGCAACATGGACTTCCTCAACATGCTCGAGCGCACGCGCCTCGAGTCGAAGAAGATCTCGAAGACGCAGGCCGTCACGTCCAACCTGCAGCGTGAGTTCAATGCGAAGGACGTGCACATCGGCCCGTCCGATCACGTCGGCTGGCTCGACGACCGCAAGTGGGCCTACGTCCGCCTCGAGGGTCGCGCGTTCGGTGACGTCCCGCTGAACCTCGAGTACAAGCTCGAGGTCTGGGACTCCCCGAACTCCGCCGGCGTCATCATCGACGCCGTGCGCGCAGCGAAGATCGCTCAGGACCGCGGAATCGGCGGACCTGTCGTGCCCGCGTCCGCGTACCTGATGAAGAGCCCGCCGAAGCAGCTCGCCGACGACATCGCTCGTCAGCAGCTCGAGGCGTTCATCATCGGCTCCGACGAGCAGTAGCCACTCGCGAACGTCCCGACGGGGTCGTCACGGTCGATCACTCGGCCGCGGCGACCCCGTCGGCGTCTCACCGGTCGAGCGGGCCGTCGGGGACGCCGAGCAGGTACGACGTGGTGCCGCGGACACCGTCGGACACGAACACCTGGAACGTCTGATCGCAGGTCTCGGTACCGAAGCGGACGACGGCGAGTCGATGATGCGCACCCGTCACGCGCGGCCCCCGCGGAGGAGACGATTCCGTGAGCGGTCGGCGACGTGCGGACGCCGCCGCGTCGTGCTCGTACGTCACGACGGTGCCCTCGGTGGTGACCACGCCGACGGCCGTGATCGGTTCCGTCGCACTCGTGGACAACACCGGCGTGATCACGATCTCCCCCACCTCGTGGTCCCCGTCGGTGACGACGATGGTGAAGCGATCGGAGCCGAAGGACGACGGGTCGTCCTCCCACCGGTCCACGGACGCCGTACGCGAGTAGGTGAACATCCCGTCGGACGCGACGTCCGCGGTACCGCAGGACGGGCCGGAACCCAGTCGGTGGCTCCGCTGTGGGCACAGGGGCGAGGCGACGGACCCCGCCAGCAGGCAGGCCGTGACGGAGGTTCGAGGCATGGGGTCGCTCCTGAGGGTCGTGCGCCGGCCGGGTCGGCCGGATTCTCCTTGACTCACCGTGCCCGACGCGTGCACAAGAAGTGCAAAAGTGCCTGCGTGCGGCGCGAATACGCACAGCTGACTAGACTTGTCCGGTGACGAGTGACTCACCCGCTTCCGTCCGACTCGTCGGTGCCGTCACCGTCGAGCGTGGCTCTCGGGTGGTCGATCCCCGCATCATCGGTGGGCCGCGCTGCGTCGAACTGCTGTCGTATCTGACGCTCAATCGCCATCGAGAGGTCTCGCACGACGAGTTGGCGGACCTGCTCTGGCCCGAGAAGCGGCCGCGCACCTGGAATTCTGTGCTGCGTGGGGTGATCTCGAAGGTGCGGGACGTTCTCGACGCCGCGGACATCGCGGGTACGTCGATCGTGTCCCGTACCGGCATGGTGCGTCTGACTCTTCCGCCGGACACCACGGTCGATCTCGAGGAGATCCGGGACGCGTGCCGGCGCACGGAGGGATCACCCGCGGACCGCGCCCGCGATGCCCGGACGGCGTTGCGTCTGCTCGCCGAACCCGTGCTCGTCGGAGCCCACGGCGCGTGGGCGGACGACGTCCGGCGAGAGTTCGACGACCTGCGGCTCACGGCCCTCGAAGCGGACGCCACCGCGTCGATGGATCTGGGTGCGTTCGAGAATGCCGTGTCCTCCGCGGAGTCCCTGCTGGCAGCCGACCCCCTGCGCGAGAGCGCGTACCGCATCGCCATGCGTGGCTACGTGGCACTGGGCGACCGCGGACAGGCTCTCGGGGCGGCGGCGCGATGCCGAGCGGTGCTGGCGGACCGGCTCGGGGTGAGCCCCTCACGCGAGACCCAGTCGCTGTACCTGGAGTTGTTGGAGGACGACACCGAGACCACCCCACCGCAGCGCGAGGAGCCGCCGGTGGGATCCGCCTTCGTCGGACGCGATGTCGAGATGAGCCGCATCGTCGAGGACCTCGAGGCGGCCACTGCCGGTCATGGACGGTTTCTCCTGGTCTCGGGTCCGCCGGGGGCAGGAAAGACGTCACTCGCCCGCGCCGTGATGCAGCGTGCCCGCGCCGCCGGGACGGACGTCGTGTCGGGTCGCTGCAGCGAACACTCGACCATCCCGTACGAACCGTTCGTGGAGGCGGTCACCCGCGACCTCGACTCGCGCGGCGTCATCGGAGCGCGTCAGTGGCTGCGGACCAACGGCGCCGACATCCTCGGCATCATCCCCGGGGCCGCACGTCGATTCGGGGACCTCATCCCCCCGCACGTGGACGACGACCGCACAGGGGCGTCCGACGCGGTGCAGCGGTGGCTCGTCGGGCCCGCTCGACAGGCCCCGACCCTGCTCGTGATCGACGACCTGCAGTGGGCCTCCGGCACGACGGCCGCCCTGGTCCGCCATCTCGCGCGGTCGACGCAGAACGACCGACTCTGCATCCTCGCCACCGTGCGGGACGAGAACCTCGTGTCCCCGGAACTCCAGGCGACCCTCGACGTCACCCGGTTGTCGGCGGGGTTCCGCGAGATCACCCTGGGCGGACTGTCTCTGGCCGCGGTGCACGACCTCCTCCGCGAGCAGAACTCGACCCTCGACCCCGAGGCCATCGTGGCACGGACGGGTGGCTCCGCCCTGCTGGTCGCAGCCGTCATCGCGGCACACGAGCGCGAACCCGGCGGCTCGCTCCCCTTCACGGTCACGGACGCGGTGCGTCTCGCGAGTCGCGAACTCAGCTGTGACGCAGTCACTCTGCTCGAACTGTGCGCGGTGACCGGGGTGACGGTCTCGCGCCCGCTGCTGCGGGCCGCCTCGACGATCCCGTCCGATCTCCGTTTCGCCGAGACCCTCGACGAACTGCTGGCCGTGAACTTCCTGGTCGCCGGCGACACCGACGACGAGCTGGTGATGAGACACGCTCTCGTGCAGTCGACTCTGTACGACGCGATACCCGGGGCGCGGCGAGCGCAGATGCACTCCGACGTGGCTCGGGCCCTGGTCGATCTCGGTGCCGACACCACCGCCGACGAACTCGCGCGCATCGCGTACCACTTCGGCAGGGCGCTGGACTCCGACCGCTCCGAGGCCGCGCTCTACGCGCGGCGTGCCGGCGACGCCGCCTACGCGGTGTCCGCGTACGAGGACGCGGTGGTGGGGTACCGGACCGCCCTTCGGAAGATGGTGCCGCACGGCGACTCCCGCGAGCGGTGCCGACTGCTGATCGACCTCGGCCGGGCGCAGCGTAAGTGCATCGACCGGTCCTACCGGGCCACTCTCTTCGACGCGATCGCCATGGCGCGGAGACTGGTCGACGTCGACCTACAGGTCGACGCGACGCTGGCGGACACGATCAGTGGTGCGGGCCTGTTCCAGATGTTCGACCCGTTGCCGGAACGACTCGACAGCCTGCACGACGCACTGCACGTCCTCGAGGACTCCGGCCGCTCGAACAGCGCCGCCACGGCCAAGGTCCTGGTACTGCTGGCCATGGAGCTGAGCTGGACCGATGACTGGAAGGAACGCCGAGACCTTCTCGAACAGGCTGTGACGCTGGCGCATTCGGTGGGAGACCGCAGTGCCCTCGAGTCGGCGCTGCGCGCGATGCTGTGGTGCCTCCTGGTGCCCCAGTGCTGGGATCTGCGCCAGGAGGCGATGACGCGCCTCGTCGAGCTGGAGTCGACATCGTCTCGGCGGCATCGCGATCCGTCCGCCGCCACCATCCTGGCCAGGACCCAGCAGGCGTTCGGCGACCTCGGCGGCGCCGACTCGACACTCGCGGCGGTGACCCGGGCCGATCTCGCGGACGACCCCGAGATGACTTGGGCCATGGTGTGTTCCAAGTTCGGCGTGGACGTGTCGGCAGGACGACTGGTGCGCGCGGAGACCGTGCTGGCACGGATCTGCGAGACGCCCGACGCCGCGCTCGGCAGCCACACCTACGGCCGCGAACACACGTCGATCCTCACCCTCCGGACGATGCGCGGAGATCTCCGGCACTTCGCGGATCGGCGCGACGAGATGGCCACGATGTTCGACCTGATCCCGGCGTTCCGCCCGGTCGTGGCGTCCTCGCTCGCCGACGTCGGACGCATGGACGAGGCGCGCGAGCTGATGGACTGGTACGACGAGCAACGGCTCGCGGCGATCGCCCCGGACATGCTCTGGCTGATGTCGATGACCTTCATCGCCCGTGCCGGTGCCACGGTGGGCAACACACTGGTGTGCACCGACGTGTACGAACGGTTGCTGCCCTACGCGGAGCAGACCGTGTCGGTCGCCCCGAGCGTCTTCGGCGTGGTGCACCACCACCTGGCCGACGCGTCCCTGGCCACCGGTCACGTCGAGCGAGCGGGTCGCCATCTGCACGCCGCGCGGCGCCTGCACGTCGCCCGCGGCTTCGAGGGATGGAGCGCGGAGGACGCGTATCTCGGTCTCCGCATCGAGCACGCCCGCACCGGACGGCTCGCGGCCCGCGCTCTGGCGTCGGCCCGCACCCGTGCGGACGTTATCGGAGCCTCGGCGGTCCGGCGGCGCATCGACGCCGTCGCGGCACTGGTGGAGAACTCCGAGCGCTGACTGCTACTCGCCGACGCGGCCGTCCGCAAGACCCTGCGAGCGCCTGTGGACGGCCGTCCCCGGGGACGCTCGGTGGGCCCGGCTCACGGCTGGTCCGGGCGTACTCTCGGCCCGTGAGTTCAGACAGGATGGTGGCCCGCATCGGTGGGCTTCTGCGTCAGGCCGAGTCCACGGACAATCCCCACGAGGCCGAGGCGTTCATGGAGGCCGCGCAGCGTCTCGCGACCGCCGCCTCGGTCGATCTGGCCGTGGCACGCTCGCACACCGCCTCGCGCGAGAAGCGGGCGACGCCGGTGCAGCGCGTCGTCCACATCGGGGAGCACGGCAAGAAGGGCCTGCGCACCTACGTCCTGCTGTTCGTGGCCATCGCCCGCGCGAACGACGTGCAGTGCGACGTGGCGCAGTCGTCGACGCAGGTCTTCGCGTACGGGTTCGAGAGCGACATCGACACGTGCGAGGCCCTGTACGCGAGCCTGCTCGTGCAGATGGTGCGCGCGAGCGACACGTACATCTCGTCGGGTGCGTACCGGGACGCCACCGTGGACCGTGAGGTCACCGTCGTCCGAGGACGCCGGCGCTATCGCACGGTCGAGCGGGCGCCGCTCGCCGGCGTCACTGCCAGGATCGAGTTCCAGACCGCGTTCGCGCACCGGGTCGGCGAGCGCCTGGCCGCCGTCAAGAAGGAGGCCGAGGCCGAGGCGGTCGCCACGGAAGCTCCCGAGGCCGGCACCGCACTGGTGTTGCGTCACAAGGAGATCGAGCTGCGCGACTTCTACCGGTCCGCTTCCACCGCCCGGGGTACCTGGCGCGGCAGCTCGGGTCGCTCGTACTCGTCGGAGGCTCGGCGAGCCGGAGACCACGCCGGTCGACGTGCACGCCTGGGCAATCAGAGCGAGATCGGCGGCCCCCGAGGACAACTCGAACGGTGACCCGCGACAGCCAGCGCTCCCGCGTCTACGACGCCGAGCATCAGGTCCGCACCATGTTCGACCGCGCGGACGAACGGGGCCTGCGCACCGTCGAGATCCTCGGGTCCACGGTCACCCTGCCGATCGAGCGGCGCTTCGCCTCGCTCGACTCGGTCCAGACCTACGTCGACGGCGTCACCGCTCTGGACTGGGTGCGCAGCGAGTGGCCACGCGCGGCGGTCCCGGTACGGGTCCGGGCCCGCTCGGGCGCGGGCGCCGCGCACTACGAGGTCGACACCGCCACCATCGCTGTCCCACTCCACGTACGGGGACGCGCCTGGGCCCTGCGCGAGATGGTGGTGCTGCACGAGATCGCGCACCATCTCGAACCCGGCGATCCGGACGACCACCCCGAACCGGCCCACGGCGGCGCGTTCGTCGATCGCTATCTCACCCTGGTCTCGGAGATCATCGGCGCCGAGGCAGGTTTCGTCCTCCGCGCGACGATGCACTCGTGTGGAGTGCGCATCGGTTGACAGGCCGGGCACCATGGAAGCGACAGCCAGCGCACTCACCGAAGGATCACACATGTCCGTTCGCATCGGAGTTCAGCTTCAGCCCCAACACGCCCCCGATTACGGCCTCATCCGCGACGCGGTGTTGCGGTCCGAGGACGCCGGCGTGGACATCGTCTTCAACTGGGATCACTTCTACCCGTTGTACGGCGACCTCGACGGCGCCCACTTCGAGTGCTGGACGATGCTGGGCGCCTGGGCCGAGCAGACCTCGAACGTCGAGATCGGCGCGCTCGTCACCGGCGGCGGCTACCGCAATCCCGACCTGCTGGCCGACATGGCGCGCACCGTGGACCACATCAGTGGAGGACGGCTGATCCTGGGCATCGGCGCCGGGTGGAACCAGAAGGACTACGACAACTTCGGCTACGACTTCGGCACCGCCGGCTCACGCCTGGCACTGCTCGACGAGAGTCTCGCCCGCATCACCTCGCGTCTCGCCGTCGGCAATCCGGCGCCCACTCGCCACATCCCGATTCTCATCGGCGGTGGCGGTGAGAAGAAGACGCTCAAGATGGTCGCCCGCTACGCCGACGTCTGGCACAGCTTCGCCGACCTGGACGCGCTGAAGCACAAGTCCGAGGTCCTGGCCGGACACGGTGAGACCGTCGGCCGCGACGTGTCGCAGATCGAGCGATCGGTGGCGTGGCCGGGCGCGGACGACGCGCAGGCCTTCGTCGACGCCGGAGCCACCCTCTTCACCGTCGGCGTCAACGGCCCCGACTACGACCTCACCGAGCTGACCGGCGCGATCTCCTGGGCGCGGTCGCACCAGGGTTGACAGTCAGCCGGACTGCTTTCCGAACAGCCCCGAGCTGCCGTGTCCGCCGTGCGAGGAGGCGAACTCGTACGCGGACTCGGCATGCTCGTGTTCGTCGATGCCGTCCGTCTCGTGCTGCGGATCCGCTCTGATCCCGATGGTCAGCTTCAGCACCGTGGCGATGGCCGCGGTGACCAGGAACGCATAGGCGAGAACGACGACGACGGCGACCACCTGTCGACCCAGCTGCGTGACGCCGCCGCCGTAGAACAGGCCGTCGACACCGGGCGGCATGTCGCTGCTCGCGAGGAGGCCGATCATGAGCGTGCCGACGATGCCGCCGACCAGGTGCACTCCGACCACGTCGAGCGAGTCGTCGTACCGGAAGCGGTACTTGAGGCCGATCGCCAGGGCGCAGGCGACACCGGCGGCAGCGCCGACGCCCAGAGCGCCGATCGGGGTGACGGCCGTGCACGACGGCGTGATGGCCACCAGACCGGCGACGACACCCGACGCCGCGCCGAAGGATGTGGCCTTCCCGTCGCGGATCTTCTCGACCACCAGCCACGCCACCATCGACATCGCGCCCGCGCCCATCGTGTTGACCAACGCGACCGCGGCGACGCCGTCCGCCGCGAGCGACGATCCGGCGTTGAAGCCGAACCAGCCGAACCACAGCAGCCCGGCACCCACCATGACGGCGGGCAGGTTGTGCGGCCGCATCGCCTCCCGGGGCCACCCACGACGCTTGCCGACGACCAGGGCGAGCGCCAGTCCGGCCGCGCCGGCATTGATCTCCACCGCGGTGCCCCCGGCGAAGTCGATGGCCTTCAGCTGGTTGGCGATCCAGCCCCCGGTCTCCGCCGTGACACCGTCGAACGCGAACACCCAGTGTGCGACGGGGAAGTAGACGAGTGTCGCCCAGAGGCCGGCGAAGATCACCCACGGCATGAAACGCATCCGGTCGGCGACGGCGCCGGACACGAGCGCCACGGTGACCATCGCGAAGCCTGCCTGGAAGGCCACGAAGGCGAGCGCCGGAACGGTTCCCACCAGCGGGATCTCGACCGCGCCGCCCCCTGCTCCGAAGCTGCCGCCGATCAACGAGGTGAGGCCGGCGAACTGCGTCGGGTCCCCGATCCACCCACCGACGCTGTCGTCGCCGAACACCATCGAGTATCCGAACAGGACCCACAGGACCCACACGACCCCGATGGCCGACAGGCTCATCATCATCATGTTCAGCACGCTCTTCACGCGCACCATGCCGCCGTAGAAGAACGCGAGCCCCGGAGTCATCAACAGCACCATCGCGGCACTGGCCAGAACCCACGCCGTGTTGCCGGCATCCGGAGCGCCCGTCAGCGGGTACTCGAGACTGGAGTACATACGAACACCTTCCGTCCCCCGGCGCACACCCTCCAGGCGTCCTGGATAGTCGGTGACGTGCGCCCCGACGGAGACTAGACCCCTGGTCGGAGCGGTCCCCACGGCGATCACCGGCAACAGATCACTGAGCACAACCATTGCGCGTTCGACGTTTCGGTGATCCCGGCACGTGAGCCCTAGTGTTCATCTCATGCTTGCGCACCGCGTGGGACGGAAACTCATCGTCCTCGTCTCCACACTTCTCCTCGCCGTCCTCCTCGCGTCCTGCGGCACCTCGGACGGCGGCTCGTCGGACGGCTCCTCGTCCGCTGCCGCGGCACCGACCGAACTGTGCTCACCTCCCGGTGTGGACAGCGCGTCGTCCACGCCGACCAACTTCGACGCCGCGGCCGCCGCCGCGACCGAGGATCGGTACACGACGCCGTCGGTCACGCCGCTCGATCGCATCGACACCTCGCAGCTCGGACTGATCACGCCCGGCCAGCTCACCGTCGGCACGCTCTCCGACGCGCCGCCGAGCATCTGCGTCGACGGCTCCGGCACCTACACCGGCTACGACAACGAGCTGCTGAAGGCCGTCGCCGCGAAGCTCGGCCTGCAGATCAACTTCTCGGGCACCGAGTTCTCGGGTCTGCTCGCGCAGGTCGCCGGCCGACGCTTCGACGTCGGGTCGTCGTCCATCACCACCACCGACGAGCGGCGCAACACGGTCGGCTTCACCAACGGCTACGATTTCGGCTACTTCTCCCTGGTCGCGAAGGCCGGCGGACCGATCACCGCCTTCGAGAACCTGGGGCCGGACACCCGTATCGGCGTCGTGCAGGGAACGGTGCAGGACGACTACGTCGTCAACACCCTGGGCCTGGACCCGGTGAAGTTCCCCGACTACAACACCGCGTACGCAAATCTCCGCACCGGACAGATCGACGCCTGGGTCGCACCGTCGCAGCAGGCCGAGGGCCTGGTGAAGCCGGAGGACGGCACCGCGATCACGCAGAACACGTTCAGCCTCAACAACTTCGTCGGGTGGGCCGTCGCGCGGGACAACCAGCCGCTGATCGACGCGTTGAACTCCGGCCTCGACGCGATCATCGAGGACGGGACCTGGGCCCAGCTGTACTCCGACTGGGTGCCGCGCGAACTCCCGGAAGGATTCAAGCCCGGTAGCAAGGCAGCGCCGCAGCCCGAGCTTCCCGACTTCGCGGCCATCGCCGCCGAGAACGACGCGAATGCTCCCGCCGCGCAGGCCGTCGCACCGAAGTCGACGTTCGAGCAGCTCGGCGACACGTTCTTCGACTGGAACCTCTACAAGCAGGCGCTGCCGGACCTGCTGAAGACCGGACTGCCGAACACGCTGATCCTGGCGCTGGCATCGGGCATCATCGGCACGGTTCTCGGCATGCTGCTCGCACTGGCGGGCCTGTCCCGGACCCGCTGGCTGCGCTGGCCGGCACGCGTCTACACCGACATCTTCCGCGGACTGCCCGCCGTCGTGATCATCCTCGTCATCGGTCTCGGCATCGGACCCGTGGTCAGTGGACTCACCGGCAACAACCCGTACTGGCTCGGTGCGGTGGCGCTGTCGCTGCTCGCGGCCGCGTACATCGGCGAGATCTTTCGATCCGGCATCCAGAGCGTCGAGAAGGGGCAGATCGAGGCAGCGCGTGCTCTCGGGTTCAGCTACCGACGCTCGATGCGCCTGGTCGTGGTGCCGCAGGGTGTCCGGCGCGTGCTTCCCGCACTCGTCAACCAGTTCATCTCGCTGATCAAGGACTCGTCGCTGATCTACTTCCTGGGTCTGCTGGCGACGCAGCGCGAACTGTTCGCCGTCGGCCGAGACCTCAACGCGCAGACCGGAAACCTGTCACCCCTGGTGGCGGCCGGACTCGTCTATCTCGCGATGACCGTCCCGCTGACCCACCTGGTCAACTACATCGACAAGCGTCTGCGCGTCGGCAAGGCCGAGCAGACACTCGACCCGGTCGAGCAGGCCATCGTCGTGGAAAGAGGCTGACACATGACCACCGCACCCTCGACCGAGCCGTTGACCGGCGTCTCACTCGCCGGCCGTGACCTGCACCTGTCCTTCGGCACCAACAAGGTCCTGCGCGGCGTCGACATCGACGTCGCCGCAGGAGCCACCACCACGGTCATCGGACCGTCCGGGTCGGGCAAGTCCACGCTCCTGCGCGTGCTCAACCGACTGCACGAGCCCGAGCAGGGCGACATCCTGCTCGACGGACGCTCGGTGCTGAAGGACGATCCAGACGCGCTGCGCCAGCGCATCGGCATGGTGTTCCAGCAGTTCAACCTGTTCCCGCACCGGACCGTCCTCGACAACGTCGCGCTCGGTCCGTGGAAGTTGAAGGGACTGAGCAAGGACGACGCACACGCCGCCGCGCTCGCCCAGCTCGACAAGGTGGGCCTGAAGGAGAAAGCGGGCTCGCGCCCCGGCAACCTCTCCGGCGGTCAGCAGCAGCGAGTGGCCATCGCGCGAGCACTCGCCATGGAACCGCAGGTGATGTTCTTCGACGAGGCCACGTCCGCCCTCGACCCGGAGCTCGTCAAGGGCGTGCTCGCCCTCATGGCGGACCTCGCGACCGGCGGCATGACGATGGTCGTCGTCACGCACGAGATGGGCTTCGCCCGCTCGGTGTCCGACCGCGTGCTGTTCATGGACCACGGCAGCGCCGTCGAGGTGGGCCCGCCCGCAGCGCTGTTCGACGACCCGCAGACCGAGCGACTGCAGAGGTTCCTGTCCGAAGTGCTCTGATCCCCGAGCCGCGAATGTGACGCGGCGCACAGCATCCCGCGTACGGTCGAGAGAGATGCCGACATTCGCACTCGAGAATGTCGGCGCTCTACCTCGAACGGGAGCTGAAAACATGGCCGACAACAGAGCCGTCGCCTACGCCGGAGCCGGGAAGGTCGAGGTCGTCGACATCGACTTCCCCAGCTTCACCTTGCAAGACGGGCCCGGCGTGAACCCGGCGAGTGTGGGCCGCGAGTGCCCGCACGGAGTGATCCTGAAGGTGGTGTCCACCAACATCTGCGGCAGCGATCAGCACATGGTTCGCGGCCGCACGACGGCACCCGAGGGCCTGGTGCTCGGGCACGAGATCACGGGCGAGGTCATCGAGGTGGGCCGCGACGTGGAGTTCATCAAGCAGGGTGATCTGTGCTCGGTGCCGTTCAACATCGCGTGCGGTCGCTGCAAGAACTGCAAGGAACGCAAGACCGGCATCTGCCTGAACGTCAATCCTGATCGTCCCGGCGCCGCCTACGGCTACGTCGACATGGGCGGCTGGGTCGGCGGCCAGGCCGAATACGTCATGGTGCCGTACGCGGACTGGAACCTGCTGAAGTTCCCCGACCGCGATCAGGCCATGGAGAAGATCCTCGACCTGACGATGCTGTCGGACATCTTCCCCACCGGCTTCCACGGCTGCGTGACGGCCGGAGTAGGAGTCGGGTCGACGGTCTACATCGCCGGCGCCGGACCCGTCGGACTCGCCGCGGCGGCCAGCGCGCAACTGCTCGGCGCCGCCGTCGTCATCGTGGGCGACCTCAACGAGAGCCGGCTCGCGCAGGCCCGAAGCTTCGGTTGCGAGACCGTCGACGTCAGCAAGGGCGATCCGAAGGATCAGATCGAGCAGCTGCTCGGGGTACCGGAAGTCGACTGCGGCGTCGACGCCGTCGGTTTCGAGGCACGCGGTCACGGTGACGGGTCGGCGACGGAAGCGCCGGCCACCGTGCTGAATTCGCTGATGGACATCACGACGGCGGGTGGGTCGCTCGGAATTCCGGGGTTGTACGTCACCGGCGATCCCGGCGCATCCGACGAAGCCGCCAAGGTCGGCGCGTTGTCGCTGAGCCTCGGCACCGGGTGGGCCAAGTCGTTGTCCTTCGCCACCGGACAGTGCCCGACGATGCAGTACCACCGCGGGCTGATGATGGCGATCCTGCACGATCGCGTGCAGATCGCGAAGGCCGTCAACGCACGCGCTATCTCACTCGAGCAGGCTCCGCAGGGCTACGCCGACTTCGACTCCGGTGAGGCCACGAAGTTCGTGCTCGACCCCCACGGGCTCCTCGGCGCGGCCTGACCGACTCTCGCGAGGTGGGCTGTCGCGCCCACCTCGCGAGTGCGCGTCAGCCCAAGAACGCGAGCAGTTCCTGGTTGAACCGATCCGGGTGCGAGGTGTTGAACCCGTGCGGGCCGCCCTCGACGAGTACCAGAGTGCTGTTCGCGATCGTCTCGTGTGAGCGCTTGCCGCTCACCTCGAACGGAACGATGGCGTCCGCGTCGCCGTGGATGACGAGGGTGGGGACGTCGATCTTCGGCATGTCCTCACGGAAGTCGGTGCGCGCGAACGCCTCGATGCAGCCGAGGATCGCCGGTGTCGACGCTTCGGCCGCCATGTCCACCGCGTACTGACGATCCTCCTCCGAGACCTTCAGCTCGCCGTTCGCGCTGAAGAAGTTGGTGGCGAAGCCGTCGAGGAAGGCGTTGCGGTCCTCCTCGACGCCGTTCTCGAACCCCGCGATCGTCTCGTCGTCGAGGCCGCCGTCGGGGTTGTCCTCGGACTTGTAGAGGTACGGGGGAACAGCACCGGCGAGCACCGCCTTCGCGATGCGGTCGCTGCCGTACTTCGCGAGGTAGCGCACCACCTCGCCGCCGCCCATGGAGAAACCCACCAGCGTCACGTCCCGCAGGTCGAGCGTCTCCAGCAGGACCGACAGGTCCGCGGCGAACGTGTCGTAGTCGTAACCGGACTCGGGCTGCGACGAGCTGCCGAATCCACGCCGGTCGTACGTGACGACGCGGTGGCCCGCGTCGAGCAGTGCGACGATCTGGGGCTCCCACGACCGCTCGTTGAGCGGCCAGCCGTGGATCAACACCACCGGCGCGCCCTCGCCTCGGTCCTGGTAGTGCAGGTCGATCGGGGCGTCGTTCTCGACTCCCACCGAGAGCATCGGCATGTCGTGCCTCCTTCGTCGCGGTGTCTCCGCGTCGCTCTCGGTCTACCCGGAGCGTGCCCCGACGACACACGTTCGCCCACCGTTCACCTTCCTGCACCCGGGGAGTTGCTTACCTTCCCTTTGCCTTTTGCCCGGCACTTCTACGGTCGACCGGTGACCACGATTCCGCTTCCCCTGATCGTCTCCCATCAGCACGACGGCAGCTCCTCGCGGTCGTCGCTGACGTGCAAGTACAAGTGCGGCGACGCCTGCTTCCACGAGGTGCCCAACACGTCGTCGAGCGCGTACTTCGGCGACATAGTCAAGACGGCGATGACGCGCCGCGGCATCCTGCGCGGTAGTGCGATGGCCGTGCTGGCCGTCGGCGCCACCAGCGCCCTCGCCGCGTGCGGCACAGAGGACTCGGGCACGGCCACCACCGCGTCGGCCACCCCGACCCCGGAGCCGCGTGGACTCGACTTCGCCGCCGTCGCGCCCAACACCGAGGACGCGGTCGTCGTCCCGGAGGGGTACGAGCAGGCCGTCGTCATCCGGTGGGGCGACCCGGTGGTCGAGGGTGCGCCTGCCTTCGACTTCGACAACCAGACCTCGGCGGCCCAGGAGAAGCAGTTCGGATTCAACAACGACTTCGCGGGTCTGCTGCCGATCGACGGGTCGTCCACCGAGTACCTGCTGGTGGTCAACCACGAGTACACGACGGAACCGTTCCTCTTCAAGGGGTACGACGCGGAGAACCCCACCGCGGAGCAGGTCGCCATCGGCCTTGCCGCCCATGGTCTCTCGGTGGTCCAGGTGGCCGGTGAGAACGGCTCGGGCAAGCTCACCCCGCAGATGGGCCGCTACAACCGTCGCATCACCGGATCGACCGAGTTCGTCCTCACCGGACCCGCGGCCGGCAGTGACTTCCTCAAGACCTCCGCCGATCCCACCGGCACCAGGGTGTTCGGCACGTTCAACAACTGCTCCGGTGGCGTCACCCCGTGGGGCACCGTGTTGTCCGGCGAGGAGAACATCAACCAGTACTTCGCCAACGCCGAGAGTGTGACCGACCCCGTGGTCGCCGAGCGTCTGGCGCGCTACGGCGTGGAAGGTGCTGCGTCCGAGCGCAAATGGGAGCGATTCGACAAGCGCTTCGATCTGGCGCAGGAGCCGAACGAGGTGAATCGCTTCGGCTGGGTCGTCGAGGTGAACCCGTGGGATCCCACCGCAGCGCCGATCAAGCACACGGCACTCGGCCGGTTCAAGCACGAGGCCGCGACCATCCACGTGACCGACGACGGCACCGTGGTCGCCTACAGCGGTGACGACGAGCGTTTCGACTACATGTACAAGTTCGTCTCCAGCCGGAAGATGATGCAGGGCACCGGCGCTGCGGCACTGCGGTCCAACGTGACGCTTCTCGACGCCGGAACCCTCTACGTCGCGACGCTCTCCGGTGACGCGCCCGACCAGATCGACGGCTCCGGAAAGCTCCCGACGACGGGACAGTTCGCCGGCAAGGGCGAGTGGATCCCGTTGTTGCGTACCGGCGAGGACGGCCGCGGCGAGTCCCTGGTCGACGGCATGTCCGCCGAGGAGGTCGCCGTCTTCACGCGCCTTGCCGGTGACAAGGTCGGCGCCACCAAGATGGACCGGCCGGAGGACTTCGAGCCGAACCCCGTCACCGGCAAGGTGTACGTGGCGCTGACCAACAACTCGAACCGAGGCACCGAGGGCAAGGCCGCCGCCGACGAGGCGAATCCGCGGGACAAGAACAAGAACGGCCAGGTCCTCGAGCTCGACGACGACCACGCCGGGACCAGTTTCACGTGGAACCTTCTGCTCGTCTGTGGCGATCCCGCAGCCGCCGACACCTACTTCGGTGGCTTCGACAAGTCGCAGGTCAGCCCGATCTCGTGCCCGGACAACCTGGCGTTCGACGCCGACGGCAACCTGTGGGTGTCGACGGACGGCAACGCCCTCGACTCCAACGACGGCCTGTTCTCGGTGGTTCTCGACGGTGACCGCCGCGGCCAGACGAAGCAGTTCCTCACCGTGCCGAAGGGCGCCGAGACCTGCGGTCCGATCGTGCAGGAGCAGCGTGTCGTCGTGAGCGTGCAGCACCCGGGCGAGGAGGACGACGCCAGTGCCGACGCCCCCGCCTCGCACTGGCCCGACGGTGGCGACTCGCAGCCCCGTCCGTCGGTCGTCGCGGTGTGGAAGGTCTGACCTTCTCCCTGCCGTCGTGGACCGCGGTCAGCCCAGCCAGTCGAGCACGCTGGCCGCGGTCCACGATTGCTGCATGCTTCCCAACGGCTCTCCGGTGAACGGCTCGTAGTATTCGGCGAAGCTGCCGTCGCTGGCCTGCCGCAGCCCCTCCTCGCGCAACATCGCCGACCGCTCCGACCACCCGCGTCGAGCGAAGGCCCACGAGAACAGCCACGTCACCACCGGCCACACGGGACCGCGCCAGTACTCGCGAGGTCGGAAGTCCCGCGAGATCGGCGACGTCGACGGGGGAACGGCGTACTTGAAGTCCGGGTGCCCGCAGAAGCGCGGACCCTCGAAGAGTCGCAGCAGCGCCCGCTCGGTGTCACGAGGCAACCCACCGCACAGCAGCGGCGCGAACATCGCCATCGTGTCGGTCTTGATCCACTCCCCGGACCGCACGTCGCGATCCCGAGCCGCGCCGGAACGCGCGTCGGTGGTGGCGACGACGCCGCTCCGGAACCGGTCGGCCCAGGCGCGCAGGTCCCGCACGTCCGCATGAGGCCGGGAATGGTCCTCGCCGATGGTGGCCAGCACGTCACAGGCGACGGCGAAGATCGCGCTGACGAACACGTCCTCCACCGCGAAGCTCATGGCACTGTTCAGCGCGAGATCGTCGTACCGGGCGAGCTTCATCTCCTCGAGCAGCCAGAGATAGCGGTCGTACTCGATGTTGCTCGGGCGCTGCGACGAGTCGGTGACGATGGACGTGTCCTCCCGGATGTACGGCGGCACCGCCCCCGGAATCACCTTCGCGTACGCCGCGTCCCAGCGCGGCGAGTTGTCCATGCCCGATTCCCACCCGTGGTACAGCGTGATGCGCCCCGTGTGGTTCTGATCGCGTGCGTGTGCCAGCCAGCGGTGCCACCGCACCAGATCCGGCCATCGCCGATCGAGGAACTCACCGGCGACCTGCCGCGTGGTCCGCCCACGTCGACGGGCGTGATCGAGAATGCGCTGCACGGCGATCGCGTGCACGGGGGGCTGCGTGATGCCCGAGGTGTGGACGCCGACGGGTGCGTGCGCGGCGAGTTCGTTCACCTGCCAGCGGGCGGGCCCGGGAAAGTATCCGTCGACACCGCTGGCGAAGACGATGTGCGGGATCATGCCGTTGGACCACTGCGCGGACAACAGGGTGTCGAGCTCGACGACGGCCCGCTCGACACTCAACGGGGCGAGCCCGACCGACACGAAGGCGGCGTCCCAGCTCCACATGTGCGGGTACAGACGCGGAGCCGCGCTGGTCATGGTGCCCAGATCGTTGCCGCGCAGGAGATAGGCGGCCCGTGCCGCGAGCTGAGTCGGGGTGAATCCGGGGGCGGCCATGGGAGACATCATCCGTCGGACGGCGCGATCCTGCAGGACGCGCCGGTGAGTCGGGGTGCGGGCCCGGCGCGTCGGTCGCATACTGAGCCATCGGCGTCGAACGCGCCGGGGCAATTGGTCGGGGGTGGTGGGTGTGTCGACCGCGTCGATGTCCGCGCTGGTCGGGTGGCTGCCGGACGACTCCGGTCACGATGCTCTGGGTCTGGCCGCGCGCATGGCGACCACCGCTCGGGCCGCGGGCGGCGCGATGACGGTCCGCACGTGCACCGTCCTGCCGCGGACGTGGCCGTTCCCGTCGATGGCGCACGTGGACGCGGAGTACCGACGCTGGCTCGAGGAGCGCGGCACGGATGCGGCCGCTCGGGCCGATGCGGCGATGGCGGACCTGCTCACTCCGGCCGATCTGGGATCGCCCTCCGCCTTCTTCGCCGAGAACGCCGCCGAGTCGGCCGCACTCACCGCGGCGGCGGCCACTCACCATGCCGAACTGGTGGTGCTGGGGAGCTCCGACGGTCCCGACGATCGCTTCACGCCGGGGAGCACGAGCGAGACGCTGCTGCACTCGTCGGCTGTTCCGCTGGCACTGGCGCCGCGCGGAGCACGCCGCCGCACCGACGCCGTCTCCCGCATCTCCTGCGCCTACACCGGGACCCCGGAAGCCAAGGATGCGCTGTATTCCGCAGCGGCTCTCGCGGTGCGCTGGAACATCGCGCTGCGCCTGGTGGCGTTCGCACCACGACGCTCGACGACGTATCCCCCCTTCGGTGGCTACGACGCGGAGGATCTGGTGACGTCGCAGTGGCGCGAGCAGGCCACCGAGATGCTGCACTCCGCGGCGTCGGACGTCACGTCCGCCTACCCGGCCCTGTCCCCTACGTGCGCGGTGGGTTCCGGCGGGGACTGGCAGCACGTGGTGGACTCGGTCGAGCTGGGGCCCGAGGACCTGCTGGTGCTCGGTTCGTCCCGCCTCGGACCTCTCGCCCGGGTGTTCCTCGGCTCCACCGCGTCGAAGATTCTGCGGCACAGCCCTGTTCCGATTCTGGTCGTTCCCCGTGGAAGCCGATTCGCTCGGTGAACCGCGCCGATAGTGGAGGAAACATGAGCGATCCGGGCAACGGTTCGGGACTGCTGCGACGCAAGTCGATCAGCGACATCGCAGCCCTGGAGGCGACGGGCGAAGGTCGGCTGAAGCGGTCGATCACCACGTTCCAGCTGACGTGCATCGGCGTCGGCTCGACCGTGGGCACCGGCATCTTCTTCATCTTCTCGTCCGCCGTCCCGGTGGCGGGGCCCGCCGTCATCTTCTCGTTCGTCATCGCCGCCGTCACGGCCGGCCTGACGGCGCTCTGCTACGCCGAGCTGGCGTCGTCGATCCCGGCCTCCGGGTCGACCTACACCTACACGTACACCACCATCGGCGAGTTCGTCGCGATCCTCGTCGGCGCCTGCCTCATCCTCGAGTACGGCGTGTCGACGGCCGCGGTGTCGGTGCTGTGGTCCCAGTATCTCAACGACCTGTTGGATCGAACTGTCGGACTAAGCATTCCGGACGTGCTGTCGCATGCACCCGGGGACGGCGCCGGTTTCGGCGTCAACCTGCCCGCCATCGTTCTCGTCGCGCTGTGCGCCGTGTTGCTGATCCGCGGAACGAGTGAGTCCGCTCGTGCGAACGCCGTCATGGTCGTCATCAAGATCGGCATCCTCGCGATGTTCGCCATCGTCGGTTTCACCGGATTCAGTCTCGAGAATCTGGAACCGTTCGCCCCGTTCGGAGTCGCCGGTGTCGGTGCGGCGTCCGGCCTGATCTTCTTCTCGTTCATCGGACTCGACGCGGTGTCGACGGCCGGCGAGGAGGTGCACGATCCCAAGCGCACGCTGCCCATCGCGCTCATCAGCGCGCTGGTGGTGGTCACGCTAATCTACCTGTTGGTGACGATGTCGGCGATCGGCGCGCAGAAGTACACCGAGTTCGAGGGCCAGGAGGCCGGTCTCGCCGAGATCCTGCAGTACGTCACAGGATCGAGCTGGCCGTCGATCGTGCTGTCGGCGGGCGCCGTCGTCTCGATCTTCTCGGTCACGCTGGTCACCCTCTACGGGCAGACTCGGATCCTGTTCGCGATGAGCCGCGACGGTCTGATCCCGACGGTGTTCTCGCAGGTGAACCCTCGCAGCCTCGCACCGGTGAAGAACACGATCATCGTGGCGTTCTTCGTGTCCCTGCTCGCGGGTTTCCTGCCGCTGGACTTCCTGGCGGACCTGGTGTCGATGGGCACGCTCGTGGCCTTCATCGTCGTCTCCGCCGGAGTGATCATCCTGCGCCGCCGCGAGCCGAACATCGAGCGCGGCTTCAAGGTTCCGCTGTACCCGGTGCTCCCGATCCTGTCGATCTGCGCATGCCTGTACCTCATCAGCACCCTGCACATCCAGACGTGGATCCTCTTCGCGGTCTGGCTGGCGGCCACGTCGGTGCTCTACTTCACCTACTCACGACGGCGATCGGCCCTGGAGCCGAACAGGCTCCAGGGCTGATCGAAGCGTGACGGTCAGCGACCGATGGTGGCGTGCATCTCCCAGACGATGACCTCGGCTGCGGACGTCGTCGACAGTGTCTGTCCGCCACCGCCCTTGATGCGGACCGCGTCACCCTCGCGCAGCAGGCCCACGCCCTCGAGCGAGGCCTCGCCGCGGGCGACGAAGACGTGCAGGAACGGAGCATCCGGAAGGTCCTGAGCCGGGGTGTCGGAACGCAACCGTGCGACGTGCATCGCGGCGTACTTGTTCTTGATGCGGATCGCCGAGTGGTCCTTGTAGGCGTCCATTCCCGACGCGACCGGAACCAGCCCGCCCGAGAGCAGTTCGTCGTCGATCTCGAGCTGCTCGTACCCGGGGGTGATGCCGGCCTCGTCGGGCACGACCCACATCTGCACGAAGTGCACCGGGTCCCGATGCTTCTGCGACGGGTTCTCCGTTGACGCGAGACGCCACGAGTCGTTCTTCTCCGAGTGCAAAATTCCCGTGCCGGCGCTCATCCGCTGGGCGAGCCCCGGGTAGATGAGCCCGTTGTGCCCGATGGAGTCCTGGTGCACGAGGGATCCCTGCAGGACCCACGTGACGATCTCCATGTCCCGGTGCGGGTGCGTGTCGAAACCGGTACCCGCGTCCACGATGTCGTCGTTGTTCACCATCAGCACCCCGTGGTGGGTGTTGTCGGGATCGTAGTGATGTCCGAACGAGAACGAATGGTGCGAGTCGAGCCAGCCGATGTTCGTGGCCGGCCGGTCGTCGGCGCGACGGACGTCGAGTCCGGGTGCGGTGGAGGTCGTCATGGGGGTCCCTTCTCGGGATGGGAAGTGAGACTACCGAGCGAGCTTGCCCGCGATGGTGACGACGCGGGTGGCGAGATGTCCGAGGGCGGCGCGGGTCGCGTCGTCCAGTTCGTTCTGGTTGTCGGGTCCGGTGACGTGGCCGACGCCGTAGGGGTTGCCGTCGGCGAACTTCAGTCCGTCGGTGTAGCCAGGGGGAACGAGGATGCCGCCGAAGTGCATGAGCGAGGTGTACAGGTTGACGATGGTCGTCTCCTGGCCGCCGTGGGCCGTCTGGCTCGAGGTGAACGCGGCGTAGGCCTTGTCGGCGAGCTTGCCCTGGGCCCACAGGCCACCGAGCGTGTCGAAGAAGGTCTGGAACGGGGACGCGACGCTGCCGAAACGGGTCGGCGAGCCGAAGATGACGCCGTCGGCCCACACGATGTCGTCACCGGTGGCGGCCGGCAGATCCTTGGTGGCCTCGTAGTTGGCAGTCCAGGCGGGGTTCTCGGCGAAGGTCGCCGGGTCACGGGTCTCGGCGATGTGCCGGACGCGCACCTCGGCGCCGGACGCCTGAGCGGCCTTCTCGAGCTCGGCCGCCATCGTGGTGCCGTGGCCGGTGGAGGAGTAGTAGAGGATCGCGAGCTTCGTCATGAATGACCTTTCGGGAGAGGGACGTGGTTCGGGGGTGATTCGGACTCAGAGAACGTGGTGGCCGTACATCTCGCCGAGCGGGTCGGCGATGAGTTCGAGGCGTGCACCATCGGGATCACGGAAGTAGATCGAGACTCCACTGTGCTCCGTGAGCTCGACGCCCGCATCCGTCAGCTTGGTGCGGAGGTGTTCCCAGCGGTCGGGTTCCACGCTGATGGCCACGTGATGCAGTCCTCCGAGCACCTCCTCGTAGGGGCCGACGTCGAGGCCGGGGAAGTCGAAGAAGGCGAGGAGGTTGCTGTTCCCGATGTCGAAGAAGAAGTGCGACGAGCCGGGGTAGTCGCGGTTCTCGATCAACTCGGTCAGTGGGAACTCGAGCACACCCTGGTAGAACAGGATGGTCTGCTCGACGTCGCTGCTGATCAGCGCGGTGTGGTGCAGTCCGCGCGCCGAGGACGTCGGGCGGGACTCCGCAGGCTGCAGGTGCAGGCCCCGCAGTCGGTCGCGCCGGGCCTCGAACTCGTCCGAGCGCTGCTGCTCGTCGGCTGTCATGCTCATCGTCTCCGCCTTCGATCGAATCGTTGCGTTGTCAACTACCGAGAACAGTACCGCACATGGTTGCGCTGTCAACTACTTGGGTAGACTCGTGTCATGACTCAGTGGCTGACCGAGGACGAGCAGCGCGCCTGGCGCTCGTACCTCGACGCGACGCGTCTGCTGATGCAGACGCTCGATCGGCAGCTCACGCGCGATTCCGGGATCTCCTTCACCGACTTCGAGCTGCTCGTCGTGCTCTCGGAGGCACCCGGCCGACAGATGCGGATGCGCGACCTGGCCGATGCGGTGACCACCACCCGCAGTGGCGTCACCCGGGCGATCACCCGACTCGTCGACGCCGGCTGGGTCGTCCGCGTCGAGTGCGAGGACGACCGTCGGGGGATGCTCGCGGAACTCACCGACGCGGGTATGGACAAGCTCGCGGCGTCGAGCCCCGGCCATGTCGGCGCCGTCCGGGCGTCGATGTTCGACGTCCTCACCGACGACGACGTCGCGACCTTCGCGAGGGCGTACTCCGACATGCGGACGCACATCCAGAAGGGCGCCGGATAGCCTCGCTGTATGCCACGCACAGCACTCGTCACCGGAGCCGCCCGCGGACTGGGAGCGGGAATCGCTCGCCTGTTGTCCGCCGATCACGACGTCTGGGTCGGGGGATCGACGGCCGACTCCGTCGCGGGCATCTCCGACGAACTGATCAGCGCGCGGCCGTGGCCCGTCGACCTCACCGACGCGGACGCTCTCGCCGCGGCCACCGCGGACATCACGAGCCTCGACGTCCTGGTGCACAACGCGGGCGTCGCCGATCTCGGCACGGTGGAGACGCTGACGCTCGCGGACTGGCGACACACGTTCGAGGCCAACGTCTTCGCGGTGGCCGAGCTCACCCGCCTCCTGCTGCCCGCGCTCCGAGCAGCCGGCGGCCACGTCGTGTTGATCAACTCGGGCGCCGGCATCAGGGCCAACCCGGGGTGGAGTGCCTACGCCGCGAGCAAGTTCGCGCTGCGGGCCTTCGGCGACGCACTGCGCCTCGAGGAGCCGACCCTGCGCGTGACGTCCGTCCACCCGGGGCGCATCGACACCGACATGCAGCGCGCGATCGTCGCGGGCGAGGGCGACGAGTACGACGCCTCGAAGTACCTCACCGTCGAGACCGTCGCCCGCGCCGTCCGCCAGGCCGTGGACACCCCTGCCGATGCGCATCCCACCGAGATCGTCCTGCGCACACGGTGATCGGGGATCAGGGGCGAGCGTGACTCAGTGCTCGTTCGCCTTGACCACGAGCACGGGGACCGGACTGTCGAGCAACACGCGCTGAACCGTGCTGCCGGTCAGGAACTTTCCGACCGCGCTTCGGCGACGTGATCCGATGATCACCAGTGTGGCACCGACATCCGAGACCAGATCGACGAGAGCCCCCGCCGGATCGCCGCCGTCGGGTTCGACGCGCACCGTGAAGGAGTTCTCTCCCAGCACCTGACGTGCCTGCGCCTCGGCTGCGTCCCGGTGGGCGGTGGTGACCGAATCGGCGTCGATCACCGACAGGACGACGAGATCGGTTCCCCTCAGCGTCGCCTCCGCCTGTCCCTGCACGAGCGCCTCACGGCCTTCGGGTGTCGAATTCATCGCTACTGCAACGGTCATGACGGTGCCTTTCACATCGGGGAGACTCCAGGTTCACCGAGATTCCGTCGCGGCGACGTACGTTTCGCGGTATTCGTCCGTGCACACTATGGCCACAACTCGGATTCCCTGGACTATTCGGACATCCAGAACCTAGCCTCCTGATGTGACCGAAACCACTCCTGAGTTGTCGTGCCCATGCAGATCACAGTGAAGCGCGCGCTCGGCACGCTCGCTGTCGTCGCCGTCGTCGCCGTCGCCGGCATCGACGCGGCCGGCAGCGCCAGCGGATCCGACGCCCGCGCCAAGTTGACCCTGATCGCTCCCGCCGCCGCGGGAGGTGGATGGGACCTGGTGGCGCGTGAGTCGCAGCAAGCACTCCGTTCCGACGGCATCGTGAACAACGCCCAGGTGGTGAACGTCCCCGGAGCCGGCGGGACCATCGGGCTCAGTCAGCTCGAGAATCTCACGGGCCAGTCGACCACGGTCATGGTGACCGGCACGGTCATGCTCGGCGGTATCGCGATCAACGATTCCGACATCACCCTGCAGGACACCGTGCCCATCGCCAAGATGGCCGAGGACTTCGAGGTCTTCGTCGTACCGCGAGACTCGCCGTACCAGAACCTCGAGGACTTCATCGCCGCATGGCGGGCCAACCCCGGCGGTCTCCCCATCGGCGGCGGCTCGCTCGGCGGTATCGACCACATCGTCTCCGGCCAGCTGGCACAGCAGGTCGACATCGATCCGGCAGCGATCAACTACATCGCGTTCTCCGGCGGTGGTGAGGTGTTGACCTCGCTGTTGTCCAACACCGTCGGCATCGCCGTCAGCGGATACAACGACTTCCGCGACCAGATCGAATCCGGGAACGTCCGCGCCCTCGCGGTGGCGGCACCCGAGCCCGTCGAGGGGATCGACACCCCGACGTTCAAGGAACTCGGGTACGACGTCGACCTGGTCAACTGGCGCGGATTCGTCGCACCTCCCGGCATCTCGGACACCGACAGGCAGACGTTGATCGAGATCGTCACCGAGATGCAGGAGACCGAACAGTGGGACACCGCCATCGAGCGCAACCGATGGAAGCCGTCCTTCGTCACCGGGGACGACTTCGGTGACTTCCTCGAGGTCGAACAGACCCGCATCACCGACATCCTCCGAGAGTTGGGCCTGGTATGAGTGAGAGTGTTTCGACCACGCGGGTGGAAACGCCGCCCGATACCGATCGTGGTTTCCTCCACGGCCGGAGCGGACTGGTGGTGTCGGGGCTTCTCGTCGCCCTCGGCCTGTTCCTGATCTACGGCACCGTCACCATGGACGTACCCGACACCGCGACATCGCCCGGCCCGCAGGTCTTCCCGGCCATCATCGCGGGACTGTGCTTCGTGATCGCCGTGCTCGTCGCGGTTCAACTGCTGCGCACTCCGGACGAGGTCGACCTCGGCGTCGACGAGGCCGGCGAGCCCAACACCGGAACCGTGTCCAACTGGCGTTCCGTCGGCATCACCGTCGGCTCGATCGCCCTGTTCATCGCCCTGCTGAATCCGCTGGGATGGGTTCTCGCCGGTGCGCTGCTGTTCTGGGGCGTCTCGATCGGACTCGGCGGCACCCGGTTCGTCTTCGACGCCGGTGTGGCGCTGGTCATGTCGTCCGTCGTCCAGCTGGTCTTCTCCGGTGGACTCGGGCTCACGCTGCCCGGCGGCATCCTCGCGGCGGTGTTCTGATGGACGCACTCTCCAATCTCATCGACGGCTTCGGCACCGCGCTGACGCCCATGAACATCGTGTGGGTCGTCGTCGGCGCCCTGCTCGGCACCGCGGTGGGTGTCCTCCCCGGACTCGGATCGGCCATGGCTGTCGCCCTGCTCCTGCCCGTGACGTTCACCCTCGAGCCGACCTCGGCGCTCATCATGTTCGCCGGCGTCTACTTCGGCGGCCTGTTCGGTGACTCGATCTCCGGCATCCTCATGAACACCCCCGGAAACAGCACGGCGATCGCGGGAACGTTCGAGGGGCACCGCATGGCGAAGAACGGCCGCGCCCCACAAGCGTTGGCCACCTCCGCCATCGGCGCCTTCATCGGCGGCATCATCGCCACCACCCTCGTGGTGTTCTTCGCCCCGACGCTCGCCGACCTGGCCACGAACTTCGGACCCGCGGAGTACTTCGCCCTGGCGGTGTTCGCCTTCATCGCGACGTCCGCAGTGGTGTCCGACTCCGTCCTCAAGGGTCTGAGCGCACTGCTGATCGGCCTGACACTCGCCGTCATCGGTATCGACGGACCCTCCGGCGCATCACGGTTCACGTTCGAGGTGCCGGCACTGTTCGACGGCATCTCCGTGGTGGTCATCACCGTCGCGATGCTCGCCCTCGGCGAGGTCATCTTCATCGCCTCGAAGATCGGCAAGCCCGACGACAACACGCTGATCCCGTCGAGGGGTCGACCCTTCCTGAGCAAGGCAGAGTTCCGCGAAGCGATGCCTGCATGGTTGCGCGGCACCGCATTCGGTGTTCCCTTCGGCGTCATCCCCGCCGGCGGCGCCGAGGTGCCGAGCTTCCTGGCCTACGGCACCGAGCGCCGGTTGGACCGACGCAGCAAGAACCCGATGTTCGGCAAGGGCGCGATCCGCGGTGTCGCCGGACCGGAAGCCGCCGGCAACTCCACCGCCGGTACCGCGATGGGTGCACTTCTCGCTCTCGGGCTCCCCACGTCGGCGACGGCAGCGATCCTGCTCGCAGCGTTCCAGCAGTACGGGATCCAACCGGGACCGTTGCTGTTCGAGCGCAACGGTGAGGTCGTCTGGGCACTGCTCGCCAGCCTCTTCGTCGGCATGGTGGTCCTGTTGATCCTGAATCTGCCGTTCGCCCCCCTGTGGGCGCAGCTGCTCAAGATCCCCAAGAACTACCTGTACGCCGGCATCACCGTGTTCGCCTCGCTCGGCGTCTACGCGGTGAGCGCCTCGATCGTGGACCTCATCGCCATGCTCGGACTCGGCATCATCGGATTCATGCTGCGCCGTTTCGGAATCCCGTTGGCGCCGGTGCTCATCGCCGTCATCCTGGGACCGCTCGCCGAGGATTCGCTGCGACGAGCCCTGGCCGTCAGTGAAGGGGACGTCTCCGTCCTCGTCGGCAGTGGCATCACCGTCGTGCTGTACACGCTGATGGTCATCGCGGTGGTCTTCTCCATCGTGACGAAGGTGCGGTCGCGGGCGAAGGTGGACTTCTAGAGCACCCCGCTTCACCCCTCACCCCTCGCGAGTACGTCGACAGTGTCGTGATCCAGCTGCTGATCACGACAGTCAGGACGTACTCGCGGGGGGTTCGTGGGTGTTCACCCCCGTGTCACCCCACCGTGGCTGAATGACGGCATGGGATACGACGAGACCTTCCTGTCCACCACCCCGCTGCCGCTCCCCGCCCGGCCGGACCTGACCGTCCTGACCTACACGCACTTCTCCGTGTCGATGGACCCCGAACGGCGCCTCGCCGCCGTGACCGCGGTGAACATCGACGGCGGCGCGTTGCAGGAGGTGGACCGCGGAGACGACTGGCGCCTCGATCCGCGACTGCCGGCGACCGCGCAGGCGGGCCCGGAGCTGTACGCGAACAACGACATCGACCGTGGGCACCTCGTACGACGACGCGATCCCGTGTGGGGCACGCTCGACGTCGCGGAGCAGGCCAACGAGGACACCTTCCACTACACCGTGTGCGGACCGCAGACGGCGACACTCAACCAGTCCAAGGAACTGTGGTTGGGCCTCGAGGACTACGTGCTCGAGCACGCGCGGACGTACGGGCAGACGATCTCCGTCTTCAGCGGCTGCGTGTTCGCCGAGGACGATCCCGTCTACCGCGGTGTCGCGATCCCGCGGCGCTTCTTCAAGATCGCGGCCTGGTGGCAGAACGACGTGCTCGCCGCGACCGGCTACGTGCTCGACCAGTCGGAGTCGCTGGCACCCATTCTCGAACGCGGCGTCCTGGCGAGCGACATCCCTCCGCTCGGGGCGTACCGCACGTATCAGGTGCCGATCACCGACATCGCCGCTGCGACCAGCCTGTCGATGGCCGAGCTGACGGCGGCCGATCGCCTCGCCCTGGTTCCCGGCGTCCGGCCCGTCGACTGGCGCGAGATCGAGGGAGCCGACGACCTGGTGTGGTGAGGTCGGTCCCGCCTCCTCCCCGCGAGTACGCCGGGGGGGAGGTGGAGACTTCCCGAGCTACAGAACGATGTTCACCATTCTGCCCGGCACGACGATGACCTTCTTCGGATCCTTGCCGTCGAGAAGCGCGACGATCTTCTCGTCGGCCAGGGCCACCGCCTGCACGTCCTCGCGGGACGCGTCGGCCGCCACCGTGATACGACTGCGCACCTTGCCGTTGACCTGGATCGGGTAGTCCACCGTGTCGTCCACGAGCCACTTCTCGTCGACCGTGGGGAAGGGACCGTGAGCCAGTGACTCGCTGTGTCCCAACGTGTTCCACAGTTCCTCGGCGATGTGTGGTGCGAGAGGAGCCAGCATCAGCACCAACGGCTCGACGGCGTCCCGAGGTGCGCCCTGCGGGTACTCCTTCGTGAGGTGGTTGGTGTACTCGATGAGCTTCGCGCCGGCCGTGTTGTCGCGCAGCGCAGCGTAATCCGCGTCGACACCCTCGACGGTCCGGTTGAGAGCCTTCAGCGTGGCGTCGCTCGGCGTCGCGTCGGTGGTCCGGACGGCGCCGGTCTCCTCGTCGACCACCAGACGCCAGACGCGCTGCAGGAAACGGTGCGCGCCGACGACGTCCTTGGTCGCCCACGGCCGGGACGTGTCCAGCGGACCCATCGACATCTCGTACATGCGCAGGGTGTCCGCGCCGTACTCGGTGAAGATCTCGTCGGGGGAGACGGAGTTCTTCAGGGACTTGCCCATCTTCCCGTACTCACGAGTGACGGGCTGCCCGTCGTGGAAGTACCCGCCGTCGCGCTCCTCCACCTCGTCGGCCGCGACGTAGACGCCGCGCGCGTCGGTGAACGCGTACGCCTGGATGTACCCCTGGTTGTACAGGCGGCGGTACGGCTCCTTCGAGCTGACGTGCCCCAGGTCGAACAGCACCTTGTGCCAGAACCGCGCGTACAGCAGGTGCAGCACAGCGTGTTCCACGCCGCCGACGTAGAGGTCGAGGCCGCCGGGGTCGTTCTCGCCGTGAACGTCGGGGCGCGGTCCCATCCAGTACGCCTCGTTCTCCGGAGCGCACATCTGCTCGGAGTTGGTCGGATCGATGTAGCGCAGCTGGTACCACGAGCTACCGGCCCACTGCGGCATGACATTGGTGTCGCGCGTGTACGTCTGCAGCCCGTCGCCCAGGTCGAGCTCGACGTTCACCCAGTCGGTCGCCTTCGCCAACGGGGGAGACGGCTCACTGTTCGCGTCGTCCGGGTCGAACGACACGGGTGCGTAGTCCTCCACCTCCGGAAGTTCCACCGGCAGAGCAGAATCCGGCAACGGGTGCGCCTTGCCCTCCGCGTCGTACACCACCGGGAAGGGCTCGCCCCAGTACCGCTGACGGGCGAACAGCCAGTCGCGCAGCTTGTACTGGATGGTGCCCCTGCCGCGGCCCTCGGACTCGAGGTGCTCGATGACACGCGCCTTGGCCGCGTCGACGGTGAGGCCGTCCAGGAAATCGGAGTTGACCAGCTCGCCGTCGCCGGTCCACGCGGACTCGTCGACAGCGCCACCCGAGATGACCTGCACCACAGGCAGTCCGAACTTCGTGGCGAACTCCCAGTCACGCTGGTCGTGACCCGGGACGGCCATGATGGCACCGGTGCCGTAGCCGGTCAGGACGTAGTCGGCGATGAAGACCGGCACCGACGCGCCGTTGACGGGGTTGACGGCGAAGGCGCCGGTGAACACACCGGTCTTCTCCTTGTTCTCCTGGCGCTCGAGGTCCGACTTGGCTGCGATCGCACGACGGTAGGCACCGACCGCGAGCACGGGAGTTCCCTCACCGTGCGTCCAGCGCTCGTCGGTGTCCGTCGGCCATGCCGCCGCCGTGATGTCGTCCACCAGCGGGTGTTCGGGTGCCAGCACCACGTAGGTGGCGCCGAAGAGCGTGTCGGGGCGGGTGGTGAACACGTCGATGTCGGCGGTGCCGGACCCGTGCGGCAGACCGGCGACGAACGTCACCTCGGCGCCGCGGGAGCGCCCGATCCAGTTGCGCTGCATCGTCTTGACCTTGTCCGGCCAATCCAGCAGATCCAGGTCGTCGATCAACCGGTCGGAGTACGCGGTGATCCGCATCATCCACTGGCGCAGGTTCTTCCGGAACACCGGGAAGTTGCCGCGGTCGCTGCGACCGTCGGCGGTGACCTCCTCGTTGGCCAGCACGGTGCCCAGACCGGGGCACCAGTTGACCAGCGAGTTGGACTGGTAGACCAGACGATGACCGTCGATGACGTCGCGACGCTCGGAGACCGAGAGATCGGCCCACGCACGCCCGTCGTCCAGAGTCCGAGCACCGGAGGTGAACTCCTCCTCGAGCTCGACGATCCGTCGTGCCTTACCGGCCTCGGTGTCGTACCAGGAATCGAAGATCTGCAGGAAGATCCACTGCGTCCAGTGATAGAAGTCGACGTCCGTCGTGGCGAGCGAGCGACGGGTGTCGTGACCGAGTCCCAGCCGCCCCAGCTGCCGGCGCATGTTGGCGATGTTCGCCTCGGTGGTGGTGCGCGGGTGCGTTCCCGTCTGCACCGCGTACTGCTCGGCGGGCAGGCCGAAGGCGTCGTAACCCAGCGTGTGCAGCACGTTGCGGCCCTGCATGCGGTGGTAGCGGGCGAACACGTCCGTCGCGATGTAACCGAGCGGGTGGCCGACGTGCAGACCGCTGCCGGACGGGTACGGGAACATGTCCTGCACGAACAACTTGTCGGTCGGAACCGGATCGCCGGTGCTGAGCTCGCCCACCGGATTGGGTGCGTCGAACGTCCCCTCGGCGGCCCACCGCTCCTGCCAGCGCGACTCGAGGGAACCCGCCAGATCCGCCGTGTAGCGGTGGCCGGGGGTCGTGTCGGGGGAGATGTCGCCGTGTTCACTCACCCGACCAGCGTAAAGCGTGACGATCCGCACGCGGACGCCCGGCCACGACGCCGTAAAGTGGTGCTCGTGATTGTCGTGTCCGTGATCCTTCTGCTCGTACTCCTCGTCGGCGCCGTGGCGCTGGGCGCGGTGGCGTTCCTCGGTCTGACCGGCCGCTTGAAGCGCAACTCGGTCGCCGGAGTCCGAACGGAAGCGAGCATGCGCTCGGACGAGACGTTCACCGTCGCCAACCGAGTCGCCGGCCCGACGACGGCCGCCGCCGCGGTCTTCCTGCTGGTCGGCGCAGTGGCGACCCTCGCGCCGGGCGGCATCTTCGGCGTGGTCGCCGCCGTGCTGACCACCGTCGCCGCGCTCGTCACCGCTGCGTACGGCGGTGCCATGGGCACCCGCGCCGCGGCCGCAGTGCCGGTCGAGGAGACCGGTGGATGCGGCCACAGCTGCATCTCGTGCAGCCTCAAGGACGCGTGCCAGCCGTCCTGACGTGGCGTTCTCCCTGACAGGCACCATCAGAGCGCTCGACGGCTTCGTCCTCGCGATCTTCGCTGCCGCTATCGCGGCGACCGTGTTCCCGGTCTCGGGTACCGCAGCCGACGTGCTGTCGTGGGTCACCACTGTCGGTATCGCGCTGCTGTTCTTCCTCTACGGAGTTCGACTGTCCCCTCGCGACGCCATGGACGGCGTCCGGCACTGGCGGCTGCACGGAGTGGTTCTCGCCTGCACGTACCTGCTGTTCCCGCTCCTCGGGCTCGGCGTACGGGTGCTCGCGCCGGGACTGCTGACCGACGATCTGTACACCGGGATGCTCTACCTCTGCCTCGTGCCGTCCACGATCCAGTCGTCGATCGCCTTCACCTCGATCGCCCGCGGCAACGTCGCCGGCGCCGTCGTCAGCGCGTCGCTGTCCAACATCATCGGAGTGTTCGCGACGCCGCTGCTGGTGGTCCTGCTGATGAGCACGACGGGCGGTGCGAGCATCGATGCCGGATCGATAGTCGACATCATGCTCCAACTCCTGCTCCCGTTCGTGGCCGGACAGTTCGCGAGGCGATGGCTCGCAGGACGGGTGGAGCGGCATCGGTCCACCACGCTGCTCGTCGACCGCGGATCGATCCTCCTGATCGTCTACGCCGCATTCAGTGCGTCACGGGTCGAGGGAGTCTGGGCTGCCACGACGCCGTGGCAGATCGTCGCAGTGGTGGTCTTGTGCAGTGCACTGCTCGCTGTTGTTCTCGCGGCGACAGCCGGGATCGCGCGAACATTGCGCATGTCTCGCGCCGACCGCATCGTCGTGGTGTTCTGCGGGTCGAAGAAGAGCCTGGCCAGCGGCATTGCCATCGCGTCGGTGCTGTTCGTGGGGCAACCCGTCGGGGTCATCGTTCTGCCCCTGCTGGTCTTCCACCAGATCCAACTCGTGGTGTGCGCCGTCCTGGCGGGCCGCTACGAGCGCGAGGCGATCAGGGACGCTGCATCGACTTCCTGATCTCGTCGAGGCGCGCCTTGCCGGCACGCTCCCGCTCGGCGAACTTCTCCGCCTCGGTGCGTCCGACCGCGCTCTCGGCGTCCAGCTCGGTAGACCCCACCGCGCGCCCCGAACGCCCGTCGATTCGCTCTCGCACCGCGTCGAACGTGGGGACACCGGCGTCGGTGAAGCCCAGGTCTGTCGGAACCTGCGGGATGTCCGTCACCGACGGCGTGCGCGGCACGATGTCGGGGTCGACGGACGCTTCCGGGGTGAGGCCCAGCGCGGCGTCGTACACCGCCCGCAACGCCGGGCGAGCACTCGTGAGTGCAACGACGAGATCGAGTACCTCCGCATCGGGCAACGACGCGGCCTGGTCGGACGAGAAGTCGGTCATGTCACCAGGGTAGGCCTGAGGGCTCCGGTGATCGTGGACTCCCGACCCCGGAATGCGGGGCCGGAAGTCCACGATCGGGCGACTACGGCGTCGGCATGCCGCCGTTGACGTTCAGCGTGTCGCCGGTGACGTACCCGGACTCGGCCGACGAGAGGTACACGTAGGCACCGGCCAACTCGGCGGGCTGACCCGCACGACCGAGCGGCGTCTCCTGGCCGAACTCGGGCAGCGCCGACGTGGGCTGTCCGCCGGACGCCTGCAAGGGCGTCCAGAACGGACCGGGAGCAACGACGTTGACGCGGATCCCACGAGGAGCGAGTTGCTGCGCCAGCGCCTTGCTCATCGTGTTGATCGCCATCTTGGTCGTCGCGTAGTCCACGAGTCCCGGTGACGGCGTGTACGCCTGGATCGAACTGGTGTTGACGATGGTCGATCCTGCCGGCATGTGCGGAACCGCTTCCTGGATGATCCAGAACAGCGCGTACACGTTGGTCTTGAACGTGGCGTCGAACTGCTCCGGGCTCAGATCCTCGAGCTTCTCGACGTACTGCTGCTTGCCGGCGACGTTCACGAGAAGGTCTATGCCACCGAACTTCTCGACGGTGGTGCGCACGATGCCGCGAGCCGCGGACTCGTCCGTGAGGTCGGCGGGAGCGAGTACCGCGGTCCTCCCGGCGGTGCGCACCAGGTCGGCCACCTCCTGCGCGTCCTTCTCCTCCGACGGCAGGTAGTTGAGAACGACGTCGGCGCCCTCGCGGGCCAGCGCGATGGCGACGGCGCGGCCGATGCCGCTGTCCGCACCGGTGACCAGTGCCTTGCGCCCGGTCAGCCGGCCGGTGCCGCGGTAGCTGCCCTCACCGTGGTCGGCCTTGGGCTCGAGTTCCGCGGCGAGGCCCGGCGGATCCTGGTGCTGCTCGGGGTACCCGTCCTGTCGGTACTGGGTGACGGGATCGGTGAACGTGTACTGGTCGGTCATCGCCGTGGCATGCCCCGGCCGTGGGGGGTGCCAAACAGGTGTCACCGGGTCCGTGGCGGGTACCACCGAAGACATGGCCCCGAAGTTTCCCGGCGCAGGCACCTTCGTGCCCGAGTCCGACGATCTCCGCGTTCTCGCCGACGCCGCCCGCAGTTGCCGGGGATGCGACCTGTGGGAGCCCGCGGAGAACACGGTGTTCGGAGCCGGTACCCCGTCCGCTCGCATGATGCTCATCGGCGAGCAACCGGGGGATCAGGAGAATCGACGGGCACAGCCCTTCGTCGGCCCGGCGGGTGCGCTCCTGAATCGTGCTCTGGCGCAGGCGGACATCGACCGGGAGCTGACCTACGTCACCAACGCGGTCAAGCACTTCAAATTCACGCGTGCCGACCGCGGCCCGCGGCGCATCCACAAGAAGCCGCTGCGCTCGGAGGTCGTCGCGTGTCACCCGTGGCTCGAGGCGGAGATCCGCGCCGTCGACCCGTCCGTCGTGGTCCTCCTCGGCGCGACGGCGGCGCAGGCGATGCTGGGGACCTCGTTCCGGATCGGTGTCGACCGGGGGCGCGTCCTCGAGGTGGGCGAGGCGAGAGCTGTTGCCACCGCGCACCCGTCGGCCGTCCTCCGAGCGCCGGACGACGAACGCGATGCCGCGTTCGACGCACTCGTCGCCGATCTGCGAGTGGCCGCATCACTTCTGGAATGACACCGGAAGTTCACAGGCACCGCCCCGGTCACCGCAGTAGCGTGGCGTCGTGACGAGAATCCCGCGCGACGGAACGATCTCTCCTGCCTACACCGGGCGCTTGGCCAACGATCCCGTTCCGGCGCTGCGACTGCCGGACGACCGCATGGATCCCGACGTCACCTACCGCTTCATCCACGACGAGCTGATGCTCGACGGCAGTTCCCGCCTCAACCTCGCCACGTTCGTCACCACGTGGATGGAGCCCGAGGCCGAGAAGCTGATGGCCGAGACGTTCGACAAGAACATGATCGACAAGGACGAGTACCCGGCCACCGCGGCGATCGAGGAGCGGTGCGTCAACATGGTGGCGGATCTCTGGAACGCGCCCGGGCTCGACCCGACCGATCCGTCCAGCGCGACGGGCGTCTCGACGATCGGTTCGTCCGAGGCCGTCATGCTCGCCGGTCTGGCACTGAAATGGCGGTGGCGCGCACGTCGGACCGCGGCCGGTGCGGACACCGGTCGGCCCAACCTCGTGTTGGGGACGAACGTCCAGGTGGTCTGGGAGAAGTTCTGTCGCTACTTCGACGTCGAGCCGAAGTACCTCGACATGGAGCCGGGCCGCTACGTCGTCACGGCCGACCAGGTGCGCGACGCCGTCGACGAGAACACCATCGGCGTGCTCGCGATTCTCGGGACCACGTTCACCGGCGAACTCGAACCGGTCGAGGAGATCTCGGCCGTGCTCGACGAGATCGCCGCGGCCGGCGGGCCGGACGTCCCCATCCACGTGGACGGTGCCAGCGGCGGTTTCGTGGTCCCGTTCCTGAACCCGGATCTGGTGTGGGACTTCCGGTTGCCGCGCGTGAAGTCCGTCAACGCCAGTGGTCACAAGTACGGACTGACCTACCCCGGCCTGGGATTCGTCGTGTGGCGCGAGAAGGAGGACCTCCCCGAGGACCTCGTGTTCCGCGTCAACTACCTCGGCGGTGACATGCCGACGTTCACCCTGAACTTCTCACGCCCGGGCAATCAGGTGATCGGTCAGTACTACAACTTCCTCCGCCTCGGCCGCGCCGGCTACACGGATGTCATGACCTCGCTGCGCTCGACCGCGACCCGCGTCGCCGACCACCTGCGCGAGCACGGCGACGTCGACGTCATCTCCGACGGGTCCGACATCCCGGTGGTGGCATTCGCGCTGCGGGAGAACTGCGGCTTCACCGTCTTCGACGTCTCTCACGAACTCCGCGCCCGCGGGTGGCAGGTTCCCGCGTACACCATGCCGGCCCGTGCCGAGTCGGTCTCGGTCCTGAGAATCGTTGTGCGAGAGGGCTTCTCGGCAGACCTGGGTAGGATGCTGTGCGAAGCGATCGACGCCGTCCTGGCGTCGCTCTCCACCGACGGCGACGGGCACTCGCACGCTCGGCACTTCGCCCACTGACGAGAACTTCGGTCTCAGTTCCGGTCGACGTCGATCGGGTGGGTCGCCAGCATCGCCAGCGGCAGCGGCTGACGGCGCAACACCTGCGCCCACAGATCGACGCGCGGCGGGCCCACGACGTCGGACGGCAGCGCGGACACCACCATCCAGTCGTCCCGCTCGAGTTCTCCCTCGAGCTGCCCGAGCGTCCATCCCGAGTAGCCGGCGAAGATGCGCATGCCCTCCACCAGCGGGGCGATCGCAGCCGGGTCGGAGTCCAGGTCGACCATCACGACACGGCCGTCCACTCGACGGATGCCCCGCACGTCGTCGACGTCCACGCCGGACCGCAGCGTGGCCAGACACAGTGCGGAGTCGCGTTTGACGGGTCCGCCCACGTAGAGCGCTTTCGGGGACGCAGCGAGATCCGACCACTGCGGGAGCACATTGTGCACAGCGGTCTCGCTCGGCCGATTGATGACGACGCCCAGGCTGCCGGCGTCGTTGTGCTCGATGATGTAGACCACGGTGCGACGGAACGTCGGTTCGACGAGTTCCGTGGACGAGACCAGCAGCGATCCCGGCCGCACCACCTGATCGGCCGACGCGGTCCGGTCCTCCGGTTCTTCTGCGTGTGCCACCTCCTCATCATGGCACCGGCAGCCTCGACAGTGCGAGAGATGACGCGCCGAGGCGGCGGTTAGTGTCACCCGCGTGACCCGAACGGAGCGGACCGGCGCCGTCGACGCGCTGCGATCCGTCCGACACGAGCCCGGAGCACCTCGTCTGGTCGCGTTGCGTGTCGCCTCTCAGTTCGGCGACGGCATGTTCCAGGCCGCCCTCGGAGGCGCCATTCTCTTCGACCCACAGCGCGGCGGCGATCCCGCTGCGATCGCCGCCGGCTTCGCGGTGCTCTTGTTGCCGTACTCGCTGATCGGCCCGTTCGCCGCGCGGATCCTCGACCGCGTCGATCGAGCGACCGTGCTCGCCCGCGCAGGCATCGTGAAGTCGCTCCTCATCCTCTGCGCCACCGGGCAACTCGTCGCGGGCGCCTCGACGACGGCCGTCCTGATCACGGCCCTCGCCGTCGTCGGAGTGAGCCGGTTCGTCCTCGCAGGCCTGTCCGCGTCGCTACCGCACGTCGTTCCGGTGCGATCGCTCGTCGCGACCAACGCCGCCCTGGTCACCGTCGGCGCAGTCGTCTCCGCCGTCGGCGCGTCGGTGGCGGTCCTGGTGCTCGGACTCGTCGGGCCGTCGGATCGGGCCACGGCCCTCGCGACGGCCGTGTCCGCCGTGGGTGCCGTCGCGGCGACTCTCCTCGCGCGCGGCTTCGCTTCCGGACGGCTGGGTCCCGGCGCCGCCTCGGTGTCCGCCCCGACCCGCCGCGTTCTCGCCGACTGGGTGTCCGGCTTCGTCGCGGTGCGCCGTACCCCGTCCGTCGCCGCCGCGCTGGTGGGAGTGGGTGCCCACCGGGTTGCCTTCGGCATCGACACCCTCGTGATGGTGCTGGTGCTGCGCGAGGGCGCGCGCTCGTCCGTCCTGCCCGGCGGTGTGGCGGGCTTCGGGTTGACGGTGGGCGCCGCCGCGGCGGGCATGTTCCTCGCCGCACTCGGCACGCCCGTTCTCCTGCCGCGCCTCGGCCGCACGCGCACAGTGGTCGGTGCGCTGGTCCTGGCCACGCTCACCCAGGCCACCCTCGTCGTCGCACTGGTGCCGGACCTGCTGATCCTCGCGGCCTTCCTCCTGGGGTTCGCAGGTCAGACGGTCAAGCTGACCGCCGACGCGGCCATGCAGACGGACATCGACGACGACACTCGCGGACGCGTCTTCGGAGTGCAGGACACCGTGTTCAACGTGGCGTTCGTCGGCGCCGTGGCGGGCGCGGCCCTCGTGATCGGTACGGGGTCGATCGCGGTCGACACGTCCGCAGCCATCGTCTGCGTGGTCGCCGGCGTCGTCGCCTACGCGGCTGCAGCGGCGATCGCGCTCCGGATCGGCGTCAGGACCTCGCGGCCCACCACGCCAGGAGCTCCTTCTCCGCATCCTCACGACTGAGCGGCCCGCGGTCGAGACGAAGCTCCTTCAGGAACTTCCACGCCTCTCCCACCTGCGGGCCGGCCGGAATGCCGAGCAGTTCCATGATGGCGTTGCCGTCCAGATCCGGACGCACCCTGGCCAGGTCCTCCTGCTCGGCGAGTGCCGCGATACGCCGCTCGAGATCGTCGTACGTCGCCTGCAGGGACGCCGCACGGCGCTTGTTGCGGGTGGTGCAGTCGGCGCGGACCAGCTTGTGCAGCCGGGGCAGCAGATCGCCGGCGTCGGTGACGTAGCGACGCACGGCCGAGTCGGTCCACTGACCCTTGCCGTAGCCGTGGAAGCGCAGATGCAGGAAGACGAGCTGCGCGATGTCGTCGGTCAGCTTTTTCGGGAACTTCAGTGCGCGCAGGCGGCGACGCACCATCTTGGCGCCCACCACCTCGTGGTGGTGGAAGCTCACCCCGCCGCCGGGCTCGTTGCGTTTGGTGTCGGGCTTGCCGATGTCGTGGAGCAGCGCCGCCCATCGGAGCACCAGGTCCGGATCGCCGTCCTCGAGGTCGATCGCCTGCTGCAGAACCGTGAGGGAATGCTGATAGACGTCCTTGTGCTGGTGATGCTCGTCGATCTCGAGCGTCATCGCCGGCACCTCCGGGAGGATGCGTGCCGCGATCCCCGTCTCGCACAGGGCGTCGATGCCGTCGACGGCGAACTCGCCGAGAATCAGCTTGTCCAGCTCGGCGGTGACGCGTTCGACCGTGATCCGGTCGATCTGCTCCGCCATGTTCTCGATCGCCGCGCGGACCCGCGGCAGCATCGTGAAGCCGAGCTGGGCGACGAACCGCGCAGCGCGCAGCATCCGGAGCGGATCGTCGTCGAAGGACGCCTCCGGGGTGGTCGGCGTGTCCAGGACTCCCTCGAGCAGCGCGTCCAGGCCACCCAGGGGATCGACGAACTCGCCGGCCCCGTCCGGCCCGATCCGCACCGCCATGGCGTTGAGTGTGAAATCGCGCCGGGCCAGGTCGTCCTCGAGCGTCGAGCCGTACTGCACGATCGGATTCCGGGACACCCGGTCGTACTTGTCGCTCCGGAACGTCGTGATCTCGATCTGCCGACCGTGCTTGACCGCACTGACGGTGCCGAAGTCGATGCCGGTGTCCCACTGATGGTCGGCCCAGCCCGCCAGCAGCGCCTGCACATGCTCGGGCAGAGCGTTCGTCGTGAAGTCGAGGTCACTGCTCAAGCGGCCCAGGAGAGCGTCCCGGACGCTCCCGCCGACGAGGTACAACTCGTGGCCCGCCGCAGCGAACAGCGACCCCAGTGGACCGAGGATGTCATCGTGCGCGCGCAGGGCCACGGCACCCGACGCGAGGAGCCGTGCGCGGCGGTCCGGATCGGTGGCAGGCGGGGGAGGCACGACGTCACACCCTACCGAGGCGCGCACTTCGCGGTGCGTCCCACCGGGAGCAGGGCGGACGGAACTAGTATCGATCGGGTGTCCGGTGCCGAGCGAGCCAAGAGAACACGTCGCGGTGTGCGACGGCGTCCTCGTGCCGCCGCCGACCCCGGAACACGAGGGGCCGACAAACCCACACTGCGCACCGTTCGGGAGACCTCGGCCGGCGGCCTGGTCGTCGACGGACTCGACGGACCCCGCGACGGACTGTGCGCCGCCCTCATCGGTCGCACCGACCGACGAGGCCGCCTGCTCTGGTCGCTGCCCAAGGGTCACATCGAGCAGGGCGAGACGCCCGAGCAGACCGCCGAGCGGGAAGTGGAGGAGGAGACCGGCATCACCGGGTCCGTCCTCGCGCCCCTGGGAAGCATCGACTACTGGTTCGTGACCGAGGGACGACGCGTCCACAAGACCGTCCACCACTACCTGCTGCGATCCCTCGGCGGCGAACTGTCGGACGAGGACGTCGAGGTCACCGAGGTGGCCTGGGTGCCGCTCAGCGAGCTGCACTCCCGGCTCGCGTACGCCGACGAGCGCAAACTCGCCGAGCGAGCCGGCGAGATGATCGACTCGATGGCGCGCGAGAAGTCCGCCGACACGCAGAACCCCCGACCGGTCTCCGACCTTCCCGCACCATCCCGACCGGTCTCCGACCTTCCCGCCTCCCCCCGACCGGTCTCCGACCTTCCCGCCGCCGAATGACCCGGTCCGCACCGACGGCCCGGCGCCTCGCCGTGGTCATGGCGATCCTCGCCGTGCTCGCCTGGCTGACCGTCCCCGCGGGAGCGCAACCCTCCACCCCGCCCAGCGACCCCACCACGACGCGGAGCACACCGTCGCCCACGGCCACGCTGGCGCCACCGGACACCTCGATCGACGGCACGTTCCTGTCGATCTCCGTCGACGAGGTCACGCCGACCACCGTCTCCACCAGCAGTGCGCCGGTCGTCACCGTCACGGGAACGGTGACCAACGTCGGGGACCGCGCGGTCAGCGACATCTCGGTCCGGCTGCAGCGAGCACCCGCGGTACGCACGGCCGACGAGCTCCGGACCTCTCTCACCGAGGATCAGGACCGCTTCGACACGGTCGGGCCCTTCGAGTCGCTCACCGGCGACGGATCGGACACCGCGCTGCAACGCGGCGACACGCTGCCGTTCGAGCTGACCCTGCCGCTGCGCTCGACCACCGGACCGTCGCTGGGTCTGGATCGGCCGGGTGTCTATCCGATGATGGTGAACGTCAACGGCAACCCCGAGTACGGGCAGGAGGCACGGCTCGACGACGCCGCGTTCCTGCTTCCCGTCGCGGGTCTGCCGCGCGACACCACGGTGCTCGATCCGGCCGCTCCCGATGCCGTTCCGCTTCCACCGGACACGGGACGCCCCGTCGCCACGACGCTGCTCTGGCCGCTGGCCGACCGCCCACACCTGGCGGCGGGCCTGCCCGGCACCGTCGACGAGGAGGTGCGACTGAACGACGACGACCTGGCCGCCTCGCTCTCCGCCGGCGGTCGACTCGAAGGACTGGTGTCGGCACTGGAGTTCGCGACCGGACCGACCGTCGACACCGAGGGCGCACTCGCGTCCTCGACGTGTCTCGCCGTCGATCCCGACCTGCTGGTCACCGTCTCGAGCATGACGCGGGGTTACCTCGTGGTCGACGACCCGGCCGATCCCACCGGTCCTGCCTCCGAGGGCAGCGGCGCCGTCGCCGCCGCGTCGTGGCTCGATCGCGTCCGCACCCTCGCGTCCTCGATGTGTGTCACCGCGGTGCCGTTCGCCCAGACCGATCTCGCGGCCGTCGCTGCCGTGGCCGACCCGGTTCTGACCTCTGCCGCGATCACGACGCCGGCAGACGTGGCCGACTCGATCCTCGGAGTCACGTCCCGCCGCGACGTCCTGTGGCCGGACGCGGGTGCTCTCGACGATGCGGGGGCGGCCATGGTCGCGGCGTCGGGCCGGACGGTCGCACTGCTCGCACAGGACGCCGTGCAGACCGTCAGTACGCCCGACACGGTGACCCTCGCGACCGATGCGGGCACCCCTCCGCTGCGTGCCGCGCTCTACGACACCGAGGTCTCCACCGCGCTGTCCGCGGTGGGCGAGCACCCGACGACCCCGTCCGTGACACCGCGTGAGCAGGTGTACGACGTCGCCGAGGACTCGCGCACGGCCCGATTGCAGGACGCGCTCGGCGCGTTGCACTTCGACGCGCTGAACGCCGGCGCCCCGGACACGGTCGCTGCCACGGACGGCCCACGATCACTCACCGTCGCGCCGCCACAGACCTGGACTCCCGACCGCGACGAGGCCTCCGCGGTGCTCGGCACCATCGCGGGCCTGTTCCGTAGCGGACTCGCGACGCCGCGCTCCCTGTCCGACCTGCTGGCGGTCCCGCCTCCGCTGGAGGCGGCCGAGTCGGACTACCCGGACGCGGCCGTGGAGGACGGCGCACCGGCCGATGTCCGCGATGTCGTGGCTGCCCAGAACGCCCGCATCGGTGCGCTGGCGGCCGCGCTGATCGACGATTCGCGTGCCGCGATCTCGCCCGCGCTGTACGTCGCTCCGCTGCGGGAGGATCTCCTGCGGGCGATGACCACGTCGGATCGTCGGGGCGGGCAGCGCGGGGAGTCGGAACAGGCCGCGCGCCGCCGTGCCGCCGACGTTGCCGCCGGCCTGGACCGGCTGTACGGATCCGTGACGATCCTCGCGCCCGGCGGTGTCTTCACCCTCGCCTCGGAGGCCAGCCCGCTGCTGTTGGTCGCGCGGAACGATCTGCCCATCGGCATCACTGTCGACCTGGCGGTCGACGCGCCCGACGCGATGCAGATCGAGAACATCGGCCCGCAGCAGCTGCCCCCACGGGGAAGTCGTTCTCTGCAGATTCCCGCTCGAGTGAGCGATTCGCGCAAGATGGTGGTGGAGTTCTCCCTGAGCACCACCGACGGGACGCGACTCGGGCAGGCTGCGACCGTCAACGTGCGGTCCAATGCGTACGGTCGTGCTTTGGCGATCATCACAGCAGGCGCCGGTGCGCTCCTGCTGCTGCTCGCGGGCCGACGGTTGTGGCACCGGTTCCGGGGCCAACCGGATCCCGCCGACGAACAGTAAGGATTCTCGATGACGGGGAGCATTCCTCACGGGCGACGGGACGCCGTACCGCAGGCGCCTCGCGCGCCCTGGGAGCGCAGCTCCGATGGGGCGCAGCAGCGCAGCTCCGACGCGGCCCAGGATCCGATGATGGTGCCCACGAGCGTCGCACCCCCGGTCCGTCCTGCCGCCCCGACCCGCATATCCCCGGCCGCGGCGTCACCGCAGCCGGCGTCCGGCTCCAGCTCCTCCCGCCTGCTCTCCGCGACGGGTGCGATCGCGTTCGCGACGTTGATCAGCCGCATCACCGGATTCGCCAAGCAACTGCTGCTGGTGACGGTGCTGGGCACCACCGTCGCCACGTCGTACACCGTCGCGAGTGTCATCCCCAACATGATCGCCGAGCTCGTCCTCGGTGCCGTGCTGACGGCCATCGTCGTGCCGGTGCTGGTGCGGGCGGAGAGCGAGGACGCCGACAACGGCCGTGCTTTCGTGCGCAGGCTCTTCACGGCTGCGCTGACCATGCTGATCCTCGCGGCGGTGCTGGCGACGGCCGCGGCGCCACTGCTCACGCGCTACGTCTTCCTGTCGGAGGACGGCCAGGTGAACACGGGCCTCACCACCGCACTCCTTCTCCTGCTGTTGCCCGCGATCCTGTTCTACGGCCTCTCCGCTCTGTTCACGGCGATCCTGAACACTCGGCAGAACTTCAAGCCCGGTGCCTGGGCACCCGTGCTCAACAACCTGGTGGTGCTCGCCGTCCTGGTGATCTACCTCGTCGTACCGGGCGAGATCTCTCTCGATCCGGTGCGCATCAGCGACCCGAAGCTGCTGGTGCTGGGCGTCGGCATCACGCTCGGCGTCGTGGTCCAGGCCCTGAGTCTGGTGCCCGCGCTGCGGCGAAACAAGATCGATCTGCGCCCGCTGTGGGGGCTCGACGACAGGCTGCGTCAGTTCGGCGGCATGGCCGTCGCGATCGTGCTCTACGTCGTCATCAGTCAGGCCGGCATGGTGTTCGCGACGCGCATCTCCTCGCACGTCGACCCCGCCGGCCCGCTCATCTACAACCAGGCCTGGATCCTGCTGCAGCTGCCGTACGGCGTGCTCGGCGTGACGGTGCTGACGGCGATCATGCCCCGGCTCAGCCGCAACGCCGCCGCCAAGGACACCCCGGCCGTCGTCGACGACCTGTCGGTGGCCACCCGGATGACCATGCTCGCGCTCATCCCGGTCATCGGCTTCCTCACCGTGGCCGGCCCGCAGGTCGGCGAGGCTCTGTACGGCTACGGCAACTTCGGCGCAGCCGACGCCGAGCGACTCGGTGAAGCCGTCAGCTGGTCGGCCTTCACCCTCGTTCCCTACTCGCTCGTCCTGATCCACCTGCGGGTCTTCTACGCCCGCGAGCAGGCGTGGACGCCCACGTGGATCGTTCTCGGCATCACCGGCGTCAAGATCGCGCTGTCCGCCCTGACGCCGTTCCTGGCGACGTCGGATCGATCCGTGGTCCTGTTGCTCGGCGCGGCCAACGGTCTCGGCTACATCACCGGGGCGATCATCGGATGGATGCTGCTGCGTCGCAGCCTCGGCGAACTACGACTCGCGGGAGTCCGGCGCACGGTCGCGGCGACGCTGATCTCCACCGCGATCGGCATGCTCGCGGTGTTCGCGGCCGACACGGCCCTCGGGCTCGACCGTCTGACCGGACCGGGCGCGCTGCTCCGCGTCGCTTTCGACGGCGCAGTCATGCTGCTGATCACCGGTCTGTGCCTGTACCGGGTACGGATCCCGGAAATCGAATCCATCACCGTCGCGGTGGCGCGTCGCCTCGGCCGCGCCCCGGCCGTGACGTCCGGACCTGTGACGACAGCGCATGTCGGAACCGATCCGATGTACGCGGAGACCGAGTTGATCCCCGCGATCGGCGGCCCCGACATGCCCCCGGTGGGTCGGCCGACCGAGGGGTTCGGTCGGGCCACCGGCGCGGGTCGGCTCCCGTACCCTGACAGGCGAGTGGACCCGCGAGCACACGGCGGTTCCCGCGCGCCGATGTACACCGGAGACGAGTCGGAGACGACGATCATCCCCGCGTACACCGGCGCGTTCACGACCAGTAGTGACGAAGGAGTGTCAGTGACCGACGACGAGGGTGCACGGGGGCGTACGCCGTCCGAGGCCGAGGACGCCGCTCAGCCCGGTGGCGTGTCCACCGACGACCGTCGCGTCGCCGACTCCGATGCCGCCACCGGGTCGTCCGAGGACACCGACCGGCAGCACGACGCGTCCACCACGGATCCGATCGAGTCGAGCCCCGACGTGTCCGGCCAGGCCGACGTCACCGAGACCGAGCGCACGGCCGACGAGACCGAGTCCGGACTCGTCGACACCGGCGTCATGCCGGTCGGATCGCCCACGCTGCCCCCGGCCGTCCCCGTCGCCGAGTCGCCCCGCACACCGTTGCGCGGACCGAAGCTCATCCCCGGCGCGTCGGTCGCCGGCGGGCGCTACCGCCTTCTCGCACCGCACGGCGGCGCACGCGGCCTCAAGTTCTGGCAGGCCCACGACGTCAAGCTCGACCGCGAGGTGGCCCTGACGTTCGTCGACGCCGACCAACGATCGACCGGCGACGCCCCCGAGCGCGCCGACGGCCCGCAGGCCGTGCTGTCCCGGACTCTGCGCCTGGGCCGGATCAACTCGCCCGGCCTCGCCCGCGTCCTCGACGTCGTCCGCGGCAGCTCGGGCGGCATCGTCGTCGCGGAGTGGACTCGCGGACGATCCCTGCGCGAGATGGCCGACACGGAACCGTCGCCCCTGGGCGCCGCCAACGCCATCAAGTCGCTGGCCGCTGCGGCCGAGGCCGCCCATCGCGGCGGCGGCGCACTGTCCATCGACCACCCGGACCGTGTGCGCATCAGCATCAAGGGTGACGCCGTTCTCGCGTTCCCGGCCACCTTCGGTGATGCCGATCCCGGCTCCGACGTACGCGGACTGGGCGCGATGCTCTACGCCCTGATCACCGCGCGGTGGCCCCTGGGCGACCCGTCGGGCCCCGCGACCGTCGGCGGGATGCGCATCGCCGATCGCACGGCGTCCGGTGCGGCCGTCGAGCCCCGCGAGATCCGCCCCGACGTACCGTTCGAGATCTCCGCCGTCGCCGTGCGTGCCCTCGAGCAGAACAGCGGCATCCGGACCGCCGCCACCGTGCAGCACATCCTCGGCCAGGCCGCGGTGGTCAACGAGAAGACCGAGATGATCCCCGCACTGCGGCTGGGTCAGCGGCCGCCCGGATCGACCGGTCACGCACTCGCCGACCCCGACGACGAGCCGCCCGCGGACCGCTCCAACGTCATGGTCGCCGCGTTGGTGGGCCTCGGAGTCCTCACTGTCGTGGTGCTCGGCCTCGTCGGCTGGTGGCTCGCCAACCTGTTCGCCGGCGGCGGTTCCGACGAACCTCTCACCGAGCAGAACTTCGGGCTCACGACGTCCGCGTCGGCTCCGGCCGCGCCCGGAGAGGCGGCACCCGCGCCGACCACCGTGCCCGTCGCTCTGTCGTCCGTCGACGTATTCTCACCGCAGGGCACCCCGGACAACCCGGGCACCGTCGACAACGTGGCCGACAACGACGCGGGGACGGTGTGGGAGACGGACTCGTACTTCAACCCGTTCCCGTCCCTCAAGTCCGGCGTCGGCATCATGGCGACGCTCGACCAGGAGACCACTCCAGCCAGCGTCTACGTGAACTCGCCGTCGCCCGGCACGGTCGTCGAGATCCGGTCGGCCACCAGCGCGACACCCAGCCTGGACGAGACCCAGGTGATCGGGTCCGCGACGCTCGGCAACGGCCTCACCGACATCGCCGTCACACCCGACGGCCCCGTCCGGTACGTGCTGTTCTGGATCACGGATCTCAGCACAGCCGGTGGCGGCAACCAGAGCACCATCGCGGACATCGGGGTCTCCGCAGCATCCTGATCGCCGCGTGTCGTGCGCTGTCACAACAGATTTCGTGACCAGCTCGGACGGTTCGTTTCTGGGCTAGCCTCCGCGGGTGCGACAAATCGGGGGAGTCGCGGGTGGTGAGGCCACGGACGGCGAGCTGCTCGCGGCGCACATCGCGGGGGACGCGACGGCTTTCGCCGTGCTCGTACGACGCCACCAGGACCATCTCTGGCTCACGGCACGGAGGGCCAGCTACTCCGCGGAGGACGCGGCGGACTCCCTCCAGGAGGCGCTGCTGTCCGCGCACCGCACCGCCGCCTCGTTCCGTGCGGACGCCGCCGTCCGCAGTTGGCTGCACCGGATCGTCGTCAACGCGTGCCTCGACCGCATCCGCCGCAATCGCGTCCGACCCACCGTGCCGCTCGGGGAGGAGACCCGCGAGCCACGTGATCCCTTCGACCGCTACGCCGACGTCGATCTCTCCCTCGTCGTCGAGAAGGCACTGTTCTCACTCCCTCCCGACCAGCGCGCCGCGATCGTCGCCGTCGACATGGAGGGGTACTCCGTCGCCGATGCCGCCGCGGCGCTCGGGGTTCCCGTCGGCACGATCAAGAGCCGTTGCGCCCGGGGCCGTCAGAAGCTCGCCGTCGTCCTCGCCTCCGTCCGTGTGCAGAACTCGGACGAGTGAGGGGAACCGGGGACCCGCCGCGAGCGTCCTATCTGTCATGGCGACAGACGAGGCGGTGACGTGTCCGTGACCGACCGCGCTCCCCTCACTCCCGACCTCCTCGCCGACCTGCACGCGGGCCTGCTCCCGGAGGACGAGGCCGCCCGCATCCGCCAGCGCGTCGAGACCGATCCCGAGGCAGCGGCCCGTCTGGCCGACCTGGACGCCGTCGTCGACATGGTGCGCGCACGGGGCGCCGATCTCACCGCCGGTGTCACGATGCCGCCCGACGTCGCCGCGCGACTGCACGGCGCACTCACCGGAGTACCGCGGGACGAGTTGGCGGCACGACGCTCGGGCCGACGCACTCGGATCCCGATCATCGCGGCGGCCGCGGCGATCGTCGCGCTGGTGGGGGCCGGTGCGGGCCTGGCACTCGCGTCCATCGAGACGGTCGAGGGCGGTGATCAGGTGATCGCCTCCGCCCGGCCACTCGACGACCGCACGGTGTTGTCCGTCGTCGGGTCGGTCGATCGAGGCCGCTTCGTCGATGCCGCCGTGCTGGCCGGTTGCCTCGAGGCCAACGGCATCCCGGCGTCGGCCACGGTGGTCGGATCCGGCCCGGTCACCCTGGACGGCATCGAGGCGACCCTTCTCGTCACGGCCGGGACCACGCCCGGTTCGCTCGTCGCGGTCGCTGTGGGCGACTCCTGCGGTCCGGACGATCCGGACACGGTCTCGCGCGCGGAGATCGGCTGACACGCCCGGTGCCGTCGCCTCGGGCCGCCTGCCTCGAGTGAGGGAACAACGTCTCCTGACCTAGTGTTGAGGGCATCAGAGGGCGAGCGCTGGAGCGCCGACCCTGGTTCCACACACGATCTCGGAAGGCGAAGATGACTACTTCGGACATCCACGACCTGATCATCGTCGGGTCCGGTCCCGCCGGCTACACCGCTGCGGTGTACGCCGCTCGCGCGGAGCTGAAGCCCCTGGTGTTCGAGGGCACCCAGTTCGGCGGCGCGCTGATGACCACGACCGAGGTGGAGAACTTCCCCGGCTTCCGTGACGGCATCATGGGCCCCGACCTCATGGAGCAGATGCGCGAGCAGGCCATGCGTTTCGGCGCCGACATCCGCACCGAGGACGTCGAGGAGCTGTCACTGACCGGTGACGTCAAGACCGTGACCGTCGACGGCACCGAGTACCGTGCCCGCGCGATCATCCTGGCCATGGGTGCCGCCGCACGCTACCTCGGTGTTCCCGGAGAGCAGACGCTGCTCGGCCGCGGCGTCTCCGCGTGTGCGACATGCGACGGCTTCTTCTTCCGCGACCAGGACATCGCCGTCATCGGTGGTGGCGACTCCGCCATGGAGGAGGCCACCTTCCTCACCCGTTTCGCGCGCTCGGTCACCATCGTGCACCGCCGCGAGGAGTTCCGTGCGTCGCGCATCATGCTCGAGCGCGCCAAGGAGAACGAGAAGATCACGTTCGTCACCAACGCCGACGTCGTCGAGGTGCAGGGTGAGTCCGGCGTGACGGGTCTGAAGATCCGTGACACGGGATCCGGTGAGGAGCGCGTCCTCGATGTCACCGGCGTGTTCGTCGCCATCGGCCACGACCCCCGCTCCGAGCTCGTCCGCGGACAGGTCGAGCTCGACGACGCGGGCTACGTGGTGGTTCAGGCGCCCACCACGTCCACCTCCATCGACGGTGTCTTCGCGGCCGGCGACCTGGTGGATCACGTCTACCAGCAGGCCATCACCGCGGCCGGTACCGGCTGCGCCGCGTCCATCGACGCCGAGCGCTGGCTCGCCGACCAGGGCGACATCACCGAGAACACGCTCGAGAACGCCGACCGCGACGTCGACGTCGTGAGTGTCTGAGCACCGTCCATCCCGCTACGTCCGGCACACGAGAGGCACGAGAACATGACCGACAAGAACACCGTCACCATCAGTGACGACACCTTCGCCACCGAGGTCCTGCAGAGCGAGAAGCCCGTCCTGGTCGACTTCTGGGCGACGTGGTGCGGACCGTGCAAGATGGTCGCACCGGTGCTCGAGGAGATCGCCGGAGAGCACGCGGACAAGATCACCGTCGCCAAGCTCGACATCGACGCGAATCCGCAGGCAGCGCGTGACTTCAAGGTGATGTCCATCCCCACCATGATCCTGTTCCAGAACGGTGAGCCCGTGAAGACCATCGTCGGAGCCAAGGGCAAGGCCGCGCTGCTGCGCGACCTGGACGGCGTCCTCGCCTGACCTGACATTCCCGCACCACCACACGCCCGGCCTGTCCATGACACGCCGGGCGTGTGTGCGTTCTGCGGCCGGGACGATTGTGGGAGGAGCATGATCTTCTGAGACAATCGTCCATCAGGAACACCCACCGAGGACGTGTACCGCCGGTCGCCGTTGCGACCGGTCACGAAGAAGGGTCGACGACAGTATGAAGCCACTCCGCCACGGCGATCGAGGTCCAGCCGTCGCGGAGGTCCGGGACATCCTCTCGGGTCTCGGCTTCCTGCCTCCCTCGGCCGCGGTGGACGGCGACACTGCCTGGGCGGAGCCGGACGTCCTGTTCGACGCCGCTCTCGACGAGGCCGTCCGCGCGTTCCAACAGCAGCGCGGCCTCCTGGTCACCGGCGAGGTCGACACCGCCACGTACCGCTCGGTGAAGGAGGCATCCTTCCGACTCGGCGCCCGCACCCTGATCTACCAGCTCTCCGCTCCGCTGTACGGCGACGACGTCGCCACCCTGCAGCGTCGCCTGCAGGACCTGGGGTTCTACAACGGACGGGTCGACGGCTACTTCGGTGGCGAGACGCACGAGGGTCTGTCGTCCTTCCAGAGCGAGATCGGACTGTCGCCCGACGGCATCTGTGGACCCGCCACCCTGCGTGCCCTCGACCTGCTCGGCACCAGGGTCACCGGCGGATCGCCGCACGCGATCTCCGAGGAGGAGCTCGTCCGTCGGTCGGGACCGCAGCTGACGGGCAAGCGCATCGTGATCGACCCGGGACTGGGTGGCGTGAACTCCGGCATGGTCGTCCAGACCCCCGACGGTCCGCTGACAGAGGAGGCGATCCTGTGGGATCTCGCCGGACGGCTCGAGGGGCGCATGGCGGCGACCGGTATGGAGACGTACCTGTCGCGTGCCCGGTCCGCGGATCCCAGCACGGCTGAGCGTGCCGAGACCGCCAACGGTATCGGCGCCGACCTCATGATCTCGCTGCGCTGCAGCAGCTACCCGTCGCCGGTGGCGCACGGTGTGGCCAGCTTCCACTTCGGCAATTCACACGGCTCCGCGTCGCTCATCGGTCAGGTGCTCACCAGCTACATCCAGCGTGAGATCGTGGCACGGACCTCGTTGCAGGACTGCCGGAGTCACGGTCGCACGTGGGACCTGCTGCGTCTGACCAACATGCCGACCGTGCAGCTCGAGCTGGGTTACCTCACCAGCCACGAGGACGTCGAAGTACTCGCCGATCCGCGGATGCGCGACATCATCGCGGAGGCCGTGCTCGTCGCGGTGAAGCGCCTGTATCTCCTCGGCCAGGACGATCAGCCGACGGGAACGTTCACCTTCGCCGAGCTGCTCGCCTACGAGCTGTCTGTCGCCGAGGGCGCCTGACACTCCTCCGTCCGGCCGGCCGGACGTCGCTCAGCGAGCCCCGACGGGCACGCGAGCATCGGCTTCCACCACGGTGAGTGCTGCAGCCTCCAGCAACCGCTCGAGCGCAGCCTCCACGTCTTCCTTCCACCCGTGGTCCCGATCGAGCTCCAACCGGAGCCGCGGGAACCGGTGATGCGGAGCCACGACCTCGAAGCCGTACTTCTCGAGGAAGTCGGCGTCGATCATGCAGGTCGCCTCCCCGCACGGCGGGGTGTCGATGAGGGACCGGCGTTCGTCGACCTCGGAATCCTCGAGCCGGACTCCGAACGCCTCGAGAGCTCGCACACCACGGTTGACGAGATCGCGCACCACTGCGTGCAGGAGCGTGTCCCGAATTCCGTCACCGTCCTCCGCGGACAGCGGTGAGTAGAGCGACGTCAACAGGACTGCATCCGGGCTGACCGGTGCGGTGGGGAAGTGCGCGACTCGGGGCACGGCGCCGGGAGGTGCGTACAGAGCGCACCCCACCGAGTCGGAGGATGCCGGTACATCGGCGCCCGCGACATCGGTGGCGACCTGTCCGCACGGACCCCACTCGAGCATGACCATCGACAGCCACGCTTCCTTCTCGAATTCGGTGTCGACGAGAGTTGCCGTGGAGGGGGCCGCGGGATCCATGGTCCAGAAGACGCACTGGCGGTCGTGTGCCGGCAGCGCATCGAATCCGCCGAGGGTGAGTGTGGAGACGACGATCGACACGCGTTGACTCAGCCTCCGTACCCCGACTCGCGGCGGCGACGAGCCTCCGCGACTGTGTGTGCCCCTTCAGGATAAGCGATAGGCCTCTCCCGAGGACACCACGTCGCCCGCCAGACGAAAGTCGAAGCAGTGCACTGACTTTCGGTTTCGATGGCGAAGTTACGTCACAGTGACGAAAGGAGCGGGGGTGGCCGTACCCGCGATCGACGCGGTCACGACGACTTCTGGCGTTCCATCATCTCCACGATGCGCTGAAGGTCGTCCACCGAGCCGAACTCGACCACGATCTTGCCTTTACGCTTGCCGAGGCTCACGGTGACACGGGTGTCGAACGATTCGGAGAGCCGCTCCGCGACGTCCTGCAGACCCGGCATCTGGATCGGCTTGCGTTTCGGAGCCGGGGCCGGCGCAGCCGGGTCCTCCCGATTCGCGAGAGTCACCGCTTCTTCGGTGGCTCGCACCGACATGCCCTCGGCCACGATGCGTGCCGCCAACTCCTCCTGTGCCGCGGCGCCCGCCTCGAGCGACAACAGTGCTCGAGCGTGACCGGCGGACAGAACGCCCGCCGCCACGCGCCTCTGTACGGGAATGGGGAGCCGTAGAAGCCTGATCATGTTCGTGATGACGGGGCGTGATCGACCCAGCCGCGCAGCGAGCTGATCGTGCGTCACGTCGAACTCCTCGAGGAGCTGCTGGTACGCAGCCGCCTCTTCGAGTGGGTTCAGCTGGACCCGATGAATGTTCTCGAGGAGCGCGTCGCGGAGGAGCGTGTCGTCGGCTGTCTCGCGCACGATCGCCGGAATCGCGTCGAGTCCGGCTTCCTGGCTCGCCCGCCATCGGCGCTCACCCATGACCAACTGGTAGCGCTCGTCGCCGATCTGGCGGACCACGATCGGCTGCATGAGGCCGAACTCGCGGATCGAGTGCACCAGTTCGTCGAGCGCTTCCTGCTCGAACACCGAGCGCGGCTGCTTCGGATTCGGTTCGATCTTGCTGGGTGCGATCTCCCGATAGACCGCGCCGGCGGGCGAGAGGTCGTCCTCCACGATGGACGGCGGAGTGGGGGACGGAGCCGTCGCCGTGCGGGACTCGCCACCGATGACGACGTCCGCGGCCGCCGATCCCAGGCCGGAACTCTGACCGGGGGATGTCGGTATGAGAGCCGCCAGACCGCGGCCGAGACCGCCCTTCTTGGTCGAACTCATGCCGTTCCCTCCGTTGCTGCGTTCATGCTCGCGCTCCGCGCTGCCATCTCACGCCCCGCGTCGAGATAGGACATGGCGCCACGTGAACCCGGGTCGTAGTCCAAGACGGTCATTCCGTATCCGGGAGCTTCGGAGACCTTCACGCTGCGAGGAATCACCGACTTGAGTACGGCATCACCGAAGTGCTTGCGCACCTCGTCGGCCACCTGGTCGGCGAGCTTGGTTCGGCCGTCGTACATCGTGAGGATCACGGTGGACACGTGCAGACGCGGATTGAGGTGCGCCTGGACCAACTCGATGTTGCGCAGCAGCTGACCGACGCCTTCCAGTGCGTAGTACTCGCACTGGATGGGGATGAGCACCTCCGTTGCCGCGACCATCGCGTTGACGGTCAGGAGTCCGAGCGACGGCGGGCAGTCGATGAGGACGAAGTCGATCTGCAGATCGTCGAGCGCCGCGCTGGACAACGCAGTCTTGAGTCGACCTTCGCGAGCCACCATGGAGACCAGCTCGATCTCGGCGCCTGCCAGATCGATCGTCGCCGGGATGCACATCAGGCGATCGTTCTTCGGGCTGCGTTGAATGGCCTCCACGGCGGTGATCTCACCGAGGAGCAGCTCGTAGCTGGACGGGGTGCCCGACGTGTGGACGGCGCCGAGAGCCGTGGACGCATTGCCCTGGGGATCCAGATCGACGACCAGAACAGACAGTCCCTGCACAGCGAGTGCCGCGGCGATGTTCACCGCCGTCGTCGTCTTGCCGACGCCGCCCTTCTGGTTGGCGATCGTCAGCACTCTCCGGACCGGGGGGCGCGGCAGAGCGACGCCGCTCTTGTGCAGAACCTGGCTCGCGCGCTGCGCCGCCGCACCGATGGGGGTGTCGTCCGACGTGATGGGGGAGTAGCCGTAGGACTCCGATGCCGATCGTGTTTCACGTGAAACGTCGACGGCGGGTGTTTCACGTGAAACAGCGGCTTCGGATTCACCCGACATGACTTGCTCCTTCGACAACGATCGATCCACGCAGACGTCAGCGTGAGCCGGCGGAGAACTTGGGGACGCGGTTACCACGCACAGCGCGCTCCGCGCGTACAACGATAGTCGGTGTGGGAACGACGCCCTCACCACACTGCAACACCTGGAAGTTCTTCGCGCCTATCCGCGTGAGCGTCCCGGAGTCGCGATCGATCTCCTCCTGCGCCGTGCTGCCCTTCAAGGCGAGCATCACGCCGCCCTCGTGCACGAGGGGCAGGGACCAGCGCGCCAACTTCTCCAACGGGGCAACCGCACGCGACGTGACGATGTCACAACCGCCGGCTTCCTTGATGACGCCCGGCTGCTCGGCCCGTCCGCGCACCACCGTCACGTCGAGACCGAGTTGCTCCACGATCTCTGCGAGATACACCGTGCGCCGTAGGAGCGGCTCGACGAGGAACACGGACAGATCCGGTCGAGCGATCGCGAGCGGGATCCCTGGCAGCCCGGCGCCACTGCCGACGTCGACAACGCTGGCGCCCTCGGGGATGAGTTCTCCGACCACAGCGCAGTTCAGGAGATGACGCTCCCACAGCCGAGGGACCTCCCGCGGACCGATCAATCCTCTGACGACACCGTCACCCTTCAGGGAGTCGTAGTACGCCCGAGCCGTATCGGCACGGTCACCGAACACTCGAACGATGGCATCGTCGACCCACGCTGGAGTCGCGGACTCTTCCTCTTGTTCCACGTGAAACATCCTCTCGCGTCGTCCTGGGTGGTCGTGAACCACACTCGTGTAATTCTGCTGACGCCGGGCGCCACGCGCTGGAGGCAGTCTAGTGAGGACCGCAGACATTCCTCACCCGCCGAGACGTCGTCCGACCCCGGGCACGAGAAAGGGGCGCGGTCCGTGGACCGCGCCCCTTGTCGACTCCGTCGTCAGATCACTCCTTGACGACGACCACGTGTCGATTCGGCTCGACGCCGTCACTCTCACTCGTCACACCGGCGATCGTCGCCACAGCGTCGTGCACGATCTTGCGCTCGAACGGGGTCATCGGCTCCAGAGGTTCGCTGTCACCGGACGCCGCGACGCGCTCGGCGGCCTCGGTTCCCAGTCGCGTCAACTCCTCGCGGCGGCCCGCACGCCATCCGGCCACATCGAGCATCAGCTTGCTGCGGTCGCCCGTCGACTGCTGCACAGCGAGACGCGTCAGTTCCTGCAGTGCGTCGAGTACCTCACCCTTGCGACCGACCAGCTTGTTGAGATCCTTGCCGCCGTCGATGCTGACGACTGCACGGTCACCCTCCACGTCGAGGTCGATGTCGCCGTCGAAGTCGAGGACGTCGAGCAACTGCTCCAGGTAGTCGCCCGCGATCTCGCCCTCTTCGACGAGGTAGTCCTCGGCGTCACCCTCGGGCTCGTCCGCCTCTGTGTCTGATTCCGGGGTCACGGGAGCAGCGGCCACCACGGTGTCGTCTGCCGAGGCCTCGACCTCGGGTGTGCTCTGGTCGTCCGTCTTCGAATCGATGGTCACGTTGTCGTCCATTTCCGTTCGCACTCGTATCACTTCACGTGGTTCTGGTCCGCGGGCGGACCGGCGGGGTCACGACGGCCGGATCAGCGGCGCTTCTGCTGCTTGGGTCGCACCTTGCCGGGAGGAGTCTTCTTCTTCCGAGGAGTGGTGGCGCCGTTGGTGGCCGCGGTGCCCGGTGTCGGGTTCGACTCCGATGATGCCGTGTCACTGCCGGTGTCCGTGGTCGATTCTGCCGCGACGGCGCGGGTGGGCTTGGCTCCCGGTGCCGGCTTCTTCTTCAGAGCGTCAGGGCGCGCACCGGGCTTCGGAGCGTTCTCGTTCCGGCGCTCCAGAGCGGCTTCCTTCTTCGCCGCCTCTTCCTTGTCGATGCGACCGAAGACGAGGTGCTGCTGCGCGTAGGTCCACACGTTGTTGCTCACCCAGTACAGAAGGATGGCCACGGGGAGGAACGGGCCACCGACGAGCACGCCGAGCGGGAACACGTACAGAGCGAGCTTGTTCATGATCGCGGACTGCGGGTTGGCCGCAGCTGCCTCGCTCTGACGCGCCACCGACGCGCGCGAGTTCAGGTGGGTCGCGATGCTGGCGATGATCATCAGCGGGATCGAGACGGCGAGGATCGGACCGATCGACGGGATGCCGCCGAACGGCTCGAACGCGCGCAGCTGCGACTCGGGTGACGTGATGGCCGCCGAGATGGGCGCACCGAACAGACGTGCCGACAGGAAGGACTGAACATCCTCGACGCTGAAGAAGTAGTTCGGAGTCTCGGCGTTGACCTCCGGGCTCAGACCCAGCTGCCCGATTCCGGTGCCGGTGCGGTTGAACGACCGGAGCACGTGGAACAGGCCGATGAACACCGGCGCCTGTGCGAGCACGGGGAGGCAACCCATGATCGGGTTGAAGCCGTGCTCCTTCTGGAGCTTCTGCATCTCCACGGCCAGCTTCTGACGGTCCTTGCCGTACTTCTTCTGCAGAGCCTTGATCTGCGGCTGAAGTTCCTGCATCTGGCGCGTCGTCCGCACCTGCTTGACGAAGGGCTTGTAGAGGATCAGACGCAGTGTGAAGACGAGGAACACCACGGACAGCGCCCAGGCGAAACCGCTGTCCGCGCCGAGCACGGCGCCGAACACTTTGTGCCAGACCCAGAGAATTCCGGATACCGGGTAGTAGATGAAGTCGAGCACGGCTCTATGTACTCCTCTGTTGATTCACCCTCACGGGGTCACGAGACTGCGGGCAAGCGTGGTCGGTGTCGGTGGGCACCGCGTCGGCACCACCCCGGAGACGACGCGGGGGTGGAACGGGATCCCACCCACCAGGGTGCCAGGGCGCGCACTTCAGGAGGCGGACGACCGCCAGAACGGCACCGACGACGAACCCACGGGTGCGGAGCGCCTCCACGGCGTACTCACTGCACGTCGGCGTGAATCGACACGTCGGAAGGCGAAGAGGGGAGATAAAGGACCGGTACCCCTCGATGATGAGGATGACCGATCGGGCCGGGAGAGACATCAGCCGACGCAGGAGGCTCCGGTCGGACGCAGGCTCGACCGGGACCGGATTCGCGGACTCCGTCATCACGTCTCGGACCGGCCGAGGGCGCGGGGGCGCTCGGCGGGAACCGGGTGAGAGGAGTTCATCGCGCGCATCGCTCCGAGTCGTCGCAGACCCGACGCCAGCTGGCGTTCGAGTTCGGAGGACGGCGCGGTCGCTGCTCCGGGCAGTGCCCGCACGACCACGTCGACATCCGACTCGACGAGAGGAAGCATCGAGCTGCAGATATGACGAAGCCGGCGTGCGACTCTGTGTCGAGTCACCGCCGGCCCCACTGCTTTACTGACCACGAGCCCGAAACGCGGGTGTCCGGAAGAGACGAGAGCGTTCTCGTCCCCCCGGAACCTCAGGTGCACGACGATGTCGTGGCGTCCTGTACGGCGGCCGCGGCGCACCGTCGCCTGGAAATCCGACGACTGGTGCAGCCGATGCTGCTCAGGTAACACCCGAGCGTTCCGGTTACCGGGAAATCAGGCGGTCAGCGACGCGCGGCCCTTGCCGCGACGAGCCGACACGATCGCGCGACCGGCCCGCGTGCGCATGCGCAGACGGAAACCGTGCACGCGTGCACGACGACGGTTGTTCGGCTGGAACGTCCGCTTGCCCTTGGCCACGGTGGTACTCCTCGAGATATCGGCAGTCCCGAGGACTGCCGGTGGTGTGCTGATGGTCGCGAGTTCGGCGAACTCGAGTTCGGTGGCCACTCGCGCAGGAGAACGGCAGGACCGATCCACGCATGTCGCGGGTGACCGTTCGAGGGTACTGACGGCGTCGAACGAGGTCAAACCGCGCTACCCCGGGGACGGTGCTCCTGTCACGATGACACGCCTCGAGCACGACGACGACCTCGCGGCGGCAGGAGAGGACCGTTCGTCTTGTTGTGCGCCGACGAGCCTGCTAACTTCGCTGTGCGGGTGACGACGTCTCGCCCCGTCGGTGGGGATCTCTCACCCAGGCTCTGCATCGCCGCAGGTCAGAACGCCGCTGCTCCGGCACGTCTCCGTGCGAGATGCCGTCGAGCTACACCGGTGTCGTTTGTCCACAGCTGTGGATAATTATGTGGAAACACAGGTCGAGTGGCATATTCGTGTCGTCGGCGGGGCCCTTGAGGCACCGCAGCATCATCGACGGCCGCGGTCACGCCACGGCCCTGGGGAGGCACCGTGGAGGACGATCCGGACGTCTTGGCCGCTGTATGGCCGAGCGTCGTCGCCGAGCTCACGGCGGAGTCGAATTCGGGGTCCTCCCTGTCTCGCGCCCAGAAGGCGTGGCTCGCTCTCGTCCGCCCCATCACTCTGGCGCAAGGTTTCGCTCTGCTCTCGGTTCCGTCGCCGATCGCGCAGGAGGCGGTCGAGCGCGGTCTGCGTGAACCCATCCTCGCGGCCCTCGGTCGCCACCTCGACCGCCCGGTCGAGGGACTCGGTGTCCGGCTGGCGCCCGGAGCCGACGCCGAGCTCTCGGACGTTCCCACGCCCGTCGACACCGAACGTCGCCCCGACACCGCACACAGTGCACCCGTGTATCGCCGGCGCCTGCTCACCGAGTCCACCGCGGGCGAGCCGTCCGACTCCGAGAGCAGTGACTACGGCGATCACGAGGAGGTCGACGACGACCGGGACGCTCTGACCAGCGTCCAGAACTCGTGGCCCACCTCGTACACGGTGCCGCCGCGCTCGACGTCCACTCCGACGGGCAGCACCAGCCTCAACGCGAAGTACACGTTCGACACCTTCGTCATCGGCGCCTCCAACCGGTTCGCCCACGCGGCCGCCGTCGCCATCGCGGAGGCTCCGGCGCGGGCGTACAACCCGCTGTTCGTCTGGGGTGCGTCCGGACTGGGGAAGACGCACCTGCTGCACGCCGCCGGCCACTACGCCCAACGTCTGTTTCCCGGCATGCGTGTGAAGTACGTGTCCACCGAGGAGTTCACGAACGACTTCATCAACAGCCTTCGAGACGACCGCAAGGTGGCGTTCAAGCGCCGCTACCGCGAGACGGACGTCCTGCTGGTCGACGACATCCAGTTCATCGAGGGCAAGGAAGGTATCCAGGAGGAGTTCTTCCACACCTTCAACACGCTGCACAACGCGAACAAACAGATCGTGGTCTCCTCCGATCGGCCGCCCAAGCAGCTCGCGACCCTCGAGGAACGACTGCGCACCCGCTTCGAGTGGGGCCTCATCACCGACGTGCAACCGCCCGAGCTCGAGACGCGTATCGCGATCCTGAGCAAGAAGGCGCAGATGGACCGCCTCGACGTGCCCCACGAGGTGCTCGAACTCATCGCGAGCCGGATCGAGCGGAACATCCGTGAGCTCGAGGGCGCGCTCATCCGAGTCACGGCCTTCGCGTCGCTCAACGGGCACAACCTGGACACCGCGCTCGCCGAGGCCGTTCTCCGAGATCTCATGCCGGACTCGACGGGACTGGAGATCACGGCGGCGACGATCATGGCCGTCACCGCGGAATACTTCGACACCTCGATCGAGGAACTGTGCGGCCCCGGCAAGGCCCGCGCGCTGGCGCAGGCGCGACAGATCGCGATGTATCTGTGCCGCGAGCTGACCGATCTATCGCTGCCCAAGATCGGTCAGACGTTCGGCCGTGACCACACCACCGTCATGTACGCCGACAAGAAGATCCGCAAGGAGATGGCCGAGCGGCACCGTACGTACAACCAGGTGCAGGAGCTCACCGCTCGCGTGAAGCAGCGCTCCAAGCGCTGACCCCTCCGAGTGTCCACGGCCGTTCGACTCGCCCCCGCGGCGATGCGGGCGGCCGTTCTCGTCGGTACGGAGCCCCGAACGGAGACGAGTTCGGCCGGGATCCGGGCCGATTCTGCTCGATACACACCTGTGGACAACTGTGTGAATAACGTGGATACCCCGGGGATGAAATCTGTAGTTCGCACCGAGTCCACCGTCCGTCCACATGTGACCCGCACCGAGCCCGTCGTGATGCCCGGGTTCATCCTCGAGCCGCCACGCCGTGCCACCAGCACCGGACAGGGTCGGTCCACAGATTCCACAGGACCTATGACTACTGCTTGTATTTCTTCCTAGGAACATCTCTTTGAAAACAGGGTGGGGACGGATCCATTCACAACCGCCTCCGAGGCCTCGGATCGAGACGAACCCCGACTTTTCAGCACGCGCTCGAGGGCATACGGTGTGGTTTGCCCACCGACTCGTGTGGAGCAGGTCAGCGAGAGGATCAACCGGGCGATGGAGCTTGGCAGTGTGAAGTTTCGAGTTGCTCGAGAAGATTTCTCCGATTCGGTGGCCTGGGTGGCGCGATCGCTCCCGTCCCGTCCCGCGGTTCCCGTCCTCGGCGGTGTGCTGCTGTCGGTCGACGACTCCGGACTGACGGTCTCCGGCTTCGACTACGAGGTGTCGGCCCAGGTACGCGTTCCCGTGGAGGTCGCCGGCGGAGGCCAGGTGCTCGTGTCGGGCAAGCTGCTCGCCGACATCACGCGCTCGCTGCCGAACAAGCCGGTCGACGTCTCGGTCGACGGGACCAAGGTGCTCATCACGTGCGGCAGTGCCAAGTTCTCTCTTCCCACGATGCCGGTGGAGGACTACCCGCAACTCCCCGAACTGCCGTCGCAGACGGGCACCGTCCCGGTCGACGTGTTCGCCGAGGCCATCAGCCAGGTGGCCATCGCCGCGGGCCGTGACGACACGCTCCCGATGCTCACCGGTATCCGCATGGAGATCGACGGCGACTCCGTGGTGCTCGCCGCTACCGACCGGTTCCGTCTCGCCGTGCGCGAACTCGACTGGACTCCGGCCGCACCCGGCACGGCCGCCGCGGTCCTCATCCCCGCCAAGACCCTGTCCGAGTCCGCGAAAAGCATTGGTGGCGGCGCGGAATCGGGCGTCGAGCTCGCTCTGGGCTCCGCATCGCACATCGGCAACGACGGCCTCCTGGGCATCGTCAGCGACGGCCGCCGCACCACCACCCGTCTGCTCGACGCAGAGTTCCCGAAGTTCCGGCAGTTGCTGCCGTCCGAGCACACCGCGGTCGCCAGCGTGCCCATCGCTCCCCTCCTCGAGGCCATCAAGCGTGTCGCTCTGCTCGCCGAGCGTGGGGCGCAGGTCCGCCTCGAGTTCTCGGCCGACACGGTCACTCTGTCCGCCGGCGGCGACGATGCAGGCCGGGCCGAGGAGTCGATCGAGGCGAACTTCCAGGGCGAGCCCCTGGTGATCGCGTTCAATCCCGGGTATCTCATCGACGGTCTCAACTCGCTGCACTCCGAGCGGGTGTCCTTCGGGTTCACCACACCGAGCCGGCCCGCAGTGCTGCGCCCGGCGGGTGAGGACGAGCTCGAGCCGGACGAGACCGGAACGTTCAGCGCACCGAAGAGTGCGTACACGTACCTGCTCATGCCGGTACGCCTTCCGGGCTGAGTCGCTCGCGAGGCACCGGCGCAGGTCCATCGAAAGGAAGCCACGCATGAACATCGGGTTGGTCGGTCTCGGCAAGATGGGCTTCAACATGCGTGAGCGCCTGCGGCGCCACGACATCGAGGTCACCGGTTACGATCCGCGGCCGGAGGTCACCGACGTCGAGTCGCTCGAGGCCCTCGCCGCCGCGCTCCCCGCTCCCCGCATCGTCTGGGTGATGGTGCCGTCCGGCCCCGTCACACGCGACACCGTCACCACTCTGGCCGGCGTGCTGTCCGAGGGCGACCTCGTGATCGACGGCGGCAACTCGCGCTTCACCGATGACGCGGTGCACGCGGAACTGTTGTCCGCGAAGGGCATCGGCTATGTCGACGCCGGCGTCTCGGGCGGCGTCTGGGGCCTGGAGAACGGGTACGGCCTCATGGTCGGCGGTGCTGCTGCGGACGTCGAGCGCGCCATGCCCGTGTTCGATGCGTTGCGTCCCGAGGGCGAGCGGGCGGACGGCTTCGTCCACGCCGGCCCGGTGGGCGCGGGTCACTACGCGAAGATGGTGCACAACGGTATCGAGTACGGCCTCATGCACGCCTACGCCGAGGGGTACGAGCTCCTCGCCGCGGAGGATCTCATCGAGGACGTCACCGGTGTGGTGCGTGCGTGGACCAAGGGCACCGTCGTACGGTCGTGGTTGCTCGATCTCCTGGTGAAGGCTCTGCAGGAAGATCCGGGATTCACCGACATCTCCGGCTACACACAGGATTCCGGTGAAGGACGCTGGACCGTCGAGGAGGCGATCCGACACTCGGTGCCGGCTCCCGTCATCTCCGCGGCACTGTTCGCGAGATTCGCGTCGCGACAGGTGGATTCGCCCGCCATGAAGGCGGTGTCCGCGCTGCGCAACCAGTTCGGTGGACACGCGGTGCAGCGTGCCCCCAACACGGAGAGCACCGGCGCGTAAGTGTTCGTCCGTTCGGCGACCCTGGTCGATTTTCGTTCCTGGCAACAACTCTCGGTGGATCTCGCGCCGGGGGTGACGGTGTTCGTCGGTCCCAACGGCCACGGGAAGACCAACATTCTCGAGGCACTGGGGTACGTCGCGACGCTGTCGTCGCACCGGGTGTCGGCCGATGCTCCGCTCATCCGGACGGGTGCGGAACGCGCTCTCGTGCGGGCGTCCGTCGTCAACCTCGGTCGCGAGCTCACCGTCGACGTGGAGATCAACGACGGGCGGGCGAATCGCGCTCGCATCAACACTTCTCCGGTGCGGCGGTCACGGGAGGTGCTGGGCATCCTGAACACGGTGCTGTTCGCACCCGAGGATCTGGCGATGGTGCGCGGCGATCCGAGCGAGCGGCGCCGCTACCTCGATGAGCTGATCGTCGCGCGGTCTCCTCGAATGGCCGCTGTCCGTGCGGATTACGACCGCGTTCTCCGGCAGAGGTCCGCGCTACTCAAGAGCGCGAGCGGGGTTCTGCGACGCGGATCGTCGTCGAGCGACGGCGCGAACGCGTTGGCCACGCTCGACGTGTGGGACGGGCAGCTCGCCGGCTTCGGTGCCGAGATCGTGGAGCACCGGCTGCGCGCGGTACGCGACGTCGGTCCCTTCGTCGTCGACGCCTACCGCCGGATCGCACCGTCGTCGCGGCCTGCGGCCATCGCGTACCGGAGCAGTCTCGCCGACGCCATGCCCCCCGAGATGCTCGCGCTGGATCGAACGGAGGAACCGGACGACGTCGAGGTGCTCGAAGCAGCCTTCCTGCAACAGCTCTCGGTGATGCGGACACGGGAGATCGAACGCGGTGTCACCCTCGTCGGCCCGCATCGTGACGATCTCGACCTCGTACTCGGAACCGATCCTGCCAAGGGGTTCGCGAGTCACGGCGAGTCGTGGTCCTTCGCACTGTCCCTGCGGCTCGGCGCTTTCGAGTTGCTGCGTTCCGAGGGTTCGGATCCCGTGCTCCTCCTCGACGACGTCTTCGCCGAACTCGATCGTGCGCGGCGGACCGCCCTGGCGGGGGTCGCGGTGACGGCGGAGCAGGTGTTGGTGACCGCGGCAGTGCCCGAGGACGTGCCGCCCGAGTTGCGAGCGCGCCGCATGGACGTGCGTGCCCACGAGACCGAGGGTGCACGCAGATCGGAACTGACCGAGGTGTCCGGGTCGGATTCTGTCGGAGGCACGTCCGATACTGATGTCGACACGAGCCACGTGGAGGAGGAGTCATGACGGACGAGACGCCGTCCGGCAGCGATCCGGCCGAGCCCCCGCTGCGCGGAGCGGACATCGCGCGGCGTGCGCTCGAGAACGCGCGTGCGGCGGCCAAGGCCAACGGCAAGGCCGTGGGGCAGGGTCGCGCGTCGACGCAACGCCGGCCGCGACGGTCGCGCACCTGGTCCGGCTCGAGGCCCGACGACCGTGATCCGCAGGCACTCGGGTCGCTCGCGAAGACGCTCGCCGCGTCGCGTGGCTGGTCGGCGAAGGTGGACGAGGGCACGGTGCTCGGCCGGTGGCCCCAGGTGGTGGGTGAGGACATCGCGGCACACGCGGAGCCGGTGTCCGTCCGGGACGGCGTGCTGGCGGTGTCGGCGGAGTCCACGGCGTGGGCGACCCAGTTGCGGTTGATGCAGTCGCAGATCCTCGCGAAGATCGCCGCGTCCGTGGGCCACGGTGTGGTCACGTCGCTCCGTATCACCGGCCCGGCTGCGCCCAGCTGGAAGAAGGGCGACCGTCACGTGTCGGGTCGCGGACCTCGTGACACCTACGGGTGAACCCCCGGGCCCATTGATCGATGTCACGAGGGTGCGTAGCGTTTCACGGGGAAACGACCGGACGTGGTGATCGGGGACAGCGTCACGGTGGATCCGATCCGAACTCGCGCTCTGCGGCGAATGATCGAATGATCAGCCACGAAAGGACCCGATGATGAACGACGATCCAGGACCCGTCGTCCTGCAGGCGCGCAACGTCTCGTTCGACTGGGAGTCCATGCGCATGCACTACATGGACGGTGACCCCCTGGCCACGCACCTCATGAACGTGATGCACCTGTTCCTCCCCGAGGGCGAGGAGTGGTTCGTGCGCGTGTTCAAGGAGGCGCTGCCGTTGATCCACGACGAGAAGCTGCGCGCCGACGTGATCGGCTTCATCGGCCAGGAGGCCATGCACGCGCAGGCGCACTCCGGCATCCACACGTTCCTGGCCGACCAGGGCCTGGACCCGGCGCCGTACGTGAAGCAGATGGAGTACGTCTTCCGGGTCGCTCTCGACAAGAGGTCGACGAACACCAAGAACAGCCTCGTCGAGCGCCTGGCTCTCATCGCCGCCATCGAGCACCTCACGTCGTTCCTCGGCATGTGGGTGCTGACGGAGAAGGGCCTGGACGAGGCGGACGTGGATCCCCGCATGCTGGACCTCGTGCGCTGGCACGGGGCCGAGGAGGTGGAGCACCGCGCCGTGGCCTACGACGTGCTGCAGTACTTCGACACGCGACGGTTCCGCCGCACGCGTACCTACCTTCTCGTCGCACCGACCGTCGTGGTCATGTGGGGCCGCGGTCTCCGCTTCCTCATGAAGAACGATCCGACGCTGACGGACGATCAGCGCAGCTACACGCTGAAGCAGATCAGGGCCGTCACGCAGCGCGGGTTGTTCCCCACCGCCAAGGCCGTCGGCAAGGCGTCCGTGCGGTACCTGCGGAAGGACTACCACCCGTCCAAGGAGGGATCCACCTCGTTGGCAGTCGCGTACCTCGCCACCTCCCCGGCGGCGAGGGCCGCCACGGTCTGATGGGCGATCGCACGTTCGCACGAGCCATGGCGGCCGTGCGCGAGTACCGCGCGTCCCGGACGATTCCCGAGGATCTGCTCGGCAAGGGCGGCATGGACGAGTCGCTGGCGCAGATCACGGACGGGCTGGACAAGCTGTTCGCCATCCTGGATCACTCGAAGTACAAGGCGCGTGCGGCGCCGGTCCAGACGCGGACGCACACGATGGCGGTCTCCGAGCGTTTCACGCTGTGCCGGGACGAGAACGTGGTCGGGCTGACGCTTCGTCGAGTCGACGGCGGCGACGTCCCGCCGTGGCATCCGGGCAGCCACCTCGACCTCGTGCTCCCCTCGGGGCGTCGCCGGCAGTACTCGCTGTGCGGTGACCCGCTCGAGAAGGACGCGTACTCGATCGCGGTGCGACTGGTACCGGACGGCGGCGGCGGTTCGGCCGAGATGCACACCCTCGAGGTGGGAGACAGACTCTCGGTCACCGGTCCGCGCAACGCTTTTCCGTTCTACGCGTCCGGATCCGCGTTGTTCGTGGCCGGCGGTATCGGCATCACCGCGATCATCCCGATGGTGCGGCGGGCCCGTGCCCTCGGCATGGACTGGCATCTGGTCTACAGCGGACGCTCACGGCAGTCGATGCCGTTCCTCGACGAGGTGTCGACGTGGGACCAGGAGCGTGTGACCGTCCGGACAGACGACGTCGACGGGTTGCCCACCGCAGCGGATCTTCTCCGCCACGCGCCGGACGGCGGATCCGTCTACTGCTGCGGTCCGCCGCCGATGCTGGCTCTGGTGCGCGAGGGTGTCCCGGCGACGGGGGCGACGCGTCTGCACTACGAGCGGTTCTCGCCGCCGCCCGTCGTCGCCGGATCCCCGTTCAGTGTCGAACTCGCGTCGTCCGGGACGGTGCTCGACGTCGCGGCGGACCGGACGGCACTCGACGTGATCCGCGAGGTCGTCCCGGGTGTGCCGTACTCGTGCCGCCAGGGCTTCTGCGGAACGTGCAAGGTGAAGGTTCTGGCCGGCGCTCCCGAGCACCGGGACCGACGCCTCGCCGACGACGAGCGCGAGGATCACATGCTGATCTGTGTGTCGCGCTCCGCGGGCGAGCGGCTGACGCTCGATCTCTGACGCGCGGAGCCCTCGTACCCACGAAATGAGCCGCGGAACACGAGAAAAGTCCGTCTCCGACGCAATGAGGGGCCGTTTCGGGTGTCGACGTGAGCCGCGACCCACGCTTTACCGGTACGATGGACCGGTAAAGACCACCGAGCGCGAGGGGCATGCGTCCCCGAGCGCATTTTTTCGGGTCGAGGTCCTCTGCCGTCCTCACCGAGCGAGGTGAGTGTCGGGGGAGCGTAGTCGAGAAGGAGAACAGCTGACCGTGGCTGACCCCAAGGCAGGCAAGAGCGACAAGCCGAAGGAATACGACGCGTCGTCGATCACCGTCCTCGAAGGACTCGAGGCGGTACGCAAGCGACCCGGTATGTACATCGGTTCCACCGGAGAGCGCGGCCTGCACCACCTGATCTGGGAGGTCGTCGACAACTCCGTCGACGAGGCGATGGCAGGTCATGCCACCACGGTGGAGGTCACCCTTCTCGCCGATGGCGGCGTGCGGGTCGTCGACGACGGTCGCGGTATCCCCGTCGGCATGCACTCCTCGGGCATCCCGACCATCGAGGTCGTCATGACTCAGCTGCACGCCGGCGGCAAGTTCGACTCCGACTCCTACGCGGTGTCCGGCGGCCTGCACGGCGTGGGTATCTCCGTGGTCAACGCTCTGTCGACGACCCTGCTCGCGCAGGTCGACAACGACGGCTTCCACTGGGAGCAGACCTACACGCGATCCGTCCCCGGCGAGCTGATCAAGGGCGAGCCGACGAAGCGCACGGGTACGGCGATCTCGTTCTGGCCGGACGCGGACATCTTCGAGGAGACCGTCTTCAAGTTCGACACGGTCGCGCGTCGCCTGCAGGAGATGGCGTTCCTGAACAAGGGACTCACCATCGTCCTCACCGACGAGCGCGCCTCGGACATCGAGCGCATTGCCGACGAGGCCTCCGAGAGCGAGCTGGCGGAGACGCCCAAGGCGGACGCCGAGGAGCCGTCGGGAGCACCGGCCAAGATCAAGACCCGGACCTACCACTACCCCGGTGGTCTCGAGGACTACGTCCGCTACATCAACCGTGCGAAGACGCCGCAGCATCCGTCGGTCATCGGTTTCTCGGCCAAGGGCCCGGGCCACGAACTCGAGATCGCGATGCAGTGGAACTCGACGTACGCGGAGTCCGTGCACACGTTCGCCAACACGATCAACACGCACGAGGGCGGTACGCACGAAGAGGGGTTCCGCTCCGCGCTGACCAACGTCGTGAAGAAGTACGCCAACGAGAAGAAGCTCGTCAAGGAGAAGGACGGCATCCTCACCGGAGACGACATCCGCGAGGGTCTCGCCGCCATCATCTCCGTCAAGGTCGGTGAGCCGCAGTTCGAGGGCCAGACGAAGACCAAGCTCGGCAACACCGAGGTGAAGTCCTTCGTGCAGAAGGCCGCCGGCGAACACCTCACGCACTGGTTCGAGGCGAATCCCGCCGAGGCCAAGCTCATCATCTCCAAGGCCGTCGCCTCGATGCAGGCGCGCACGGCTGCTCGTCGTGCGCGAGATCTGGTGCGGCGCAAGAGCGCCACCGACATCGGTGGACTGCCGGGCAAGCTCGCGGACTGCCGTTCCAACGATCCGTCGAAGTGCGAGATCTACATCGTGGAGGGCGACTCGGCCGGCGGCTCCGCCAAGTCCGGTCGCGACTCGATGTATCAGGCCATTCTTCCGTTGCGCGGCAAGATCATCAACGTCGAGAAGGCCCGCATCGACCGTGTCCTCAAGAACACCGAGGTCCAGTCGATCATCACGGCGTTCGGCACCGGCATCCACGACGAGTTCGACATCGCGAAGCTGCGCTATCACAAGATCGTGCTGATGGCCGACGCCGACGTCGACGGCCAGCACATCTCGACTCTGTTGCTCACCTTGCTGTTCCGCTTCATGCGGCCTCTCGTGGAGCACGGCTACGTCTACCTGGCCATGCCGCCGCTGTACAAGCTCAAGTGGCAGCGAGGTGCGGATCCCGAGTTCGCCTACTCCGATCGGGAGCGCGACGGACTGATCGAGGCCGGCCTGGCGTCGGGCAAGAAGATCAACAAGGACGACGGCATCCAGCGCTACAAAGGCCTGGGCGAGATGAACGCGAAGGAACTGTGGGAGACCACGATGGATCCGAGCGTGCGCGTGCTGCGTCAGGTGACTCTGGACGACGCTGCCGCCGCCGACGAACTCTTCTCCATCCTCATGGGTGAGGACGTCGAGGCCCGCCGCAGCTTCATCACCCGTAATGCCAAGGACGTTCGTTTCCTCGACGTATAGGCGCTCCGCGCCCCGAGCGCCGCGCTAGGAGAATGCAATGACAGACACCACCCTGCCCCCCACCGGCGGCGACGGACCCACGTCCGACCGCATCGAGCTGGTCGACATCCAGCAGGAGATGCAGAACAGCTACATCGACTACGCGATGAGCGTCATCGTCGGTCGAGCACTCCCGGAGGTGCGCGACGGTCTCAAGCCCGTGCACCGCCGCGTGCTGTACGCCATGTTCGACAACGGATATCGGCCCGATCGCGGATACGTGAAGTCGGCTCGACCGGTGGCCGAGACCATGGGTAACTACCACCCCCACGGCGACAGCTCGATCTACGACACCCTCGTGCGCATGGCGCAGCCGTGGTCCATGCGGTACCCGCTCGTCGACGGTCAGGGCAACTTCGGTTCCCGCGGCAACGACGGCCCGGCGGCCATGCGGTACACCGAGTGTCGGCTCACTCCTCTCGCGATGCAGATGCTCGCGGACATCGAGGAGGAGACCGTCGACTTCATCGCGAACTACGACGGCCGCACCCTCGAGCCGACCGTGCTGCCCGCCCGCTTCCCCAATCTGCTCGCCAACGGCAGTGGCGGAATCGCGGTCGGCATGGCGACCAACGTTCCGCCGCACAACCTTCGGGAACTCGCCGAGGGTGTGTACTGGATGTTGGACAACTACGAGGCCAGTGAAGAGGTCGCCCTCGAGGCGATGATCGAGCGGATCAAGGGACCCGACTTCCCCACTCACGGTCTCATCGTCGGATCGCAGGGCATCGAGGACGCGTACCGCACCGGTCGCGGATCGATCCGCATGCGCGGCGTGGTCGACATCGAGGAGGGGGAGCGCGGCGGCACGCAGATCGTCGTCACCGAGCTGCCGTTCCAGGTGAACCCGGACAACATGATCGCCTCGATCGCCGAGCAGCTCAAGGACGGCCGCATCGCCGGCATCTCCGACATCGAGGACCAGTCCTCCGACCGCGTCGGTATGCGCATCGTCATCAAGCTACGTCGCGACGCGGTCGCGAAGGTGGTGCTGAACAACCTCTACAAGCACAGCCAGTTGCAGACGAGCTTCGGCGCCAACATGCTCTCGATCGTCGACGGCGTTCCGCGCACCCTGCGGATCGACCAGATGATCAAGCTGTACGTGACCCACCAGCTCGACGTGATCGTCCGTCGTACGCGGTACCGGTTGCGGAAGGCCGAGGAGCGGGCCCACATCCTGCGCGGACTGGTGAAGGCGCTCGACGCCCTCGACGAGGTCATCGCGTTGATCCGCCGGTCCGCCGACGCCGATGTCGCACGCCAGGGCCTGATGGACCTGCTCGACGTCGACCAGATCCAGGCGGACGCCATCCTCGCGATGCAGCTGCGGCGCCTCGCCGCGCTCGAACGGCAGCGCATCGTCGACGAGCTCGCCGCGATCGAGATCGAGATCGCGGACCTGCAGGACATCCTGGACCGTCCGGAGCGTCAGCGGGAGATCGTGCGCTCGGAGCTGAAGGAGATCGTCGACAAGTTCGGCGACGATCGTCGTACCCGGATCATCGCGGCCGACGGCGACGTCAGCGACGAGGACCTGATCGCGCGTGAGAACGTCGTGGTCACCATCACGGAGACGGGGTATGCCAAGCGCACGCGGACCGACCTCTACCGATCGCAGAAGCGCGGCGGCAAGGGTGTGCAGGGCGCGGGTCTCAAGCAGGACGACATCGTCAGCAAGTTCTTCGTCTGCTCGACGCACGACTGGATCCTGTTCTTCACCACGAAGGGCCGGGTCTACCGGGCCAAGGCGTACGAGCTCCCCGAGGCCAACCGCACGGCCCGCGGACAGCACGTCGCCAACCTGTTGGCGTTCCAGCCGGACGAGCGCATCGCGCAGATCATCCAGATCAAGACCTACGACGACGCGCCGTACCTGGTGCTCGCGACGAAGGCCGGTCTGGTGAAGAAGTCCAAGTTGGCCGACTTCGACTCCAACCGTTCCGGTGGCATCGTGGCCGTCAACCTACGTGGCGACGACGAGCTGGTCGGAGCCGTGCTGTGCACCAATTCGGACGACCTGCTGCTCGTGTCCGCTCAGGGCCAGTCGATCCGCTTCTCGGCCACCGACGAGGTGCTGCGCCCGATGGGCCGCGCCACTTCGGGTGTCCAGGGAATGCGCTTCAACGGCGAGGACGCACTGCTCTCCCTGAACGTGGTGAAGGACGGCACGTACCTGCTGGTCGCCACGTCCGGTGGCTACGCGAAGCGCACCGCGATGGAGGACTACCCCCCGCAGGGCCGCGGTGGCAAGGGCGTGCTGACCATTCAGTACGACCAGCGTCGTGGCACCCTGGTGGGAGCGCTCATCGTCGAGGACGACGACGAGCTCTACGCCATCACCTCGAGCGGCGGTGTCATCCGCACCGCGGCTCGTCAGGTTCGCAAGGCAGGACGCCAGACCAAGGGCGTTCGGCTGATGAACCTCGGCGACGGCGACAACCTGCTGGCCATCGCACGCAACGCGGACGAGCCGGAGGACCTCGCGATCGCCGAGGCCGACGGATCCAAGGAGTCATGAGCGCAGTGAGTACTCCCGAACAGCCCGGGTCCACCGGAAACGGACGCCCCGCGCCGAGCACCACGTCCGACCGTCAGGCCCCACGGCCTGCCGGCGGACCCCCGGCACCTCGCCCGCCCGCGGCGTGGCCGCCTGCCCAGCAGGACGGCGCACGCCAGGACGGGGTGCAGCAGGACTCCGCTCGACAGGACCCTGCTCGGCAGGACCCCGCCCATCAGGGTCCCCGTCCGGCTCGGACACCGGACTCCCAGCAGGCTCCCGTGCGGGAGCAGCAGCCACCTCAGCGGCAGCCGCAGACGAACCTGCAGAGCCGTCCCTCTCCGACGGGCCGCGCTCCCGAGCAGGCTCGTCCGGACCAGGGTCAGGCCCGGACGACCGTGCAGCCCGCTGCACGTCCGACGGACGGTCAGGACCGTCCCCGCCAGGGGCGTCCCGCCGAGGCGACGGCCAAGGCTGCGGTGATCGACGGGCCGACGCGCAACATCGCGCGGAACGACCTGCCCACCGACATGCCGGACCTCTCGACGGTCCGTCACCCGCAGCAGGAGGAGCAGCGCACCGAGCGCGCCACCCCGATGATGACGGCGCGACCGTCGGAGTCCGGTGAGCCGCTGCGCGCGACCGTCCAGGTGCGCAAGATCGATCCGTGGTCGATGTTGAAGCTGTCGCTCGTGATCTCCGTGTCGCTGTTCTTCGTCTGGATGGTGGCCGTCGGGCTGCTATACATGGTGCTCGACGGCATGGGCGTGTGGGATCGACTGAACAATGCGTTCTCCGACATCGTCGCCACGTCCGGCGAGTCCGGATTGGTGTCGGCCGGCCAGATCTTCGGTTACGCCGCTGTCATCGGTCTCATCAACGTGGTGCTGTTCACAGCACTGACGACCATCGGCACGTTCATCTACAACCTGTGCTCCGACCTCGTCGGTGGCCTGGAAGTGACGCTGGCGGACCGGGACTGACCCACCGCACACCGGCGTTTTGGTCTCGCGCCGTGTGTGCGGTAATCTCGTTCCTCGGTCAGCACAGCACGTTCCACCGTGCTCTGCGAGCCGAGTGCGGGCCTATAGCTCAGGCGGTTAGAGCGCTTCCCTGATAAGGAAGAGGTCGGAGGTTCAAGTCCTCCTAGGCCCACGAACGAGAGCGAGAAAGGATGTCCGTGAGGATTCTTCTCCCCGCCCTCGTGACGTCGGTCGTCGTTGCCGTCACTGTTCGCGCGATCCGCGTGGAGAGTACGCGGTGGCATCGTCTGCCGGATGTCGATCCGGGGCCTTAGCTCAGTTGGTAGAGCGCTGCCTTTGCAAGGCAGATGTCAGGAGTTCGAATCTCCTAGGCTCCACAGTCACGACCACACCCTGTTCCGCATGCCGGAGCAGGGTGTTCTCGTCTCTGGACATGTCACCATGCCCACCGGCGATGCTTCGTCCACCACTGCGCGCCTCATCGTCGATACTTGACGCGTGAACCCCGGACGAGGAACAGAAGCGAGCACCGCGATGGTGGTCTATCTCTGTCCCACCGCCGTTCTCTTCATCGCCGGTGCCGTCGCGTTCTCGGGCACGACCACCGGAACCGTGGTCATGGTCCTCGCGGCAGGTCTCCAACTCCTCGGTGCGGCCGTCCTGCACTTCGGCCCGCGTCCGACCTCGCCTCGCACGCTGGGCATCGTGACGGGCGGCGCCGTCGCGTCGCTGTGCGCGATGTTCCTCACGTCGGACGGACCGGTGGCGTACCTGCTGCTGAGTCAGGCGGCGATGTTCCTGGGCATGCAGCTCGCGGGGTACTGGAGTGAGCGCGGCGGCTGGGTGTGGGTGAGCGTGCTGACGGTGGGATCGGTCGTGGCGGCCGCGCTGTCGCCGTCGACCATGCCGATGGTGGGTTACGTCCTCACCGCGCTGGGCATCGTGGCCGCCGCCGAGTTCTTCGGCTCCCACTCGCGGCGCATGCGGCACTCGGCGTCGCGGGACGCCCTGACCGGACTCCTCAACCGCCAGGGCCTCGAGGACCGCGTCGAGAAACTGCTCCCGGTCTTCGCCTCTCGTGGTCTGCCGGTGAGCATGGCGGTTCTCGATCTCGACAACTTCAAGACCGTGAACGACATCTACGGGCACATCGCCGGCGACGTACTGCTCGAGCGGGTCTCGGCAGCGTGGCGCGGTCAGCTGCGCAAGGGCGACGTCCTGGGCCGTCTCGGCGGCGACGAGTTCGTGCTGTTCATGCCGGGAACCGGTGAGGGCGAGGCGGCGACCCTTCTGGAGCGGCTGCGGGCAGCGCACTCGGCCGAGTGGAGCGTCGGACTGGTCTGCATGCCCACCGTGCGCAAGTGGTCGGAGATCTACCGGGCCGCCGACGCCGAGCTCTACAAGGCCAAGCGCAGCCGAGGTGCCCAGCAGATGTCCACGCCGGTGCCCAGGGCCGTCATCGAGGACACCGGAGTGCCCGCCGAGCGGCGCTGACGGCTCGTTCCCCGGGCTGTGGACGACGCAGCCAGGCCCGCCGGCTCCATCTGGTCCACTGTCCGCTCGAGGCGGCCTCCACGTGCCGTCCGGGAACGACGGGGGTCGGCGTGAGCGAGTCGGTGGTCTGGACAGCACCGGACATGTGGAACATGCACACGAGGGTGGTGTCCGCGGGGACTCGCCTGCGCGTGCTGGTCGATCGCACGACCGCGATCGGGCGGCTGCCCGGGTGGGAGGGAGCGGCGGCCGACGCCGCTCGGTCGGCCGTCGTGGGTACGGCGGAGGAGCTGTCGACGCGAGCGGACGTGTTGGGTCGGATCGCGGACGTCCTCGCCCGCGCGGGTGACGACCGTGCAGCCCTGTCGCGATGGGATCCCGCGGATCGGACGGGCGCCCTCGCCGAACTGGATCGCACGGTCGCCGAGGACCTGACCAGGGCAGGCGGAGACGCGCCGCCGGACTCGGCGCCCACGAGGGCCGCGGCGGTGCTCGACACCGCCAACCGGGCGCGGATGGCCGAGGACCGTGAGCGCCTCGTCGTCGCCGAACGGGACCTGTCCGCGCGACTCGACGACGCCGCGTTCGGGGGCGCGTTCTCGAACGTGGACGCGGGACTCGCCGAGACGCGGCAGCGCCTGGCGGCCATCGACGCGCTGATCGAGGTGCTCGCGCGACCCGAGCGCCGTCTGGTGCACTACGAGGCGGGTGCGCGCCGCACCCTGGCGGCGGTGTCCGTCGGCGACCTCGACGGTGCGGATCGGGTGGCGGTGGTGGTTCCGGGCGCCGGGACCACGGTGGCGGGGTCGATCGCGCGACACGACGGCGAGACGGCGGCACTCGTCACCGAGGCGGGTGCGCTGTCACCCAGCTCCGTCACCGCAGGTGTGTCGTGGCTCGGATACGAGGCGCCGCAATGGAACACAGAGCTCATCGAGCCCGGGCGCAGCGTCGCCTCGACCGCACCGGCCGCGGCCGGCGCGCCGGCACTCGTCGGCGTTCTCGAGGCGCTCGGCGATCGTCGACACGGTGGTGACGCTCCGGAGGTGACGCTGGTGGCGCACTCCTACGGCACCGTCGTCGCGGCGCAGGCCATCGAGGCCGGTGCCCCCGTCGACGCCGTGGTGGTGATGGGCTCGCCCGGGTGGAGCGACCGCGCCGCCGCAGCCGCGCCGGGCCCGGTGCACGTCGCCGAGGCGGCGTGGGACCCCGTCGCCGACCTGGGACGGTTCGGGCCCGATCCCAGCGAGCGACCCGAGACCGAGGCGCTGGACACGGCGGGCACCGTGGGCCATGCCGACTACCTGGAACCGGGCAGCGTGTCGGCACGGGCCGTGGCCGAGGTGGTGGCCGGAGTGCCGAGCCCACCCGCCCCACGAACCATGGACCTGGCCGACGTGGCGCGGTTCGTGCTCGGGATGCTCTGACCGGCGGAGCAGTGTCAGGGCGCCTGGTGACCGTTGGTCGTCGGCGTGCCCAGGCTCGGCGGCTCGGCGGCGGGAGGGGGCAGCTCGGTGCGGCGCGAGCGGGAGAACGCGACAGCGCCGGCGCCGAGGAGGACGAGCAGTCCGATCACGCCGGCGCGGCGGCCGGGCACGAACCGACCGCGTCGAACGGGCGCCGCCGCACGCACGGGTGCGGGACGAGCGGCACGCTGCTGGGCGCGTCGTGACCGGAGGACCGACACCCCCTTGCGAGTGACGACGAAACCTGTTGCTGCGGGGCCCTTCGCGAGCGTGAGGGCGGTGTCACGGGCGATGCCGAGCGCCTTCTTGGCGGTGGCACTGTCGGGTGTTGACGTCATCCGTTCACCCTTGCACATTCCCCGGGTGGCACGATGGTGTTGTGACCTCACCTCTACAGACTCAGACCGCGACCCTGCACACGAATCACGGCGACATCGTGATCGCCCTCTTCGGCAACCACGCGCCGAAGACGGTCGAGAACTTCGTCGGTCTCGCGCAGGGCACCAAGGACTACAGCACGAAGAACGCGTCGGGCTCCTCCGAGGGACCCTTCTACGACGGCGCGATCTTCCACCGCGTCATCGCGGGCTTCATGCTCCAGGGTGGTGACCCCACCGGCACCGGCACGGGTGGTCCCGGATACAAGTTCGGTGACGAGTTCCACCCCGAGCTGTCGTTCGACCGTCCGTACCTGCTCGCCATGGCGAACGCGGGCCCCGCCACCAACGGTTCGCAGTTCTTCATCACCGTCGGCCCGACTCCGCATCTCAACCGTCGCCACACCATCTTCGGCGAGGTCATCGATCCCGCGTCGCAGAAGGTCGTCGACGAGATCGGCTCGACCGCGACCGGCCGCGGCGATCGCCCCGTGAACGACGTCGTCATCGAATCCGTCACCATTGCCTGATTCGACCGACACGGTCCCCCGTCGCGAGATCGGTGTGACATGACAGGACCAGGATGGGGCGGCGCTCCGGTGCCGCCCCTCCCTACCTGCGTGCGCCACCCCGATCGGCCCACCGGCCTGTCCTGCACCCGGTGCGACCGACCGGCCTGCCCGGAATGCCTGCGGCCGGCCGCGGTGGGTCAGCACTGTGTCGAGTGCGTGGCACAGGCTGCGGGGTCGATCCCGCGTGCCCGCACGATGGCCGGCGGTGTCAGCAGGACCGTCTCCACCCCCGTCGTCACCTACGCGCTGATGGCACTGAACATCCTCGTGTTCGCCCTCACGGCCGCTCAGTCCGGCGGCCTGGCGAACCAGTCGAGCTCGCTGTTCCGCAGCTGGCAGCTCGTTCCGCTCCTGGTGGCCGACGGCGATGTCGTCCGCATCCTGGGCAGTGGTTTCCTGCACTCCGGCATCGTGCACCTCGCCGTGAACATGTTCGCCCTGTACGTCATCGGGCGCGATTGCGAACTGGTGCTCGGACGCTCGCGATACCTCGCCGTGTACGTCGTCGCGCTGCTGGGCGGCGCCGCGGCGGTGATGTGGCTGTCCAGCCCCCTGGTGGCGACGGTCGGAGCATCCGGCGCCGTGTTCGGCCTCCTCGGTGCACAGGCCGTGATCCTCGTCCGACTGCGCCGCAGCCCCACCCCGGTGCTCGTCGTGATCGGGCTCAACGTGGTGCTGAGCATCGCGATCCCCGGTATCTCCCTGTGGGGACACCTCGGCGGGCTCGCCGCCGGTGCCGCCGCCACGGCCGCGGTGCTGTTCGTCACCGGTTCGGACGCTCGTCGGTCACGCCGACTGGGATGGTTCGGCATCGCCGGCGTCGGGCTGCTCGCCCTGGCGCTGATCGGTCTGCGTGCCGCGACGCTCGCTCCGACTCTCGTGGTGGGCTAGTCCCGCTGCGACCAGCCCGCGTCGACCCACCCGTGCAGCTCGAGGGTGTCGAACACGGCGCGCGGATCGGCCCCGAGGTCCCAGCGACCGAAGATGACGAGTCGCTCGTCGTCGCCGTCGGTCACGTCCATCTCCAGCATCGGAACCCTTCGACCGAGCCGCGGGTACGGGACCAGACGCAGTGAGAGCACGTCGTCGCGCCCGTAGTCGCGGGTTCCGCGCAGAGTTCTGATGCGCAGGACGTCGCCGTCGACACTCAACTTCGGACGTTGGACCGCGGCCAGCACAGCCAGCGCCAGGGCTGCCAGTGCGGCGAGTCCGATGAGCGCGCGGCCGGCCGGATCACCCGTCGTGGCGACGGCAGCGGCGGCGAGTGCAGCGGCTCCCACCGCCAGCGCGGCCACGGCGGCGAGGGGTGTGGACCAGGACTGCGGCGCCTCGCGGCCACCTGTGGACAAGTTATCCACAGAAGTTATCCACAGTGTGGATGAACAACACGCGTGTAATTTCGGCGCGCATGGCGGAGGGCCCGGTCAGCGCCATTTCATCGTCATGACGAGACCGACGATCCAGAAACCGAAGCCGATCAGCAGGTTGTAGGCCCCCAGATCCGACATCCAGCCGATGCTGTCCTGGGCGAGGTAGTACACGATGAGATACACCAGACCGAGCACCATGAAACCGAACATGACCGACAGATACAGCGTGCTCGACGGCGCGGCCTTGACCTTGACGGGCGTCCGCGACGCCGGATCGATCGTGTAGTCGGGCTTCTTGCGGACCTTCGACTTGGGCATGGATGACCTCGAACTCTCGTACCGGACTGCAGGCGGGCGGGTGTGAGCCACGGTGGGGACGCTCACTGCTCACGTCCACGATAACCTGCAGCCGAGCTCCCACCCGTGCGGCATTAGTCTTGTGACATGCGCATCCTCGTCGTCGACAACTACGACAGCTTCGTGTTCAACCTGGTCCAGTACCTCGGCCAGCTGGGGACACGGGCCCGAGTGCTGCGGAACGACGACCCCGGGGTGCTCGATGTCGAGGCCGCAGTGGCGGAGGTGGACGGAGTGCTGCTCAGTCCCGGACCCGGCACGCCGCAGCGTGCCGGCGTCACCATGGACATGGTGCAGGCCTGCGCCTCGTCGGGAACGCCCCTGCTGGGCGTGTGCCTCGGACACCAGGCCATCGGTGCCTCCTTCGGCGGCGTGGTCGAACGCGCGCCGGAACTTCTGCACGGCAAGACCAGCGTCGTCCACCACTCCGGAGACGGCGTGCTGGCAGGGTTGCCGGATCCGTTCACCGCGACGCGCTACCACTCGTTGACGGTGCGGGAGGACACGATCCCGGACGACCTCGAGGTGACCGCGCGCACCGAGAGCGGCATCGTCATGGCGATGCGCCACCGGGAGCTGCCGATCCACGGCGTGCAGTTCCACCCCGAGTCGGTCATGACGCAGGGTGGTCACCGCATGCTGGCGAACTGGCTCGCCGTGTGCGGCGAGGCTCCCGAACCGGGCCTGGTGGCCGAGCTCGAGAGCGCCGCCCGCGTCTGAGCACGGCGCCGCGTCGGGTCAGAGCCCGAACTTGCCGACGGTCACGTTGACGCGCGCCGTCTTGGCGATGGCCGTCCCCGGCGCGACCGCCTGCTGCTGAACGCGGTTGACCTGCGTGAGGTCCGACGTCTGGACGTCGACCTGGTCGATCTCGGCGATGGTGCCCTCCCAGCCGGCGGCGCGGAGGAGGTCGACGGCCTGGACCGGGGTCTGGCCTGCCAGGTCCGGGATCTCGAACTGCGATCCGTTGGACACCCGCACCACCACGGTGTCGCCGTCGGTGGCGTTGCTGCCGCCCGCGGGCGTCGTGGCGACCACCTGACCGGCCGGGAGCGTCGAGTCGACGTTCTGGCGGTCGACGAGGAAACCGGCACCCGCGATGTTGGGCTGAGCGACCTCGATGTTCTGACCGACCACGTCGGGTACCCGCACCTGACGCGGTCCCGATCCGAGCGTGATGCGTACCGACGAGCCCTGAGCCATCGACGATCCGCGAGCCGGCTCCTGACCGATGACCTTGTCGACGTCCGCGCGAGACGACGCGGCCCGGCCGATCGACGGGTCGAGAGCGAGACCGGCCTGCACCAGTGCCTGTTCCGCAGCGCTCTGCGTCAGTCCTGCCAACTGGGGGACCTGGATCTGCTCCGGACCGGTGGACACCTCGAGAACGAGGGTGCTGTTCTCGTCGACCGTCGTGCCGGACACGGGTCGTGTGCCGATGACGGACCCCTCGGGCACCGTCGCGTCGGAGCGTTGCTGGACGTCGACGCGGAAGCCCGCGTTCTCGAGGGTGGTGCGGGCGGCGTCGGCGGTCTGCGCGGACACGTCCGGGACGGTCACCGAACGGGCCTCCGCACCGGGGCCGAGATTCCACAGGAAGACGCCGACGATGCCGACGACCACGAGGGCGGCGAGCGCCATGACGGCGACGCGCACGCCCTTGCGGCGCGGTCGGTCTCCGTCGTCGTCCGCGTCGGGGTGCGCGTGGCGGGCGATCCGGCGAGGCTCGCCGGAGTTGTCGGACGCCGACCGAGCGCCGGGCCGCGGCGCGTCCATCGAGCCGAGGATGGTGGTGCGATCCTCATCGTTCATGACCATCGGCGCACTGGGTCGCTGGCCACCGAGGACGCGGATGAGATCGGTGCGCATGTCCGCGGCGCTCTGGTACCGATTGGCCGGGTTCTTGCTCATTGCCTTGAGAATGATCGAGTCCAGCTCCCGCGGGATGTCCGGATTCACCGACGACGGCAGTCGCGGATCCTCCCGGACGTGCTGGTACGCGACCGCGACCGGGGAGTCACCCGTGAACGGCGGCTCGCCCGTCAGGATCTCGAACAGCACGCAGCCCAGCGAGTAGACGTCGGATCGCGCATCGACCTGTTCGCCGCGAGCCTGCTCTGGCGACAGGTACTGGGCGGTACCGATGACGGCAGCGGTCTGCGTCATCGGAGACGAACTGTCGGCGATGGCCCGCGCGATGCCGAAGTCCATGACCTTGACCGCACCCGCGCGGTTGATCATCACGTTGGCCGGTTTGACGTCGCGGTGCACGATGCCGTTGCGGTGGCTGAAGTCGAGGGCGGCGCAGACGTCGGCGATGACCTCCATCGCACGCTTGGGAGCCATCGGCCCCTCGGCGCGGACGATGTCGCGCAGCGTGTCGCCGTCGACGTACTCCATGACGATGTAGGGCAGCGGACCCGTCTCGGTCTCCGCCTCACCCGTGTCGTACACCGCCACGATCGCCGGATGGTTCAGTGCCGCAGCGTTCTGTGCCTCGCGGCGGAACCGCAGGTAGAACGTGGGATCGCGTGCCAGATCCTGACGCAGCACCTTGATGGCCACGTCGCGATCGAGACGGCCGTCCTTCGCGAGGTGGACCTCCGACATGCCACCGAAACCGAGGATCTCCCCGAGGTCGTACCGGGACGAGAGCTTGCGCGGTGTGGTCATCGCGATCCTCCCGGTGCGTAGTTGAAGGGGTTGCCGTCCCCGTTGCCGTTGCCGTTCCCGCCGCCGAGACCGGGGATGGTGAACAGTCCCCCGTCGGTCGTGGTCGTGGTGGTGGTCGTCGGCTCGGTGGTCGTGGGCTCGGTGGTGGTCGTCGTCGGTTCCGTCGTCGTGGTGGTCGTGGTGGTGGTGGTGGTCGTCGTCGTGGGCTCGGTGGTGGTGGTCGTCGGCCGCGTCGTGGTGGTGGTCGGCTCCGTGGTGGGCGCCGCCGTGGTGGTCGAGGTGACGACGGGCGTCGAACCGTTGCTCTCGGTGAAGACGAACAGCCCGAACGCGACGACGGCGGCGAGCAGGAGCAGTCCACCGGCAGCCCAGGCCAGGGCCTTCTGCCCGGGGGTCATGCCCGATTCGCGGTCACGATCAGGTTCCGGTGATCGTGGTGTGGCCGCTGCCGCGGCGGCGTAGCCGGTGGCGGACGTGGTCATCATGCGGGTGCTGGACGGCCCACCGACGGCGCCGACGGGCGGGGCGACCCGACCGGTACCGGACGCCGTGCCCGGGGCGGGCGGGCGCCGGCCGGCGCGCACGGCAGCGACCGCGTCGGCGAACTCCCCGCCGTTCTCGTACCGTGCGGCCGGGTCCTTGGTCATGGTGATCTCGATGAGCTCCCGCACCGGCTGCGGCAGATCGCCGGGAAGCGGCGGCGCGGCGTCCCGCACGTGCTTCATCGCGACCGTCAGCGCGCCGTCGCCGACGAACGGACGGGTCCCGCTGATGGCCTCGTAGCCCACGACGCCGAGCGAGTACACGTCGGACGCGGACGTCGCGTCCTGACCCAGCGCCTGTTCGGGGGCGATGTACTGCGCGGTGCCCATGACCATGCCGGTCCGCGTGACGGGCGAGGCGTCCACGGCCTTCGCGATGCCGAAGTCGGTGATCTTCACCGTCCCGTCGGGCGTGATCATGATGTTGCCCGGCTTCACGTCACGGTGGACGATGCCTGCGCGGTGCGCGGCCTGCAGGGCGCGGCCGGTCTGCTCGAGCATGTCCAGTGCGTGGACCAGCGGAAGCCGACCCATGCGCGTGAGCACCGTGTTGAGGGGCTCGCCGATGACGAGCTCCATGACGAGATACGCGAGCGACTGCCCGTTGGCGTCCCGCACCTCGCCGTAGTCGTAGATGTTGGCGATGCCGGGATGGTTCAACAGCGCGGTCGTGCGCGCCTCGACACGGAACCGTTCGACGAACTCGGGGTCGTCCGAGAACTCCGGCTTGAGGATCTTGACGGCGACGCGGCGATCGAGCCGGTTGTCCGTCGCTTCCCAGACCTGTCCCATTCCACCGGTCGCGATCAGTCGGAGCAGTCGATAGCGGTCGGCGACCACTGCTCCGTTACCCAGGCCTCCACTCATGCGGGGCTCACCTCCCCTGCAATCCGGCGCCGAGCACTGCTCTCGCCACTGGTGCCGCGACGGACCCACCGGTGGCGGCGAGTGCGCGGTCACCACCGTTCTCGACGATGACCGCGATGGCGATCTTCGGGTCCTGTGCCGGCGCGAACGCGATGTACCAGGCGTGCGGAGGGGTGTTGCGCGGATCGCTGCCGTGCTCGGCGGTGCCGGTCTTGGATGCGATCTGCACCCCCGCGATCTTGCCCTCGCCGCCGGAGTTGTTCTCCGAGCCGACCATCAGATCGGTGAGCGTGGACGCGACCTCGGGAGAGATCGACTGGCCCAGTGACGTGGGCTCGGTGGTGTCGAGGGTCGACAGATCCGGACCCTGCAGCTGGGCCACCATGTGCGGCGCCATGCGCACGCCACCGTTCGCGATGGTGGCGGCGATCTCGGCGTTCTGCAGCGGTGTCAGTGCTACGTCGCGCTGGCCGATGCTGCTCTGACCGAGGGCGGCGTCGTCGGGGATCTCCCCGACGGTGCTGTCGGCGACCGGGATCGGCACGGCCTGGTTCGCCTCGCCGATGCCGAACGCGGACGCGGTGTCCTTGACGTTCTGGGTGCCGGCGTCGATACCGAGTTCCACGAAGGCGGTGTTGCACGAGCGCGCGAACGCCTCGCGCAACGACGCGGTGGCGCCGCCGCCGCACGTGGAGCCGTTGTAGTTCTCGAGCGTCGTCGACGTGTCGGGCAGCGTGATGGTCGGCGCCGCCGTGAGCTGGGTGTCCGGGGTGGAGCCGGCCGCCAGCGCCGCCGCGGTGACGACCACCTTGAACGTCGAACCGGGCGGGTAGGTCTGGGAGACCGCGCGGTTGACCAGGGGCTCGCCCGGATCGCTGCTCAGTCGCTCCCACGCCTGCGTCGACGTCTCGCCGTCGTGCGTCGCGAGCTCGTTGGGGTCGTAGCTCGGCGTGCTCACCATCGTCAGGATCTTGCCGGTGGACGGCTCGATGGCCACGACGGAGCCGGTGTAGCCCTTCGAGGTCAACTGGTCGTAGGCGACCTGCTGCATCACCGGATCGATCGTGGTGACGACGTTGCCGCCGCGGGGGTCGCGACCGGAGAGCAGGTCGAAGAACCGCTTGCCGAACAGTCGGTTGTCCGAGCCGTTCAACACTGCGTCCTCGGACCGTTCGAGAGCGGTGCTCGAGTACAGCATCGAGTAGAAGCCGGTGACCGGTGCGTTGGCGGCCGGGCTGGACGGTGCCGCGGGGTTGGCGGGGTACGTCCGCAGGTACTTGTAGCGATCGTCGGTCGCGACGGAGGCCGCGAGCACCTGGCCGCCGCTCGAGATCTGCCCACGCTGGCGTGCGTACTCGTCGAGCAGCACCCGCGAGTTCCGCGGATCCGTTCGGAGGTCGTCCGCCTTGATGACCTGGACGTACGTCGCGTTCGCGAGCAGGACGACGATCATCGCCATGACCCCGATGGCGACTCTGCGCAGAGGTGTGTTCACGGTCGCTTCACCACCTCGGTGGGAGCGTCACCGATCGGAGCCGCCGGTCCGCGTTTCTGCGGCACGACGGGCGCCCGTGCGGCGTCCGAGATCTTGATGAGCAGGGCGACCAGAGCGTAGTTCGCGAGCAGCGAGGATCCTCCGTAGGACATGAACGGTGTGGTGAGACCGGTGAGCGGGATGAGCTTGGTGACGCCGCCGACGACGACGAACAGCTGCACCGCGATGGTGACGGACAGTCCGGCGGCGAGCAGCTTGCCGAAGCTGTCGCGCACCGCGAGGGCGGTGCGCAGCCCACGCAACACGAAGACCAGATAGAGCATCAACACGGCGGCCAGGCCGATGAGGCCGAGCTCCTCGCCGATGGTCGCGATGATGAAGTCGGTGCTCGCGAACGGCACCTGCGACGGCCGGCCACTGCCGAGCCCGGTACCGCCCATGCCGCCGGTCGCCAGACCGAAGAGCGACTGCGAGATCTGATAGCCGGTGTCGTTGTAGTCCGCGAACGGATCCAGCCATGTGTCGGTGCGGATCTTCACGTGCCCGAAGAACTGGTACGCGAGCAGGAAGCCGAGCAGGAGCAGCGCCACACCCACGACGATCCAGCCGACGCGCTCGGTGGCGACGTAGATCATCACCAGGACCGTGCAGTAGATCAGCAGCGACGTGCCGAGATCCTTCTCGAACACCAGGACGCCGATGGACACGATCCACGCGACGACGATGGGGCCGAGATCGCGGGCGCGCGGGAAGTCCATGCCGAGCACGTGCTTGCCCGCGGTGGTGAAGAGCTCGCGCTTCGCCACGAGCACAGAGGCGAAGAAGATGAGCAGCAGGATCTTCGAGAACTCACCGGGTTGGATGCTGAAGCCGGGCAACCGGATCCAGATCTTCGAGCCGTTGACCTCGGACAACGAGGAGGGCAGGACGGCCGGCAGGGCCAGGAACACCAGACCGCCGAGGCCCAGGGTGTAGCCGTACCGCGCGAGGGTGCGGTAGTCGCGGATCAGCACGAGGACAGCGATGAACCCGGCGATGCCCAGGGCCGTCCACAGCACCTGCTGCGTGGCGTCGGCCGACGGCTCCTCGATGCCGAGGTACACCGCCGACTGCTGCGCCGCGAGGTCGAGCCGGTGGATGAGCACCAGTCCGAGCCCGTTCAGCATGGCGACGACCGGGAGCAGCAGCGGATCCGCGTGGGTGGCGAATCGACGGACCGCGGCGTGGGCGACCGCGAACATCGCGAGGTAGGCGAGGCCGTACTTCGCCAGGTCCCAGGTGATGGCCTGCTCCTGGCTCGCCTCGACGAGCACCAGCGACACCGTGGTGATGACCGCGGCCGCGCCGAGCAGTGCCGCCTCGACACCGCGTCTCGTCGACTGCGGCGGGGCGGGGGCGAACCCACCGGGCGGGCTGGGGAACGAGGCGGACGACTGGCTGGGGGT
>NZ_JABUEE010000018.1:2500-5370 GCF_019836105.1 Rhodococcus sp. BP-316 | reverse complement strand
TTGTTCGGCGGTGTCCTACTCTCCCACACCCTGTCGGGTGCAGTACCATCGGCGCTGGAGGGCTTAGCTTCCGGGTTCGGAATGGGTCCGGGCGTTTCCCCTCCGCTATGGCCACCGAAACTCTGTGAAACAACAGAGCACGAGGCACACACGTTTCCTGTCACCGGTGCTGCTGGTGATGGATCGGTGGTGCGGGTTTCAGTTATCTGCTGACCAACTCGTGTGTTGTCTCAGATACTGCACAGTGGACGCGTAGCTTCTTTGTGGTAAGTCCTCGGCCTATTAGTACCAGTCACCTGCACCCATTGCTGGGCTTCCAGTTCTGGCCTATCAACCCGGTGGTCTGCCGGGGGCCTTACCCCCTCGAGGGGGTGAGAAACCTCATCTTGGAACAGGCTTCCCGCTTAGATGCTTTCAGCGGTTATCCCTTCCGAACGTAGCTAACCAGCGGTGCTCCTGGTGGAACAACTGGCACACCAGAGGTTCGTCCGTCCCGGTCCTCTCGTACTAGGGACAGCCTTCCTCAAGTTTCTGACGCGCGCGGCGGATAGAGACCGAACTGTCTCACGACGTTCTAAACCCAGCTCGCGTGCCGCTTTAATGGGCGAACAGCCCAACCCTTGGGACCTACTCCAGCCCCAGGATGCGACGAGCCGACATCGAGGTGCCAAACCATCCCGTCGATATGGACTCTTGGGGAAGATCAGCCTGTTATCCCCGGGGTACCTTTTATCCGTTGAGCGACACCGCTTCCACTTGCCGGTGCCGGATCACTAGTCCCGACTTTCGTCCCTGCTCGACTTGTCAGTCTCACAGTCAAGCTCCCTTGTGCACTTGCACTCGACACCTGATTGCCAACCAGGCTGAGGGAACCTTTGGGCGCCTCCGTTACATTTTGGGAGGCAACCGCCCCAGTTAAACTACCCACCAGGCACTGTCCCTGAACCAGATCATGGTCCGAGGTTGAGGTATCCAATACGATCAGAGTGGTATTTCAACAACGACTCCACACACACTGGCGTGCATGCTTCACAGTCTCCCACCTATCCTACACAAACCGAACCGAACACCAATACCAAGCTGTAGTGAAGGTCCCGGGGTCTTTTCGTCCTGCCGCGCGTAACGAGCATCTTTACTCGTAATGCAATTTCGCCGAGTCTATGGTTGAGACAGCTGAGAAGTCGTTACGCCATTCGTGCAGGTCGGAACTTACCCGACAAGGAATTTCGCTACCTTAGGATGGTTATAGTTACCACCGCCGTTTACTGGGGCTTAAATTCTCAGCTTCGCTCCCGAAGGAACTAACCGGTCCTCTTAACCTTCCAGCACCGGGCAGGCGTCAGTCCGTATACATCGTCTTACGACTTCGCACGGACCTGTGTTTTTAGTAAACAGTCGCTTCTCACTGGTCTCTGCGACCCACACCAGCTCAGGAAGCACGTTCCATCACCAGCAGGGGTCCCCCTTCTCCCGAAGTTACGGGGGCATTTTGCCGAGTTCCTTAACCATAGTTATCTCGATCGCCTTGGTATTCTCTACCTGATCACCTGTGTCGGTTTGGGGTACGGGCCGTGTACCAGCTCGCTAGAGGCTTTTCTCGGCAGCATAGGATCACTGAATTCGCCTCATTCGGCTATGCATCACCTCTCAGGCTGTGTGAGACCCGGATTTGCCTAGGTCTCGCCCTACAGGCTTACACCAGTGTTACCACTGACTGGCTCAGCTACCTTCCTGCGTCACCCCATCGCTTGACTACTACCAGGAAAGGTCCCGTGCATCACCACACCCGGCACCCGAAGGTGCTCCTGGCGGCTCTGGACGGTTAGTACTCCTGATTCATCATGGGCGCGGATACACGGGTACGGGAATATCAACCCGTTGTCCATCGACTACGCCTGTCGGCCTCGCCTTAGGTCCCGACTCACCCTGGGCGGATTAACCTGGCCCAGGAACCCTTGATCATTCGGCGGACGAGTTTCTCACTCGTCTTTCGCTACTCATGCCTGCATTCTCACTCGCGTGGCCTCCACACCTGGATCACTCCGGCGCTTCCCTGGCCACACGACGCTCCCCTACCCACCCACACACCTGCCGGAACCCTCGCAAGGGAACCGGGGGCTGTTGTGTGAGTGCCGCGGCTTCGGCGGTGTACTTGAGCCCCGCTACATTGTCGGCGCAAAATCACTTGACCAGTGAGCTATTACGCACTCTTTCAAGGGTGGCTGCTTCTAAGCCAACCTCCTGGTTGTCTTCGCGACTTCACATCCTTTTCCACTTAGTACACGCTTGGGGGCCTTAGCCGGCGATCTGGGCTGTTTCCCTCTCGACTACGAACCTTATCGCCCGCAGTCTCACTGCCGCGCTCTCACATCCTGGCATTCGGAGTTTGGCTGATTTCGATAAGCTTGTGGGCCCTCTAGACCATCCAGTAGCTCTACCTCCAGGATGAAACACGCGACGCTGCACCTAAATGCATTTCGGGGAGAACCAGCTATCACGGAGTTTGATTGGCCTTTCACCCCTACCCACAACTCATCCCCTCAGTTTTCAACCTAAGTGGGTTCGGGCCTCCACGACGTCTTACCGTCGCTTCACCCTGGCCATGGGTAGATCACTCCGCTTCGGGTCTAGAGCATGCGACTGAAACGCCCTATTCGGACTCGCTTTCGCTACGGCTACCCCACACGGGTTAACCTCGCCACATACCACTAACTCGCAGGCTCATTCTTCAAAAGGCACGCCANCGCCCTATTCGGACTCGCTTTCGCTACGGCTACCCCACACGGGTTAACCTCGCCACATACCACTAACTCGCAGGCTCATTCTTCAAAAGGCACGCCATCACCCCCAGTGACAAGTCACTCGAAGGC
>NZ_JABUEE010000017.1:0-31559 GCF_019836105.1 Rhodococcus sp. BP-316 | reverse complement strand
TCCCCCCAGGACTTCGTCGACATGCAGGCCACGCCCGAGTTCCAGGAACTCAAGAAGCGCCTGCGCGGCTTCGTCTTCCCGATGGCCGCCTTCTTCCTCATCTGGTACACGACGTACGTGCTCCTCGGGGCGTACGCACACGACTTCATGGCCACCCGCGTCTTCGGCAACATCAACGTCGGACTGCTGCTCGGACTCGGACAGTTCGTGACGACGTTCGCCATCACCGGCATCTACGTGAAGTTCGCGAACCGTGAGCTCGACCCCCGTGCCGCGAAGATCCGCGACGAACTCGAAGGACCCCTCCAGTGACCACCTACTCTGCCGCGCAGCAGTTCCTGGCCCAGCAGACGATCGAGGCCGAGACCGTCGGCAGCCCGCTCGTCAACATCTCGATCTTCGCGGTCTTCGTCATCGTGACCATGGCCGTGGTGATCAAGGCCAGTAAGAAGAACGCCACCTCTGCGGAGTTCTTCACCGCGGGCGGCGGCTTCTCCGGACCGCAGAACGGTGTCGCCATCGCCGGTGACTACCTCTCCGCGGCGAGCTTCCTCGGCATCGCGGGCGCCATCGCCGTCTACGGTTACGACGGCTTCCTGTACTCCATCGGCTTCCTCGTCGCGTGGCTCGTCGCCCTGCTTCTCGTCGCCGAGATGTTGCGCAACACCGGCAAGTTCACGATGGCCGACGTGCTGAGCTTCCGCCTCAAGCAGGGCCCGGTGCGTACCGCCGCCGCGTTGTCGACACTCACGGTGTCGTTCTTCTACCTGCTCGCGCAGATGGCCGGAGCCGGCGGCCTCGTCGCACTGCTCCTCGACATCTCGGATCGCACGGGACAGTCCATCGTCATCGCGGTCGTCGGCGTCCTGATGATCGTCTACGTCCTCGTCGGCGGTATGAAGGGCACCACCTGGGTGCAGATCATCAAGGCCGCGCTGCTCATCGCCGGTGCCGGTCTCATGACGGTGATGGTGCTGGCCAAGTTCGGCTTCAACCTGTCCGAGATCCTCGGCAGCGCGCAGACCATGGTCGGCGACTCGGTCTCCGAGACCGTCGCCGCGCGTGACGTTCTCGCCCCCGGCGCCCAGTACGGCGGCTCGGCCACGTCGCAGCTGAACTTTGTCTCGCTCGGTATCGCCCTGGTGCTCGGCACGGCCGGCCTGCCGCACGTGCTCATGCGCTTCTACACGGTGCCCACCGCCAAGGAAGCCCGTCGCAGCGTCGTGTGGGCCATCGCGCTGATCGGTGCGTTCTACCTCTTCACGCTGGTGCTCGGCTACGGCGCCGCCGCCATTGTCGGACCGGACCGCATCCTCGCCGCGGCCGGCGGTCAGAACGCTGCCGCACCGCTTCTCGCGTTCGAACTCGGCGGCGTGATCCTGCTGGGCGTCATCTCGGCGGTCGCCTTCGCGACGATCCTCGCGGTCGTCGCCGGCCTCACCATCACCGCGTCCGCGTCCTTCGCTCACGACATCTACGCCGGTGTCATCAAGAAGGGCAAGGTCGACGACAAGAAGCAGGTCCAGGTCTCCCGCATCACCGCCGTCGTCATCGGCATCCTCGCCATCGGTGGCGGCATCCTGGCCAACGGACAGAACATCGCCTTCCTCGTGGCGCTGGCCTTCGCGGTCGCCGCGGCGGCCAACCTGCCGACCATCCTGTACTCGCTCTTCTGGCGACGCTTCACCACGCGCGGCGCGCTGTGGAGCATGTACGGCGGTCTGATCTCCACCATCGTGCTCATCATCTTCTCCCCGGCCGTGTCCGGCTCGGCGACGGCGATGATCAAGGGCTCGGACTTCGCCTGGTTCCCCCTGTCGAACCCGGGCATCGTCTCGATCCCGCTCGCCTTCATCCTCGGCATCGTGGGAACGCTGACGAGCAAGGACAACGAGAGCACCGACAAGGCGGCGGAGATGGAGGTGCGATCCCTCACCGGCGTCGGCGCCGAGAAGCCGGTCGCTCACTAGGATTCGTCCTGGAAGTTCGGACACGATGCGGGCCACCGCGGGTGTCGTCACGCGCTAGTGTTCACGGCGTGGCGAAACTCGAGGTGGTCCGCATCGTTCCTCTGTCCGCGGAGGATGCCTGGAACGGCGCATCCGATCTGACGCGGTACGAGGAATGGCTCAGCATTCACGACGGGTGGCGCAGTGACCTGCCCGCCGAACTGTCCGAGGGCACGCAGATGGCGTCCGTGGTGTCGGTCAAGGGCATGCGGAACCGGGTGCAGTGGACCGTGAAGAAGTACTCCCCGCCGCGCGAGCTCGAACTGAAGGGCGCGGGCAAGGGCGGGGTCAAGGTCTCGCTGAAGCTCACCGTCGCGGAGAAGAAGGACGGCTCCGAGCTGAAGATGACGATCGATCTCGGCGGCGCGCCCCTGTTCGGTCCCGTGGGATCCGGTGTGGCGCGGGCGCTCAAGGGCGACATCGAGAAGTCCGTCGACACGTTCGTCACCGTCTTCTCCTGAGCGTCAGGACAGTACGACCCCCGTCGCGCACGCGGCGATCACCAGCACCAGGGCGACCGCGTCGGATCCGTGCGGGCGACGTCGGCCCGACGTGATGCTGCCGCTGCCGCCGCGCACCGCGATCGCCTCGCCCATGTCGGCCGACCGCCGGATGGCCACCGACATGATGGCGGCCATGATGTCGATGAGGAATGTGTCCTGCGTCTTGCCGCTGCGCGTGCTCTTGCGGGGTCGCAGCTTGCGTGCGGCCACCAGCGTGTAGACGTCGTCGACCAACATCGGCAGCGACCGCAGCAGCAGAGCCATCGAGACGGCCCACTCGTCCACGGGCGCACCGACTCTGCGCAGGGGCGACAACAGAGTGGCGATGGCCGGTGCGATGTCCGCCATCGACGTCGTCCAGGCCACGGTGAGCGTCGCCCACAGCAGCACGACGCCGAACAGGATGCCGCGGAAGTAGATCCACACGGCGTCGACGCCGACCACCACGTTCACTGCGGCACCGAACGCGACCAGTCCCCAGAGCCACCACGGCGGAACGGGGATCGCGAACACCGGGACCCGCGCGGCGATCGCCGCGAGCAGCAGGACGACGGACACCGCGGCGAGCATCGGCCAGGTCGGGTAGACCACCAGCGACCCGCCCAGCAGCGTGACCGCCACGAGTTTCGTTCCCGCCCAGAGTCGGTGGACCGACGTCTCCCGCGGAAGTTCGCGGAGCAGTGTGCCTCTCACCGGGTCGCTCCTCGTTCGATGGTGTCGTTCGTGGACTCGGGCGCCACGGTGCCGTGGTCGAGCACGACGGTGCGCGAGCGGACGGACGCCAGGGTGTCGACGTCGTGCGAGATGATGACGAGGGTGAGCCCCGTGCGGCGCAGATGGGTGAGCAGGGCGGTGATCTCCCCTCGACCCGGCGGATCGAGTCCGGCGAGCGGTTCGTCGAGCACCAGGACGTCCGGCTTGCCCACCAGAAGTCCGGCCAGCGCGACGCGCCGCATCTGCCCGCCACTCAGTTCGTCGACACGCGCGCCCGCGATGCGGCGATCGAGTCCCACCTGGTCGAGAACGCGGCTGACATCGATGGTGCCCACGTCGGTTCCTCCCGCGGCCTCGATGTCCTCGGACACGGTGCGGCGCTGCAGTTGCAACCGAGCGTGCTGGAACGAGAGCGCGACGGTGCCGACGGACGACGACGTGGCCTTGCCCGAGAGCTCGCACGTGCCCTCGGAGGGCTTCGTCAGGCCGGCCATGATCCAGGCCAGCGTGGATTTGCCGGAGCCGTTGCCGCCGATGACGAGCAACCCCTCGCCGCGATGCACCGTGAGGTCGATTCCCTCGAGCGCGCGGGTGGCCCACGGACCGCGCCGGTCGTACACGTGTCCGACGCCGCGCAGCACCAGTAACGGTGGTCCGGGCGGCGGCAGCGGATCCGTCCGCAGCGGAGTCGACGACATCCAGTTCGGGTCGTGCATCACCCGGCGGCCGCGGTGGAGCCGTACGACGTCGTCGGCCAGCGCTGCCTCGGTCGCGCGATGGGTGATGAGGACGACGGCCATGCCGTGGCGACGGGGGAGCCGGGCGAGCAGTTCGACGAGATCGCGCTGACCCTCCGGGTCGATCATCGCGGTGGCCTCGTCGGCGACCAGCAGCCGTGGTTCGCGAGCCAGTGCCGCGGCGACGGCGAGGCGCTGCAGTTCGCCACCGGACAGGCTGCCGGTGTCGCGCAGCCCGTACCCGGCCAGGCCCACTTCGGCGAGCAGGGCCTCGACACGGTCCGGTGTCGGCCGCGCCGCCGCCGGCAGGCCCCACACGACGTCGTCGGCCACGCGGGTGCCGAGGATCTGGGACTCGGGGTGCTGCAGGATCATCGCGGTTCCGCCGATCAGGCCGAGCCCGGTGGAACCCGTCCGGTCGATCCGGCCGCCCGTCGGCTCGGTGCCCACCAGGATGCGAGCGAGGGTCGACTTGCCGGATCCGTTGGCGCCGACGACGGCCACGAAACGGCCGGGCACGATCTCGAGATCGAGTGGGCCCAGCGCGTCGTCGTGACCGCCCCGGTAGCGGTAGGTCACGCCCGACAACCGCACGGGCACGGGGTGCGGTGCGGCCGCGTCGTCGGGGGTGACCACGACGTCGGGCAACTCGCCCCGCGACTCCAGCTCGCCGAGGCGGGACAGGGTGGCGCGCAGCACCCACCACGCGACGACGCCGCTGACGGCCGTCGACATCAGCGCCGAGACGAAGACGAGCACCCACCAGTACCCCAGGGCGAAGGAGGCGTAGTCGGCCACGGCGGTGGCGACGTCCTCGGCGGGTGCGATCCTGCCGACGATGTCCGCGCTGCCGCGGATCGAGTTGTCGAGGACGGTGAGGAACAGCTCGCGCAGTCCGCTGAGGATCAGCAGCATCAGCACGGAGAGGGCGCCCACCGCGGCGCCGGTGAGCAGCGAGAGGGTGAGCACCGACGTGAACCCACGTCCGCGTCGGACGCTCACTCCCACGATGCCTGCCAGCACTCCGGAGATCGTCATGGTCAGCGCGGTGCTGAACCCGCCCGCGACGAACGACACGAGCATGCCGGCGGTACCGGCGACGGCCAGTGCCCGCAGGCGGTGGCGGTGGGCGATGACGGCCAACGGGACGATGGCGACGATCTGCAGCGCACCCGCCACGGGAATGAGAGCGCCGATCACCGAGAACGCGACGGCGAGGGCGGTCATCACCGATCCGGTCGCGAGTTCGTCCGGGTGTAGCGTCTTCGTACCGCGACCTGTGGCCGTCCTGGATCTCACCCCTCGAGTGTGCCACCGGCGTGTCCGGTTCCCGTTCCGACGGAGACCCGCGGAACGAGAAAGTGAGCCATGACGTCCGACTCCGACGCCGCCGTGCAGATCACGCGCCCGAGACGCGTGCACCGGGCCTGGATCGTCGCCGCCGTGGCGTTCCTCGCACTCCTCGGGGCCGCGGGGTTCCGCGCCGCTCCGTCGGTGCTGATGGTGCCGATCACCGACGAGTTCGGCTGGTCGCGCGGCGTGCTGTCCGCGGCGGTGGGTTTCAACCTGCTGCTCTTCGGGCTGACCGCACCGTTCGCGGCGGCACTGATGGACCGCTTCGGCATCCGGACGGTGACGTCCGTCGCCCTCACCGTCGTGGCCCTGGGCAGCGCCCTCACCGTGTTCGTCACAGCGCCGTGGCAGATCCTGCTGACGTGGGGACTGCTCATCGGCCTGGGTACCGGATCGATGGCACTCGTCTTCGCCGCCATGGTCACCGACCGATGGTTCGTGCGGCGGCGCGGGCTCGTGTCCGGCATCCTCACGGCCGGGTCCGCGACCGGTCAGCTCATCTTCCTGCCCGTGGTCGCCGCGCTCGCCGACAGCTCGGGATGGCGGACGGCGTCACTGGTCGTGGCGGGCGGTGCGCTGGCCGTGGTGCCGTTCGTCCTGCTGTTCCTGCGGAACTCCCCGGAGGAGGTGGGGGAGCTGCCGTACGGGGCGACCGAGCAGCCCGCCCTGGTGCTCGTCACGGGGAATCCCGCGATGCGGGCGATCCGAGCACTGCGGGACGCGTCGTCCGTGCGGACGTTCTGGGCGTTGATGGTGGGCTTCGCGATCTGCGGCGCCACGACTAACGGGCTGGTGGGGGTGCACTTCATCCCGTCCGCGCACGACCACGGCATGCCGCAGACCACGGCCGCCGGACTGCTGGCCGTGGTAGGGATCTTCGACATCGTGGGCACCATCGCGTCGGGCTGGCTCACCGACCGGGTGGATCCGAGACTGCTGCTGGGCGCGTACTACGCCTTCCGAGGCGTCGCCCTGCTGTTCCTGCCGGCGCTGCTGTCCGACGCCCTGCACCCGTCGATCGTGGTGTTCATCGTCGTCTACGGCCTCGACTGGGTCGCCACGGTGCCGCCCACCATCGCTCTCTGCCGCGAGGTGTTCGGCACGCAGGGGCCGCTGGTCTTCGGCTGGGTGTTCGCTTCGCACCAGGTGGGCGCGGGCATCGCGTCCGTGGTGGCGGGGGTCGTGCGCGATGCCACCGGTGAGTACACCGCCGCCTGGTTCGGCGCAGCTGGTCTCTGCGTCGTGGCGGCGGTGCTCAGCGTCGGGATCGCTCGGCGATCAGCCCCGGTAACCGGCTGATTCGCTGCGCGCGGTGGTGGGGCGACGACGTCGACCCGAACCCCCGTTGGAGTTGCCGGCATGACCGCCGCGGGTGGAGCGTCCGCGTCCGGGCTGCTGCTGCTTCGGAGCCGGTGCGGCCTCCTTGGGAGCGGGCTTGACGTAGGCCGCGACGTCGCCGACCAGCTCCTGGACGGCCGGTGAGTCGACGGTCACGCGCTGCGGCGCCGCGTCGATCTTGGCCTTGCGCATCAGGACCGACAGGTCTCGACGCTGCTCCGGCAGGACGACGGTGACGACGTCGCCGGCGCTGCCCGCACGGGCCGTACGGCCACTGCGGTGCAGGTAGGCCTTGTGCTCGGCGGGCGGATCGACGTGGACGACCAGCTCGACGTTGTCGACGTGCACACCGCGCGCCGCGACGTCCGTGGCCACGAGCACGCGCGCATCGCCGTTGGAGAACGCAGCGAGGTTGCGGTCACGTGCAGCCTGCGACAGGTTGCCGTGCAGGTCGACGGACGGGATGCCGGCCTCGGTGAGTTGACGCGCCAGCTTGCGAGCCTGGTGCTTGGTGCGCATGAAGAGGATGCGGCGACCCTCACCGGAGGCGAGATGCTGGACCAGCGCCTTCTTGCCGTCGACGCCACCCACCTCGAAGATGTGGTGGGTCATCGCGGCGACGGGTGAGTTCTCCTCGTCGACCGAGTGCTGCACCGGGTCGGTGAGGAACTGCTTGACCAGCTTGTCGACGCCGTTGTCCAGCGTCGCCGAGAACAGCATGCGCTGTCCGTGCGAGGGTGTGGCCTTCATGATGCGCGTGACGCCGGGCAGGAAGCCCAGGTCCGCCATGTGGTCGGCCTCGTCGAGCACGGTGATCTCGATGTCGTCCAGCGTCACCAGACGCTGCTTCATCAGATCCTCGAGGCGACCGGGGCAGGCGACGACGATGTCGACGCCGCGGCTGAGCGCGGTGACTTGGCGTGCCTGCGAGACGCCACCGAAGATCGTGGTGACGCGCAGGTTCGACGCCATGGTGAGCGGCTCGAGGGCGGCAGCGATCTGGGTGGCCAGCTCACGGGTGGGGGCGAGGATCAGACCACGCGGGCGGTTGGGCTTGCGGACGCCCGAGAACGTCTCGCCGAGGCGGGACACCATGGGGATGGAGAACGCGAGAGTCTTTCCGCTGCCGGTCTTTCCGCGTCCGAGGACGTCGCGACCCTTCAGCGTGTCGGGCAGGGTGTCCGCCTGGATGGGGAACGGTGACGCGATGCCGGCAGCTGTGAGAGCGCGGACGAGACGGTCACTGACGCCGAGGTCGGCGAAGGAGGGAGAAGTCATGAAGAGTTCGAGTGCCTTTCGGGCATCTGAGCACTCCTGTGGCGGAGCGCAGAATGGCGAGACTGCCGGTGGGCAGTTCCGATCGCCGTAAGAAAAATTCGTGCTGATTCCACGACGTACGCCGCGCACAGTGGCGCAGCAGCGAGACCCAGTGTAGCCGGTCGGTCGCTGTGACCGCCGTCTCGCAGCGCGTGGGGCCGGCGCCGTGCACGCTCTGCCGGGTGGAGTTGTTGTGGCGGAACGGGATCGGCAGTGTGTGCACACCCTTTCCGGTGGGCGCACACCCCTCCCAGCAGGTTGCAGCGGGTGTGCGGTTCGCGGAACCGGTGTGCGCTCCGACAAATGGGTCAGGCAGTGAACGCCGCGCTCTGCGACCGCACCAGATCGACCAGTGTCTGTTGCGGAATCGTCAGGTCCAGCAGGTGCAGCCCCCAGGTCGCGTTCGGCAGCGTGGGCAGGGCCGAGGCTCCGGGGCCGTCGATCATGAGCACGTTGTCACCGTCGCACTGCGCCGTGAGGTTCGGCAACGGCCCCAGCACCGGCGTCCTCGCATTCGCCCCGAGCGACGCCGGGTTGGTGCAGAGGATGCCGTCGCCGCCGTAGCGGGAGTCGGGCGGGGGAGTGCGCGAGAACGTGGAATACGCGACGACGCAACCGGTCTCGCTCGCATCCGCGCACGGGGCGACGGTGGTGAAGTCCGACGTCCGCACCGAGATGCCGGGAATGATCGCGGACACCAGCACTTCTCGGGCTGCGGGATCCGGCTCGATGCGGTTCTGCAGGAGTGTGCGCAGCATGCGAGACCCCTGCGAGTGGCCGAGCAGCACGACACCACGGTTGAAGTCCCGTTGCGCGAGGAAATCGGTCCAGGCTCGATCGATGTCCACGTAGGCCTCGGCGAGTGCCGCATCGCGAGCGGGGCCGTCCGCCGTGGCGAGGCTCAGCAGCGTGGCCTGCCGGTACACCGGAGCCCAGACGTTGCACACGGAGTCGAACGGGCGGGCCTGCGCCGCCGCGGCGAAGGCGAGTTCGGGGGACGCGTCGAGGTTCGCCGACTGCGCCGGTTGCAGAGAGGCGGTGGGGTAGACGTAGAAGCAGTCGACAGGGGCGTCGGTGCCACCACCACACGGATCCGCGGTGCCGGGCCGGCAGAGCCAGGTTGTCGACGGTGCTGCCGACGCGGCCGGCACCGACAGGAAGAGTGAGCCGAGCAGGGCTGCCACCAGGAGGAGCGCGCGCGTCATGGCTGGACTGTAGCGGGGCTTTCGGTGCCCTCGGCAGGATTCGAACCTGCGACCTACCCTTTAGGAGAGGGTTGCTCTATCCCCTGAGCTACGAGGGCCGACCCGGCGAGAGCCGGGCTGACGCTCAGCACTCTACCGGGTCGACATGTCTGTCAGGCGCTGGGCGAGATGGCCTCCAGCTTGCGTGCCACCAGTGCGGCCTGCAGGTGCCGCATTCCGGACGGGCGCGTGGGATCGAACCCCGTGAGGTGCGCGATCCGCTTGAGGCGGTAGTCGACCGTGTTGGTGTGCAGGTGCAGCTGACGCGCCGAGCGCTGACGGTTGAGGTCGTGGTTGATGTGGATCTCGAGGGTCTCGAGCAGCTCGGGCGAGTTGTCCAACGGGACGAGAACGCGTGACAGGTACGCCCGGCCGGGGCCGGGGCGGGTGAGCTGGTACTCGAGAACCAGGTCGGTCATGCGGTAGACACCGGCGGGTCGACGAAGCTGCTGGGCGAGGTCGAGAAGCTCGTGCACCTGATCCGAGGCGGCCGGCACGTCGTTGACGGAACTGGTGGCGACGGTGGCGGTGACCGCGGTCTCGGCGGCGACGGACATGCGCTCCACGAGAGTGGCGACCCATTCGTCGTCGCGCTCGCCGGGAACGAGAATGGTGCCGCCCTCGGCGGACAGCATCGACAGGGGGGAGCGGTCGCACACGAGGGCCAGCTCGGCCTGCACGCGGCGCAGCTTGCGACGGGCGGTGACCGCGCGCGGCAGGGCGGGGTTGGACTCGTCGGGATGCGCGGCGATGGAGACGGCCAGCACGGTGAACGAGTCGGCGAGCTCGATGCCCGACTGGCGGGCCACCGAACGCGCGTTGTGGCCACTGAGCAGTGCGGTGACGACGGTGTGCGCCGCGGTGTGGTGCTCGCTCGCGACGGCCTGCAGTTCGTCGACGTAGCTGGCCGACGCGGCCGTCGAGATGCGCTCCGACAGGGCGACGAACGCCTTGGCGACAGCCTTGAGATTGCCCGTCGCGCGCTCGGACACCAGGTCCCAGCCCATCTGAATGCCCTCGTGGTAGACGCCGAGGACGGCGCGGAGCGGAACACCCTCGCGGGCCCACTGCGCCGCGCGGCCACCGAGCTCGGCGATGTCCTCGTCCGAGGTGGTGGGTGCGTCGCCGACGCCGACGGCCATGGACAGGCAGGACACCGTCAGTTCCGTGACGTCAGCCCGGAGGGTCGCGCCGAGTGTCGACGTGCGGGTGGCCGCAGCCGGCTGACCCACCGTCCGACGAGCGACGTTCTCGAGGTCGCGTGGCGGCACGCCGGTGCGGCCTGCCACCATGAGTCCGGTGGTGCTCTTCTCCACCGCAGCCGCCTGGGACGACTGCGTGTTCTCGACACTCACGTAACTAGTTCCTTCCGGTCGGCGAGCCGTACGTCCACTCCGTGTCACGTGGCGGTTTCCCTCCACGTCGACGGTCGACTGGCTCGTCACTCGCACAAAAACGGGGCGCAAGTTCAGATTGTAGGGCAATAAAAGTTCATATGTGTAGTTTCGTCCCGCGTTTCCTCGCGGCGCTGTGACCCGAGCCAGGCGGAATCGGACCGTCCTGCGACTCGTCCCAACATCGACGCAAGGCGGCGGTGGCCCGATCGGACCCGTCCTAGCGTCACCTCTCGTCGGCCGGCCAGGTCGACGGAACACGACGCGTCACGGGGGAACCTCATGCCACAGGTGCTGTCACAGATCGAGCTGCTGCGCGAACTGCAGCCGGTAGCGGAAACCAATCTCGAACGCCATCTGACGCTGGCCAAGCCGTGGAACCCCCACGACTACATCCCGTGGAGCGACGGCAAGAACTTCGCGATGCTGGGCGGCCAGGACTGGTCGCCGGAGCAGTCGTCGCTGTCGAAGGTCGCCAAGGCGGCCATGGTCACCAACCTGCTGACCGAGGACAATCTGCCCTCCTACCACCGCGGGCTCGCCGAGAACTTCTCGATGGACGGGGCCTGGGGAACCTGGGTCGGTCGCTGGACCGCGGAGGAGAACCGCCACGGCATCGCGATGCGCGACTATCTCGTCGTCACCCGGAGCGTCGATCCCGTCGCGCTCGAGCAGGCGCGGATGGAGCACATGACGGTCGGTATCGACTCGCCGATGGAGGGCGCCAACCTGCTGCACGGCGTCGCCTACGTGACGTTCCAGGAGCTGGCCACCCGGGTGTCGCACCGCAACACCGGCAAGGCCTGCAACGATCCGATCGCCGACGCACTGCTCGCCCGCATCGCGGCCGACGAGAACCTGCACATGATCTTCTATCGCAACATGTGCTCGGCGGCCATCGAGCTCGCGCCGGATCAGACGATGAAGGCGATCGCCGACGTCGTCATGAACTTCCAGATGCCGGGGCTCAACCAGCCGGACTTCCGTCGCAACGCCGTCCTCATCGCGAAGTACGGCATCTACGACCTGCGCCAGCACCTCGACGAGGTCATCATGCCGGTGCTACGCAAGTGGGACATCTTCGAGCGCACCGACTTCGGACCCGAGGGCGAGAAGCTGCGCGAGATGGTGGCCGACTACCTGGCCGATCTCGAGAAGCAGGCGGTGCGCTTCGAGGAGTCACGCGACCGAGCACTCGCCCGCGACCGCGAACGCGGCGAAGCCATCGCCGTCTGACCGGCCTCCTGCCTGCCCGTCCTACATCGCGACGGTCAGCAGGAACGCGACGTCCTCGACGGCCTCCACACTGTGGCGGGCGTCGGGGACGACGAGGAGATCGCCCGCGGAACCTTTCCAGGATCGCTCACCGCTCACCAGTTGCAACTGGCCGCTGAGGACCAGGACCGTGGACTCCCCGTTCAGATCGTGCTCGGCCAGCGAGTTGCCCGCGGCCAGGCCGACGACGGTCTGCCGCAGGCTGCGCTGATGTCCGCCGTAGACGGTGTGCGAACTCCGTCCGCTGGACGCGGTCTTCGCCAGCTTCAGCTGTTGCCGAGCGAGCGCGGTCAGCGATTTCTTGTCCATGCGTCGTATTGTCCCGCTCAGCGGGCCCCGGCGCGGCGAATCAGCGCGTGTAGCGCACGAATCGATAGCGAACATCGGATGCGCTGCTCGTCTGCCATGCGCCCTCGGTGCGGGTGAACGATGCCGGTACCTCGGGAGCGACCGTGTCGCCGCCGGGGACGTCCAGATCGATCTCGGTCATCTCGACGACATCGGCGTGCGGCAGGGCGAGCCGGTAGATGTCCGCGCCGCCGATGATCCACGTGTCGTGGCCGCCGAGCAGCGCCTCGTCCATCGTGGCGGCACGTGCGGCACCCTCCGCGGACCAGGACGCGTCACGGCTGAGCACGATGTTCGTCCGGCCCGGCAGAGGGCGGAACCGTGCGGGCAACGAGTCCCAGGTACGCCGTCCCATGACGACGCGGCTGGATCCCGTGACCTCACGGAAGTGCGCCATGTCCTCGGGCACCCGCCACGGAATCGTGCCGTCCTTGCCGATGACGCCGCCGTGCGCCTGCGCCCACACCAACCCGATCGTCATACCGCTACGGGTGCCTTGATCGCGGGATGGTGCTGGTAGTCGGCGATCTCGATGTCGTCGAAGGTGTAAGCGAAGATCGAGTCACGTGGAGCGAGTCGGAGCGTGGGGGCGGGGAACGCGTCTCGCGTCAACTGCTCGCGCACCTGGTCTACGTGATTGTCGTAGATGTGGCAGTCGCCGCCGGTCCACACGAAGTCGCCCACCTCGAGGCCGGTCTGCGCGGCGACCATGTGCGTGAGCAGGGCGTAGCTCGCGATGTTGAACGGCACGCCGAGAAACATGTCGGCGCTGCGCTGGTACAGCTGGCACGACAGCTTTCCGTCGGCGACGTAGAACTGGAAGAAGGCGTGGCACGGAGCCAGTGCCATGTCGGGGATCTCCGCCACGTTCCAGGCCGAGACGATCATGCGTCGGGAATCGGGGTCGCGGCGGATGGTGTCGATCACCTGCGAGATCTGATCGATGTGGTCGCCCGACGGTGTGGGCCACGAGCGCCACTGCACTCCGTAGACCGGCCCCAGGTCGCCCTTCTCGTCGGCCCACTCGTCCCAGATGGTGACGCCGTTCTCGCGCAGGTAGGCGACGTTGGACTCGCCTCGCAGGAACCACAGCAGCTCGTGCACGATCGACTTGAGATGCACGCGCTTGGTGGTCACCAGCGGGAATCCCTCGGACAGATCGAACCGCATCTGGTGGCCGAACAGGCTGGTGGTGCCGGTCCCGGTGCGGTCGGACTTGGGCGTGCCCTCCGCGAGCACGCGGCGGAGCAGATCCTCGTAGGGCGTCGCGACCATGGCTACACCTTAGGCTCAGGCCCATGAGGACCATGCACGTGATCGGTATCGGCGCGGGGGATCCCGACCAGGTGACCGTCGCGGCGATCAAGGCGATGAACACCGTCGACGTCTTCTTCGTCATCGACAAGGGCGCGCAAAAGCAGGAGTTGGTCGACGTCCGCACCCGCATCCTGCGCGAGCACGTGCCGACCGACCATCGCGTGGTCGAGTTCACCGATCCGCCGCGCGACCGCGCGCCGTCGGACTACGACGACGCCGTCGACACCTGGCACGACCTCCGCGCCCGGATGCTCGCCGACCTCGTGGACGCGGAGCCGTCCGAGTCGGTCGGCGCAATGCTGGTGTGGGGCGACCCGTCGCTCTACGACAGCACGTTGCGCGTGGTGGAGCGGGTGCGCGCGGTGCTCGACAGCCCGTTCGAGGTCTCGGTGATCCCAGGTGTCACCAGTCCGTCGGCGCTCGCGGCCGCGCACCGCATCGTGATGAACCGAGTGGGGGAGCCGGTCCTCACCACCACCGGTCGCCGGCTTCGTGACGAGGGCCTGCCCGACGGCGTCACGGCGGCCGTGGTGATGCTCGACTCGGACTGCAGCTTCCGGTCGCTGCCCGGGTGGAACGTGTGGTGGGGTGCGAACCTGGGCACGCCCGGCGAGGTGACCCTGGCGGGCCCCGTCGACGACATCGGGGACGAGATCGTCGCGCGCCGGGCGGCTCTGCGGGCCGAGGCCGGCTGGGTGATGGACACCTATCTCGTCCATCGACCGTGACTTCCGATTAGGGTCGAGGTGTGCCGGAATTACCCGAGGTCGAGGCTCTCGCGGGCTTCCTCCGTGAGCATGCGCTGGGAGCGGTGATCGGGCGGATCGACGTGGCCGCGTTGAGCGTTCTCAAGACCTTCGACCCGCCGGTCACCGATCTGCAGGGCAAGGACATCACGGGCGCGGCCCGGTGGGGCAAGCACCTCGGCATCGAGGCCGGCGGGCTCTGGCTCGTCACGCATCTGTCGCGCGGTGGCTGGCTGCGGTGGACGGACAATCCGTCGTCGGCGCCGCCCAAGCCGGGCAAGGGGCCGCTCGCACTCCGTGTCCATCTCTTCACGCCGGAGGGGCTCACGCCCGCGTTCGACCTCACCGAGGCGGGGACGCGCAAGCGGCTCGCCGTGTGGGTCGTGCGCGACCCGCAGGAGGTGCCCGGCATCGCCCGCCTGGGCCCGGACGCCCTCGCGGTGACGGAGCCGGAGTTCGCGGAACTACTCGCCCGCAGGAGTTCTCGGCTCAAGACCGCATTGGTGGATCAGCAACTGCTCGCCGGGATCGGCAATGCCTACAGCGACGAGATCCTGCACACCGCGAAGCTCTCGCCGTTCGCCACCACCGCCTCGCTCACCCCCGAGTCGGTGACGCTGCTGTGGACCACGATGCGCTCGGTCCTGCTCGACGCCGTCGCGCGGTCCGAGGGTCAGGACGCGGCACGGCTCAAGGGCGAGAAGCGGTCCGGTATGCGGGTGCACGCGCGGACGGGCATGCCCTGCCCGGTCTGCGGTGACACCGTTCGCGAGGTCTCCTACGTCGACCGGTCGTTCCAGTACTGCCCCACGTGCCAGACCGGCGGCCGGATTCTCGCCGACCGCCGTCTGTCCCGTCTCGTGAAGTAGCCGATCAGCGGAAGTCCTGCGACGACTCGTTCTCCGTACCGGCCGAGGATCCGGTCGGTGTGTCGTAGCCGCTGAAGCCCTCCCACGCAGCGCGACGGGACCCGAGCGGATCGTTCTCCATCCGCGTCGCGCTGTCGAAGATCCGAGTGGCGCGCCCGGGCACCTCGTACTGAGTCCAGTCCGCCTCGGGCGCACCGGTTCTCGCGAAGGCGAGCCACTGCTTCTGCACCTCGTCGGTGACGGCCACCGAGCTGACCCAGTCGCCCAGGATCGCGAAGAACTTCCCGACGCGGGAGCGGTAGACGCCGAACACGGCGAACAGTTCGGAACCGTGCGTCGAGTACAGCTTCAGCAGGTCGAACAACCTCGGCGAGTAGTCGTAGCGGTACACGTAGGTGGGCGCGTGCTCGGTGTGCGCGTCCGCGATCTCGAGCGACGGTCGCCAGAAGGTGATGTCGCCGCCGAAGTCGATGGCGGACAGGCCCTTCGGGTACCCGGGGTACTCGGCGAGAATGCGATCCCTGGCCGACGGGTCGGTGTTCGCGAACAGGCGGTCGATGCGCTCGGCATTCGTGGGAAGGGCGTCGAGCCACTTGGGGAACAGGGTGCCCTCGTGCTCGTTGCTGCCGATGATCATCGGGACGGGATGCGCGCGGCCCGATCGGTACGCCTCGAGCGGCGCCTCCGGCACGTAGTCCCCGTCGACGCTGGGGCCGAACGGAATGAGCCCCGGAGTCTCCTTCAGGCTCTTCGAACCCAGCCGGTGAGCCGCCTTCAGCAGGTCGGCGAAGTCGGCTCCCGCGAGCGCGTCGGCGGCGGTGTCCGGAGTGGCACCGAGCAACTCGACGAAGTCGCGTCCCCACTTCTCGCTACGGTCGGACGTGGCGACCATGCCCGGCGCCGAGCTCTGCGAGATGGCCTTGTGGAAGAGGCCCTTCGTGGCGGGCACGGTCGTCAACGTGGTGACGGCGTTGCCGCCGGCCGATTCGCCGAAGATGGTGACGTTGTCCGGATCGCCGCCGAATGCGGCGATGTTGCGCTGGACCCACTGCAGCGCGGCGACCTGGTCCCGCAGCCCGAGATTGCTGTCGAAGGTCCGGTCGGGCGTCGAGAACTGTCGGAAGTCGAGGTACCCGAGGGCGCCGAGCCGGTAGTTGAGCGAGACGTAGACGATGTCGCCGCGGCGGACCAGCGACGTGCCCGAGTACATGGAGGTGGCCGACGTTCCCAGCGTGTAGGCGCCGCCGTGGATGAACACCATGACGGGGCGGGGGCCGGCGGGCGTGGTGGCCGGCGCGCTGACGTTCAGTGTCAGGCAGTCCTCACTGGTGCCCTGTCCCTTGATGGGACCGATGGGGGAGCGGCCCGAGTCCTGGACCGCCGCGTCACCCCAGCGGGTGGCGTCCCGGACGCCCTCCCACGCCGTCGGCGGCTGCGGTGCGCGCAACCGCAGCGGTCCGACCGGCGGCTGCGCGTACGGGATGCCCCGCCACTGCGCGATACCGCGCGCGACGAATCCGCGGACCCGCCCCTCGCTCGTGGTGATCTCTGTCGAAAAGTCTCCCTGCCCCATCCGGCCGACTATACGGAGAGCCGAGTGAGCACACTCGGGGTATGACGTTCACCTGTCCCATCGAGATCGTGCAGCTTCTCGTGTCTCCGTCACATGCCTACTTCGGTCGCAGCAAGGACGGGCCCGCCGCCGATGTCCGCACGCAGCTGCCGTCGTCCGTCGAGGTGGTGACCGGGAAGGGCATCCGGGGCGACCGGTTCTTCGGCGTCCAGGCGCACACCGAGGCGGCGATCACGTTCCTGGCCGTCGAGGCGTGGGAGACCGCGGTCGCCGAGGCGAACGCCCTGCACCCGGACGACGAGCCGTGGGACGGGGACGTGAGCGTGGCCCGCCGCAACATCGTCGTGCGTGGTCTCGAACTCGACCCGCTCCGGGGCGAGGACTTCGTCATCGACACCGGTGACGGCCCGGTGCTCCTGCGAGGGGGGCGTCCCGCGCACCCGTGCGCGTGGATGGACAGCATGGTGGTGGACGGCACCCGCAAGGCGTTGATAGGACGCGGTGGTCTGCGCACCGCGCCGATCAGCTCGGGCACGCTGCGAGTCGGACCCGGCGTCGTGATCTCCCCGGTCCCACTCGACCCCGAGCGAGCAGCACTGTCCGTACGGCGCGCCCAGCCGCTGCCGCGCGGCTAGCTTCCGCTGCGAGCGGCCTCGAGCAGGCGCAACCACACCTCGCTCATCGTCGGGTAGGACGGGACCGCGTGCCACAGGGTCTCCAGCGGGACGCGGCCGACCACCGCGATGGTGGCCGCGTGCAGGAGTTCCGCGACGCCCTGGCCGACCAGCGTGAATCCGACGATCACGTCGCTCGACGTGTCGATCACCATCGACGCGTGTCCGGCGAAATCGTCCTGGCGCAGGGAGCTTCCCGCGACGGCGATGTCCATCTCGACCACCCGCACCGGCAGACCGGCGGCCCGCGCCTTCTTCTCGGTGAGGCCCACCGACGCCACCTCGGGGGTGGTGAAGACGACCTGGGGCACCTGGCCGTGGTCGGCACTCGCCCGGAACCTGCTGCCGTCGATCGATCGACCCTCGGCGCGCGCGGCGATGACGTCGCCGCACACGCGTCCCTGGTACTTGCCCATGTGGGTGAGCAGGGCGCGACCGTTGACGTCGCCCACCGCGTAGAGCCACTCGTCCTTCGCCGTCAGATGGTCGTCGACGGCGATCGAGTCCCCGGTGGGGAGGGCCACCGCGTCGAGCCCCAGGTCCTTGGTGGCCGGCCGTCGGCCGGCGGCGACCAGGATCTCGTCGACCTCGAGTGTGTCGTCGCCGATCGTCACCGAGGCGGGCCCACCGTGGAGGTGGCCGTACCCGGTGTCCTGCGCATCGGGCCGCGACACCGTGGCGACTTGCGACTCGAACAGGATGCGCGCACCCGCGGCGGTCAGAGCGTCGGCCACCGCCGCCCCGGCGAACGGCTCCGATCCGGCCAGCAGCGAGGTTCCGCGCACGATCATCGTGACCTCGGCGCCGAGGGCCAGCAACCATGTCGCCGACTCGCAGGCGACCACGCCCCCGCCGATCACGATGATCCGCTCCGGCACCTCGTGCAGGTTGGTCGAATCGCGGGACGTCCACGGAAGTGCTTCGCGCAGTCCGGGAATCGGCGGCACCGTGGCCGTGGTGCCGGTCGCGAGGACCACCGCGTGCCGAGCGCGCAGGACCCGATCGCCCACTGTCACCTCGCGCTCGCCGGACACCCGGCCGTGACCGCGCACGACGTGAATGTTCGCGCCCTCGGCCCACGACACCTGGGAGGAGTCGTCGAGCCCGTGGGTGAAGCTCTCGCGGCGGGCGAACACCGCGTCGACGTCGAGTCGTGCGTCGCCGACGATCTCGCGGACCCCGGGCATCGCCCGGGCCTGGTTCAGCACGGAGGCGGGTAGGAGCAACGCCTTGCTGGGCATGCAGGCCCAGTACGAGCACTCACCGCCCACCAGTTCGTGCTCGACGATGGCGGCGGTGCGATCACTGCCCGCGATCGCGTACTGCGCCGCGTTCTCGCCGACGGGCCCTCCGCCGATCACGATGACGTCGTACTCGTCGGTGCTGCTGTCGCTCACTGATCCTCCAGAGTTCTGAGTGGGTCGTGGTGGCTAGTGTGTGCCCGATGGGGAGACAGAAGATCGTTATCACCGGGGCCAGTTCGGGTCTGGGCGAGGAGATGGCGCGGCGGTTCGCGGCGATGGGCCGCGACGTGGGGCTGTGTGCCCGGCGGGTGGACCGGCTCGAGGCTCTGCGCGCCGAGCTCACCGCCCGGCATCCGGACATCACCGTGGCGGTCGCCGCGATGGACGTGACGGATCACGAGTCGGTGGTGTCGGGGATCGACGCGCTGCGGGAGACACTCGGCGGGCTCGACCGCGTGATCGTGAACGCCGGTCTCGGAAAGGGCGCGAGGCTCGGCACCGGCCGCGCGGACGCCAACCTCGAGACCGCACGCACCAACTTCGTCGGAGTGGTGTCCCAGGTCGAGGCAGCGCTGGTGGTGTTCCGTGAGCAGAATGCCGGTCACCTCGTCCTCGTGTCGTCGGTGAGTGCCGATCGCGGACTACCCGGATCCAAGGCTGTGTACTCCGCGTCGAAGGCGGGAGTCTCGGCACTCGGCGAGGCGCTGGTCGCCGAACTCCGCCGCACACCCATCGCGGTCACCACGGTGCTGCCCGGATATGTCGCCACCGACATGTCCTCCCGCGCCGGAGACGCCGGTCGATTGATGTCCTCACTCGACGACGGCGTCTCCGCGATGGTCGCGGCCATCGAGAAGGAGGTCACGCGCTCCGCGCTGCCGGGCCTCACCTGGAAGGCGATCGACGTCGTGTTGCGCGTGCTCCCTCGTCGACTCACGGACGGGCTCGTCTAGCTACTGCAGGTAGTTCTCGACCTGTGAGACGGACTGCGTCTCGGCGTCGTCGGGGGAGAGTCCGGCGTCCTTCTTGGCGCGCCGCTGACGCAGCAGGTCCCAGCACTGGTCGAGTGCCTTCTCGAGCTGGTCGAGCTGCGCCCGCTCCTCGCTCGGATCGAGCTCGCCTGCTTCGGTGCGCGAACGCAACTCGTGCTCGGTGTCGACCAGGTCCTTGATCTTCGCGTAGATGTCGGTCTCACTCATGAACGCACTCACCTCTCTGAAGTCGGTGATGTTCACCGTACTCACCAGAAGTCGGGTGTGAGGTGGTGATGCCCGAGTGCCGTCGCGATCGCGTCGCGAACCTGCTCCACCGAGTGCGCCGCCGCAGGATCGGTGACCACCACCGACAGCGTGTACGCGTGATCGTGGCGGCAGAGATAGGCCGACAGGATGGTCGGCGACGCAGCGGACTGCTCGTGTCGGAGTCCCGGGTGGATCGCCCGCGCGGCGACGCGCACCGCGGGGCGGCCGCCGATGGTGCGCACCGCCTCGGGAAGCGGGCCGATGTTGGAGCACAGAGCATCTCGCCGGCCCGTCGACGGCGCGAGGAGCGCGGCGGCGCGTTCGGGGACCACGTGCAGCAACTCGTCGGGGAAGCCCGCGGGACCGGTCAGCGGGCTTCGGTACGCCGTCTTCGCGCGTCGACGGATGTCGGCCAGTGAGTCGGATTCCGTGATGCGGACCGCCGTCACCGAGATCGCGTTGGCGCCGCCGGCCTCGACCTTCATCGGGACGCCGAGCAGGACGGACCCGTCGGTGTCGCCGGACGTGCCCGAACATCTCAACGTCGCGACGACGGCCGCGACGACGGACAGGAACACCACGTTCGGAGTGCCCGCTCCGTCGGCGGCGACCCGATCCCACTGCGTCGCTTCGACATCGGTGCTCACGGACAGCACTTCCCACGCGTCGGGACGGGCCGGCGCAGGAGTTCCGGTCCTCGACGCCTGCAGGTACTGCATCAGTTCGGCGCGCCGGGCGCGACTGACGGCGAGCGCGGAGACGGCCACGGCGGTGCGGCCGACGACGGTCGACAGTGTGGCCAGTGCATCGGCGGTGTCGGTGGTGCCGTCGTCCGGGGCGATCGGGTCCGGGACGCCGGACAGCGCCGCCGCTGCTGCGTCGATGAGTCCGCGTGCGTCGGCGATGACGTGGGAGCACACCAACGAGACGGCGGTTCCGTTCCCGCAGGGCGCCGCGGTCAGACGCCAGCCCGGTCCGTACTCGGGGTCGAGCGAGACGCCGGCGCCCGACTCGGCCCAGCGGACCGGGTCGTCGGTCGGCTCCGTCCACCGGACGCCGGGGCGCCCCGATGCCCGGACCCAGCGCCGACGCGCGCCGGGCAGACGCGAGCTGACGATCCGCACACCCAGACGACCCTCGGCGAGCCGGGCGTCGATCAGGTCGAGAGCGCCGGGGGTGATGGGCTCCTCGGTGACCCAGAGGCCCTGCATCGCAACGGGTATGCCGAAGCCTCGATGTGTGCGGAGGAAGATCTCGTCGACGACGGAGAGGCGAGTCACTCGAGCGGTGCTCCGTGTCGCCCGGCGCCGGACGCAAACTTCTGTGCGCCGTCGAACGCGTCGACGAGCGAGGTGGCACCGTGCCGGAACTCGTTCGCCATCGCCGCGCGGTGGTCCAGGCCCTCCTGCTCGAGCGCCGACAGTCGGTCGCCGCGCAGGCACGCCTGCGGGAACTCGGCCAGGGACGCGGCGAGTTCCTCCGCGGCAGCGCGGCAGGTGCCCGTGGGGACGACCCGGTTGGCGAGTCCGAACGTCAGCGCTTCCTGCGCGTCGACGGCACGCCCGGTGAGGATCATGTCCATCGCCCGCGACGTACCGATCGCCCGCGGCAATCGCACCGTTCCGCCGTCGATCAGCGGCACACCCCAGCGCCGACAGAACACACCGAACACGGCGTCCTCGTCGGCGACGCGCAGGTCGCACCACAGCGCGAGTTCGAGACCGCCGGCGACCGCATGGCCGGACACCGCGGCGATGACAGGCTTGGACAGTTCCATGCGTGTGGGCCCCATCGGCCCGTCACCGTGCTCGGTCGCCACGTTCGAGCGCTCGGTGCCCAGTGCCTTGAGGTCGGCACCGGCGCAGAAGGTTCCGCCGTCTCCCCACAGCACCGCGACCGATGCCGTCGGATCCGCGTCGAACTCCTCGAAGGCCTCCACCAGAGCGGCCGCCGTCGGACCGTCCACGGCATTGCGTGCCTCGGGTCGGTGGAGGATCACCGTGACCACCGGACCTCGGCGTTCGATCCGCACGTTCATGGTTCGACCGTACCGCTGCCACGCCCGGTTGTGGTTGTTCACGAGGCCGCCGAAGAAAGTTCGCCCGATGTGTAACGCCCGGACGGGTGGCGGCGACATGGTGTGTGAGACCGTGCCGGTCCGTCAGACCCCCGACCCGACGGACCGGCGCGGTCTCGCTGTACGTCAGCGTCCGCGTTCGCTGCGGTACCAGTCGATCAGCGCACTCGTCGACGAATCGAGGTCCGCGCCCGGGCCGTCCGCATCGGTCAGCACCGGCGTCAGCTCCTGCGCCTGGGTCTTGCCCAGCTCGACTCCCCACTGGTCGAACGAGTCGATGCCGAAGATGACGCCCTCGACGAAGACCTGATGTTCGTAGAGGGCGATGAGCTGACCCACCACCGACGGCGTGAGTTTCGGCGCGAGGATCGACGTCGACGGGCGGTTGCCCGGCATCACCTTGTGCGGCACGATGTCCGCGTCCGTGCCCTCGGCGGCGATCTCCTCCGCCGTCTTGCCGAAGGCCAACACCTTGGTCTGGGCGAAGTAGTTGCTCATGAGCAGGTCGTGCATGCTGCCCGTGCCGTCCGCGGTGGGAAGATCGTCCGTCGGCTCGGCGAAGCCGATGAAGTCCGCCGGCACGAGTCGTGTTCCCTGGTGCAGCAATTGGTAGAAGGCGTGCTGGCCGTTGGTTCCGGGCTCGCCCCAGAAGATCTCGCCGGTGTCCGTCGTGACGGGCGTTCCGTCGGCCCTCACCGACTTGCCGTTCGACTCCATGGTGAGCTGCTGCAGGTAGGCGGCGAACCGGTTCAGATCGTTCGAGTACGGCAGCACCGCCCGGGACTGCGCGCCGAAGAAGCTGGAGTACCAGACGCCCAGCGTGCCCAGCAGGATCGGCGCGTTGGATTCGAGCGGCGCCTCGCGGAAGTGCTGGTCGATCAGGTGGAAGCCCTCGAGGAAGTCCGCGAACGCCTCGCGGCCGACGGCGAGCATCACCGACAGGCCGATGGCGGAATCGACCGAGTAGCGGCCGCCGACCCAGTCCCAGAAGCCGAACATGTTCGCGGTGTCGATGCCGAAGTTCGACACCTTCTCCGCGTTGGTGGACACCGCGACGAAGTGCTGGGCGACGGCGTCGTCACCGAGTGCGGCCATGAGCCATCGCCGGGCGGCCGTGGCGTTGGTCAGCGTCTCGAGTGTGCCGAAGGTCTTGGAGGCGACGATGAACAGCGTCGACGCCGGGTCCAGGTCGGCGAGGGTGCCGACGAGATCGGCCGGGTCGACGTTCGAGACGAAGCGCGCCGAGATGCCCGCGTCGGCGTAGTGCCGCAGAGCCTGGTAGACCATCACCGGACCCAGGTCGGAGCCGCCGATCCCGATGTTGACGACGGTGCGGATCCGCTCACCGGTGGCGCCGGTCCACTCGCCGGATCGCACTCGATCGCTGAAATCGCCCATCCGCGTGAGGACCTCGTGCACGTCGGCCACCACGTCCTGGCCGTCGACCTCGAGTGACGCGTCCGACGGCAGACGCAGCGCGGTGTGCAGCACGGCCCGGTTCTCGGAGGTGTTGATGTGCTCGCCCGCGAACATGGCGTCCCGACGCCCGGTGACGTCCGCTGCGCGTGCGAGGTCGAGCAGCAGTTCGAGCGTCTGCCGCTCGACCCGGTGCTTGCTGTAGTCGATGTACAGGTCGCCCGCGGTGACGGTCAGCTCGCTCCCACGCGACGGATCGTCGGCGAAGAAGTCACGGAGGTGGCGATCGGCCACGGCCTCGTGATGCGAGACGAGCTCGGTCCAGGCTTCGGTGCTCGTGATGTCGGCGCTCATGAGCCCTGACCCTAATCGCTGGGCACCCGAGCCGCTGGGACATGCCGACCGGCCTCCGGCCTGCCCGCTGACATGCCGACCGGCCTCCGGCAGTGCGTGACGAGTCCCGCCCCACGGGGTAGACAGTCGGTACCACCGGGCGACCCGGCGAGCAGCGACGAGGAGTGCGAGAGACGTGAGCGAAGGAACGAGCAGCGCAGCGACGACCCGGGAGAAGGACCTGATCGCGTCCGTCCCCACGAAGTTGTGGATCGGAGGCAAGCAGGTCGACGCGGAGAACGGCGCCACGTTCCCGGTTCGGGATCCCTCGACCGGGGAGGTGCTCACCGAGGTCTCGGACGCGAGTCCCGCCGACGCCGCACGCGCGCTCGACGAGGCCGTCGCGGTGCAGAAGTCCTGGGCCGCCACCCCGGCGCGACAGCGCGGCGAGATCCTGCGGGCGGTCTTCGAGTCGATCACCGAGCACGCCGACGACATCGCACTGCTCATGACGCTGGAGATGGGCAAGGCCTTCGCCGAGAGTCAGGCCGAGGTGAAGTACGGCGGAGAGTTCTTCCGCTGGTTCTCCGAGGAGGCGGTCCGCATCGCGGGGCGGTACACGCCGGCGCCCGCGGGCAACGGCCGGATTCTGGTGACCAAGCAGCCCGTCGGCCCGGTGCTGGCGATCACGCCGTGGAACTTCCCGCTGGCGATGGGCACCCGCAAGATCGGGCCCGCACTCGCGGCGGGATGCACGATCCTGGTGAAGCCCGCCTCGGAGACTCCGCTGACGATGCTCTACCTGGCGAAGCTCATCTCCGAGGCCGGGCTGCCCGAGGGCGTGCTGTCGGTACTGCCGACGTCGAAGTCCAGCGCTGTCACCGGGCCGTTGATCGACGATCCTCGACTGCGCAAGTTGACCTTCACCGGCTCCACCGAGGTGGGGCGGATGCTCGTGGAGAAGTCGTCGAAGAATCTGCTGCGGACGTCGATGGAGCTGGGCGGCAATGCGCCCTTCGTCGTGTTCGACGACGCGGACATCGACGCCGCCGTCGAGGGGGCGATGCTCGCCAAGATGCGCAACGGCGGCGAGGCCTGCACGGCCGCCAATCGGTTCCACGTGCAGAACTCGGTCAAGGACGAGTTCGTCGCCAAGGTGACCGAGAAGATGCGCGCCATGACGGTCGGGCGGGGCAGTGATCCGGACACGAAGCTCGGACCGCTGATCAACGAGGAGCAGCGTGACACGGTGGCCGAACTCGTCGACGACGCGGCGTCCAAGGGCGCGACCGTCGCTCTCGGCGGCTCTGCGGAGGACGGGCCGGGCTGGTTCTACCCCGCCACCGTGTTGACCGACGTGCCCGGTGACGCCCGGATTCTGAGCGAGGAGGTCTTCGGACCGGTGCTCGCGGTGCGCGGCTTCGAGACCGAGGAGGACGGCATCGCTGCGGCGAACGACACCGAGTTCGGCCTGGCCGCGTACATCTTCACGCGGGATCTGGACCGGGCGCTGCGCGTGGCGGAGGCCGTGGAGACCGGCATGGTGGGTGTCAATCGCGGGGTGATCTCCGACGCGGCCGCACCGTTCGGTGGGATCAAGGCGTCGGGATTCGGTCGCGAGGGCGGAAGCGAGGGGATCGAGGAGTACCTCGAGACCAAGTACATCGCCCTGCAGTGATGCGGTGAGGCACGGGAACCGCCCGTCGTCTGGGCGGTTCCCGGTCGAGCTCTACGAGCGGTGGACTCAGTGTCCGAGGCGGCCGCGGCCCAGGCGGAGCAGGAGCATGGCCAGCGTGTGACCCTCCTGGCCGAGGTCGCTGAAGCGCTGAAGGACCTTCATCTCGCGGCTGTGGACGAGGCGGGGTCCGCCCTGTGCCATCCGCGTCTGACCGATGGTGCGGGAGACCTCGGAGCGGCGCTTCACGGCGGCGAGGATCTCGGCATCGAGGCGGTCGATCTCCTTGCGGAGCTCGTCGATCTCGGCTTCGGACGTCGGCAGGTTCGCGTCGTCGGCGTGATCGTTCGACTCGGACGATGCCGATGCTGCGGTGGTGTGAATCGCTGTGCTCATATCAACTCCTCGTGTCAGAACGTGTGTCGCTCTGCTCTCACGTTCTGTTACGCGATTTCCACGAATTTCCGCGGAAGTCACGAAACGCCTGGTCACTACGGTCGGGTGCAGTCGGTGTGATGCCGTTCGCCGGTCGAGCCCGGGCAAGAGTATGCCCGTGTCACTCCCCACGTAAAGAAGGAGCAATTGCAGATCGGCGTGATACGGCGAGCGGCGGAACTCCGACACGACAGGGATTCGGCGCCCACGGCCCGAGTGATGGTGTCGGTGTCGGTGACCGCCGGTAATCTGGACGGACGATGAACACACAGTCACCCGCACGTGCCACCAGGTCCTCGGACCAGCTCCTCGAGGGGCTCAATCCCCAGCAGCGCGAGGCAGTGATGCACTCGGGGGGACCGTTGCTCATCGTGGCGGGCGCCGGTTCGGGCAAGACCGCGGTGCTGACCCGTCGCATCGCGTATCTCCTGGCGGAGAGAGATGTCACACCCGGCCAGGTCCTCGCGATCACGTTCACCAACAAGGCCGCGGCCGAGATGCGGGAACGCGTCGTCCAGTTGGTCGGGCCGCGGGCCAACTTCATGTGGGTGAGCACGTTTCACTCGAGCTGCGTGCGGATCCTCCGGAGCCAGGCGGCGCTGCTTCCCGGCCTCAACTCGAACTTCTCCATCTACGACGCGGACGACTCGCGTCGGCTCCTCACGATGATCGGCAAGGATCTGCAGCTCGATCCGAAGAAGTTCTCGTCGCGTCTGCTGGCGACGCAGATCTCCAATCTGAAGAACGAGCTGATCGATCCGGACCAGGCCGTCGCCGACGCGGAGAAGGAGCCGGCCGAGCTGCCGGCCGTCATCGCGAAGGTCTACGGCCACTACCAGCAGCGTCTGCGGGCGGCCAACGCGTTCGACTTCGACGATCTCATCGGCGAGACGGTGGCACTGCTGCAGAGCCATCCGGACGTCGCCGAGTACTACCGGCGCCGCTTCCGCCACGTCCTCGTCGACGAGTACCAGGACACCAACCACGCGCAGTACATGCTGGTGCGCGAGTTGGTGGGCACCGGATCGACGGCGGAGGGCGAGGTCGCGGCAGTTCCCCCGAGCGAACTGTGCGTGGTGGGCGACGCCGACCAGTCGATCTACGCGTTCCGCGGCGCGACCATCCGCAACATCGAGGAGTTCGAGCGCGACTATCCGGACGCGCGGACCATCCTGCTCGAGCAGAACTACCGGTCCACCCAGACCATCCTGGCGGCCGCCAACGCCGTCATCGCGCGCAACACCAACCGCCGTGACAAGCGGCTGTGGACGGACACCGGCGACGGCGATCCGATCATCGGCTACGTGGCGGACAACGAGCACGACGAGGCCAAGTTCGTGGCGTCGGAGATCGATCGGCTGGTCGACGGCACCGACTACAAGTACTCCGACGTCGCGGTGTTCTACCGGACCAACAACTCCTCGCGCGCGCTCGAGGAGATCTTCATCCGCCTCGGTCTGCCCTACAAGGTGGTGGGCGGTGTGCGCTTCTACGAGCGCAAGGAGGTACGCGACGTGGTCGCGTACCTCCGCGTGCTGGCCAATCCGGACGACACGGTGAGCATGCGGCGCATCCTCAACACCCCACGCCGCGGCATCGGCGATCGTGCCGAAGCCTGTGTCGCCGTGCACGCCGAGCGGAAGAACATCAGCTTCAACGCCGCGCTCCTCGATGCCGCGGCCGGCTCCGTGGCGCTGCTCAACACGCGCGCGCAGAACGCCATCGCGTCGTTCATGGAGATGATCGGCGAGCTGCGGGCCACCATGAACGCCACCGATGCCGACGGAAACGACGTCGCGGACATCGGCGACATCGTCGAGGCGGTGCTCGACCGCACGCGGTATCGCGCCGAACTCGAGGCCAGCTCGGATCCCCAGGACGGCGCTCGCCTCGACAACCTCAACGAACTGGTCAGCGTGGCCCGCGAGTTCAGTGCCGACGCACGCAACCTTCAGGGCATCGAGGATCTCGAGGTGGGGGTCGACATCAACGCGGACCTCGACGTCGCGTCCGCAGAACCCGAGGACACCGACGGTGTGGCCGAGCCGGGTTCGCTCGCCGCCTTCCTCGAGCGGGTCTCGCTGGTGGCCGACACCGACCAGATCCCGGACAACGGCGACGGTGTCGTCACGCTCATGACGCTGCACACGGCCAAGGGGCTCGAGTTCCCGGTCGTGTTCGTCACCGGGTGGGAGGACGGCCAGTTCCCGCACATGCGAGCGCTCGGTGATCCTGCGGAGTTGTCCGAGGAGCGTCGACTCGCCTACGTGGGCATCACGCGTGCGCGGCACCGGCTCTACCTCACTCGCGCGATCATGCGCTCGGCGTGGGGGCAGCCCATCAACAACCCCGAATCGCGCTTCCTGCAAGAGGTTCCGCAGCATCTCATCGACTGGAAACGGGAGGATCCCGGCGTCGGCAGCGGGTTCGGTTCCAGTGGTGGCTCGGGGCGCCAGCGCGACTGGACGTCGAATCCCCGTGGTGGATGGTCCGGTGGGTCGTCGCCGTCGGCCACCCCGACACCCAGCTTCGGCAAGGCCCGGTCCAACAACACCCTGACGCTCGCCGTGGGTGATCGCGTGAGCCACGACAAGTACGGTCTCGGGACCGTCGTCGAGTCCGAGGGATCAGGTCAGCGTGCGATGGTGCTGATCGACTTCGGCACGTCCGGTCGAGTGAAGATGATGCTCATCGGCGGAGTGCCGATGACCAAGCTGTGAGAGGGCACGGAAGAAAGGTCCGGCGCCACCGTGCATGACGGTGACGCCGGAACTTCGACGTTGTGGAGGTGTGGGAACTCAGTCGCGCTCGGGGCCGAGAGCGATACCGCGGGACGCCAACCAGGGGAGCGGGTCGATCTTGTTGTCGCCCGTGAGGTGGACCTCGAAGTGCAGGTGCGGGCCGGTGGACTGGCCGCGGTTGCCCATCTTGGCGATCTCGTCGCCGGCCATGACCGTCTGGCCCACCTGGACCTCGGACGAATCGATGTGGCCGTACACGGTGATGGTGCCGTCGGCGTGCTGCAACCGGACCCACAGTCCGAAGCCGGCCGCGGGGCCCGAGTCGATGACGGTGCCGTCGGCCACGGCGTACACCGGCGTGCCGATGGCGTTGGCGATGTCCACGCCGGCGTGCAGCGTGCCCCACCGCGAGCCGAAGCCGGAGGTGTAGGTGCCGAGCGCGGGCAGTGCGAAGAGGGGACGCCGTGCAGCGGCCTCGCGAGCCTCGCGCTCCTCGCTGAAGCGCTGGCCCTTCGCCAGGAGCTCCGAGAACTGGCCCAGGTCGACCGGTGCGGCGATGTTGAGGATCTGCGGTGCCGCGGACGTGGAGGGGGCCGTGACGGGCGCTCCGGTCGACGTGGCGGTGGGCACCGAGTCGACGTGCGCGGCCGGCTGGTCCGCGACGATGCCGGCGGCGGTGGAGCTGTCGACGATTCCTGCGGACGCGGCAGCTGCCGGGGCCTGGCCGGCGGCCAGCGCGTACTCGGAGGTCTCGGTGCGCTCGGCGGGCTGCGCGTTGTCGATCGCGGCCTGGCCGGCAGCGACGACCGCACCTGCGGCCACGGCGACGACAGCGACGCGTCCCTTGAGGGCGGACGGCGGAGCGGGGATGCGGTGGGCGCCGCTGCGCTTGACGGCGATCTCGTCCGCGATGGCAGCCGAGGTCACCGACGGTGCTGCCCCGGCCAGAGCGGTGACGAGGAAGGACGTCGCCGGTACCGAGCGGCGGCGGCGCGTGGGCGCATCGCCGAGGGGGGCCGGGGTGTACGCGGGCGCGGACGACACGTAGTCGCTGGACTCGTGTGCACGGTCCCAGGGGGACGATGCTGCATCGGTCGAGAGGGCTTCGAGGGGGCCGGTGTCGGTCAGATGACCGTCCGCCGGCGTGAACACGGTGGTGTCGTGCTCGAACTGCTGGGCCTCGTACTGCTGGGAATCGAACCGACTGTCGTCGGTGGCGTCCGAGACGAAGCGTGAGCGTGTGAACGGAGTTCGGTGGTGCTGCAAGACCTGCCGTCCTCCTGATTCGTGACCTACCCGTGATGTGGAACCTCGTGGACGGTAACGAAATGGTCGCGGCGGGCGCAAGCCAAACGGCTTCTCGGGTCACATATGTGAGGTGGCTCACAAGGTGTCCTGGGTTTACTCGAGGACGAGTCCCGACGCCGATCAGGCACATCGGTGATCTTCCTGTGATCGAGGCGAGCGGCATCACGATCGACGGACACGAGGACCGGATACCGTTCGTCATCGTGACACAGCCGACATCCGCGGGCCGTCGTACCTCAGGTTCCGCGTCCGACCCCGTCCGGCTCGGTGCCCGCGCTCTCGGAGTCGTCGGAGCGCTGGCGGTGGCGGCCGCTCCGTACGTTCCCGTCGTCGGCGGCGCCGACGTGGGTCCCCCGGTGCGGGGCGCGGCCGCCGTCTCGTCGGCGCTCTGGGCGGCGATCGCCCTGCTGCTCCTGGTGCGCGCGATCCGGCCGATCGTCTGCCCCGTACTCGCGACGTTGGGCGCCGTCGCACTGGGATCGATCGTGGCCGATCTCCAGTTGTTCGTCGGAGCGATCGACGCCGACCGGCTGGAGCTGTTCCGTCCGATCTCGGCCGGCGCGCTGGAGGCGGGCCCCGGAGCCGTGGTGGTGACGCTCGGGCACGCGCTCGTCGTCGTCGCCGGGGCGCTGGCGGCACTCGCGCTGGCGCGGACGGTCGAGTGGGACGACGTCGACGAGGAACCCGTCGCTCGTCGATCGGCATCGGTCGTGGTCGCCGCGGGGGTCGCGGGCGCTCTCGCACTCGCCGCCTCGTTCCTCCTGCCCGCGTACGTGAGCACCGATGCCGTCGTCCTCGCTCCCGCTCCGGTCGCCGGACCCGTCGCGTCGGCTCTCGGCGGTGGACTGTCCGCGGTCGCGGTGCTGGTGGGTGTGGCCTACGCGTTCTCGTCGACCAGCAGGTCCGCGGCGGTCGGCGCACTGACCGGTGTGGTCGCGGCGTCGGCGACCGTCGTCGGCGTCCGCCTGGCTGCCGCGCTGGGGGCGGGCGACCGCATCGACCTCGGCGCGGGCACGGTCGTCGGAGTCGGCGGGCTCTTCGTCCTCGGCGTGGCCACGGTGGCGACGGCGCGCGCGACCTCCGGACCCACGACCTCCGTGCCCCGGCTCGCACGGTCCGCCGCTCCCTCGAACTCGACGCGGCGGCACGTCGTCGCGGGAGCGGTGACGGTCCTGACGGGCATCGCTCTCGGTGTCGGCGCCGTCCTGCCGCTTCTCGACGTCTCGACCGGCTCCGTCCCGACGGTGGTGGGGGATCGGGCGGTGGCCGCGTACGCCGTCGTGACCGTCGTCGGCGGCGTGCTGTTGCTCTTCTCGGAGTTCGCCGCCGCGGTGCGGCCTGCGGTGCCGCTGATCGTCACGGGCCATCTGGCGCTCGCGGCCGCGGTGCTGCAGGCGCTCGTGCTGGGCGTCGGTATCGACGGCGTGTCCGTCGGTGCGGGCGGCTGGCTGCTGGTCGTCGGCACGCTGCTCGGTCTGCTCACGCTCGCGCTCGTCGCCGCGGCGGGCGCCTCGGAGCGGGACGGCGTCGACACCAGCGATCTGGACGGGGCCTCGCGCCCCCTCGCAGCCGCGCTGGCCGTCGCGGCCGGGGTCGCCGCACTGGGGCTGCTCCTGCCGCAGTACGACGTGGGCGGGGAGACCGGCGGCTGGATCGGGGCGCTGCCGTGGGGGTGGGA
>NZ_JABUEE010000016.1:0-44492 GCF_019836105.1 Rhodococcus sp. BP-316 | reverse complement strand
CCCAGATCCCCACCACGCCCCACCCGGCACCCCTGGCGACTCCGCCGCGCGCGGTCACCCGGGCCCGTGACGCGCGAACGTGCCGTTCGACCTGCAATTATCCGGTTCACGGGGGTCGCGGAACGGTGGGGGACACCTCCACTACGCGCACGTGGGTCCTCCCGCTGCCGGACCGACTTCGCTGCTCTTTGTGCGTGCGACCTGGCCCTTTAGTGAGGAGTCACTGAAATGTTCCGCCGTGTCGATTGAATGTGGGGGAAAGTGGGGTAATGTGGCGGACAGCGGGGATCGATGGAGTCCCGCGAACTGCACGACACAGGGTCGAGGAGGTGCCGAGTGTTTCTCGGTACCTACACGCCCAAGCTCGATGACAAGTTTCGACTGACGTTGCCGGCGAAGTTTCGCGAAGACCTGGCGGGAGGAGTGATGGTGAGCAAAGGGCAGGACCACAGCCTGGCCATCTACCCCCGTGACGTGTTCGCGGAGCGGGTGGCGAAGCTGTCGAAGGCCTCGCGGTCGAACCCGCAGGCGCGCGCGTACATCCGCAACCTCGCGGCCGGTACGGACGAGCAGCGGCCGGATTCGCAGGGTCGCATCACCATCGGGTCCTCGCACCGCGAGTACGCGGCGCTGTCGAAGGACTGCGTCGTCATCGGCTCGATGGATCATCTCGAGCTGTGGGACGCCGCGTCGTGGGAGCGGTACTCGCAGGAGCACGAAGAAGATTTCTCGCAGGCAGTGGACGAATCGCTCATGGACATGTTGTAGCCACACCCGGCCGGCGGCGAGTGCCGCGTGGCCTCTGCCCGAACCGGGCCTTGACGTACTTCCCCAACGCCAAGTACCGGTCGGACCCTGACGTACTTCCCCAACGCCAGGTTCCACTGTCGGACAGAGACCTCGACGCACTCACCGCTCCACCTGGCACGACACACAGCTCGAATGCGAATCAGGCGGGAGATCACCACCATGGCGGAGGACGAGCAGGCATCCGCCTCGCCTTTCTCGCACGTTCCGGTCCGTCTTCCTCGGGCCGACGAACTTCTCGGACCGGCGTTCGTCGCCGCTGCTGCGAACGACCGCGATCCCGTCTACATCGACGCCACTCTCGGCCTCGGCGGTCATGCCGAACACTTCCTCACCGCGTATCCGCGGTTGCGTCTCGTCGGTCTCGACCGCGACCCGGACGCGTTGGCCATGGCCGGAGAACGGCTGGCTCCCTTCGGTGACCGCGTCTCGCTGATCGCGACCACGTACGACGGTATCGAGGACGCGCTGGCGTCGGTCGGCCTCGGCGCGACGGACAGCGTCGACGGGATCCTCTTCGATCTCGGCGTCTCGTCGATGCAGCTCGACTCCGCCGATCGTGGCTTCGCCTACTCCGTGGACGCACCGCTCGACATGCGGATGGATCCCACGACGGGTCGGACCGCCGCGGACATCCTCAACACCGCGTCGCACGGTGAGATCGCCCGCATCCTCAGCACGTACGGCGAGGAACGCTTCGCCGGCCGCATCGCCTCGGCGATCCTGCGCCGCCGGGAGACGGAACCGTTCGTCACCAGCGGGCCTCTCGTCGAACTGCTCTACGCGAGCATCCCGGCCGCGACGCGTCGCACCGGCGGACATCCGGCGAAGCGGACCTTCCAAGCACTGCGGGTGGCGGTGAACGAGGAACTCGACTCGTTGCGAGACGCCATCGCCCCGGCTCTCGACTCGCTGGTCGTCGGGGGACGCATCGTCTTCATGTCCTACCAGTCGCTCGAGGACCGGGTGGTCAAGCAGGAGCTGACACCGCGCACCCGGTCCACCACTCCGGAGGGGCTCCCGATGGAGCTGCCGGGAAGCGGACCCGAGTTCCGGCTGCTCACTCGCGGCGCCGAGAAGGCCTCGCAGGACGAGATCGACGACAACCCCCGCGCGGCTCCGGTCAGACTGCGCGGCGCAGAACGCATTTCCAGGAGGTCGTCATGAGTGTTCCGGTGGACGTGACCGGATCGGACGGCAACCGCCGCGCCGGGTCCTCGCTCGAGACGGTGCGCGCACCGCGGCCTCCCGCTCGCACGGGCGCGGCCAAGCGCGCGTACGACAAGCGTCGCCAGCGTGCGATGTCCCACGAGTCCGACCCGCGCGCGCATCGACCCACCCGATCCGTCGCGGCTCGGATCCCGTTCGTGGCCAGCATCATCGGGCTCCTCGCCATCGGACTCGCCTCGACACTGCTGTTGAGCACACGCGCTGCGGAGGATTCGTACCTGCTCAGTGCGGGGCGTGCCACCAACCAGGAGCTGACGGAACGGGCCGCCGCGCTGCAACGTGACGTGGAGACAGCGAACTCGGCTCCCGAGCTGGCCCGTCGCGCGACCGCACAGGGAATGATCCCGACGAAGGACGTTCCGCGACTGGTGGTCCTGCCGGACGGCGTCGTCCAGGTGATCGGTACGCCGGCACCGGCCGCCGGTCCACCGGCTCCCGACTTCGCGGCCGCCACCCCGTCGGGCGGTGCGGCGACTCCGAGTGCGCGCCCCGGGGCACCCGCGTCCGGCGGGGAGGCGCTCACTCCCGTCGGTCGCCCCGGTACGTCGCCGAGTGCGTCCGCGACCCCGACCACGTCGGCACCGGCAGCATCCACCACGCCGGCCCCCACGACGACCGCGCCCGCGGCACCGACGACCACGCCGATGCCCGAGAATGCTGCGCCGCCGCCTCTTCCGGCTCCCGCCGCCGCGGTGGGCGAGCAGCAGGTACCCATCGCAGGAGGCGCTCGGTGACCACTCGACAGCCGTACCGGAGCACTGGCCGCGACCACGGCGACCCACGCGCTCGGCCGGCCACCGGCTCCGGTCCTCGCGGTCCTCGTCCGCCGCGTCGACAGGGTCCACGCAAGTCCGAGACGTTCGACTTCCGGTTCCGCTACGGCCGTTTCGCGATGTTCGCGATCCTGGGCGTCGCGACGCTGCAGTTGCTGTGGATCCAGGGCATCGACGCCCCGTCGCTGTCGGCGCAGTCGGCCAGTCAGCGCACCACCACCATCGTCGACCCGGCGACACGAGGGTCCATCACGGACCGGGACGGCAATCCCATCGCGTTCACGATGGAGGCGAAGGCGCTGACCTTCCAGCCGCAGCGAGTGCGTGTGGAGCTCGAGGAGGCGAAGGCGAAGGACGACACGAAGCCGGATCCGGACGATCGCATCCGCGAGGTCGCTGCCGGTGTCCACGGCATCCTGGGCGACCTGGTGTCGGAGAAGGACCTTCTCGACAAGATGACCGGATCCTCGTCGTTCGAGTACCTCGTGCGCAGCATCGATCCCGCCGTCGCGGCGACCATCGCCGAGCAGTACCCCGAGGTCGGCCTCGAGCGGCAGGACATCCGCGAGTACCCGGGTGGGGCGCTCGCCGCCAACATCGTCGGGGCGACCGGCTGGGACGGCCACGGCCTGCTCGGCCTCGAGGACTCCCTCGACCCGGTGTTGGCCGGTACCGACGGCTCCCGCACCTACGACCGCGGCAGCGACGGCGCGGTGATTCCCGGTAGTTGGCGCGACCAGCAACCCGCCATCGACGGCTCGAACGTGGAGCTGACGCTCGACAGCGACATCCAGTACTACGTTCAGCAGCAGGTCCAGCAGGCCAAGGATCTGTCGGGCGCCAAGAACGCGTCGGCCGTCGTCCTGGACTCGCACACCGGCCAGGTGCTGGCCATGTCGAACGACGGCACCTTCGACCCGGCCATCGGCGTGGGCAACAACTCGCCGACGGCGCAGATGGGCAACCTCGCGGTGTCCAGCCCGTTCGAGCCGGGATCGGTGAACAAGATCGTCACGGCGGCGGCCGCCGTCGAGGACGGTCTGACGAACCCCGACGAGGTGCTGCAGGTTCCCGGCAGCATCACGATGTCCGGTGCGACGGTCAAGGACGCCTGGGATCACGGCGTCGCGCCTTACACGACCACCGGTGTGTTCGGTAAGTCCTCCAACGTGGGCACGCTGATGCTCGCGCAGCGGGTCGGCGAGGATCGCTACGCGGACATGCTGGACAAGTTCGGGCTGGGACAGCGCACCGACGTGGGCCTGCCCGGCGAGAGTGCCGGCAGTGTCCCGGCCCGCGACCAGTGGTCCGGCGGCACGTTCGCGAACCTCCCGATCGGGCAGGGCCTGTCCATGACCCTGCTGCAGATGACCGGTATGTACCAGGCGATCGCCAACGACGGCGTGCGCATCCCGCCGCGCATCGTGTCGGCGACCGTCGGCAAGGACGGTCAGCGCACCGCGGAGCCGCAGCCCGAGGGCGTGCCGGTGGTCAGTGCCGACACCGCGCGCACCGTGCGCGACATGTTCCGGGCCGTCACGCAGAACGACACCGGCAACCAGCGCGGCACCGGTGTCGCCGCCGGTATCGAGGGATACCAGGTCAGTGGCAAGACCGGCACCGCGCAGCAGGTCGATCCGGAGTGCAAGTGCTACTCCAACTCGAACTACTGGATCACCTTCGCCGGCATCGCGCCGGCGGACGATCCGCGCTACGTGATCGGCATCATGCTCGACGCCCCGACCCGCAGCTCCGACGGATCGGGCGGGCAGTCCGCCGCTCCGCTGTTCCACTCGATCGCGTCCTGGATGCTGCAGCGTGACGCGGTGCCGCTCTCGCAGGAAGGTCGTCGGCTCCTCCTGCAGGCGGACTGATCCGTCGACGGTGCAGGGCGTTCACCTGCACCGGGGCGGACTTCGCCATGGCACGTCTCGTGGCGTGCCGACTCGCCGGTAATCTGATGCGTCGGCCGCCGACCACCGGTCGGCGGCACTCGCATGTTCGGCGCCGAGGCAGTCACCGCACCGGCCTGAACACCCACCGTCCGCCCGTCACCACAGCAGAGGAGCGTCTCGAAGTGCCCAGCTCGACTCTCCGCCCGCAGCGGCCCACGGTCACGTCGGCGACCGAGCTGGCCGGAGAGATCGGTCTGCGCCACGGAGTGCTCGTCGACGGTGCGCTGGTCGACGCGACGGACGACGTCGGCGTCACGGGCATCGAACTGCGCGCGCAGAGCATCCTGGCGGGCGATCTCTTCGCGGCCCTGCCGGGCGCTCGGTCGCACGGCGCCGCCTTCGCGGGCGAGGCGCTCGAACGCGGAGCGGTCGCCGTGGTCACCGACGACGAGGGTGTGGCCCTCATGATCGGTTCCGGCGTGCCCGACGGCACTGCCGTCCTGGTGCATCCGCAGCCCCGCTCGATCCTCGGCACGCTGTCCGCGGCGGTGCACGATCGGCCGTCCGCCAAGATGACGGTCATCGGCATCACCGGCACCTCGGGGAAGACCACCACGTCCTATCTGGTGGAGGCGGCGCTGCGCGCTGCCGGACGCACTCCCGGGCTCATCGGCACCATCGAGACCCGTATCGGCACCGAACCGGTGCCGTCCGCGCTGACCACGCCCGAGGCTCCGAATCTGCACGCGATGTTCGCGGCGATGTACGAGCAGGGGGTGGACACGGTCGTCATGGAGGTGTCCTCCCACGCGCTGTCCCTCGGCCGGGTCGACGGCACCACCTTCGCGGTGGGCGCGTTCACGAACCTCTCGCAGGACCACCTCGACTTCCATCTCACCTTCGAGGACTACTTCGCGGCCAAGGCCCGGTTGTTCGCCGAGGACTCGCCGGTCCGCGCGGATCGCGCCGTCGTCTGCGTCGACGACCGGTGGGGCCGGCGCATGGCGGAGATCGCGGCGGCCGGTGGCCGAGCCGCCCCGCTCACCGTGGCGACCACGACCGAGGGGACGGCCTCCTGGGCGGTGACGTCCTGGTCGTCCGGGCCGGACGGCACCCAGCAGTTCGAGGTCGCCGCACGGGACACCGTCGTGTCGGCGTCACTCCGGATGCCGGGGCGCTACAACGTCGCGAACGCCGTGGTCGCCGCCGCCGTGTGCGCGGAGGTCGGGGTGGATCCGGCGGTCGCCCTCGCCGCGATGGCCGAGGTCGACGTGCCCGGCCGCATGCAGCGCGTCGAGCGTGGTCAGAACTTCCTGGCCGTCGTCGACTACGCCCACAAACCCGCCGCACTCGAGGCGGTGCTGGCCACTCTGCGCGCTCAGACCGACGGCCGCATCGCCGTCGTCGTCGGCGCCGGGGGAGACCGCGACGCCGAGAAGCGGCCGCTGATGGGCGAGGCCGCGGCGCGCGCCGCAGACCTGGTCGTCATCACCGACGACAACCCCAGATCCGAGGACCCGGCCGCCATCCGCGCGGCCGTTCGGCGAGGCGCCGACGCCGTCGGCGGTAGCGCCGAGGTGCGCGAGATCTCTCCGCGCGACGAGGCGATCCACGCCGTGGTGCAGTGGGCGAAGGACGGCGACGTCGTCCTGATCGCCGGCAAGGGCCACGAGGTGGGGCAGGACGTCGGCGGCATCAAGTACCCCTTCGACGACCGCCGTGTGCTCGCCGACGCCCTCGACCGACAGAAAGGCTCGATGTGATCCGACTGTCCCTGTCCGCCGTCGCGGACATCGTGGAGGGCACACTGCACGACGTCCCCGATCCCTCCGTGGAGATCACCGCCGGCGTCGAGTTCGACTCCCGGAAGATCACCGAGGGCGGACTGTTCCTCGCTCTGCCCGGCGAGCGCGTGGACGGCCACGATCATGCCGCCGGTGCCGTCGCCGCCGGTGCCGTCGCGGTGCTCGCAGCGCGGCCGGTGGGCGTTCCCGCCATCGTCGTCGAGCACGAGGACGGACCCGGCGCGGCCGTTCTGGACGCACTCGGGAAGCTGGCCGCGGCGTCCGTCGCCGAACTGGCCGCCGGCGATCTCACCGTCGTCGGTGTCACCGGAAGCTCGGGGAAGACATCGACCAAGGATCTGATCCGCGCGGTGCTCGAGCGTGCGGGCACCGTGGTCGCACCGCCCGGCTCCTTCAACAACGAGCTCGGGCATCCCTGGACCGTGCTGCGCGCGGACGCCTCGACACGGTTCCTCGTCCTCGAGCTGTCGGCGCGGGGACGCGGCCACATCGCCGCGCTGGCCGCGATCGCACCGCCGCGGATCGGTGTGGAACTCAACGTCGGCACCGCGCACCTCGGCGAGTTCGGCTCGCGCGAGAACATCGCCGAGGCCAAGTCCGAACTGGTGCAAGCGCTTCCGGCTGCGGAGGCCGGTGGTCTGGCGATCCTCAACGCCGATGATCCGCTGGTGGCAGCGATGGCGTCGAAGACCACCGCTCGCGTCGTCACCTACGGGTCGGACACCAGTGCCGACGTCCACGCGCTGGACGTCCGCCTCGACGAGACCGCGCGCGCGTCGTTCACCATGGTCACGCCGTCGGGGAGCGCTCCGGTGTCGCTGCTGGTCCACGGCGAGCACCAGGTGGGCAACGCATTGGCGGCGGCGGCCGTCGGCCTGGACTGCGGCATGGACGTCGAGACCGTCGCGGCCGCGCTGTCGGGCGCGGAGGCCGCCTCGGCCCGGCGCATGGACGTGCGCACGCGCGCCGACGGCGTCACCGTCGTCAACGACTCCTACAACGCCAACCCGGATTCGGTACGCGCCGCGCTGAAGGCGCTCGTCACGATGGCGCGCAGTGGCCGCGACAGGGGTCGGCGGTCCTGGGCCGTGCTGGGTGAGATGGCCGAACTCGGCGACGAGTCGGTGATCGAGCACGATCGGATCGGGCGCCTCGCGGTGCGTCTGGCCGTCAGCAAGATCATCGTCGTGGGAACGGGTCGCCCGTCGCACGGGCTGTACCAGGGTGCCGTCATGGAAGGGTCCTGGGGCGAGGAGGCCCACCTGGTTCCCGATGCCGACGCCGCGATCGCGCTGCTGCGCGACGAGGTTGAGCCGGGTGACCTGGTGTTGGTGAAGGCGTCCCAGTCGGTGGGGCTGTGGACCGTCGCGGAGGCATTGCTGAGCGAGCAGGGGGAGACTCGGTGAGACAGATTCTGTTCGCGGGCGGTATCGCGCTGGCGGTGGCGATCCTGCTGACGCCCGTGTTGATCAAGGCGTTCTCGAAGCAGGGGTTCGGCCAGGAGATCCGGGTCGAGGGTCCTGCGAGCCATCAGTCCAAGCGCGGCACGCCCACCATGGGCGGCGTCGCGATCCTCGCCGGTCTGTGGGCCGGCTACTGGGGCTCGCACCTCATCGGCATCGGCTACGACGCGGACGGGCCGTCCGTGTCGGCGCTCCTGGTGCTGGGTCTGACGACGGTGCTGGGCGTGGTGGGCTTCCTCGACGACTTCATCAAGATCCGCAAGCAGCGCAACCTCGGACTGAACAAGACGGCCAAGCTGGTGGGTCAGCTGTTCGCCGCGGTGATCTTCGGTGTCCTCGCACTGCAGTTCAACGGTGCCGGCGGACTGACGCCGGGCAGCGTCCAGCTGAGCTACGTGCGCGACATCGCGACCGTCTCCATGGGCGGCATCGTCTTCATCCTGTTCTGCTACCTCCTCGTCAGTGCCTGGTCCAATGCGGTCAACCTGACCGACGGCCTCGACGGACTCGCGGCCGGATCGATGACCCTGGTGCTGGGTGCGTACACCGTCATCACGTTCTGGCAGTACCGGCAGGCGTGCACCACGAGTCCGGGACCCGGCTGCTACGACGTCCGTGATCCGCTCGACCTGGCCCTGATCTGTGCCGCTGCGGCGGGTGCGTGCATCGGCTTCCTGTGGTGGAACGCGGCGCCCGCCAAGATCTTCATGGGCGACACGGGCTCGCTCGCGCTCGGTGGCCTGCTCGCCGGCCTGTCCATCGTCACCCGGACCGAGCTGCTGATGGTCGTCATCGGTGCGCTCTTCGTGGCCGAGGCCGCGTCCGTCGTGATCCAGGTGGCGGTCTTCCGGTCGAGCCGCCGACGAGTGTTCCGGATGGCCCCGTTCCATCACCACTTCGAGCTCGGAGGATGGGCCGAGACGACGGTGATCATCCGTTTCTGGTTGTTGGCCGCCATCTCGTCGGCAGTCGGACTGGCTCTGTTCTACAGCGAGTACCTCTCGGCGATCGGCGACTGACGTGGTGTTGCACGATCCCCGCGAACCCCTCACGTCACCGCTCGACCTCCGGGGTCGCCGGGTTCTCGTCGCCGGTGGTCGGGTGTCCGGCCGCGCCGTGATTCCCGCGCTGCTCGAGGTGGGAGCCTCGGTGACGGTGGCCGACTCGGACACGTCCTCACTCGAGGCCTGCGCCGATCTCGGCGTGGACACGGTGTCGATGGACGCGATCGCCACCGACCGCGACGCGGTGGCCGAGAGCGCCCTCGTCGTCACCAGCCCGGGATTCCGCCCCGATTCGCCGTTGCTCACCACCGCGCTCACGGTCGGCGTGCCGGTGTGGGGCGACATCGAGTTCTCCTGGCGTATCGATCAGGCCGAGGTCTACGGGCCGCCGCGCACCTGGTTGGTGGTCACCGGGACCAACGGCAAGACCACGACGACGTCGATGCTCGCGGCCGTCCTCGACGCGGCGGGAGTGGCGTCCGCGGCGTGCGGCAACATCGGCGTACCGGTCGTGGACGCGCTGCGGCGCGACCCCCGGGCGGACGTGCTCGCCGTGGAACTGTCCTCCTTCCAATTGTTCTGGGCGCCGTCGGTGCGACCGGCGGCCGGAGTGGTGCTCAACATCGCCGAGGACCATCTCGACTGGCACGGCGGCATGGAGGCCTACGTCCAGGCGAAGCTCCAGGCGCTGCACGGCGACGTCGCCGTGGTGGGGCTGGACGACGCGATCGCGTCCACGCTGCGAGCGCGCGCCGCGGCTCCGATCACGGTCGGGTTCACTGCGCACGACCCTGCTGCCGGCGATGTCGGTGTCGTGGACGGCACGATCGTGGACCGCGCGTTCGGTGACGCCGAGTCGCTGGTGGAGACGGACGCCATCGAACCCGCAGGGCCCGCGGGACTGCAGGATGCGCTCGCCGCGGCGTCGCTCGCGCGCGCGGCCGGGGTCTCGGCCGAGCACATCGCGGCCGGTCTGCGGTCGTTCCGCGTCGGACCGCACCGCGCCGCCGTGGTGCGTGAGCTCGGTGGGGTGCTGTTCGTCGATGACTCGAAGGCCACCAATCCGCACGCCGCGAGGTCGTCGATCCTCGCGCACGAGCGCGTCGTGTGGCTCGCGGGCGGTCTGCTCAAGGGCGCGGAGGTCGACGATCTCGTCGCCGAGGTCGCCCCGCGGCTCGTCGGTGCCGTGGTGTTCGGCCAGGACGGCGACGTGATCGCGGCAGCACTCGGGCGACACGCGCCGGATGTGCCCGTGGATCGGGTGCCGTCGGGAGACGATGCTGGAGTGGCCGATGCGACTGATGTGACTGACGGTGACGAAGTGATGGCACAGGCGGTGCGAGCAGCCGCGCGCCGCGCCGAGCCGGGAACCACCGTGCTCCTGGCACCCTCGACCGCCTCGTTCGATCAGTTCCGGGACTACGGGCACCGCGGCGACAGCTTCGCCGCCGCCGCCGCGAGCCTCGGCCCGCACGATCTCGCTCCCACCGCCGACCACGGCACGCCGGCATGAGCCCGGCCCGCGGCGCCACGACACCCCCGTCGCGCGCCGGCGGACCCGTGACCGAGCCGGTCACCGCCGCCCGCCCCGGCCGTACGGCTCCGCGTCGACGACCCGTCCGCGCGAAGTTCGAGACATGGGTGGACCGGCCCCTCGCGTCCTTCCACCTCATCGTCACCGTGGCGGCACTGCTCACCATCCTCGGACTCGTCATGGTGCTGTCCGCGTCGTCCGTCGAGGCCTACGCCGAGGACGGTTCCGCGTACACGATGTTCACCCGGCAGGCCATCTTCACCGTGGTCGGCCTGGTGCTCTTCGTCGTGGCGCTGCGCCTCCCCATCCGGATCCTGCGCAAGATGTCGTTCCCGATGTTCGTGGTGTCGGTGATCTTGCTGGTGCTCGTGCTGATCCCCGGCATCGGAACGGTCGCGCAGGGCACCCGCGGATGGTTCACCATCGGCGGAGTCGGCCTCCAGCCGTCGGAGATCTCCAAGGTGACCTTCGCCGTGTGGGGCGCGCACCTGCTGGCGTCGCGCCGGGCGGAGCGTGCCGACCTCAAGGGTCTGCTGATTCCCCTGGTGCCCGCCGCGATGGTGATCTTCTTCCTCATCGTGATGCAGCCCGACCTCGGTACCACCGTGGCCCTGGGCATCATCCTCATGGCTCTGCTGTGGTTCGCGGGTCTGCCGGTCAAGGTGTTCGGATCGGTCGTCGGCGGCCTCTTCCTGGCGGCGGTGGTGCTCGCCCTGACAGCCGGGTACCGCTCCGCGCGTATCCAGCAGTGGCTGAACCCCGGCAGCGACCCGCAGGGCACCGGGTACCAGTCGCGGCAGGCGCTGTACTCCTTGGCCGACGGTGGGTTGTTCGGTCTCGGCCTGGGTCAGAGCCGAGCCAAGTGGAGCTATCTTCCCAACGCGCACAACGACTTCATCTTCGCGATCATCGGCGAGGAACTCGGCCTGGTCGGGTGCATCGCGGTCATCGGACTGTTCGGGCTGCTGGTCTTCACGGGCCTGCGCATCGCGGCGCGGGTGCCCGATCCGTTCATGAAGATCCTGGTGGCGACGTTCACCGTCTGGATCCTCGCGCAGGCCGCCATCAACATCGGCTACGTCATCGGGCTCCTGCCCGTGACGGGACTGCAGTTGCCCCTGGTGTCCGCGGGCGGAACGTCCACCGCCATCACACTTCTGGTTCTCGGGCTGCTCGCCAACATCTCGCGACACGAGCCCGAGGCGGTGGCCGCACTCGCGTCGGGTCACGACGGGAAGTTCGGCAGACTGCTCAGACTGCCGGTGCCCGAGCCCTACTCGCCGGTCAAGGCGTCGCAGGCGCGAGGCGGACCGCGTGGTCCGGGCCGACCGGGGGTGGCGGGACCCGCTGCGCGCCAAGCGTTGCCGCCACAGGCGCGACGACGCGAGTCCGAGTCCCGCGCGGCACGCCCCGCTCCCGAGCGACACTCGTCCGGACGCCCGTCCGCGCGGGATCCCCGACGGGGCGCCGCGGACATGGCACGCAGCGCCGCTGCCCGCGACGCACGATCACGAGAACGGAGACATCACCGGTGACAGGCTCTTCCGGCGTGTCCGTCGTCGTCGCCGGCGGCGGCACGGCGGGACACATCGAACCAGCTCTCGCAGTGGCCGACGCCCTGCGGGAGCTGGACCCGTCGATACGGGTGACGGCACTCGGAACCGAACGCGGGCTCGAGACGACGCTGGTACCCGCCCGCGGTTACGAGTTGGCACTCGTTCCGCCGGTGCCGTTGCCGCGCAAGCTGACCCGGTCGCTGTTCGCGTTGCCGGCGAACGTCGTGCGATCGGTCCGCGCCACGCGTGCGGTCCTGCGCGACGTCGACGCCGACGTGGTGATCGGCTTCGGCGGGTACGTCGCGCTGCCGGCCTACCTCGCCGCTCGCGGCACGGTGCCCGTGATCGTGCACGAGGCGAACGCGCGGGCCGGTATCGCGAACAAGGTGGGCGCCCGCCTGGCGACGAGAGTCCTCGCCGCCGTCGCCGGCTCCGGGATCCACGGCCGCGGGTCGTCGGAGGCCGAGATCGTGGGCATCCCCGTCCGGCCGACCATCACCGAGCTCGACCGGGCCGGACTGCGCGCCGAGGCGCGTGCGCACTTCGGACTGCCGCAGCACGGTCCCGTGCTGCTCGTGTTCGGTGGGTCGCAGGGCGCCCGATCGCTCAACCTCGCCGTGTCCGGCGCGTCGGCCGCACTCGCGGCCGCCGGCGTGTCGGTGCTCCACGCGCACGGCCCGAAGAACACCCTCGACGTCGCCACGGCCGATCCGGACGCCCCGTACGTGGCGGTGCCGTACCTGACCCGCATGGACCTCGCCTACGCCGCCGCCGATGCCGTCGTGTGCCGGTCCGGCGCGATGACCGTCGCGGAGGTCTCGGCCGTCGGTCTGCCCGCCTTCTACGTACCCTTGCCCCATGGCAACGGGGAACAAGAACTCAACGCGGGCCCGATCGTCGCGGCCGGCGGTGGTGTCGTGATCGCCGACGCCGACCTCACGCCGGAGTTCGTGGCCACCGACGTGGTGTCGCTGCTGACCGATCCCGATCGCGTGTCGGCCATGAGTGCGGCCGCCGCGGGCGCGGGTCATCGAGGCGCCGCCGCGGAGGTCGCGCGCATCGTTCTCGAGGTCGCCGGACGAGGTGGTCGGGCATGACGCGACACACCGTCGACGCGACCCTGCCGCCCGAACTGCAGCGCGTGCACATGGTCGGCATCGGGGGAGCGGGCATGTCGGGGATAGCCCGGATCCTGCTCTCGCGCGGTGGCCAGGTGTCGGGCTCCGACGCCAAGGAGAGTCGCGGCGTGAAGGCGCTGCGCGCCCGCGGTGCCCAGATACGGATCGGGCACGACGCGTCGGCGCTCGACATGCTCGAAGGCGGCCCGACGGCGTTGGTCACGACGCACGCGGCCATCCCGAAGACGAACCCGGAGCTGGTCGCGGCCGCCGAGCGTGGTGTGCCCGTCCTCCTGCGTCCGGCCGTGCTCGCCTCGCTGATGAAGGGTTTCCGCACCGTCCTGGTGTCGGGGACGCACGGCAAGACCTCCACCACGTCGATGCTCGTCGTCGCGCTGCAGCACTGCGGTGCGGATCCGTCCTTCGCCGTGGGCGGCGAGCTGAACGAAGCGGGAACCAACTCTCATCACGGCACCGGCGAGGTCTTCGTCGCGGAGGCGGACGAGAGCGACGGGTCGCTGCTGCAGTACGACCCCGACGTCATCGTCGTCACCAACGTGGAGGCGGATCACCTCGACTACTTCGGCAGCGAGGACGCCTACGTCCAGGTGTTCGACGATTTCGCCGCTCGTCTGTCCGCCGGCGGTGCCCTGGTGGTGTGCACGGACGACCCCGGGTCGCGGGAGCTGGCGCGTCGGGTCGCCGCGAAGGCGACCGACGGTGTGCGGGTTCTGACGTACGGCTCCGAGGACGCGCAGATCGACGGCGCCGAGGTGTCCGCGACGCTGCTCGGGTGGGAGCCCGAGGACACCGGCGGCGTGGTGCAGTTCCGGCTGGCCGGCGAGGACCGTGCCCGCACCGTGCGCCTGGGTGTGCCCGGCCGGCACATGGCGCTGAACGCGCTGGCCGCCATCGTCGCCGCGCGCGAGACCGGGGCCGGAGTCGACGAGATCATCGAGGGGCTGGCCGGGTTCGCCGGTGTGCACCGACGGTTCCAGTTGCAGGGCCGTGAGCGCGGCGTGCGCGTGTTCGACGACTACGCCCACCATCCCACCGAGGTCCGCGCGGTGCTCGGTGCCGCGGCGGACCTGGTGCGCACCGCGGACACCGCGACCCCCGGTCGCGTGATCGTCGTGTTCCAGCCCCACCTGTACTCGCGCACGGTGACCTTCGCGGACCAGTTCGCGGCCGCCCTGGATCTGGCCGACGAGGTGGTCGTGCTCGACGTCTACGGCGCGCGCGAGGAGCCGGTTCCCGGTGTCAGCGGAGCGACGGTGGCCCGGTCGGTGACCAAGCCGGTGCACTACCAGCCCGATCTGTCCGCCGTGCCGCGTCAGGTGGCGCACCTGTGTGTCGCCGGCGACATCGTGGTGACGATGGGCGCGGGCGACGTGACCATGCTGGGAAGCCAGATCCTCGACGCTCTCCGCTCCACCCCGGCGCGGCGCTGAGTTCGGGACGTGACATGGCAGGACGACAGACCGTGAACGCGCGCGGTACCGGCCGCACCCGACCCGCGGCCACACCGCGTCGTGTCGGTGCGGAGCGGTCGACGCGGTCGCGCACGTCGACGCGGGCGCCGGCGCGCGAACCGCGTGTCGGTCGCCGCGGCAAGCTGTTGATCCTTCTCGCGCTCGTCGCCTCGGTCGCCTTCGTGGCGGTGTCGTACTTCGGTCCGCTGTGGGCGGTCTCCTCCGTGCAGGTGAACGGCAACGCCGCGGTCTCTCGCGAGCAGGTCGTGCAGACGCTGCAGGTCGCGGAGGGGACACCCCTGCCGAGAGTGGACACGGATGCTGCCGCGGCGCGGGTCGCCGCCATCCCGAAGGTCGCGTCGGTCCGGGTCCAGCGCGTGTACCCGTCCACGGTGCGGGTCACGGTCGAGGAGCGCGTTCCCGTCGTCTTCTTCGACGCGGCGGACGGTACCCATCTGATGGACGCCGAGGCCGTCGACTTCGCGGTGGAACCGCCCCCGCCCGGGGTGGTGCGCATGGTGGTGGCCAGCCCGTCCTTCGGCAACCTCGAGACCCGTGCGGCCCTGTCGGTGCTCACCGCGCTGCCCGGTCCGCTGCGATCGCAGGTGGCACAGATCGACGCGCCGACCATCTCGGCGGTGTCGTTGACGTTGTACGACGGCCGGGTCGTGGTGTGGGGGAGCAGTGAGGACACGGAGTACAAGGCGTCCATCGCTCTGCCACTGCTCACGCAGCCGGGTCAGACCTACGACGTGTCGAGTCCGGATCTGCCGACCATTCGGTGACGGTGACGTCCCACATATTTTTCCTGCGCGTGTCGGCGCGCCTAATGGAACCCGCCGAGCGGTGTCTCTAGCGTTTCACCCAGTCGATCACTTGACATAACTTTGAACCTATGGTTCAGGTTGAGGGTTTGCCTCGACTGCATCATGCACACCAACCACGGAAGGCGAGAGCCCATGACGCCCCCGCACAACTACCTCGCCGTAATCAAGGTCGTCGGCATCGGCGGCGGCGGCGTCAACGCGGTCAACCGCATGATCGAGCAGGGACTCAAGGGAGTCGAGTTCATCGCGGTCAACACGGACGCGCAGGCGCTGCTCATGTCGGACGCCGACGTCAAGCTCGACGTCGGTCGCGAACTCACCCGAGGCCTCGGCGCGGGTGCCGATCCCGAGGTGGGCCGCAAGGCCGCCGAGGATCACAAGGACGAGATCGAAGAGGTGCTCAAGGGTGCCGACATGGTGTTCGTCACCGCGGGCGAGGGTGGCGGTACCGGCACCGGTGGAGCCCCCGTCGTCGCGAGCATCGCGCGCAAGCTCGGCGCCCTCACCGTCGGTGTGGTGACACGCCCGTTCTCCTTCGAGGGCAAGCGGCGCGGCGGTCAGGCCGACGTCGGCATCCAGGGTCTGCGCGAGTCGTGCGACACCCTCATCGTCATCCCGAACGACCGGCTGCTGCAGCTCGGCGATGCGGCCGTCAGCCTCATGGACGCGTTCCGCTCCGCCGACGAGGTGCTGCTCAACGGTGTCCAGGGCATCACCGACCTCATCACCACTCCCGGCCTCATCAACGTGGACTTCGCCGACGTCAAGGGCGTCATGTCCGGTGCGGGCAGCGCCCTCATGGGCATCGGGTCCTCGCGCGGCGAGGGGCGCGCCATCAAGGCGGCCGAGTCGGCCATCAACTCGCCGTTGCTCGAGGCGTCCATGGAGGGTGCACGCGGAGTGCTCCTCTCCATCGCCGGCGGTTCCGATCTCGGTCTGTTCGAGATCAACGAAGCGGCATCGCTGGTGCAGGAGGCCGCGCACATCGACGCCAACATCATCTTCGGCACCGTGATCGACGATTCGCTGGGCGACGAGGTGCGCGTCACCGTCATCGCCGCCGGTTTCGACGGCAGCGGTCCGGCCCGTCGCCCCATCGAGGCACCGCAGAGTCAGTCTCGCGGCGCCACCGTGGGAACGGCTCGCGCGGGCGAGACGCGTATCGAGGACGACGGTCCCGCCGTCTTCCGCGACGCGCCGTCCTCGTCTCTTCCCCCCATCGGCGAGCGCGCCGCGCGTGCCACCGGACATCCCGTCCGGGTGGAGGACGAGGGCGACGACGATGTGGACGTGCCCTCCTTCATGCGTCGGTGAGCATCTCCGACCGCGGCTACCGTGTCCGGCGCGTGACGACGTCACGCGCCGGAGGCGTGTCCGAACCGCCCTACGATTCCTTCAATCTCGGTGATCACGTCGGTGACGACCCGGCGCACGTGGAGGCCAATCGGCGTCGTCTCGCCGAGAAGATCGGTCTGTCTCCCGAGCGTCTCGTGTGGATGGACCAGATTCACGGTCGATCCGTCGCGACGGTGGACGGACCGGTCTCCGGACCGGTCGAGGCCACCGACGCCCTCGTCACCACCCAGCGCGACCTCGCGCTCGTCGTCCTGGCCGCCGACTGCGTGCCGCTCCTGTTGTCCGACGATGCCGCGGGCGTCGTCGCCGCCGTTCACGCCGGCCGCGTCGGTGCTCGGATCGGCATCGTCCCGCGCGTTCTCGACGCCATGGTGGCCGCGGGCGCCGCCGTCTCCCGGATCGAGGCGTTCCTCGGCCCGGCGGCCGGGGGAGACGACTACGAGGTGCCGCGCACCATGCAGATCGACGTCGAGACCCACCTGCCGGGCAGCGCGACGCGTACTCGCAAGGGCACACCCGGTCTCGACATCCGGGCGGGCCTGCGTCGCCAGTTGCTCGAGGCCGGCGTCGCCGGAGTGGCCGCGGATCCGCGCGAGACCATCACGGACCGTTCGCTGTTCAGCCACCGCCGGGGGTCGCCCACGGGGCGGCACGCCGGTGTCGTGTGGATGGACACGACCTCGTGACCGCGCCGGACGATCGGCGGACGTATCTCGAGGACCATCTCGCCGAGGTCCGCGATCGGCTGTCGCGCGCCTGTGCGGCCGCGGATCGCGCACCCGATTCCGTGACCCTGCTTCCCGTCACCAAGTTCTTCCCGGCCACCGACGTCGCACTGCTGCGTGAGCTCGGGTGCACCGAGTTCGGCGAGTCGCGCGAGCAGGACGCGTCTCCCAAGGTCGCCGAGATCGGCACCGACGGTGTGCGCTGGCACATGATCGGCCGCCTGCAGCGCAACAAGGCGAAAGCTGTTGCCGCCTGGGCACATGCGATCCACTCGGTGGACACCGACCGTCTGGTCACCGCACTCGGCAAGGCGGTCGCGGGTGCGGTGGACAACGGTGACAGGACTGCGGATCTGGACGTCTACGTGCAGGTGAGTCTGGACGGTGACACGCATCGCGGAGGCGTGGACCGCGAAGACCTGGAGGCACTCACCGCGCAGGTGTCCGAGACCTCGGGTCTGCGACTCGCCGGGCTCATGGCGGTGCCCCCGTTGGGTGCGGACGCCGACGCGTCGTTCGAGGATCTGCAGCGTCTTCACACGCAGGTCCTCGCCTCGCATCCGGGCGCGACCGGACTCTCGGCCGGGATGACGGGCGACCTGGAAGAGGCTGTCCGACACGGGTCCACGTGTGTGCGTGTCGGAACCGCAATCCTCGGTCCACGGCCGATAACCTCGCCTTGACGACATGAACACCATCGTCACCACGGACTTACTCCAGTCACACGAGTACCAGCCACACCGCCACGCCAGGAAGGTCGACCGATGAGCACGTTGCACAAGTTCAAGGCTTACTTCGGCATGGTCCCACTCGACGATTTCGAGGACGACTACCTCGACGACACGGATGCGCCCGTCGCATCCCGGTCGTCGCGTGGCGGATACGGAAAATCGATGGACGACCATGACTACGCCGATCGCGACTACGCCGAGCCGGCGTTCGTCGGTGGTCGCCGGGACGAGGACGACGACTACGAGCGTCCCGAGCCCCGGCACAGCGCTCGGGTGGCGCCGCTGTCGTCGCGCTCCGGTGGCGGATCCCGCTCCGGCGGCGCGATGCGCACCTCCACCCGCGGCGCCCTCGCGATGGACACTCGCATGGACCCGCACTCGGAGCTGCGTCGCAGCGAGCCCCGTCACGCCGAACCGCGCGTGTCCGACCGCCGCCAGGCCGCACTCGACGACGGGGGCCCCATGTCGACCATCACCACGCTGCGTCCGCGCGACTACAGCGAGGCGCGCACGATCGGCGAGCGCTTCCGTGACGGCACGCCCGTCATCATGGATCTGGTCGAGATGAGCAACGCCGACGCCAAGCGCCTCGTCGACTTCGCCGCGGGCCTCGCGTTCGCGTTGCGTGGTTCGTTCGACAAGGTCGCCACGAAGGTGTTCCTGCTCTCACCGGCAGACGTCGACGTCTCCGCCGAAGAGCGTCGCCGGATCGCCGAGACGGGCTTCTACAACCAGCAGTGACGTCTCACACGGCGCGGTGGGCCGGTCTCGCGGTGCGAGATGGCCTCCCCGTGTCGCGAGATGGCCTCCCCGTGTCGCGAGATGGCCTCCCCGTGTCGCGAGATGGCATTGTGGTGTCGTGCGTGATCAGAAAGTTGTGTCGGTGTCGGTCTCTCCTGCGTCTCGCAGGACGGTGAGCTGAGTGTTCGCGGTCCTGTACTTCATCCTCTTCGTCTTCTGGCTGTTGCTCATCGGCCGGATCATCGTCGAGTTCATCCGTTCGTTCGCACGTGACTGGCGTCCGACGGGTGTGGTCGTGGTCGTACTCGAAGCGATCTTCACGGTCACCGATCCGCCGGTCAAACTGCTGCGGCGCATCATCCCGCCACTGAATCTGGGCGGTGTCCGGCTCGACCTGTCCATCATGGTGCTGCTCTTCATCGTCTTCATCCTGATGCGCGTGGTGCAGGGCGTCGGCTGACGGTGAGTTCCGTCGACGGCGACAGTGTCCCGTGTGACAGAATGTTGCTCGAAGGTGCACGATGAGTGACCATCGCTCTTTGTGCGATATAACTGAATGTCCTGGTTGCCCCCACTACGGCAGCCGGGTGCCACTGCCACTGTTGATCGAACGAATGCTCGCGTACATCGCTTGTCGATGCTCCACCGCTCTCGAGACGCGTGAAGGGACCCTTCCATGCCGCTGACTCCCGCCGATGTGCACAACGTCGCGTTCAGCAAGCCGCCCATCGGTAAGCGCGGATACAACGAGGACGAGGTCGATGCATTTCTCGATCTCGTCGAACAGGAGCTGTCGCGCCTGATCGAGGAGAACGCCGACCTGCGTCAGCGGGTCGGAGAGCTCGATCAGGATCTCGCCGAGGCCAAGAGCTCGGCAGCGTCGCGTCAGAGCACCCCTGCCCCCGCGCCTGCTCCCACCCCCGCACCGGCACCGCGTCCGGAGCCCGCCAAGCCGGCACCGGTCGTCCAGGCCGCTCCGGCACCGGCTCCTGCCCCCGCCGCGGCGTCGTCCGCCGGCGATTCGAACATGCAGGCTGCGAAGATCCTGGGTCTCGCCCAGGAGATGGCCGATCGCCTCACCGGTGACGCGAAGACCGAGTCCGAGCAGCTGCTCGGGAGCGCTCGCGCCAACTCGGACCGTCTGGTCAGCGAGGCGCAGAGCCGCGCCGAGTCCCTCGTCTCCGAGGCTCGCCAGAAGGCCGACGCGCTGCTGTCCGACGCACAGACGCGCTCGGAGACACAGCTGCGCCAGGCCAAGGAGAAGGCCGACGCGCTCGAGAGCGATGCCGAGCGCAAGCACACCGAGATCATGGCGACCATCAACCAGCAGCGTTCGGTCCTCGAGGAGCGCATCGAGCGCCTCAAGACGTTCGAGCGCGAGTACCGGGTCCGCCTCAAGTCCTACCTCGAGTCGCAGCTGCAGGAACTCGACCAGCGTTCGTCCGCACTGCCGGTCGACAGTGGTCAGGATCCGTTCAGCAAGGACAACGGCCAGTCGTCGAACTTCGGACAGTCGTACGCCAAGGGCAACAACTGATCCGTCCTCGTCGAGGCTGTTCCCGGGGGGAACCAGCGGGGGGATCGAGGGTGAACGGATGAGTGCGTGCTTGTTCTGACGCTGGTTCTGGCGGGCGTCGGGTTCGCGTTACTCGTCGTCTCGCTCGTCACGGGATCCGTGGTGTGGGCCTGGGCCTGCATCGCGGTGTGTCTCGTGGGTGCGGTCCTGCTGCTCGCCGGTGCCCTCGCGGGCCGGCGGCGGTAGACTGCCTCACGCTCGAAGTACAGGTAGGTCCAGCGATGATCCGGCCATCACCGGGGAGCTGTCCGGAAGAACGGTCTCGGCCCGCACGGGTCGGTGCTCAGTAGAACCGGACGGGTCGAGCCCGTCACAGCTCGATCGGAGAGTGGGTCGCCTCGGCGGCCAAGCGGGGTGGTACCGCGGCTTCCGGCGCAGAGTGCCGGTCGTCGTCCCCGTGCCGCATCGAACGGGCACAGGAGCACCGCAGCCATGACCACCACCGACGACACCACGACGCCCGACGCGGGGTACCCCCGCGTCCGCTACGCCTCGGAGTCCGGCAGTCCCGATTTCCCGGCTCTCGAGCAGCAGGTCCTCGCGCACTGGGACGCGGACGGCACATTCCGAGCCAGCGTCGACGCGCGTGCCGACGCGCGTGCCGACGCGGATGAGTTCGTCTTCTACGACGGGCCGCCCTTCGCCAACGGCCTCCCGCACTACGGCCATCTCCTCACCGGCTACGTGAAGGACCTGATCCCGCGTTTCCAGACCATGCGCGGGCGCAAGGTGGAGCGACGGTTCGGCTGGGACTGTCACGGTCTCCCCGCCGAGCTCGAGGCGGAGAAGCAGCTCGGCATCACCGACAAGAGCCAGATCGACACGATGGGTCTGGCGGAGTTCAACGCGTACTGCAAGCAGTCCGTTCTGCGGTACACCGGCGAGTGGCGCGACTATGTCACGCGCCAGGCGCGGTGGGTGGACTTCGACAACGACTACAAGACGCTCGACCTGGACTTCATGGAGTCGGTCATGTGGGCGTTCAAGGAACTGCACGACAAGGGCCTGGTGTACCAGGGCTTCCGCGTGCTGCCCTACAGCTGGTACGAGCAGACGCCGCTGTCGAACCAGGAGACCAGGCTCGACGACGCCTACAAGATGCGTCAGGACCCAGCGGTCACGGTGCGGATGACGTTGAGCGCGCCCGGCTCCCCGCTCGACGGTGCGGACGCACTGATCTGGACCACCACCCCGTGGACCGTGCCGTCCAACCTGGCGATGGCCGTACGCCCCGACATCGACTACGTGCAGATCGAGGACGGCGCGGGCGGCCGTGTCGTGCTCGCCCGAGATCGGGTGTCGCACTACGCCCGTGAGTTCGGCGAGGAGCCCGTGGTGGTGTCCGAACACACCGGTGCCGATCTGATCGGTCTCGCCTACGCGCCGCCGTTCGATTTCTTCCTCGGTCACGAGAACAGTCACCGTGTGCTGTCGGCCGACTACGTGACCACCGACTCCGGTACCGGAATCGTCCACCTCGCACCGGCTTTCGGTGAGGAGGACATGGACGTAGCGACGGCCAACGGTATCGAGGTGGTGCAGCCGCTCGACGCCGGCGGCAAGTTCACCGCGATGGTGCCGCCGTACGAGGGTCTGATGATCTTCGATGCCAACCCGGTGATCATCAAGGACCTCAAGGCGTCGGGAAAGCTGGTGCGGCACGAGACCATCGAGCACTCGTACCCGCACAGCTGGCGTTCGGGTCAGCCGCTGATCTACATGGCGGTGCCGTCGTGGTTCGTCTCCGTCACCAGTTTCCGCGACCGGATGGTCGAGCTGAACCAGGACATCACGTGGGTGCCCGAGCACATCCGCGACGGCCAGTTCGGCAAGTGGCTCGAAGGCGCGCGTGACTGGAACATCAGCCGGAACCGCTACTGGGGCAGCCCCATCCCGGTGTGGGTGTCGGACGACCCCGCGTACCCGCGCACCGACGTGTACGGCAGTCTCGACCAGATCGAGGCGGACTTCGGCGTCCGTCCGAACGACCTGCACCGGCCGTTCATCGACGAGCTGACCCGTCCCAACCCGGACGACCCCACGGGCCGGTCCGTCATGCGTCGAGTCCCCGAGGTACTGGACTGCTGGTTCGAGTCGGGCTCGATGCCGTTCGCCCAGGTGCACTACCCGTTCGAGAACGCCGAGTGGTTCTCCACGCACAACCCGGGCGACTTCATCGTCGAGTACAACGGTCAGACGCGTGGGTGGTTCTACACCCTCCACGTCCTGGCGACGGCGCTGTTCGACCGGCCCGCCTTCCGGACGGTCGCGGCACACGGCATCGTGCTGGGCGAGGACGGGCTCAAGATGAGCAAGTCCAAGGGCAACTACCCGGACGTCAACGAGGTGTTCGACCGCGACGGCTCCGATGCCATGCGGTGGTTCCTCATGTCGTCCCCGATCCTGCGGGGCGGCAACCTGATCGTCACCGAGCAGGGCATCCGCGAGGGTGTGCGGCAGGCACTGCTGCCGATGTGGAACGCGTGGAGTTTCCTGCAGCTGTACGCGTCGAAGCCGGGGACGTGGCGGACCGATTCCACCAACGTGCTCGATCGCTACATCCTGGCCAAGTTGGCCGAGACCACGCGCGTCATCACCGAGGCGTTGGAGGCGGTCGACATCGCGGGGGCGTGCGACGAGTTGCGTCAGTTCTGCGACGCGCTGACCAACTGGTATGTGCGGCGTTCGCGTCAGCGCTTCTGGAACGAGGACGCCGACGCGATCGACACTCTGCACACGGTGCTCGAGGTGCTCACCCGCGTCGCGGCCCCGATGCTCCCGCTCGTCAGCGAGGTCGTCTGGCGGGGACTCACCGGTGGGCGCTCCGTGCATCTCGCGGACTGGCCGGTGGTCGGTACCGAGTTGCCGGCCGATCCCGAGCTGGTCGCGGCGATGGACGAGGTCCGCACCGTCTGCGGCGCGGCACTGTCGCTGCGCAAGGCGAAGAACCTGCGCGTCCGCCTGCCGCTGCAGGAGCTCACCGTCGCCGCCGACGACGCCGAGCGGCTGCGCCCGTTCGCGGACCTCATCGCCGACGAGGTGAACGTCAAGCGTGTCGATCTCACCGAGAACGTCGACGTGCACGGCCGTTTCGAGCTCGTCGTCAACGCCCGCGTGGCCGGTCCGCGTCTGGGCAAGCAGGTGCAGGCGGTCATCAAGGCGGTCAAGGCAGGGGAGTGGAGCGAGACCGACGGCGTCGTCACGGCGGCAGGTCTCGAGCTGCTGCCCGAGGAGTTCACCCGGCGCCTGGTCGCGGCGGAACCGGAGTCGACGGCGGCGCTCCCGGGCAACGCCGGGCTGGTCGTGCTCGACTCGGAGGTGACCGAGGAGCTCGAGGCCGAGGGGTGGGCCAAGGATCGTATCCGCGAGTTCCAGGACGCCCGACGGTCCGCGGGTCTGGACGTGTCCGACCGCATCGCGGTGACGGTCGACGTTCCCGCCGAGCGCCGGTCCTGGTTCGACACGCACCGCGATCTCATCGCCGGCGAGATCCTGGCCACCGATCTGCAGGTCGGCGATCCGGGTTCGGCAGCAGTCGATCTCGGCGACGGAGTGCGGGCATCGCTGGTGAAGGCCTGACGGTGTGAGCGGCGGGTCGGCCGAGCGCAGCAGACGCTGGGTGTTGCATCTCGACATGGACGCGTTCTTCGCGTCGGTCGAGCAGCTCACCCGGCCGACGCTGCGGGGCCGACCCGTGCTCGTCGGCGGCGGCGGTGGTCGAGGCGTCGTGGCGGGATGCAGCTACGAGGCACGCGTGTTCGGTGCCCGGTCGGCGATGCCGATGCACCAGGCTCGACGACTCGTCGGATCCGGTGCGGTGGTGGTGCCGCCCCGCGGCAAGGTCTACTCGGCTCTCTCCACCGTCGTCTTCGACACCGTGCGGCGCGTCGTGCCGGTGATCGAACAGCTCTCGCTCGACGAGGCGTTCGGTGAGCCCGCGGAGTTGGCGGGAGCGACCGTGGCCGAGGTGGAGGAGTTCTGCGCCGCGCTGCGTGCGTCAGTCCTGGACGCGTCCGGGCTCGTCGCCTCCATCGGAGCAGGAGCGGGCAAGCAGATCGCGAAGATCGGCTCGGGCCTCGCGAAGCCGGACGGCATCCGGGTGGTCTCTCCGGCGGACCAGGCCGCCCTCCTCGAGACTCTGCCGGTGCGGAAGTTGTGGGGCATCGGGCCGGTGGCCGAGGACAAGCTCCGCCGACTGGGAGTGCACACGGTCGGTGCGTTCGCCGCGATGCCGGAGGCGGAGGCCGCGTCCGTGCTCGGTTCCGCCGTCGGCCCCAGCCTGCACCGTCTCGCACGTGGTCTCGACGATCGACCCGTGGCGGAACGCGCCGAGTCGAAACAGGTCAGTGCAGAGACTACCTTCGCCACCGACATCGTCGACATGGCCGGGTTGCGATCCGCCATCGTCGCCAGCGCGGAGGCCGCCCACACCCGATTGACGAAGGACGGGCGGGCGGCCCGCACCGTCGTCCTCAAGCTCCGCAAGTCCGACATGAGCATCGTGACCCGTTCGGCCACACTGCCGTACGCGACGGTCGATCTGGCGACGATCGTGGCCACCGCGCAGCGGCAGGCTCTCGATCCGCGCGAGCTCGGCAGTATCCGACTCGTGGGCGTGGGCCTCGCCGGGCTGTCGACGGTCCGGCAGGAGTCGCTGTTCCCCGAACTCGACCAGGAGGGCCTCGACGTCGACTCCTCGGTCACCGCGGCCGAGCCCGCGCCGGTCGTCACGAGCGACGTCCTGCTCTGGCGGCCGGGGCTCGACGTCCGACACGACGAGTACGGCCACGGTTGGGTGCAGGGCGCAGGGCACGACGTGGTGACCGTGCGGTTCGAGACGCGGAGCACGGGCCCCGGGGTGGCGCGGACCTTCTCCGGAGACGACGAGCACCTCGCGGTGGCGGATCCGATGGACAGTCTGGCCTGAGGCTCACCGATCGAGTCCTGTGACCCATCCGCGGGGCGCGCACCGCCGAATACGCGTGACTGCGGCGTCTGTCGCCGCACCCGTACGACGAGGAGTGCCCGTGCCCGGCACCGAGTTCACGCTGCGAGCCTCGCTCCCATGGTGAGCGATCAGCGGCACCCGCTCGCGGGTCTGCGCGGAGCCGAGTGGGTCGCCGTCTGTGCAGATCTCCTGCACGCGGACGGAGCGACCGCGGTACTCACCTCCACGCACGCCCCGGACAGCAGGCGCGTGCTGTACCCGACCGCCCACGATGCCGTGCAGCTGGCGGATCTGCAGTACCTCCTGGGCGAGGGACCGCACGCGGAGACGATGGCGGACGGTCGGATGCACAGTGTGTCGGTCGACTCGGCGGCGGATCGCGTGCGATGGCCCCTGCTGGTCGACTGTCTCATCGAGTCGGGGGTGCGATGGGTCCGGACCGTCGCGGTCGGAGCGAGCAGCCGGGTCGGCACCCTGCAGTGCCACGGACGCGGTCCCCTCGGCACACCCGACGAGAGGACCGTCGCGGCGGTGGGCAGACTCGCCGATGTGCTGGGCGACGAACTGGTCACCTCCGGCCTGGCAGGCGTACCGGCGGATCCGGGCGGTGAGTGCGACCTGATCGACGAGGCCATCGGTGTCCTGGCCGGTCGTCACCGGATCGACGCGCCCGCGGCGTCGGCCGTGCTGCGGGCGGCGGCGTTCGCGGCGGATCGCACGGTGGCCCTCCAGGCCCGAGCCGTTCTCGGCGTCTGAGCGGTGTGTCGGCAGCATCTGTCGACGCCCGGGACGACACGAGGGGGTTTCGGCGTCCGAACTGCTCGTCGTGACGGTCTTCCGGCGCTCGTTCCTTCCGTGTCTTCGGCGTTTCCGGTGACATGCGGGAAATGCGTTCGTGCAATTATGATGTGTGCGAACAAGTACTGTCACCCGACATTTCCGTCCGTTACTGTGACCGAGTCCACTGACCTTCGGGGAAAGGCTCGTCATGAATGTCAGACTTCTCGCTCGGGTGTGTGCAGCGGCGTCTGTCGCCGCTGCGGCCCTGGTCGTTCCCAGCGCTGTGGCCACCGCGGCGCCGTGTACGGACGTCGACGTCTCGTTTGCACGCGGGACCGGTGAACTGCCCGGACTCGGCATCACCGGTGGACCTTTCACCAGCAGTGTCACCTCCACGCTCGCCGGACGGTCCGTCAGCACCTACGCCGTGAACTACGCTGCCGACTTCTCGCAGGCCAGCGCCGGGCCCGGCTCGCGTGACCTGGTCGCGCACATCACCTCCGTCGCAGCAGCATGTCCTGCAACGCAATTCATCATCGGTGGGTACTCACAGGGTGCCACTGTGGTCACCAATGCCGTGGGTCTGCGCACCCCGAGCAGTCTCACCGGTTCCGTGCTGCCCGCCGGCGTCGCCGACAGGGTCAAGGCCGTCGTCGTGTTCGGCAACCCGTTCGGTCTGACCGGGAGGACCATCGAGTCGGCGAGCGGAACCTACGGCCCGCGCGCCCGCAGTTTCTGCAACTTCGGAGACCCGGTGTGCCAGATCGGCGGATTCAATTCCTTTGCGCATCTCACCTACGCGAGCAATGGCAGCGCGGGTCAGGGTGCGACATTCGCAGCCTCCCGAATCAGCTGAATCGCTCATTATTCGACTGATCGGAGCTCGGTGGACCGAATGTGCGCGGTGCATGCGGGTTCGGCGTCGAACCCGGCATCCTCCACCAGGCCAGGGGTTCGCCCCGTGCGCAGCGCGCGGTGTTCTGCGCAGAGTGCGCGCTACCCCGCACCGGCAACCAGCGCGGCGGCCACCGGCAACCACCGCGCCGGCCGACGCCGCCCACCCTGTGACCCCTCTCGAGAGCGCGACGAGCTTTACCGTTTCCTCAGAACTGGTCGGTAAGGTCTGGCCCGACGCTCGATACCGAGTCAACTCACGAGATGTAAGGACGTACACGTGAAGCTTCCCCGTACCGGACGCGCACTGGTGGCAGGCATGGCAGTCGCCGCCGCCCTGACGATGACGGCGTGCAGCAGCGGCGAGGACGGCGGCACCACCGACGCCACCACGTCGGCAGCCACCACCTCCAGCGCAGTTGCCGAGGCACCGTCCGATCTCCCCCCGGTTCCCACCGCCGAGGAGCTGAACACGCGCCTGCAGGAGAGCCTCGATCCCAACGTGCCGCTCGAGCAGAAGGTCCAGTACGTGCAGGGCGCGGAAGCCGATCCGGAGCTCATCAACAAGGTCGCCGAGGCCGCTCGCGTGAACAACGCGAAGATTCAGGTCCTCGACGTGACCGATCTGGGCGACGGCACGCTCAGCTCCAACGCCACCATCGATCTCGGTGGCCAGGTCAACCCGCTCCAGGTCGCCTACGTGGCCGAGGACGGGGAGTGGAAGCTGTCGAAGGACAACGCTTGCGCGATCGTGTCGCTGGCGCAGCTGACCTCGCCTGCCTGCACCGCCTGACACCGCAGTACCGATGACACGACGCCGGCATCACCTTCGGGTGGTGCCGGCGTCGTCGTGTCTCAACGCAGCCGGTCGGCGGCGGTGCGCGCGAGCGTCCGCACCAGGTCGGGGTCGACGGGCTCGGTCCCGGTGGCCACCAGTTGGCTCAGGGTGGATCCGGAGACGGTGAGGATCGCGTCCGTCGTCAGGGACACGCCGTCGCTGCTCACCGCGAGTCGCACCGCCACGGAGGCGTCGCCGATCGGGGCGACGTCGGTGAGCAGGGTCGAGGAGCCGACGCGGTAGTCCACCCGCACACCGTCGGCGTCCGTGCCGCTGAAGGTCGCGCATCGTGTGAGCGAGTCCTGCACGGCCGCGAACGCGGTGAGGGCGCCGGGACCGTCGTAGCTCGCGGCGTCCTGGTCGATCGACGAGAAGTCGGGTCCGCCGTAGGAGACGGATGCGGCGCTGATGACGCCGGGCACCTGGGTGGCGATGGGCGCCAGCACCGCGGCGCACTCGGCGGGGTCGGTGCTCGACCGGTCCTCGGCCGTCGCGCCCGGAGCGCTGGGGTCGAGCGGAGGCAGGTCGTAGCCGGTGTAGCCGGGTGGGAGGTCGGCGATGCTCAGGAGCCGACCGGCGAGCAGAGCGTTGTCGGTGATCGGGCCGGTGCCGGTGGCCGACGGCGGAGGGACCGGAGTGAAGGCGGGGAGCCCGACGGTGGGCGCCTCGGGCGTGGCCTCGCTCGGTGTGTCGCCGACGTCCCGATCGGTGCCGCATCCGACGAGCACCACCGCGAGCGCTGCCGTGACCGCGCCCAGTCGTCTCAACTCCACGTCACCGTGTTGCTGGTGGTCTGCTTCAGCGTCGTCTGGCTGTTGGCGTCCCGGTAGACCTGGTCGCCGCCGACGGCGACCGTGCCGCCCAGGGGAAGCGGCTTGGACGGATCGATCCGCAACTGCCCCTGGCCGGTCATCACGAACGACTCGATGTTCAGGGTGCCCTGCTCGTCGGGCAGCTGCCAGATCGGTTCCTCCGGCGACTGGGTCACGGCGACGTCGACCGTCGCGACGCCGTCGTCGAACGAGGTGAGTGTCGCCGTCGTCGTCTGCAGCAGCGAGATCCCGCTGACGACCTCCTGGGTGACGGTCCATCTCGCGCCGACGCCGATGGGCTCTGCCGGGAACGGGACGGCGCGGTACACCGCCTGGGACAGCGCCTGCTCGACGGCTGATCGAGCGATGTCCCGGGCGTCCGGCGACGGATCGATGGTGAGTGCGGTGACGGCACCCGACGGCGTGGTCGCGAAGCCTGCGGACGATCCCGCGGTGGGCCCGAGGCTCGCCTGCAGGGTGGCGTCCGACGTGGTGGCCGCACCGAGTGTCATGTCGACCTGGAGTCCGTCGGACCCGGCCGCCGAGCGTGAGGTCGCCGTCATCGGCAGCGTCAGCGGCGGGGTCGAGAAGTCCTGCGCCTCGGCAGCGTCGATCTGCTGGCTGATGGTCGACTCGGCCACGAGGGTCGCGGTCTGCTCTGCTTCCGACGGGGTCGCGGTGACGACGGTCCGCGGCTCGGCTCCGGCATCGACCAGAGTGGTGGTGACGGCGGAGACCGGGAGGGTGACCGCGGACGTGCTGGGGGTCAGCTCCTCGGTCGCGGGTACGTCGGTGTCGGTCCCGCACGCCCCGAGCGAGAGGACGACGGTGACCGCTGCCGCGGCGACGAGGGTGGTGGAGCGTCGGCGGGGTCGTGTCGAGAGCAGTGTCACGCGCCCGAGGTTAGCGTCGGATCCTGAGCGGCCGGTGAGCGGTGAGGGCAGGTAGTGGACAATGGTGGGGTGACCGACGTGGAGAATCCGGACCGACCCCTGGCCCGACGTACCCGACGGCTGTTCGCTGTCGCGGCGGTCGTGCTCGCCCTGGACCTGCTCACGAAGATCGTCGCGGTCGCCGTCATCGAGCCCGGTCGACCGATCGAGATCATCGGTGACACCGTCACCCTCCGCATGGTGCGCAACGCGGGCGCGGCGTTCTCGATGGCCACGGGCATGACCTGGCTGTTGACGCTGGTGGCCGTCGCCGTCGTGGTGGGTGTGATCCGCATCGGACGCACTCTTCGCTCCGGCTGGTGGGCCGTGGGCCTCGGCCTGGTGCTGGGCGGCGCGCTCGGCAATCTGATCGACCGATTCTTCCGCTCGCCCGGCCCGCTGCAGGGTCACGTCGTGGACTTCGTGTCCATCGGCTGGTGGCCGGTCTTCAACGTCGCCGATTCCTCCATCGTCTGCGGGGCCGTCCTGCTGGTGATCATCACGCTGTTCGGGATCGAGCCGGACGGGACTCGCCGTGCCGACGACAAGGGTGACGACCCCGCGGTGACCGAGAGCGCAGCGGCGACGGAGTCGGAGAAGAAGGCGTGAGGGAGACACGGTCGATGCCCGTTCCGGACGGGCTCGACGGCATGCGCGTGGATGCGGGACTGGCTCGGCTGCTGGGGTTGTCGCGGACCGTCGTCGCGACCCTCGCCGAGGAGGGCGCCGTCCAGGTCGACGGTTCCACTGTGGCGAAGTCCGACCGTCTCGGCGGCGGCACGTGGCTCGAGGTGGAACTGCCCGAGCCCGCGCGTCCGTTGACCATCGAGGCACAGCCGGTGCCGGGCATGGAGATCCTGTACTCGGACGACCACATCGTCGTCGTGGACAAGCCGGTCGGAGTGGCCGCGCACGCGAGCGTGGGCTGGACGGGACCGACGGTGATCGGTGGTCTCGCGGCCGCTGGATTCCGCATCTCGACGTCCGGGGTCCACGAGCGTCAGGGCATCGTGCACCGTCTCGACGTCGGGACGTCCGGCGTGATGGTGGTGGCCACGTCGGAGCATGCGTACACCGTGCTCAAGCGCGCGTTCAAGGAGCGCACCATCGACAAGCGCTATCACGCTCTGGTGCAGGGACATCCGGACCCGAGCAGCGGAACCGTCGATGCGCCCATCGGACGACACCGCAGCAACGACTGGAAGTTCGCCGTCACGGCCGACGGCAAGCCCAGCATCACCCACTACGACACGGTCGAGGCGTTCCAGGCCGCGAGCCTGCTGGACGTGCACCTCGAGACCGGGCGCACTCACCAGATCCGGGTGCACTTCTCGGCGCTGCGGCATCCGTGCTGCGGTGATCTGACCTACGGTGCCGATCCGCGCCTGGCCGAACGACTCGGCCTCGAACGCCAGTGGCTGCACGCCCGCGCACTCGGGTTCACTCATCCCGGTGACGGCCGCTACGTGGAGTTCTCGAGCCCGTACCCGGCGGATCTGCAGCACGCACTGGACGTGTTGAGAGCGGGCTGAGACGCGTGCGCGCCGTGTCCGCGGCGTCGGTCGTCGCGTTGATCGTCGCGGTGCTCGTGCTCGGTGTCCTCGACCCGGTCCGTGGTTCGTCGGTTCGCACCGATGCCCTCGGTCCCGACAACGACGAGACCGCCGCGCAGTACGTGGCCCGGGTGGACCCGCCCTCCGGCGACGGAGATCGGTGGGCGCTGGTGTCCTTCACCCGGTCGATGCGTGCCGACGAGATCGCGCCCACCGTCGACGGAATCAGGGTCTCGGTCGTCTATGCGCACGTGCCGATCGACCGCGTGCAGACCCCGCTCGTGGTGGTCCCGGTGCCGGACACCGACTCCGTGCTCGCGTCGTCCGTCCGTCTCGCCGCCGGCCTCGTTCCGCCCGGACGCGACCAGCGCGGGAACGCGATCGCGACGGTGGTGCGCGCACGCCTGCAGGCCGACTGTGACTGCGCCGCAGGAGTTCTGGTACGTGCGAGTGTTCCGGAACTCGCCGCGCTCGCGGGCCTGGACGGCATCCGCGCGGTCGAGGCATTGCCGGGGGACGCGGTCTACGGCCGGTTCGCGGTGGCACCGCTGTATCCCGAACGCGACGGCGACGCGGTGCAGCCCGACGACGGCCCGGTTCCCGCCTCCTGACCTCAGGACCCGAGCAGGCCGAAGCCGAGCACCGCCGAGTCGTCCGCCCAGTCCAGATCGTGAATGCGGATCCCGCCCATCTCGTTTCCGCCGACGGTCGTGACCGTGTCCCCGTCCACCGCGACCACGATGTTCGTGTGCTGGCCGACGAGCAGATCCCCGACGGGCCCACCCGACTCGTACAGGACGACGTCGCCGACCGCGGGGGAGTGGTCGCCGACCGGCGCGAAACGGCCCTGTTCCTGGTAGTACTCCGTCAACGTGTAGACACCGGGAATGCGCCACCCACCCGAATGCGGATTGGTGAACGGCTGTCCGGCCTGGCGCATCACGTGACTGACGAAGTCGGCGCACCAGGCCTCGTCGACGCCCTCGGAGTAGAACGTGGCGGGACGGGGATCGCGGTATTCACGCTCCACCACCTCGAGCACACGCTGCTGCGCCGGGGACAGGGACGCGTCGGCCGCGGGGAAGTCGGCGGTGTCCCACGGGTACCACCGCTCGGGCGCGGTCCACAGCACCGCCGCGACGGCGACCACCGCGAGGGCGACGACGCCGGCGACGGTACGGCGGACGCGGGTGCTGGTGGGCATGCCTCAACGCTACCGAGCCGGGCCTCCGTGGTCAGGATCGCGGCGCCGATCTTCACGGAACCCTCACATGATGGACTGGGGACATGAGACGTGTGGGGCGCCGACATCTGATCCGTGCCGTCGGCGGGTCCGCCGCCGCGGTGCTCGTCGTCGTGCTCGGATCGGCGGCGTGGGTCGCCGCCTCGTCCCACGGTCGGCTGTACACGGCGGACACCGCGCCGCGCGCTCCCGTCGCCATCGTGCTGGGCGCTCGGGTCCAGGAGGGCGAACCTTCGTCGTTTCTCGCCGGTCGGCTCGACGCGGCACTCGATCTGGTGCGTCGCGGTACCGTGCGCGCACTTCTGTTGTCGGGCAACGCCGCCGGCACATCGGGTGACGAGGTGGAGGTGATGACGCGCTACCTGGTGCGCCGCGGCGTCGATCCCGACCGCATCGTGGCCGACCCGTACGGTCTGACGACCCACGACACGTGTCGACGCGCCGTGGCGACGTACGGAGTGTCGACGGCCCTGATCGTCAGTCAGGACACCCATGCCGCACGTGCGGTGGCCCTGTGCCGAGCTGCGGGGATCGATGCCGGCGGCGTCGTCGCTCCCTGTGACTGTTCCCGGCGCTCGCTGCTGCGGCAGTTCGTACGCGAGATGCTCGCGCGTCCCAAGGCCGTGCTGGACGTGCTCCGCGGCTCCGCGCCCGCGGTGCAGTCGCCACCGACCGACGCGGTGCGCCGCGCCGTCGAGATCGGCTGACCCGAGTCACTCGGATCACCTCGAGCCCAACCCTGTTCGCACCGTCGCACCGCAAGCAGTCCGGAGACCCGAGCGCGAGTGTTCCTGTCGCGATGCTTGCGGCGACAGCTCCGGCGCATCGAGCTCAGTCCGTTCGTCTCGCGGACGACGTCGTTGCGCGGCTTCGTGTTCGACGTGGCGACCGGTGCGCTGCGTGAGGTTCAGCCGGCCTGATCGAGCGTGTCGGTCAGCCTGCGCTGCCGCGGCGGGCCTTCTCCAGCGCGGCCAGTGTCGACATGACGGTGGCGCGCTGACGTTGCAGGTCGCTGAGCCGGGCACGCGCGGGCAGACCCGACGACGCCTCGGCGTCGGCGATGCCGGTCTCGATGGCGGTGAGCTGCTCGAGCAGACCGGTCACGCGATCGGCGAGCACGGCGACGTCCACCGTGCTGACGGCACCCGACGGAGCGGAGGACGACGAGCGGGACGGGGTGGTGCGGACGGCGGCGGACGCACCGGCGCGGGCCGAGGCCTTCCGGACGTCGGCGGCCGCGGGACGCTTCGGCAGGCGGACCCGGTCGAGAGCGGCACGCGCACTGCGAGCCGCGGTGCGGTGCTCGAGCTCCTCGTCGTCGTCGGACGTCACCGCGCCGCCCAGGGGACGCAGGCCGTACATGCCGATGAAGCGACGCGCCGCGTCGATCGTGTTCTCGTGTTCACGGCACTCACCGCACCGGGGCTCGTCCCGGTAGATCTCGATGTCGGTCCGGCTGCCGCACCACACGCAGCCGCCGGGACTCCACCGCCGGGTGACGGGGGTGTCGTCCGCAGCGGTGTCGTGGGGTGAGGTGGTGGTCATCGTGGAGGAGGCGCCGGAGCCGAGATTTCGATCGTCGATCACGTCGAACCAGCGTAGTGCACGACACGAGGCCCGAGGAGCGGGAGCGGCTGTCGCCTCGTGCTTTTCGCGTCGTCGGTGACCAACGTCATGACACACCCGGCTCCGCTCGGTCGTGTCATCGGCGTGTCGCGTCAGCAGACTCGTCGGTCTTCCCCCGGGGCTCCCGACCGTCCATACTCGGCAGTCGTGAGCACACTCGAAGTCACGACCGTCGCCGACGGCGTGCACGTCGCGTTCGGGCCGGACGTCAACTGGACACTGTTGGTCGACGGCGAGGACGTGACGCTGGTCGACTCGGGATATCCGCGGTACGTCGGTGCGGTCGTCGAATCGCTGCGTCGTGTCGGTCGGCGTCCGGAGGACGTGCGGGCGATCCTGCTGACACACGCGCACATCGACCACATCGGCGGTGCCGGCCACTTCGCCTCGACCTACGGCACGCCGGTGCTCACCTCGGACACCGAGGCGCGGCATGCCCGACGTGAGTATCTCGAACAGGCATCGCCGCTCGACGTGGCGCGTAACGTCTGGCGGCGCGGTGCGCTCGCATGGACGGTGCGCATCGCTCGCGCGGGCGGAACCGAATCGGGCGCCGTCGCCGACGCCGAGGGGTTCGACTCGGTCGTCGGATCCGTGCCGGGTGGGCCGCTGGACCTGCCGGGCGGGCCGGTGCCGCTCGACAGTTCGGGTCACACGTCCGGTCACACCGGGTATCACGTGCCGGGTGCGGGGGCCGTTCTGTCCGGTGACGCTCTGGTCACCGGACACGCTCTGAGCGTTCGGACCGGACCGCAGATGCTGCCGCCCCTGTTCGCGCACGACCGGCCGCGGGAGTTCGACGCGCTCGACGCCTTCGTCGGCCTGGACGCCGACGTCCTGATTCCCGGACACGGGGGAGTGCATCGCGGGTCCGTCGACGACGCGGTGCGGCGGGTACGGTCCGCACGCGCCTGAGTCGACTCCGGGTCAGCGGGGTCGCCGAATGCGGATGGGGCCCTTCGCCGTCGACGGGTCGACCACGTTCCCGCCCTGCGTGATCTCCGCCTCGCCCACGGCGACGAGACGGCGGGCGGCGCGGCGGACGGGTTCCATCAAGGGGCGCCAGTCGTCCGGCGCCACGGCGCGAGCCACGTCGGAGGGACAGATCGACGAATCGCGCGAGCGACTGTCGAGCAGCCGCCGGATCGCGTCCTCGAGACCGTCGTCGGCTCCCGCGGAGCCGGTGCGTCGGCACGCGTCGCTGCAGTACTTCACCGAGTCCCAGTCGCGTTCCCACTTCTTACGCCACTCGATCCGTCGACCGCAGACGACGCAGGTCTTGTCCGCCCGAGCCTCGGCCTCGCCGCTCGGCGCCTTCTTCCTGTGTGCCACCTCGTCGATTGTGCACCGGTCGGGGATAGCGTGAGCGCGTGCGCAGTCTCACGTCCTCTCTCGGCTCCCGGCGCGGTGGAGCTCCCCGGTCGTCCTCCAGCGTCGGCATGGCCAGCGGTGTCGGTGCGTACGGACTGTGGGGACTGTTCCCGGCCTTCTTCGGCGTGCTGTCCTTCGCCGGACCCGTCGAGGTCCTCGCGCACCGCATCGTGTGGACGTTGGTGCTCATGCTCGTCGTCCTGGCGGTGTTGGGACGACTGTCCACGCTGCGCGGTCTCCCGGCGCGCACGTGGGGTGTGGTGGCGTTGTCGTCGGCGTTCATCTCGATCAACTGGGGCGTCTACATCTTCGCGGTCTCGCAGGACCGTGTGGTCGAGGCAGCCCTCGGATACTTCGTCAATCCGCTCGTCAGTGTCCTGCTCGGCGTCGTGGTGTTCCGGGAGCGGTTGGGCCGTGCGCAGATCGCGGCCCTCGCGCTGGCCTTCGTCGCGGTGGTCGTGCTCACCGTCGACTACGGACGGCCTCCCGTCATCGCCCTCACCCTGGCCTTCTCGTTCGCGCTGTACGGCGTCATGAAGAAGGTGGTCCGGCTCGAACCCACCACGTCGCTGACCGCGGAGGGGCTCGTGGGGGCGCCGATCGCGATCGGTTACCTGGTGGTGCTGGGCGTCACCGGGGGAGCGAGCGCCCTCTCGCTCGGGGTGCCGCACGCCCTGCTGCTCGTCCTCGCCGGGCCCGTCACCGCACTGCCGCTGCTGCTGTTCGGGGTCGCCGCGCAGAAGCTGCCGTTGGTCACCCTCGGTCTGCTGCAGTACCTGACACCGGGCCTGCAGCTCGCGTGGGGAGTGCTGGTGCTGAACGAGGACATGCCCGCGTCGCGGTGGATCGGTTTCGCACTCATCTGGTGCGCGCTGGCGATCTTCACGGTCGACTCCGTGCGGCGTCTGCGGGCGCATCGCGTGGCGTCGGTGCCGGTCGAGGCGGCGTCCGCGGACGCCCCGCGCTAGTCCTCATCCGTCACAGTCGTCACACGCCGCGTGTGCGGAGAATGTTGTCGGCCCGACGACCTAGAGTGGCTCCCGTGTCGGACTTCGTTCATCTCCACAATCACACCGAGTACTCCATGCTGGACGGGGCGGCGAAGATCGCGCCGATGTTCGCGGAGGCCCAGCGCCTGGGGATGAGCGCGGTCGGGATGACCGACCACGGCAACATGTACGGGGCCAGTGAGTTCTACAACGAGGCCAAGAAGGCCGGGGTCAAGCCCATCATCGGGATCGAGGCCTACATCGCCCCGGAGTCCCGTTTCAACAAGAAGCGCGTGCTGTGGGGAGACCGCAGCCAGAAGTCGGACGACGTCTCGGGCAGCGGCGCGTACACGCACATGACGATGGTGGCGGAGAACGCGACGGGTCTGCGCAACCTGTTCAAGCTGTCGTCCCTCGCGTCCACCGAGGGGCAGCTGGGCAAGTGGGCGCGCATGGACGAGGAGATCATCGCCAACCACGCCGAGGGCATCATCGCCACCACCGGCTGCCCGTCCGGCGAGATCCAGACCCGGCTTCGTCTGGGCCACGAGCGTGAGGCGCTCGAGGCGGCGGCCAAGTGGCAGGAGATCTGGGGCCCCGACAACTTCTTCCTCGAACTGATGGACCACGGTCTGTCGATCGAGCGGAGGGTGCGAGAAGGACTGCTGAGCATCGGGGAGCAGCTCGGCATCCCCCCGCTCGCGACCAACGACTGCCACTACGTCACCAAGGACGCGTCGGTCAATCACGAAGCGCTGCTGTGCATCCAGACCGGTAAGACGCTGAGCGATCCCACCCGGTTCAAGTTCGACGGCGACGGCTACTACCTCAAGTCCGCGGAGGAGATGCGTGCCCTCTGGGACGACGAGGTGCCCGGCGCGTGCGACTCCACGTTGCTCATCGCCGAACGCGTCCAGTCCTACGACGAGGTGTGGGAGCACCGCGACCGGATGCCGGTGTTCCCGGTGCCGGAGGGCTACACGCAGGGCACCTGGCTCCGCAAGGAGGTCATGGACGGCCTGCACCGCCGCTTCCCCGACGGTCCGACGGAGGAGTACCTCTCCCGTGCGGACTACGAGATCAGCGTCATCCTCGAGATGGGCTTCCCCGCCTACTTCCTCGTCGTCGGTGACCTCATCAACCACGCCAAGGAGGTCGGCATCCGCGTCGGCCCCGGTCGAGGTTCGGCGGCCGGGTCGCTCGTCGCCTACGCGATGGGGATCACCAACATCGACCCGCTCCCGCACGGTCTGCTGTTCGAGCGGTTCCTCAATCCCGAGCGCGTCTCCATGCCCGACATCGACATCGACTTCGACGATCGCCGACGCGGCGAGATGGTGCGCTACGCCACCGAGAAGTGGGGCAGTGATCGTGTCGCGCAGGTGATCACGTTCGGCACCATCAAGACGAAGGCCGCCATCAAGGACTCGGCCCGCGTGCAGTTCGGGCAGCCGGGCTTCGCCATCGCCGACCAGATCACCAAGGCACTGCCCCCGCCCGTGATGGCGAAGGACATCTCGGTCGCGGGCATCACCGATCCGACGCACGAGCGGTACAAGGAGGCCACCGAGGTCCGCTCGCTGATCGACTCGAACCCCGACGTCGCGAAGATCTACCAGACGGCCAAGGGTCTCGAGGGGCTGATCCGCAACGCCGGAGTCCACGCCTGCGCGGTCATCATGTCCTCGGAGCCGCTGACCGACGCCATCCCGGTGTGGAAGCGTCCGCAGGACGGCGCCATCATCACCGGCTGGGACTACCCGTCCTGCGAGGCAATCGGCCTGCTGAAGATGGACTTCCTGGGGCTGCGCAACCTCACGGTCATCGGCGACGCCATCGACAACATCAAGGCCAATCGCGGCATCGACATCGACCTCGACGCCCTGCCTCTCGATGATCCGGCGACGTTCGAACTGCTCTCGCGCGGAGACACGCTCGGCGTGTTCCAGCTCGACGGCAGCGCGATGCGGGACCTGCTGCGCAAGATGCAGCCCACCGGATTCGAGGACATCGTCGCCGTCCTGGCGCTCTACCGGCCCGGTCCGATGGGCATGAACTCGCACAACGACTACGCCGATCGCAAGAACGGCCGTCAAGAGGTCAAGCCGATTCACGCGGAACTCGAGGAACCGCTGAAGGTCATCCTCGGCGAGACGTACGGCCTGGTGGTCTACCAGGAGCAGATCATGCAGCTGGCGCAGAAGGTCGCCGGATACTCGCTCGGCCAGGCCGACCTGCTGCGGCGCGCCATGGGAAAGAAGAAGCTGTCCGAGCTGGAGAAGGCGTACGCCGGATTCCGCCAGGGCATGCTGGACAACGATTTCTCCGAGGCCGCCATCAAGGCGCTCTGGGACACCGTGCTCCCGTTCGCCGGCTACGCGTTCAACAAGTCGCACTCGGCGGGGTACGGGCTGGTGTCCTACTGGACGGCGTATCTCAAGGCCAACTACCCGGCCGAGTACATGGCCGGACTGCTCACCAGTGTCGGCGACGACAAGGACAAGGCGGCGATCTATCTCGCCGACTGCAGGCGGCTCGGCATCACCGTGCTGCCGCCGGACGTCAACGAGTCCGAGCTCAACTTCGCCTCGGTGGGCGAGGACATCCGCTTCGGTATGGGCGCGGTGCGCAACGTGGGCGCCAACGTCGTGGCGTCCATCATCTCGGCGCGCAAGGAGAAGGGGAAGTTCACCGACTTCTCCGACTACCTGGCCAAGATCGATGCGACTGCCTGCAACAAGAAGGTCACCGAGTCTCTCGTCAAGGCCGGTGGTTTCGATTCGCTGGACCATCCACGCAAGGGTTTGATGCTGATCCACGCCGACGCGATCGACTCGGTGCTGGGCACCAAGAAGGCGGAGGCCATCGGCCAGTTCGACCTGTTCGGCGGCGTCGACGCCGACGAGTCCATCACCTCCGTCTTCAACGTGAAGATCCCGCCCGAGGAGTGGGACAGCAAGCACCGTCTCGCTTTGGAGCGGGAGATGTTGGGGCTGTATGTGTCCGGGCATCCGCTGAACGGAGTCGAGCACGTGCTCGCGGCTCAGTCGGACACCGCCATTCCCACGATCCTCGAGGGCAGTCTGAAGGACGGCACGCAGGTCACGGTGGGCGGCATTCTGGCGTCGGTCAACCGACGGGTGAACAAGAACGGTCTGACCTGGGCGTCCGCCCAGCTCGAGGATCTCACCGGCGGTATCGAGGTGCTGTTCTTCCCGCAGGCGTACTCCGTGTTCGGTGCGGACGTCGCCGAGGACGCCGTGGTGCTGGTGAAGGCCAGGGTGTCGGCTCGGGACGATCGGATCTCGCTCATCGCGAACGACATCGCGGTTCCCGATCTGTCGTCCGTCGGTGTCGCCAAGCCCGTCGCCGTCAGCTTGCCGACGCGTCAGTGCACCGCGGACAAGGTCGGGGCGCTCAAGCGGGTGCTGGCCAGCCATCCCGGCACCACCGACGTGCACCTGCGCCTCATCAGTGGCGACCGGGTCACCATGCTCAAGGTGGACGAGAAGCTGCGCGTCACACCGTCATCGGCGCTGATGGGCGATCTCAAGGCGCTGCTCGGACCCGGCTGCCTCACCGTCTGACGCTGCCTCACCGTCTGACGACGGCCGACCGCTCGACGGCTGCCGCGAGGTAGGCATCGGGATCGACGCCGAACGGGTTGTCCCGCAGGCCCTCCGCGATGACGTCGCGGTAGCGGTCGGCCGGCACTCCGCGTTCTCGCACGTGGCTCGACGTCAGAGTCATCGCCGGTACGCCGTCGATGTCGTCCAGGCGCAGCGCCGCGTCGTACTTGCCGCGGTGCGGCTCGGGCGACACCTCGACCGGCAGCAGCGCCCACGCTCCCGGCCGTGTCGGTAGGGACGCGCGGACGTCGAGTGTCTGCTCCGTCTGCGCGTTCTCCACCGTCGAGATGTGGTCGAGGGCGGCCCAGTCGAGCAGGTAGGCGCGGGCGATGCTGTCGGAGTCGGGGGAGGGTGTGAGCGAGAGGAACGCGGACGCTCCGGTCCACCGGGCCGAGACGCCGGCGAAGTACACCGCATGCGGCACGGTGATCCACCGGTGTTCGCGAGGAAGCGAGAGTGTCCGCGGGGCGGCGTGCGCACCGAATCTGCTGTCGGCCGCGGAGCCGCCCAAGTAGGCGTCGAGGCGTGCGGGCAGGGTGTTCGAGCCGTAGCCGACGTACCAGACGAGTTCGTGACTGTTCACAGGGACGGACGGTACCGTCGGATCGTCACGTCGAACTCGACCGAGAGGGATGATCCCATGATCACGAACTTCATCAACGCCGTGCTCGAACTCGTCGGTGGCATCGCCGCCGGAAGCAGCGGTCTCTACCTGGCCCCCGGTGTCCTGCCGTTCGGTTCCTGACATACGGCCGGACCACACGAACGCCGACGGGGCGCCCACGTGGAGTGGGCGCCCCGTCGGTGTCTGTCCGTGATCAGTGTCGGGTGCGGAACCGCTCGGTCGCGCCGAGGGCCCACCACAGCGTCACGCCGACAGCGGCGGAGGTGAGGACTGCCGTCTGCATGCTGACTGTCAGTGCGAGAGCGGCGAAGAGGATGACGGCGACCATGATGCTCTCGAGCTTGTAGAGCGGCCAGTCGGTGCCGGCCACGTCCACGGTACGAACGCTCGTCGAGTGCCGCGGGCGTGTGAACTGCAGGTCGACCGTGGTCATACTCGCCTCCCGAACCATTCGTGTTCCGTGTGCCGTGCGTTGGTCCCCAGGCTACACGTACATGGAAGTTAGGGCGACCGAAACCTCCTGATCACCCTGCGGATGGTTGCCGGAGACCGCCGAGGTGTGTGTACTGGGATCATGCCGCTGCACGGAGAGTACGAGCCGAGTCCGTCCACCTGGGCCGCCGATCAGGCCGACCTGTACGAGAGCTCGGGAGGGACCGAGGGCACCGAGATGCGGGGGATGCCCGTCATCCTCCTCACGACCATCGGGAACAAGACGGGCAAGCTCCGTCGGACCCCTCTGATGCGCGTGGAGCACGACGGTGCGTACGCCGCCGTCGCGTCGCTCGGCGGCGCGCCGAAGCACCCCGTCTGGTACTTCAACGTGCTCGCGAACCCCCACGTCGAACTGCGGGACAAGACCGAGAAGTGGGACATGGTCGCGCGCGAGGTCCACGGCGAGGAGAAGGCGCAGTGGTGGGAGCGCGCGGTCGCGGCCTACCCCGACTACGCGGACTACCAGAAGAAGACCGACCGCGAGATCCCTGTCTTCGTGCTCGAGCGGGCCTGAGCGCAGATTCGTCACCCCCGCCGGCGGCCGCTCCGCAGGTGAGGGTGGGTCGGTGGTCGTCGCACCACCGTGGCAGCATGTCCGTGTGACCGAGACGACGAGCCGTACCGACGCCGCTGCGCCGACCGCAGACGACATCGATGCCGCGGCCGTCCGGCTGCGGGACGTGGCCACCCGCACCCCGCTCGAGTTCTGCGAGCGGTTGTCCGAGCGGACGGGTGCGCGGATCCACCTCAAGCGCGAGGATCTCCAGCGCGTGCGCTCGTACAAGTTGCGCGGCGCGTACAACCTCATGCTGCAACTCGACGACGACGAGCGCGCGGTCGGTGTCGTGGCGGCGAGCGCCGGCAATCACGCGCAGGGTGTCGCGTTCGCGTGCCGGGCGCTCGGCATCCGCGGTCGCATCTACGTGCCGACCAACACCCCGAAGCAGAAGCGCGATCGCATCGCCTTCCACGGCGGCGACATGGTGCAGGTCATCAGCGTCGGCTCCACCTTCGATGCGGCCGCGGCGGCCGCCCTCGCCGACGTCCGCACCACCGGTGCCACCATCGTGCCGCCGTTCGACGACCCGAGAACCGTGGCGGGACAGGGAACCATCGCCGCGGAGATCCTGGAGCAGCTCGGTGCCGCTCCGGACGTCGTCGTGGTCGCGGTGGGCGGTGGTGGGTGCATGACGGGCATGTCGGCCTACCTCGCCGAGCGGTCGCCGAACACCTCCGTCGTCGGTGCGGAGCCTACCGGCGCCGCATCCATGGCGGCGGCGCTCATGGCCGGCGGCCCCGTCACACTCGACGAGATCGACCCGTTCGTCGACGGCGCCGCCGTGCGCCGGATCGGCGATCTCCCGTACCGGGTCGTGTCGTCGCTCGGCGCGACCGTCGCCTCGCATGCCTCGGTGACGGTCGGTGCGGGCCACGACGGACGCGGGTCGGTGGTGGTCACGCAGGTGGACGAGGGTGCCATCTGCACCGCGATGCTGGATCTGTACCAGAGTGAGGGCATCATCGCCGAACCCGCCGGAGCGCTGTCGGTGGCCGCGCTGTCGCAGATCGACATCCCGGCCGGCTCGTCCGTCGTGTGCCTGATCTCGGGCGGTAACAACGACGTCTCGCGCTACGGGGAGATTCTCGAACGGTCGCTCGTGCACAAGGGGCTCAAGCACTACTTCCTCGTCGACTTCCCGCAGGAGCCGGGCGCACTGCGCACGTTCCTCGACGTCGTTCTCGGTCCGGAGGACGACGTGACGCTGTTCGAGTACGTCAAGCGCAACAACCGCGAGACGGGTGCCGCGCTGGTGGGTATCGAGCTCGGTTCGGCCGCGGGCCTGTCGTCCCTCCTCGAGCGGATGGAGACGTCGCCGATGCACGTCGAGCATCTCGAGCCCGGGTCTCCCGCATACCGCTACCTGACCTGAGTCATCCGGCCGACCCCTGACCGCTCGGGTCGACACTGCTCGAACCGCCACCGAGGAGCCGTTCGACCACGTCACGGTGCAGGTCGGGCGGCGTGTGGGGGAGGCCGAGCAGCGCGGCGAGGTAGATGCCGTCGCCCACCAGCCGCACGATCTCGGCCTGCACCGGATCGGTCACCTCGCGCTGCAGCGCGCGGTCCCACATGCCCATGACGTCGATGACGGCCTGCTGCACCTCGCCGGGTCTGCCGTCGATGCTGCGCAGCGCGGCGAGAGTGGAGCGGTAGAGCGCCACCTCCTCGGCGGACGAGGCGTCCGGTGGCTGGAGATACCACTGCGCCAGCGAGGTGCCGGCGGCCTCCGCCTCGACGCGTTGGACGTCGGATCGTTCACCGAGGCGACGCACCAGCGCGGCCATCATCGCGTCCTTGCTGGGGAAGTGGTACAGCAGACCACCTTTCGAGACGCCGGCCCGAGAGGCCACCGCCTCGAGGGTGGCCTTGTCCGCGCCGTCGTCGAGGAGCAGCGTCTCGAGGGCGTCCAGGATGCGGTCGCGTGTGTCGGCTGCCATGACACGCACTGTACCGGCCGGACGGTTGTTGCTACGCTGTCGGTGTCCGTCGACTGTACCGTCCGGACGGTAAATGAAAGAGGTGTCTCGTGTCCGTGTCCCCGGCAGCGTCCGTGCAGCCGAATCCCGACGATCTCGTACCGGCCGGCGCCACCCGCCGCGACTGGCTCGGTCTGGTGGTGCTGGCCGGTGCCGTGATGCTCATCGCCGTCGACGGCACCGTCCTCGACATCGCGCTGCCGTTCCTCAGCGCGGATCTCCGCCCGAGCAGCACCGAGCTGCTGTGGATCATCGACGTCTACTCGTTCGTCCTCGCCGGCCTGCTGGTCACCATGGGCACCGTCGGCGACCGCATCGGACGACGGCGGTTGCTCCTGATCGGCGCGGTTGGTTTCGGGCTGTCCTCGGTGCTCGCCGCCTTCGCGGTCGACCCCGCGATGATGATCGCGGCCCGTGTGCTGCAGGGCATCTCGGGTGCCACGTTGATGCCCGCCACCCTGGGCCTGATCCGCACGATGTTCCAGGTGCGGCGTGAACGCACGCTCGCGATCGGTGTCTGGGGTGCCATGGCCGGCGAGGACGAACGAGTAGACGTCGATGATCCACAGCAGCTCGGTGCTGCTCGGGCGGAGATCCGCGCTGAGG
>NZ_JABUEE010000015.1:0-44536 GCF_019836105.1 Rhodococcus sp. BP-316 | reverse complement strand
GAAACGCCCGGACCCATTCCGAACCCGGAAGCTAAGCCCTCCAGCGCCGATGGTACTGCACCCGACAGGGTGTGGGAGAGTAGGACACCGCCGAACAACCCTTCCCAGAAAGCCCCCCGACCACCGGCCGGGGGCTTTCTGCATTCACGGGTCATGCACCGGCAGAAGGACTTTCGCCGTGCCCCCCGCCGGCCGGCATGGTGCTACCGGGAGGCGCCCACTGCCTTCATGGCAGCTGCGACCACCTTCTCGACGCCGTCGACATCCGGCACTCCCGCGCCGTGCTCGTCCGCCTGGAGGTCCTCGAGGGTGTCGAACTGCGACTGCAGCAGAGACGGGGGCATGAAGTGCTTCCTGCGCGACATGCGGTCGAGAAGCGTGTCGTAGTCCGCTTGCAGATGGACGAAGAACAGATCCGGGTAGCCCCCGCGCAGCCAGTCCCGGTACCGCCGCGTCAGGGCGGAACAGGCTGTCACCGACGTTCCACCCTCCCCTGCCACTCGCTCGATCTCACCCGATACCGCGGCGAGCCACGGTCGACGGTCGTCGTCGTTCAGCGGGTGGCCGGCAGACATCTTGTCGATGTTCGCCTTGGGATGAAAAGTGTCGCCCTCGATGAAGGTGCTCCCCAGTGTCGTCGCCAGTGCGCTGCCGACGGTGGTCTTCCCGGTCCCCGACACACCCATCACGACGATGTGTCTCGGAATGCCGTCGGCGTGGTCCGTCACGTCAGAACACCACCCAGAGCAGTGAGGCGAGCGCGAAGACCGCGAGTCCCAATGTCGTTTCCATGACCGTCCAAGTCTTCAGAGTCGTCTTCTCGTCCATGCCGAAGAATCGGCTGACGAGCCAGAAACCCGAGTCGTTCACGTGCGAGAGCACGGTGGCTCCCGCAGCGATCGCGAACACGAGCAGTGCGATGTCGAAGTTACCCAACCCGAGCTCGACCACCTGAGCCGAGACCAGGCCGGCAGTGGTCGTCAGCGCGACCGTCGCGCTGCCCTGCGCGACACGGAGAGCCGCCGCGATGAGGAACGCCTGCACGATCAACGAGAACCCGAGATCCGACAGTGACTCCGTCAGAGACGCACCGATGCCGCTGGCGCGAAGGACTCCGCCGAACATTCCGCCGGCGCCCGTGATGAGGATGATCGCGCACACCGGGCCCAGGGCGTCGTCCATGAGCGACGTGGCCTTGGAGACGGAGAACCGTCCGGGTGCCAGGACCACGAGCGACAGGAGCACCGTCAGCAGCAGAGCGACGGGTGTCTGCCCCAGGAGAATGAGTGCGTCCGCCCACCCGGCGTCCTCCGAGACGATTCCGGCGGTCTGCAGCGTCGAGACACCGGTGTTCAGGCAGATGAGTATCAGCGGGAACAGGAGCAGTCCGAGGACGGCCAGGAAGCGCGGTGGCGCGACGGGCGGAGCGTCGGGGTCGTCGGCTGCATCCGCGAACAGCGCGGCCGGGCTGGTGACGAACCGGCGACCCAGGCGCGTACCGACCAGGTAGGAACCGAGGAACCACGCGATGATCGCGACCGGGAGCCCGACGACGAGAGTGACGCCGATGTCTCCGCCCATGAGGTCCGCCGCTGCCACGGGTCCCGGGTGCGGCGGCACCATCGCATGCATGGCCGCGAAGGCGCCGGCTGTCGGCAGCGCGTAGAGCAGGACGGATCCGCCGAAGCGCCGCGCCACCGAGAAGATGATCGGCAGGAAGATGACGAGACCGGCGTCGAAGAAGATCGGGAACCCGAAGATCAAGGCGGCGACGCCGAGCGCGAAGGGAGCGCGCTTCTCACCGAAGCGTGCGATGAGGGTGTCCGCGAGAACTTGGGCCCCACCGGTCTTCTCGAGGAGTCGGCCGAGCATCACGCCCAGCGCGACGAGCAACGCGACGTTGCCGAGTGTCCCTCCGAAGCCCGAGAGGAGCGTGTCGGGTACGTCCGCGAGCGGGATGCCTGCGGCGACCGCCGTCACCATGCTCACCAGAACGAGCGACAGGAAGGCGTGGAGCTTCACCTTCATGATGAGGAAGAGCAGGACGGCCACGGCGATGGCCGCGACCGACAGCAGGTAGGCCGTTCCGTGTACCGGTTCCATGATGTCCACGCCGAGTCACCCTTTCGCGTGCCGAGATGTGTCCCGACACTAACGGCGCGACTCGCACGCACGGCGTTGCACGCGCCTCACCGTGTCCGAATCGTCACGTCCGGCGGGGTGTCATCGAGCGCGTGCCACGCGGCCCTCGTCCCACACCGGTTCACCCGACTCGTACACCCGACCGTCCGCCCCGAAGACGAGGAACCGGTCGAAACTCCGAGCGAACCATCGGTCGTGCGTCACCGTGACCACGGTTCCGTCGAACGCGACGATCGCGTCCTGCAGGGAGTCGGCCGACTCGAGGTCGAGGTTGTCGGTGGGTTCGTCGAGGAGAAGCATCGTGGCGCCGGACAGCTCCAACAGCAGGATCTGCAACCGTGCCTGCTGACCACCGGAGAGGTCGTCGTACCTCTGCTCCGCCTGGCGGGAGAGCCCGTAGCGGTCCAGTGCGCGGGACGCGGCCTCCCGTCCCATCCCGTCACGGTGCGAGGTCCCGCGGTGCAGGATGTCCAGCAATGTGTTGCCCTCGAGGTCGGGACGGGTGTGGGTCTGAGCGAACAGTCCCGGGCGGACCCGTGCACCGAGAGTGGCTGTGCCCGTGTGCGGTACGGGTGCCAGGTCGAGTTCGCCGACGGGAAGGTGCTCGAGGTCGGGATCGGTTCCGCCGGCAGCGAGCAGCCGCAGGAAGTGCGATTTGCCGGACCCGTTGGAGCCCAGTACGGCCACGCGGTCGCCGTACCAGATCTCCGTGTCGAAGGGCTGCATGAGTCCGGTCAACTCGAGTGACGTGCACACGAGTGCACGCTTCGCGGTCCGTCCTCCCGTGAGCCGCACAGCGACGTTCTGGCGGAGCGGCACCGCCTCGGGTGGGCCCGCCTCCTCGAACTTCGCGAGCCTCGTCCGGGCCGCCTGGTAGCGCGAGGCCACACCGTCGTTGAACTTCGCCTTCTCGCGCAGCCGCAGTACGAGCGCCTGCAGTTTCACCCGCTCCTCGTCCCACCGCGCCTTCAACTCGTCGAGTCGCGCGTTCCGCTTCTCGCGTGCCTCGGTGTAGGTGGAGAATCCGCCGCCGTGCACCCACGCCGAGGCGCCGTTGATCCCCGGCTCCAGTGTCACGATGCGAGTTGCGGCCGTGGACAACAACTCTCGGTCGTGGCTGATGAACAGTACCGACTTGTCCGACGCGGCGATGGTGCGCTCGAGCCACCGCTTGCCCGGCACGTCGAGGTAGTTGTCGGGCTCGTCGAGCAGCAGCAGCTGATCGTTGCCCGCGAACAGTGCCTCGAGCACGAGCCTCTTCTGCTCGCCGCCACTGAGCGTGGACGCGGCCCGCCACTTCGCGCGTTCGAACGAGGTGCCCATCGCAGACATGGTGACCTCGTCCCAGAACGGCTCGAGGTCGTACCCGCCGATGTCGCCCCAGTCGGACAGCGCCTGTGCGTAGGCCATCTGGGTCGCTTCGTCGTCGTGCTCGATCATCGCGTTCTCGGAGTCGTCCAGTCGCCGGGCGGCCGTACGGACGGGCTCCGCACACACGGACAGCAGGAGGTCACGCACCGTCGACTCGTCGCGCACCTGGCCGACGAACTGCCGCATCACCCCGAGCGTTCCGGAGCGCGTCACGCTCCCCTCGTCCGGCGGCACGTCACCGGCGACGATGCGGGTGATGGTGGTCTTGCCGGTGCCGTTGGGTCCGATCAGTGCGGTCTTGGCGCCGTCACCGACCCGGAAGGACACGCCGTCCAGCAATTGGCGGCCGTCGGGCAGGAAGTAGTCGACGTCGGACAGTTCGAGATGGGACACAGGACGTCAGACTACGGCCGGTCGATCGCGTCCTCCACGCCATATTCGTGCGTCGCTGGAGACGTCGCGGAACCCCGTCGGGCAAACTTGACCGATGCAGCCCACACAGCGACCCGTCACTCCCGGCGAGACCGGACGGCCGCGGCTCGTCGCATCGGACGTCGACGGAACGCTCATCGACCACCACGAGCGCGTGACGGCTCGAACGAAGGCCGCGGTGCACGCCGTCGTGGCGGCCGGGGACACCTTCGTGCTGTCGACGGGTCGACCGCCGCGGTGGATCGGGCCCATCGTCGAGCAGCTGGGTCACGCGCCCATGGCCGTGTGCGCCAACGGCGCCGTGATCTACGACAGCGAGAACGACGTGGTCGTGTCGGCGCGGACGTTGAGCGTGACCGATCTGGCCGAGCTGGCCGCTCTTGCGGAGTCCCTCATCGCCGGGTGCGGCCTCGCGGTGGAGCGGGTCGGCCGCAGCGCGCACGACGCGGCGACGCCGCAGTTCGTGAGCTCTCCCGGCTACGAGCACGCGTGGCTCAACCCCGACAACACCGAGACGTCCTCGGAGGAGGTGCTGTCCGCCCCCGCCGTGAAATTGTTGATCCGGCAGTCGTCGATGACGAGTGGGGACATGGCGGCCGCGCTGACGTCCCATGTGGAGCACCTCGCCGACGTGACCTTCTCGACCGACAACGGGCTGATCGAACTGAGTCCGCCCGGAGTGTCGAAGGCGTCGGGACTGCTGGAGATCGCGCGCACTCTCGGCATCGACGCGTCCGAGATGATCGCCTTCGGAGACATGCCGAACGACGTGCCGATGCTGAGGATGGTCGGCCACGGCGTCGCGATGGGCAATGCGCACCCTGCTGCGATCGCCGCGGCCGACGAGGTCACCACGAGCAACGCGGACGACGGCGTCGCCCGCGTGCTCGAACGGTGGTGGAGCTAGAGAGAACGATCAGCCGACGGGCGCTGCCTCGGGAGCCGGGGCCGGTGCGGGAGCGTCCACCGGCGCGCCGGCGTTCATCTCCGCGGTGTACGTGTCGGTGAAGGTCTTCACGACCGTCGTCACGATCCCCGTGATCTCGTCGAACGAGAGCGACCCGTTCTCGAAGTCGGACTGCCATCCGTTCGGGATGCGGTACTCGTCGGACGTCGGCAGTCCGAGAGATCCGGACTCCGAGCCCATGGCGACGAACTGCTTGAAGATCTGGCCGAGCACCGAGACCACTTGGCCGGTGGGCGTCGTGTAGATCGACCCGTTGGCGAAGTCCGCGCGGGTCTGTCCCTCGGGTGCGGGGAGCAGTCCGGTCAGGGCGGCGCCGAGTCGACCCGACTCACCGCCCTCGGCGACCCACTTCTGCACGATCGGGTTCTGGACGCCCATCGCGAGGAGTTCGGACACGAGCCCGGTCAGCGTGTTGCCGGGTGCCGGTGACGACGCGTCGACACTCGGGGGAGCGGCGACGGGCGGCGCCACCAGGCCCTCGTCGGTCGAGGTCCCGGTACCGGGCTCCGCCGGTGTCGGGGTGCCGGTCCCGTTCAGGTTGGCTGCCGCGATGGACCGGATGTCATCCATACGTGCGTAGGCGGCGTCGCCCGGGCACTCGGTGTTGCCGACGTCGCGGTGCGCGAAGATCACCGGGAGATCGATCGAGCGGCCCTGCTGGACGAACGTGTACTGCGTGCCCTCGGACGTCATCGTGGTGGTCCCCTTCGGGTCCAGGCCGGCCTTGCCGAGACGCCACCCGAGGAACTTGCCGGCAGCGTCGAGCGACTCCTGCGTCGGCTGCTCCGAGCTGTAGTCGCCCATCAGCGCGATGCCCATGGTGTTCTCGTTGAAGCCGCCCGCGTGCGCGCCCTCGACGTTGCGATCGAGGCCACCTGCGCGGCCCTCGAACACCTGGCCGTACTTGTCCACCAGCACGTTGTAACCGATGTCGCACCAGCCCAGTGTCTGCGCGTGGTACGCGTAGATCGCCCGGACGATGCCCGCGGACTCGTCCTTGCTGTAGTTGTTGCTGCCCGCGGTGTGGTGCACCGTGGCGCCGCCGAGAGAGTCGTCGTACGTGGGCGAACCGCAGCGCTTCGACTCGTCCGCTCCCCACTGGGCGCGGGTGATCACGGCGGGGCCGGAGCCGTCGACGGGGGTCGCGATGTCACTCAGCGTGCTGTCGGCCGCCGAGGTGCCGGGCGTGATGAGCACGGCGGTCGCGTCCGCGAGGGCGTTCGCGATCGGCTGGGCCCGTAGCGGGCGGGACGACGACGCCGGGACGTAGCCGAGCTCGGGTGCCGGCGCGACGGGATCGGCCGCGTCGGGAGCGGGAGCCGCCTCGGGTGCCGGTGCCGCCTCGGGAGCGGGTGCCGGCGGCTCGACCGGGAAGGCCGGGTCGGCGGGGTTCAGCACGGCGCCGGCCGGGACGGTGGGGCTCAGCAGGAACTGGACGCGCTTGGTCAGGCCCACGTAGATGGGCTCCGTGCCATTGGCGACGGCGGGCACGTCCGAATCGGTGCGACCGGTGTCGATGGACTGCGTCTCGTTCCACGGACCCCAGGAACCGTCGTCGAGCTGGGCACGCACACGGGCCACCGCAGAGCCGAGCTGGTCGGCCGTCAGCGCGACCATGCTGAAGGGGGTGTCCTGGGACACCTCCTTGACCACGGCGCCGTCCTGCGAGCCGTCCACCTCGGACGGCGCGGGGGCTGCCGGATCGGTGGGCGACGCGGCGGGCACCTCGGGAACCGTGAGTCCGGGGATGGACGGGATCTCGAAGGAGTCGGGCAGCGACAGATCGCGCAGCGACCCCAGGTCGATGTCCGGCAGATCCAGCCCGGTGAGTTCCTTCACGGGGATGACGATGTCGGGTGCGTTCGCGAGCGCCAGCTTGGCGATCTGCGTGGGAACGACGGTGGTCGTGTCGTTGGCCGCGCGCACTCCGGTGGTGCTGTCCCCGACGGCGTAGACCACGACAGGACTCGTGACCGCGAGTGCGGCGACGACACCCAGAATCAGTGACGGCTTCGGTCGACGGTGCAAGACGATTTCTCCCCTGGTAGACGTTGCCCCGCGATCACCGTCACATGTGACGGATGTGACTCATGTGATAGATGATGCGCAACAAGCGCCACACTAACCACAGAAACACCAACCATCAACCTCAAGTAGAGGGTTCGGCCAGGTGTTCGAACGATTCGCCCGTCGGGAGGGTCGACGTGCGGGTTGCGGGACGACTACACAGCGTCGGATACCCTGGTCACCCGTGACTGATACTTCGCGAGGACGGTACGACCTGATCGTCGTGGGGTCCGGTTTCTACGGCCTCACGATCGCCGAGCGGAGTGCCGCGGAACTGGGAAAACGAGTGCTCGTGCTCGACCGGCGCTCCCACATCGGAGGCAATGCCTACTCCGAACCCGAGCCCGGTACCGGCATCGAGATCCACAAGTACGGCGCCCACCTCTTCCACACGTCGAACGAGAAGGTGTGGGAGTACGTCACTCGCTTCACCGAGTTCACGGGCTACCAGCACCGCGTGTTCGCCCTGCACAAGGGCCAGGCGTACCAGTTCCCGATGGGCCTGGGCCTGGTGTCCCAGTTCTTCGGCCGCTACTTCACTCCCGCCGAGGCGCGCGCGCTCATCGAGGAGCAGTCCAGCGAGATCTCGGTCGAGGATGCCGCGAATCTCGAGGAGAAGGCCATCGCGCTGATCGGCCGCCCGCTGTACGAGGCGTTCGTCCGCGACTACACCGCCAAGCAGTGGCAGACCGATCCCAAGGATCTGCCCGCGGGCAACATCGCGCGGCTCCCGGTCCGCTACACCTTCGACAACCGCTACTTCAACGACACCCACGAGGGTCTGCCCGTCGACGGCTACACCGCGTGGCTCGAGAACATGGCGAAGAGCGACCTCATCGAGGTCCGGCTGGACACGGACTGGTTCGACGTCCGTGACGAACTCCGGGCCGAGAGCCCGGACGCGCCGATCGTCTACACGGGACCGCTGGACCGGTACTTCGACTACTCCGAGGGCGAACTGGGTTGGCGCACACTCGACTTCGAGACCGAGGTGCTCGACACTGGTGACTTCCAGGGCACCCCGGTGATGAACTACAACGATGCGGACGTGCCCTACACGCGCATCCACGAGTTCCGGCACTTCCATCCCGAGCGCGACTACCCCGCGGACAAGACGGTCATCATGCGCGAGTACTCCCGGTTCGCGGAGTCGGGAGACGAGCCGTACTACCCCATCAACACTCCCGACGACCGCGCGAAGCTGGCGGCCTACCGGGCCCGCGCCAAGCAGGAGACGGCCGAGAACTCCGTCCTGTTCGGCGGCCGACTGGGCACCTACCAGTACCTCGACATGCACATGGCCATCGCCAGTGCGCTCACCACGTTCGAGAACACGTTGCGCCCCCACCTCGAATCCGGTGCTCCACTGGGTGATTCGGCGTGAGCGAGGACCAGTTGCTGGGGCGGTCGCTGCTCCAACGCATCCTGCTCCCGCGCGCCGGTGAGCCGCTCGACGTCCGCACCCTGTACACGGACGAGGCCCGCACCAACCCGCGCCGCGCGCATTCGCTCTCTCGCACCTCGGTGTCCATCGGATCCGAGTCGGAGGTCTCCTTCGGCACGTACTTCAACGCGTTCCCGGCGAGCTACTGGCGACGGTGGAGCACGCTGGATTCCGTCGTCCTGCGGGTCGAGCTGATCGGCCACTGCCGCGTCGACGTCTACCGCTCGAAGGCGGACGGGTCCCGGATCCACGTCCAGGGCGGCGACACCGACGACGCGACGACGGTCGACGGCGACGTCACGACTCTCGAGTTCGTCGTCGAGCTCGGTCCCTTCGAGGACGGCGGATGGATCTGGTTCGACGTCACCACGGACACCGACGTCGAGGTGCGGTCCGCCGGGTGGTTCGCACCCGTCGACGCGCCCGGACGCGCGTCCGTGGCCATCGGCATCCCCACGTTCAACCGTCCGACGGACTGCGTGAAGGCGCTGACGGCGATCGCGTCCGATCCACTGGTCATGGCCGTCGTCGACGCCGTCATCGTGCCCGACCAGGGCACCCGCAAGGTGCGCGACGAGCCCGGATTCGACGACGCCGCGGCCGCGTTCGGCGATCTCCTCAGCATCCACGACCAGGCCAACCTCGGTGGATCCGGCGGATACAGCCGGATCATGTACGAGGCGCTCGAGAACACCGACGCCGAGCACATCCTCTTCATGGACGACGACATCGAGATCGAGCCCGACTCGATCCTGCGGGCGCTCGCCATGGCCCGCTTCGCGAAGGTGCCGACACTCGTCGGTGGCCAGATGCTCAACCTGCAGGCACGAAGTCACCTGCACGTGATGGGCGAGAAGATCGACACCGGCATCTTCATGTGGGGTGGCGCCCAGAACGTCGAGTACGACCACGACTTCGCCGAGAAGCCGCTCCGCGAGTCGACACTGCTGCACCGCCGGATCGACGTCGACTACAACGGCTGGTGGATGTGCCTCATCCCACGGGTGGTCGCCGAGACGATCGGTCAGCCGCTGCCGCTGTTCATCAAGTGGGACGACGCCGAGTACGGACTGCGAGCCCGCGAGGCCGGGTTCCCCACGGTGACTCTGCCGGGGGCCGCGATCTGGCACATGGCGTGGAGCGACAAGGACGACGCCATCGACTGGCAGGCGTACTTCCACCTGCGCAACCGCCTCGTGGTGGCGGCGTTGCACTCCCCGGGTTCCGCCCGCGGCCTCGTGGTGAACACCGTCAAGGCCACGATGAAGCATCTGCTGTGCCTCGAGTACTCCACGGTCGCGATCCAGAACATGGCGATCCGCGACTTCCTCGCCGGCCCCGAGCACATCATGGACATCCTGCCGACGGCGCTCGCCGAGGTGCACCGGGTACGCAGGCAGTACCCCGACGCCGTGGTCGTCCCGTCGTCGACGCTGCTCCCGCCGGCCAGCGGCGCGGACGTTCCCGCCGTCGCCGAGCCGGTCGGCGCCGTGGCCAAGGTGTCCCGGCTGGCGAAGGGCCTGATCCACAACGCCCGAGGTGCGCAGCGGCAGCACCACGACCGTCCCCAGCTCAACGTGCCGACGCTCGATGCGCGCTGGTACCTGCTCTCGCAGGTCGACGGTGTCACCGTCACCACCGCCGACGGACGCGGCGTCGTGTACCGCAAGCGGGATCCGAAGATCGCCTCCACGCTGCTCGGTGAGGCGCTCTCGCTGCGCCGCGAGCTGGCGTCGCGCTTCCCCGAGCTGTCCGACCGGTACCGTCGCGCCGTGCCCGAACTCACCAGCAAGGAGCGTTGGGAACGTGTCTTCTCCTATCCGAACTGACAACCTGGTTCGAACCGACCTGCGGGTCCTCACCGCGGTGCAGGGCAGCGTCGGATCACTGCCGGGCGCCGTGCGTGTCGCTCGGGGGATGTCGCACTTCGGTGAGCACGCCCTCGGGTGGATCGCCATCGGCGGTATCGGTGCCGTGGTCGACTCGGCGCGGCGCGAGCAGTGGGCGTCGGTCGCGGTCGGTGCCGTCGGTGCGCACGCGGCGTCGATCGTCGTCAAGCGCATCTCGCGGCGTCGGCGCCCGACCCATCCGTCCGTGCGCGTCGGCGTCTCCACGCCCAGCCGGTTCAGCTTCCCGTCGTCGCACGCGACGTCCACCACGGCCGCGGCGCTGCTGATCGGCCGCGCGAGCGGTCTGCCCGTGGCACCGGTGCTGGTGCCCGCGATGCTGGTGTCGCGCCTGGTGCTCGGTGTTCACTACCCTTCCGACGTACTCGTGGGCTCCGCGCTCGGCGCGCTGTCCGCGGCGGCGACGGTGCGAGCCGAGAAGAACGCGGCGGTCCGATTCGGCCTGACCGGCGGAGACGCAGCGGCCACGACAGCAGGAGCAGCATGAGCGAGGAACCCGCCGTCGTCGGCGCGCCCCCGAAGAACCTGGCCACGGGCATCGTCAAGGCGGTGCGCCCGCGCCAGTGGGTCAAGAACGTGCTGGTCCTGGCGGCGCCCCTGGCTGCCGGCTCGGTCACCGAGAGCTCGGTGCTCCTGCCGGTCGCGCTCGCGTTCCTCGTCTTCTGCATGGCCGCGTCGGGCATCTATCTGGTCAACGACGCGATGGACGTCGAGGCGGACCGGGCGCACCCCACCAAGCGATTCCGTCCCATCGCGGCGGGTGTCCTCCCGGTCAACCTGGCATTCGCGATGGCGGTGGTGCTGCTCGGCGGCGCGATCGGGCTCTCGTTCCTGGCCAACTGGAACCTCGCCGTGGTCATGGGCGTCTACATCGCGGTCCAGCTCGCGTACTGCTTCGGCCTGAAGCACCAGGCGGTGCTCGACATCTGCATCGTCTCGTCCGGCTTCCTGCTGCGCGCGATCGCGGGCGGCGTGGCGGCCGACATCCCGCTGTCGCAGTGGTTCCTGCTGATCATGGCCTTCGGATCGCTGTTCATGGCAGCCGGCAAGCGGTACGCCGAACTGCAGCTCGCCGAACGCACCGGCGCCAAGATCCGCAAGTCGCTGGAGAACTACACCACCACCTACCTGCGGTTCGTGTGGACGCTCAGCGCCACGGCCGTCGTCATCTGCTACGGACTGTGGGCCTTCGACCAGGACGCGAAGAACGGCAGTTCCCTCTTCGCGATCTCGATGGTTCCCTTCACTGTCGCTATCCTGCGGTACGCAGTGGACGTGGACGGTGGCGAAGCGGGCGAGCCCGAGGAGATCGCACTCGGGGACCGGGTGCTCCAGATGCTCGCCATCGTGTGGATCGGAGTGGTGGGTGTCGCTGTCTACCTCGCATGAGGAACTGACAGAACGTACCGGCGACGAGCAGTCGCGGGCCGAGGACCGGGTGGGAACGCCCGGGTGGGCCCGAGCGACCGGCGTCGCCGGTATCGCCGTGGTCGCGGTGCTGACCTTCTGGGGCGCCTGGGACCGCCGTTGGATCGCGGACGACGGACTGATCGTGCTGCGCACGGTCCGCAACCTCCTGGCCGGCAACGGGCCGGTGTTCAACGCGGGCGAGCGCGTCGAGACCAACACGAGCGCCGCCTGGACCTATGTCGTGTACGCCTTCTCGTGGCTCAGCGGTGTCCGCCTCGAGTACGTGGTGCTGACCATCGCCCTCGTGCTGACGACGGCGGCCGTCACGGTCGCGATGATCGGCACGGCACGCCTGTACGCCGGGCGCGCGGTGCTCGCGCTCCCCGCAGGAGCGCTCGTCTACATCGCCGTACCGCCGGCACGCGACTTCGCGACGTCCGGCCTCGAGTCGTGCCTGGTCATCTTCTGGATCGCGGTCCTGTGGTGGCTGATGCTCCGGTGGGCGGACCGGCGGGTGGAGAACCCGTCGACGGCACTCGTGCTCGTCATCGCGTTCTGGGGCGGACTGTCGCCCCTCGTCCGCCCGGAACTCGTCATCGTCGGCGGCCTCGCGCTCCTCATGCTCGTCGTCGCGACGTCGGGATGGATCCGCCGCGGCGCCGTCGTCGTGGTCGCCGGTCTGCTCCCGGTGGGCTACCAGATCTGGCGCATGGGCTACTACGCGCTGCCGTACCCGAACACCGCGGTGTCGAAGGACGCCGGCGGCGCCAAGTGGGCGCAGGGTTCGACGTATCTGTGGAACCTCGTGGGGCCCTACGCCCTGTGGGTGCCCGCGGTGCTGGTCGTCGTGGCCGCGGCACTGGCCGCCACCCGGATCGGGCCCGGTGCGGCTCGCCGTGGCGAGGCGCCGAGCGGTCTCGCCGGATTGGTCTCGCGGATCCGGACGCCGAGCGCCGTGGTGGTCTTCGCGCTCGTGTCGGGTCTGATCTCCACGGTGTACGCCGTGCGCGTGGGCGGCGACTTCATGCACGGCCGCACTCTGCTCCCCGCGCTGTTCCTGCTGCTGCTCCCGGTCGCCGTCGTGCCGATCCCGCTGCGGCGCGGGATCGTGGCGCTGGTGTCGTGCGTCGCGCTGTGGCTCGGCGTGGTCGTCTGGGCGGTCTTCGCGGCCACCACCACCGGCATGCCGCAGGGCACGACGGTCGGGCGTAGCGGCATCGTCGACGAGCGGGCCTTCTACTCCGAGAACACCGGCCACCGCCATCCGATCCTGGCCAGCGACTACCTGGACTACCCGCGCATGCGGGCAATGGTGCAGACCATCGAGAACACGCCGGACGGCGGTCTGTTGCTGCCGTCCGCGCAGTTCACCTACTGGGACGTGGTGCCGCCGCCCCTGCCGATTCCCGAGGGCGGCGACGAGCACGTCGTCTACTTCCTCAACTTGGGAATGACCAGCATGAACGTGGGGCTCGACGTCCGGGTGCTGGATCAGATGGGCCTGGCGTATCCGTTGGCGGCGCACACGGAACGGCTCGACAACGGCCGCATCGGACACGACAAGAACCTGTACACGGACTGGGTGGTCGCGGACACCGGAATGGTGGACGTGCATCCCTTCCTGCCGTTCTATCTGGACGAGGAATGGGTGGAGCAGGCGCAGGTCGCGTTGACCTGTCCGGAGACGCAGGAACTGCTGACGTCCTACCGTTCAGAGCTCACGCGGGCCCGATTCGTGCAGAACTTCAAGCACTCGTTGGATCTCGCGGGGTACCGATTCGACCGGGTGCCGAAGTACGAAATACAACGGTGTAATTTAGAGATGCCCCCGGAGCGGCCCGCATCGTGACGATGTGCGGCAAGTGAGATCCGCGTCACAGTGAGATCACCGGGTCATGGCGTTTCGGTGTCGTGAGTATTCCGATTTCGACGTCCCGGCTGGATTCCGGCATCTCGTTTGTGTAACGCTGTCTCCGTCGGCGGAGATATGTGTAGATGATGTGCGTCGACGTGCAGGATCGCCCGCGGGGCGATCGTGCGCGGAAGACGAGACCGATGGTTCAGGTTCCGAGGTCTTCCTCGGAGCGTGACCGGATATCGATCGACGAAGCGGTGCGGCCGTCCGGCTGCACGGAACTGTGAGAGGCCGAATGTATGCGTGACGGGTCCGTTACCGATGTCGCTGGTGACGACAGCGCTCTGCCGCGTAAGGCTTCACGCCTGCGCACCCCCCGAGTGGGCCGACGTATGCGTCAGGCCCTCGTCTCCGTCGTGATGGCCGCCGCCATCCCCCTCGGCCTCGCGGTCGTGGGAACCGGAGCCACTGCCAACGCCGAGATCCGTGCCGGATTCGACGTCTGGTCCGACTCGTCCATGGGTCCGATCAAGAGTCGCGTCTGGCGCGCCGCCGACGGCAACACGTCGAAGGTCGTGTACCTCCTCGACGGTCTCCGCGCGACGCCGGACATCAGCGGCTGGGAGCACGAGACCAATGCGGGCTCGTTCCTCTCGGACAACAACATCAACGTCGTCCAGCCGGTCGGCGGTGAGTCCAGCTTCTACACCGACTGGTACGCACCGTCGAACTTCAACGGCCAGCAGATCACGTACAAGTGGGAGACGTTCCTGACGCAGGATCTCCCCAACCGTCTCGCAGCGGGTGACCTCGGCTTCTCGCGTCAGAACAACGGCATCGTCGGTCTGTCGATGGGCGGCAGCGCTGCGCTGACACTCGCCGCGTACCACCCGAACCAGTTCAGCTACGCCGGCTCGCTGTCCGGCTACCTGAACATCTCGGCGCCCGGCATGCGCGAGGCCATCCGCGTCGCGATGCTCGACGCCGGTCGCTACAACGTCGACAGCATGTGGGGACCGCCCTGGAACCCGGCGTGGCTCCGCAACGACCCGTTCGTCTTCGCGCCGCGTCTGCGTGACAACGGCACGCGTGTCTGGGTCTCGGCCGCCAGCGGCCTCCCGGGCAACTACGACCGTCCGGGCTCGCTGCTCGACTACTACAACACCGCCAACGGCATGGGCCTCGAGGCTCTGGCGCTCGCCAACAGCCGCGCGTTCCAGGTCCGCATGGCCTCGATCGGCGCCAACAACGTCACCTACAGCTTCCCCGCGCAGGGAACGCACCGGTGGGGTTACTGGTTCGATCAGATCGTGCAGATGATGCCCGACCTGAAGGCCAACATCGGCTGAGTCAGCTCGGTAGTCGACTGCCCCGGCCCTCGCTTCGGCGACGGTGTCCGGGGCTGTCGCATGTTCTGAGGCGACTCCAGTAACATTTGCACCACCAGTCACAGCGAGTCTCCCCGAGACCGTCGTCGTGACCGTGTAGAACAAGATCGGCGGCAGTCTCGACGTACCGGACCTCTCCGGCACGCCGACGGCCCCGCACAGTCTGACGTTTCGAGGAAGCGAGTCCCACACATGCGAGTTCCGAACGGCCGGAGAGCGCGGATCCTGTCCGCCCTGGCGGTCACGCTGGTTCTTCCGCTCGCAGGGGGCCAGGCCGCCACGGCGGTCGCGTCTCCGGTCCACGCGGCACCTGTCCAGGCAGCGCCGCTGCGCGCGCAGGCGGATGCCGGCGCCACCGTGTCCGCGGTCGACTGGATCACCGACCGCCGTGTCGCGGTGTGGGTGAACTCGCCGTCCATGGGAGTCCCGATCCAGGTGCAGCTGCTGCTCGCGCGGGACTGGAACAAGAACCCGCAGGCCACGTTCCCGTCGGTGTGGATGCTCGACGGCATGCGCGCGACCGACACCGAGAACGGCTGGACCGCCGAGACCGACGCCGAGTCCTGGTTCGCCGACAAGAACGTCAACGTCGTGCTGCCCGTCGGCGGTCAGTCGAGCTTCTACTCCGACTGGGCCGAGCAGAACAACGGCCGGAACTACAAGTGGGAGACGTTCCTGACCAAGGAGCTCCCGCCCATTCTCGAGCGTGACTGGCGCTCCAACCAGACGCGCGCGGTCGCCGGTCTCTCCATGGGCGGCACCGCCGCGATGACGCTCTCGGCGCGGAACCCGGGCTTCTTCCGATTCGCCGGATCGTTCTCCGGCATCCTCAGCACCACGACGCTCGGCATGCCGCAGGCCATCGGGTACGCCATGCAGGACGCGGGCGGCTTCGACGCCGGTGCCATGTGGGGCGTGCCGTCGAGCGAGCTGTGGGCTCAGCACGACCCGTACGTTCTCGCGGAGAAGCTGAAGGGCATGAGCCTGTACGTCTCGAGCGGCAGCGGTACCGCCGGACCGTACGACCAGCAGTCCGACATCCCCGGCATCAGCACGAACTACGCCGGCATGGGTCTCGAGATCCTGTCGCGGCTCACGTCGCAGACGTTCGCGACCAAGCTCAACAAGCTCGGCATCCCGGCCTCGATCAACTACCGGCCGTCCGGAACCCACTCGTGGCAGTACTGGCAGTTCGAGCTCCGCCAGGCATGGCCGCAGATCGCCACCGCCCTCGGCGTCGAGGTGGACAAGCCCGCGTGCAGCGTCGGCGGGAACATCGGCGGCACCGCGAGCGCCAACGGATGGCTCGGCGACTGCCTCACCTCCGAGTACGACGTCGCGGGTGGGCGGGCACAGGACTTCCGGTTCGGTCGCATCTTCTCCTCCGACGGGGGCACGCACGTCGTCGCCGGTGCGATCGGTGGCGCGTACGCGGCCAACGGTGGTCCGGCCGGCGCACTGGGCATGCCGCTGTCGGGTGAGCTCGGAACCCCGGACGGCCGTGGACGCTACAACTCGTTCCGCAACGGAATGGTCTACTGGACCCCGCAGACCGGTGCGCACGCAGTGCGCGGCGCGATTCTCGACGAGTGGGCCCGCCAGGGCTACGAGGGTGGGCCGCTGGGCTACCCGCTGCGCGACGAGGTGCAGACCCCAAACAAGCCGGGTGCGGTCCAGGGCTTCGAGATCGGTGCGATGTACTTCTCGCCCGACACCGGCACGCACGCCGTGATGGGCAAGATCATGGAGAAGTACGGCCAGCTCGGGTGGGAGAACGGGGCACTCGGCTTCGCGAAGACCAACGAGGTCCCGGTCCGTGACGGCGGTCGTTTCACCGAGTTCCAGGGCGGCAACATCTACTGGTCGCCCGCGACCGGCGCGTGGTCCATCCTCAACGGCCAGATATTCGACGCGTGGAAGAGCGTCGGGTACGAGAACGGTCGCCTGGGATACGTCACCAGCGATCAGTTCGACATCCCCGGCGGTGTCCAGCAGAACTTCCAGAACGGCTTCGTGACGGTGCGGGACGGCGTCGTCCAGATCGTTCCCTGACCCGACACCGGGCGGTGCCGACACGGTGGGACTTCGCCCCGCGGCCGGCCTCCGGCCTTGCCGCACACAGAGTCCTCTCAGACCGTGCCGGTACCGTCCGCTGTCAGTTGCCGTGCCCCGATGACAGTAAGGACGTTTTCGTGACCTCGAGGTTCGCCACCACCGTCGCTCCCGCGATGCTGGCCGTCGCGGCCGGTGCTCTGCTCACCGCGTGCGGCGGCGACGACTCCTCGGCCAGCAGCACGCCGTCCCTCACGTCGAGCGCCACCGCCGCTGCGACCACGACGGAGGCGCCGACCTCCACGTCCGCGTCCGCCACGTCGACCTCGCCTGGCGCGACCACGAGTCCGGGCGCGGCGGCGACCGCTCCCGACGAGGCGGAACCGGTGCCCAGTGGCTTCCCCGGCCCGACCGAGGTGCCGATCGACGCCCGTGGAACCGAGTTCCTCGACGCTCTGAAGTCCCGCGGCGTCACGGTGGCCGGCAACGGCGACATCGCCATCGGCACGGCGAGCTACATCTGCGCCGCCCAGTCCGAGGGTGTGGCGGACGACCAGGTCCTCACCTTCGTCACCGCGAACGTCGGTGCCGAGGCGTCGGCGTCCGGTGCGACCATCAGCGCCGAGGACGCGTCGCGGACCGCACAGACGTACGTCGACGTCGCGCGCTCGACGTACTGCGGATAGGCGGCGCCTCGTGACACGATCCGGTCGGCCCGGGCCGCCGCGTCGGCGTTCGGTGGCGCGCACACTGCTCGTCCTGCTCGCGGTCGCGCTCGTCGTCGTCCTCGTCCTGCTGTTGCTCTGGTACCTGCTCGCGGGTCGACTGACGACACCCGGTCCCGGTGAGCCGCAGGTTCCCGGTGCCGAGCCGCCCACCTCGCAGCCGGCGTCGTGCCCCGACGTGTTCGTGCTCTCGGTGCCGGGCACGTGGGAGTCGAACGCGGCGGACGATCCCTACGCTCCCACCGCGAACCCGATCTCGTTGATGCTGAACGTGACTCAGCCGCTGCAGCAGCAGTTCGGCCCCGAGCGCGCCGAGGTCTACACGGTTCCGTACGTCGCGCAGTTCTCCAATCCCATCGCGTTCCCGCCCGACGGCCAGGCCTCGTACAACGTCAGCCGGTCGGAGGGCGCCGCGAAGGCGAACGAGATCCTGGCGCAGCGGTCCTCGGAGTGCCCGCTCACGTCCTACGTGCTCGCAGGGTTCTCGCAGGGAGCAGTCATCGTCGGCGATCTCGCCGCGTCGATCGGCGCAGGGGCGGGTCCGGTTCCGGCGGAGCGAGTCCTCGGCGTCACCGTCATCGCGGACGGCCGACGCGACGGCACCAGCGCGCAGCAGATCGGCCCGCCGGTGGACGGCGTGGGCGCGGAGGTGGCTCTCGGCGGTCTCGACGTACCCGGAATCACCATGACCGGTGCCCGCCAGGGTGGGTTCGGTGCGCTCGCCGATCGGACCTTCTCGATCTGCGCTCCCGGCGACCTCATCTGCGCGGCGCCGCCCGAGGCGATGTCGCTCCGCAACATCCCGTCGTCGCTGACCGCACTGGCCGGTGCGGCGGGTAATCCGGTGCACGGCAACTACGCTCGGTACGTCGTAGACGACGCCGGCACCACCGCCACACAGTGGACGGCGAACTGGGCGGCGGGGCTCGTCGCGTCGGCTCCGACGCCTGCTCACAGCTGACGGAAGGTGCTGCGCGGGGCAACTTTGGTCTCGAGCCGGTAACGGTTAGAGTGGCGAGTCGGCTTCGACTCCGGCCACCGCACCTTCCCTCGACGCTGCAGGAGAGAAAATTCATGAGTTCTGCCGACGCCGCGGCCACCACTGCGCCACTGCGCACGTTCCGCTTCGCGGCAGGCGGTGAGGGCAACCCGGACGAGGGCGGCGCACGGCGTTTCGTGAAGTTGGCGCAGAAGGCGGAGGAGCTGGGTTTCGACAGCTTCATGATTCCCGACCACCTGGGCAACCAGGTCGGCCCCATCGCCGCGCTCGGCGCGCTGGCCGTCGCCACCGACAAGATCCGCCTCGGGACCGCAGTCCTCGCGAACGGTTTCCGTCACCCGGCGGTGCTGGCGAAGGACGCGACGACCATCGACCAGATCTCCGGCGGACGGCTCGAGCTGGGAATCGGTGCGGGCTGGCTCAAGGAGGAGTACGACAAGGCGGGCATCGCCTACGAGAGCCCCGGTGTGCGCATCGAGAAGCTCGACGAGTCGCTCACCATTCTCGACACCCTGATGCGCGGGCAGGAGTGCCACTTCCAGGGCAAGCACTACCAGGTGAACGGGTTGCAGGGCAGCCCGCGGCCGCGCCAGGGCCCCCGGCCTCCCATCGCCGTGGGCGGCGGCGGCCCGAAGATGCTCGCGATGGCAGCCAAGCACGCCGACATCATCTCCCTGGTCCCCAGCACCACGCGCGAGGGCAAGCTCAAGCTGTCCGAGATCACCATGGAGAAGAGCATCGAGCGTGTCGAGCTCATCCGCGCCGCTGCGGGCGACCGGTTCGCCGACATCGAGCTGAACTGGACCATCACGACCATCCTGATCTCGGACGATCGGGAGCAGACGGCGGAGATGGTCATCGGTGCGCTCGACAACGGCTTCCCGCCCAACATGGAGGTCGACGCCCGTCTGACCGTCGAGCAGATCCTGGAGTCGCCGTACATCGCGATCGGGAACTTCGAGGAGATCGCGGACCAGATCCGGAACGTGCGGGCCCGGACGACGATGTCGTACGTCGGTGTCTTCCCGACGCAGATGGACGCCTTCGCTCCGGTCATTCCGCTGCTGGCGGGAGAATGACGGTCGTCGCTCGGCGGGTCTGTACCATGCTTGTGGTTCTCGCTGTCACGATCGGTGAGCGGGACCGGTGAGACTTACCGGTGAGTAAGATGGCGACGCTCGAGAACGAGCGCGTGCATCCAGCAGACCGCGCCCACATCAGAAATGGGCGGTGTCGTGTAGCCGGCGGTGTCGCACTGCTTCGGAGGAGAGAATGATGAGTAACTCGTTCGACGATTTCGTCGACGACACCGGCAACATCGTGATCCGCGAGGATCTGACGCTGGTCCGCCACGTCGAGCAGAACGTCGCGGACAACGGCGACGACCTGGCCTACCGCTACGTGGACTACTCGCGGGAGCGTGACGGTGAGGTGCACGAGCTCACCTGGTCGCAGTTCGGTGCCCGTCTGCGCGCCGTGGCCGCGCGCCTGCAGCAGGTGACGTCGCCCGGTGACCGCGTGGCGATCCTCGCTCCGCAGGGCCTCGACTACGTCGTGGCGTTCTTCGGTGCCGTCTACGCGGGCACCATCGCGGTACCGCTCTTCGATCCGGACGAGCCCGGACACAGCGACCGCCTGCACGCCGTGCTCGACGACTGCTCGCCGTCGGCGATCCTCACCGCGACCAACTCGGCCGCCGGTGTACGCCAGTTCTTCCGCGCTCTTCCCGCGGCGCAGCGCCCCCGCATCATCGCGGTCGACGCCATCCCGGACAGCGTCGGCGCCACCTGGACCGAGCCGCCCACCGACATCGACGCGATCGCGTACCTGCAGTACACGTCCGGATCGACCCGCGTGCCGGCCGGTGTGGAGATCACGCACCGCGCCGTCGGCGTCAACGCCCTGCAGATGGTCGACGCGATCGAGCTGAACCACGACTCGCGCGGCGTCACGTGGCTGCCGCTGTTCCACGACATGGGCCTGCTCACCGTGATCCTGCCGGCGCTGGGCGGCAAGTACATCACCATCATGAGCCCGCGTGCCTTCGTGCAGCGGCCGTGGCGATGGATCAAGGAACTCGCCGCCGTGTCCGACGGTGCCGGCACATTCGCGGCCGCACCGAACTTCGCGTTCGAGCACGCGGCACAGCGCGGCCTGCCGAAGAACGGCGAGTCGCTGGACCTGTCCAACGTCATCGGCCTGATCAACGGCAGCGAGCCGGTCACCACCACGTCGATGAAGAAGTTCAACGACGCGTTCATGCCGTACGGACTGCCGAAGACGGCCATCAAGCCGTCGTACGGCATGGCGGAGGCGACACTGTTCGTCTCCTCCACCAAGCACTCGGACGAGGCCAAGGTCATCCACGTCGACCGCACGGAGCTCAACTCCGGACGTGTCGTCCAGGTCGCCGAGGGAACGCCCAACTCCATTCCGCAGGTGTCGTGCGGCTACGTCGCACGCAGCCAGTGGGCCGCCATCGTCGATGCCGACTCCGCGTCCGAGGTTCCCGACGGGCACGTCGGTGAGATCTGGCTGCACGGCGAGAACATCGGCAAGGGCTACTGGGGCCGGGAGAAGGAGACCTCGGAGACCTTCCACAACAAGCTGGTCTCGCGCCAGACGGAGAACAGCCACGCCGACGGTGCGGCCGAGGGCGCGAACTGGATGCGCACCGGCGATTTCGGTGTCTACGTGGACGGCGAGCTCTACATCACCGGTCGCGTGAAGGACCTGGTCATCGTCGACGGCCGCAATCACTACCCGCAGGACCTCGAGGCATCCGCCCAGGACGCGAGCACGGCCCTGCGCCCCGGTTTCGTGGCGGCCTTCGCCGTGCCCGCGAACCAGCTTCCCGACTTCGTCTTCGAGCACGGCGGCGCCGGACTCACCCGAGACCCGGGTGACTCGTCGGAGCAGCTGGTCATCGTGGCCGAGCGGGCGCCGGGCGCCGGCAAGGCGGATCCGCAGCCCATCGCGGACACCGTGCGTGCGGCGATCTCGACTCGCCACGGCGTGACGGCACGCGACATCCTCCTGGTTCCCGCCGGTTCGATCCCGCGTACGTCCAGCGGCAAGATCGCGCGTCGGGCCTGCAAGGCGGCGTACATCGAGGGCACGCTGCGTGGCGGCTACCAGCAGACGGCGTTCCCCGACAATCCCGAAGACTGATCACCCGACGCGGGTAGTTTGGCGAGCTGATGGCTGAAGAAGAGACAACGACGTCCGCACCGGAGCCGACAGGTGACGCCGGGGCCCCGCAGGCGGGCGACATGACCGTCGCGCAGCTGAGGGACTGGCTCCGCGCCTGGGTCGCCGAGGCCACCGGCAAGGACGTCTCGGAGATCTCCGACGACCGTCCGATGGAGGAGTTCGGTCTCGCGTCCCGCGACGCCGTCGCGCTGAGCGGCGACATCGAGGATCTGGTCGGTGTCACGCTGACGGCCACGGTCGCGTACCAGCACCCCACGATCGCCTCGCTCGCGACACGCATCATCGACGGGGAGCCCGAGTCGGAGAGCGGCACCACCGACGACGCGTTCTACCTGTCCGGCACCACCGACGACAGTCACGACATCGCCGTCGTGGGCGTGTCCACCCGCTTCCCGGGTGCCGGCCACACGCCGGACGAGATGTGGGACATGCTGTCCGGCGGACGCGACGGCATCACCGATCTGCCCGAGGGCCGGTGGTCCGAGTTCCTCGGCGACCGTGCCATCGCCGAGGCGGTGGAGAAGACGGTGACCCGCGGCGGGTACCTCGACGACGTCAAGACGTTCGACGCGGAGTTCTTCGCCATGTCGCCGCGCGAGGCGGCCAACGTCGACCCGCAGCAGCGCCTCGCGCTGGAGCTGACGTGGGAAGCGCTGGAGGACGCGCGGATTCCGGCCAACGAACTCAAGGGCACGCAGGTCGGCGTCTTCATCGGCACGTCGACCAACGACTACCAGATGATCGCCGTCAGCGATCCCGACCCGCACCCCTACGCACTGACCGGCACGTCGACCGCCGTCGTCGCGGGGCGCGTGTCCTACTTCTACGACTTCCGCGGGCCGTCCGTCGCGCTGGACACCGCGTGCTCGTCGTCCCTCGTCGCCGTGCACCAGGCGGTGCGCAGCCTCCGCACCGGCGAGTCGAGCCTGGCCCTGGCCGGCGGCGTGAACATGCTGCTCTCGCCCGCCGCGACGCTCGGATTCGGGCAGACCGGCGTGCTCGCACCCGACGGCCGCATCAAGGCGTTCTCGTCGGACGCCGACGGCATGATCCGCTCGGAGGGTGGCGGCCTGGTGGTGCTCAAGCGTCTCGAGGACGCCGAGCGCGACGGGGACACCGTGCTCGCGGTCATCGCGGGCAGCGCGGTCAACCAGGACGGTCGGTCGAACGGGCTGGCCGCGCCCAACCCGGACGCCCAGGCCGACGTCCTGCGGACCGCCTACCGCGATGCCCGCATCGTGCCCACCACCGTCGACTACATCGAGGCGCACGGCACCGGCACCATCCTCGGCGACCCCATCGAGGCCGATGCACTGGGTCGCGTCGTCGGCCGCGGACGCGACGCGGACAAGCCCGCGCTGCTCGGTTCCGCGAAGACGAACTTCGGCCACCTCGAGAGTGCCGCGGGCGCCGCGGGGCTCATCAAGGTGATTCTCGCGATGCGCGAGAACCAGGTGCCGCCGTCCCTGAACTACGCCGGACCCAACCCCTACATTCCGTTCGACGCGGCCAGGCTCCGCGTCGTCGACACCGCGACGGACTGGCCCCGGTACTCCGGCACCGCCATCGCCGGTGTCTCCGGCTTCGGTTTCGGCGGCACCAACGCGCACGTCGTGGTCCGCGAGTACGTTCCCGCCGCGTCGGCGCCGAGCGTTGCCGGCGCACCCGAGTTCGATTCGCCGGAGTTCGATTCGACAGCGGTCGATCCGGAAGCGCTGATCGGGGAGCCCGTGGGCGTTCCCGAGGAGACGCCGGCGGACATCGAGCGGGTACTCGCGGGTGTGTCGGCGTCTCCGGCCGCGTCCGCGGAGGCGCCGGAGCCGGGACCCGTTCTCCTCGCCGTGTCGGCGAGCATGCCGTCGCGCCGTCGTCGTGCGGCATCGGATCTGGCCGACTGGATCGAGTCCGAGGTCGGCAGCACCACGGACCTCGAGGCTCTCGGTCGGTCCCTCGCCCGTCGTAATCACGGGCGCTCCCGCGCCGTCGTGCTCGCCACGACGCGTGCCGAGGCCGTCGCCGGACTGCGCGCCGTCGCCGACAACAAGCCGGGCCCCGGCGTGTTCTCCGCCGACGCGCCCGCGTCCAACGGCCCGGTGTGGGTGTTCTCCGGCTTCGGTGCGCAGCACCGCACGATGGCGAAGGACTTCTACGCGTCCGAGCCGCTGTTCGCCGCGGCGCTCGATCGCGTCGACGCCCTCATCGAGGACGAGTCCGGGTACTCGATCCGGGCGATCGTCTCGGACGACTCGCTCACGTACGACTTCGAGAACTCGCAGGTCGGGATCTTCGCGATCCAGGTGGCGCTCGTCGAGACCCTGCGTGCGTACGGCGCTGCGCCGACCGCGGTGGTGGGCCACTCGATGGGTGAGGTCGCCGCCGCGTACGCCGCCGGTGGTCTGAACCTCGAGGACGCGGTGCGCATCATCGTGGCGCGTTCGCGACTGCTCGGCGAGGGCCAGGAAGGTCTCGGCGACGCCGAGGCCGGCGCGATGGCGCTGGTGGAGTTCTCCGCGCAGGAGGTCGCCGACCTCACCGATCGCTTCCCCGGGGTGGAGCCCAGCGTGTACGCAGCGCCGACGCACACGACCGTGGGCGGACCGGCCGAGCCGGTGCGACAGCTTGTCGAGTACGCCGAGTCGCTCGGCAAGATGGGCCGCATCCTCGACGTGAAGGGCGCCGGACACACCTCGGCCGTCGATCCGTTGCTGGGCGAGCTCGCGGCCGAACTGATGGGCATCGAGCCCACCCCACTCGCCGTGTCGGTGTTCTCGTCGGTGGACAGGGAAGCGTTCTACCGCGCGGGTCACGAGCCGATCCACGGTGTCGAGTACTGGACCAAGGGCATGCGCCATCCCGTCTGGTTCACCCAGGCGGTCAAGCTGGCCGTGGATGCCGGCTACACCACCTTCGTGGAGTTGTCGCCCAATCCGGTGGCGCTGATGTCCGTCGCCGCCACGGCCTGGGCGACGGGTGTCCCGGACGCGACGCTGATCGCGACGCTCAAGCGCAAGGAGAGCGAGCCCGCGACGTTCCTCGCCGCACTCGCCGACCTCTACGTGCACGGCCATGCCGTGACGCTGTCGAGTCTGTTCGGGCCCGGCGAGTACGCGGAACCGCCACGCACCGCCTTCGTGCGCAAACACCACTGGATCGACGCCGCGGTGCATCTGGGCAGCGGCAGCGCCGGGGGCGCGCGAGTCGCGTTGCCCGACGGCCGCGTCGTCTGGGAGACACCGGTGGCCGGTGTGTCCGCCATCGGAGATCTGGTGTCGACACTCGCCGGCGAGGTGCTGGGCGACGTGACGGTCGGCGCCGTGGTCACGCAGCGCCCCGTGCCCACCACCGGTTCGCTCACCACCACGCTCACCCCGCATCCGGGCGGTGCGTCCCTCCAGGTGCACTGGAACGACGGCACCCTCTTCGTGCCGGTCGCCGACGCCGTGGTCACCGCGGCGGGCAGTGTCGGATCGCTGGCCCCCGCAGGCGATTCCGCCGCGGCGGCTCCGTTCGTGGAGGAGGAACCCGAGGTCGTCGACGACTTCGGCGATCGCTGGATCCCGAACGGGACCCAGACGATGGAGGATCGTCTCGCGATCATCGTCGCCGAGTCGATGGGGTACGCGCCGGAGGATCTGCCGGCCGAGATCCCGTTGATCGAACTGGGTCTCGACTCACTGATGGCCGTGCGCATCAAGAACCGCGTGGAGTTCGAGTTCGACATCCCCCAGGTGCAGTTGCAGGCCGTGCGCGACGCCAGCCTGCGTGAGGTGGAGAAGTACCTCCGCTACGCGCTGGACAATCGCGAGGAGGTCGCGACGCTCGCCGAGCAGCAGGAACGCGAGCGCACGGCCGAGCAGGCCGCCGATCAGACGCCCGAGCAGGAACCCCCTGTCGCACAGCCCGATCCGGTGATCGCCGAGCCCGAGACGGTGGTCGACGAGACCGTACCGGGATCCGACAGCGGCCAGGCGGGCCCGACCACGGCGACGGCGTTCGAGGCGCCCGTCTCCGACGCGGTGACCGACGTGGGCGACGCACAGTCGTTCGCGGAGGCGACCGGGACGGACGTCGCACCGCGTGACGCCGCGGAGCGCCTCACCTTCGCGACGTGGGCCGTCGTGACGGGGCAGTCCGCCAGGGGCATCTTCAATCCCCTTCCTGTGCTGGACGATCCGACGGCCGAGAAGCTCGCGGAGCGTCTGAGCGAGCGGTCGAAGGGCGAGATCACGTTCGACGACATCCTCGACTCGGAGACGATCGAGCAGCTCGCCGACGTGGTGCGGCCGTTCCTCGAGTCGGGCGACGTCACCGGACTGGTGCGCACGCTGCGCGCTCGCCCGGAGGGCTCCACCGCGGTGCCGGTGTTCGTCTTCCATCCCGCGGGCAGTTCGTGCGTCGTGTACGAGCCGCTGCTCAAGCGACTCCCGGCGGACACGCCGATGTACGGCTTCGAGCGCACGGAGGGACCGATCGAGGATCGCGCCCGCGAGTATCTGCCCCTGCTCCGGGAGATCCAGGGCGACGGGCCGTACGTGCTGATGGGCTGGTCCCTCGGCGGTGTGCTCTCGTACGCCGTCGCGACGATGCTCCGCGAGGAGGGCGCCGACGTGCGCTACGTCGGGCTCATCGACACCGTCATGCCGTACGAGCCGATCCCGGACACCCCGGAGGAGATCGAGCTCCGCTGGAAGCGCTACGCGCAGGTGGGCAAGAAGCTCTACAACGTCGACTACCCGCTGCCGTACGAGAAGCTGGCACGGGCCGACGACGACGGCCAGATCAAGATCATCATGGACATGGTCAAGATGAGCAGCGCCAAGATCCCCAGCGGCATCATCGAGCACCAGCGCACGTCCTGGTTGGACAATCGCGCGATCCAGACCGCCCGGCCCCAGCACTACGACGGGGACGTCACGCTCTACATGGCGGACAAGTACCACGACGACGCCATCGCGCTCGAGCCTCGGCTCGGCAAGCGGGAGCCGCACGGCGGCTGGGCGCCGTTCGCACCGAATCTGGACATCGTGCACATCGGCGGTGACCACCTCGCGGTGATCGACGAGCCGTACATCCGCGCGATCGCCGCGGATCTGACGGGCAAGATGCGAGACATTTCGGCGTCGATCACGCCCGAGGGAAGCGAGTCGCACACGTGAGCACCACTGCCGCCAAGCTGGCCGAACTGCGCGAGAAGTTGGAGGTGGCGCGGGAACCCGCAGGGGACGTCGCCATCGCGAAGCGCGCGAAGAAGGGCATTCCGAGTGCGCGCAAGCGCATCGACATGCTGCTCGATCCGGGTTCCTTCGTCGAGATCGGCGCCCTCGTTCGCGCGCCCGGCAACCAGGACTCGCTGTACGGCGACGGCGTGGTCACCGGCCACGGCACGGTCGACGGCCGACCGATCGCCGTGTTCTCGCACGACCAGACCGTGTTCGGCGGCACCGTCGGCGAGATGTTCGGCCGCAAGGTCGCGCTCATCATGGAGTTCGCGGCGGACGTCGGTTGCCCGTGCGTCGGTATCAACGACTCGGGCGGCGCGCGTGTGCAGGACGCCGTCACGTCGCTGGCCTGGTACGCGGAGCTCGGTCGTCGGCAGGAACCGTTGTCCGGCATGTGCCCGCAGATCTCGGTGATCCTGGGCAAGTGCGCCGGCGGCGCCGTGTACGCGCCGATCAACACCGACATCATCGTGGCCACCGAAGAGGCCTACATGTTCGTCACCGGCCCGGACGTCATCAAGTCCGTCACCGGCGAGGACGTCAGCCTCCACGATCTCGGGAGTGCCCGGAAGCAGGCCGAGTACGGCAACGTGCACCACGTGGCTCAGGACGAGAAGGCAGCGTTCGAGTGGGTGCGCAAGTACCTGTCGTACCTGCCGTCGAACTGCCACGAGCAGCCGCCGGTCATCAACCCCGGCCTCGAGCCGACCATCACGGACGACGATCGTTCGTTGGACACCTTCATGCCGGACTCGGACAACGCCGGGTACGACATGCACGAGATCCTGCTGCGGATCTTCGACGACGGTGACTTCCACGAACTCACCGCACAGACCGCGTCCAACATCATCGTCGGGTTCGCCCGCGTCGACGGTCGTCCGGTGGGAGTGGTGGCCAACCAGCCGATGCACCTCAGCGGAGCGTTGGACGCGGCGAGCAGCGACAAGGCGTCTCATTTCATCAACATCTGCAACGCCTTCGAGATCCCGCTCGTGTTGGTCACGGACACACCGGGATTCCTGCCGGGGCTCGAGCAGGAGAAGATCGGCGTCATCAAGCGCGGTGGCCGGTTCATCTTCTCGTACGTGTGCGCATCGGTCCCCAAGGTCACCATCGTGATCCGCAAGTCGTACGGCGGCGGATACGCGGTGATGGGGTCGAAGCAGCTCGGCGCCGACATCAACTTCGCCTGGCCCACAGCACGTATCGCGGTGATGGGCGCGGAGGGTGCGGTGTCGATCATGGCGCGCAAGCAGCTGGCCGAGGCGGGCGACAACGCTCCGGCGATCCGTCAGGGATTCATCGACTTCTACAATGAGCACGTGGCGACGCCGTGGGTGGCCGCCGAGCGCGGTTACATCGACGCCGTGATCGAGCCGTCCACCACGCGTCTCGAGATCCGCAAGGCCCTGCACATCCTGCGCGACAAGGCGAAGGAACCGCGACCGAGAAAGCAACATCTGTTCCCGATCTAGTTCCGCCGGGGCTATCGTGCTGCCATGAGACGGACCGTGGTCGTCCTGGCCTGCGTCGGAGCGGTCGTGGTGCTGGTGGTGGCCGCGGTGGTGGCGGTGGTGATCACGCGGTCGTCCACGACGTCTCGCGACGATGCGCGGTTCCAGGAGTCGATCGCGTCGTTCTACGAGTCACCGGACACGCCTGCCGCGCCGGGCGAGCTGATCCGCATCGAGCCGATCGACGATCTGGACGTGCCCGGCGGCACGGCCTACCGGATGCTCTACGGCACCCAGCGTCCCGACGGGTCGCCCGCCGTCTCGTCCGGAATGCTCATCGTGCCGACGGCACCGGCGCCGCCGGGTGGTCGTCCGGTTCTGGCGTGGTCTCACGGCACGCTCGGCTTCGGAGACGAGTGCACCCCGTCGCGGCGGTACCACCCGACGATGGACACCCTGGACTTCACGAACTGGTTGCCGTCCGTGATGGAGCGCGGGTGGGTCGTCGCGGCGACCGACTACACGGGCCTCGGCACCGCCGGTGACACCTACTATCTGATCGCCCGCAGCGAGGCGCAGGACGTTCTGAACTCGGTGCGGGCGGCGCGTGATCACGCTCCGGCGCAGGCGAGTTCGGTGTACGCCACGTTCGGGCACTCGCAGGGTGGTCACGCGGCGATCGGCACGGCGATGTTCGCCGACTACGCGCCCGAGCTCCGGTCGGTGGGCGCGGCGGCGGCAGCACCCGCGGCGCTGCTGGGTCCGCTGTTCTCCGAACAGTGGAACACGTTCGTGGCGTGGGGGATCGGGCCCAGCGTCGCGGTCTCGTGGCCGGTCGTGTATCCCGACCTGCCGCTCGAGGGGGTGCTCGGCGATGCGGCGATGTCGCGCTACCGGTCGCTCGCCGACGGGTGCATCACGGACGAACTGCCCGAACTGTTGCTCGAGCGCGCCGAGGGGGAGCAGTTCTTCGACTCCGACCCCATGCAGAACCCGGACTGGGCTGCCGCCGCAGCGGATCAGACCATCGACCTCTCGCGCGTCGACGTACCCCTCTTCGTCGTCCAGAGCCTCGCCGACACGGTCGTCCTCCCGAACACGACGGCGCTGCTGGCCCGGACGGCCTGCGCCGCACCGTCTCCCGAGTCCGACGTCGCCTGGATCGGCCAGGTGGCACACCAGGACACGGCTAAAGTCGGCGGCCTGGTGGCGGTCGACTGGTTGCAGGACCGATTCGACGGCGTCCCCGCTTCGAACTCGTGCTCACACCCGTCGCCGATCGCGCCGGCGGAGCCCACGGGGTGACGAACGCCGTCTAGTAGACCCGCAGCGTCCCCGGCGACCACAGCCCGCTCCGGGTCTGCTCGGTGACCTCGACGGTCGCTGCGGACGCGCTCGGATCGAACCTGTCGTAGCGCTCGAGCGAACCCCAGTCGCGTCCCCAGTCGTGGTTCAGGTACGTCGGGACGGTGGTGGGTGTCGCCAGCATCTCGGTGAAGCCCAGCGGGCCACCGTTCTCCGCGGCCTGCCACGTGTCGGTGGACGAGACCGCCAACCCGCGATCGGGCAGGATGCGGAAGTTCGGCACCTCGGCGACGCCGTCGAGATGGTCGAACGGACGCTGGCACGGGAACTGCAACCCCACGGCCCAGTCCAGCAGGACGGGCTGCGTCGTGCCGATCTCCTCCTGCAGCGGGACGACCACGGGCACGCGGGGCGGCGTGAAGGCCAGCCACTGGTCACCGGTGAGGTTGGGATCGTTGGCGACCACACGCACGGCGTCCGCATCGGGGGAGAGTTCGTCGAGCGGGATGCGCAGGTTGCGCCACGACGGTGCCGGGCCGATGTCCTTGGGGAGGTAGTCGCCCTGGACCTGCACCGAGCCGTCCGGCTGCCGGATGCCGTACTCGACGCGGAGCGACTGACCGTACGTGTTCTCGCCGGTCTCCTGGTTCTCGGACCAGATGCGGCCGGCCGCACTGACCACCACCAGGGGCGCGTCGTCACTGCGCGCGGGGAGGCCGTACCAGCTCGACGTCGCGTAGGCCGGTGTCTGCACCGCGGTCTGGTACGAGCCGAGGACGGGTGTCGTGGCGGGGTCGAGCCCGAAGGGCAGGCGCGCGGTGGAGCCGTTGACGCCGGCGGCGCCGACACCACCCGCGGTACCGGAGGACTGGCCCTCCTCGAAGGACGCGCCCACGGACTGCTGGTCGGTGTTGCCCTGTCCGGGCTTGACCTCCACGGCGTCGGCACTGAGGTCGGTGGGGATGCCGTTGGGTGTGAAGCCGACGGGCTCGGCGCCGCCCAGTGGGCCCGTGGCAGTGTCCACCGGTCCCGGAAGTGGCGACAGCACACCGGCGTTCGGGTCGGACTCCACGAGGACGTCCCCGGCCAGTCCGCAGCTGTTGCCGGCCAACGCCTGCACGTTGGAGCGACCGAGCGAGTAGGCGGGGTACTGCGAGACGGCACCCTTGAGGAGCGAGAGGATCTCGAACAGGACCAGCAACCCGGCCACCACGGTGAGCGGCGCGGCCGCGAACTTGCGGATGCGCCGCCCGCGTTCGGTTCCGGGCTTCGGTTGCGGCGCAGCGAATCCCTCGCGGAGATAGTGCCATGCCGCGAGTCCGACGGCGGCGAAGAACAGGATCAGCAGCACGGTGTTGGACTGGATCCCCTTGACCGAGACCACCTTGTCGAACCACGGCACGCCGTAACTCGAGACGTACCAGTACCCGTTGATGCCCGAGAACGACAGTGCGAGAACGAAGGCGAGACCGACGACGAAGACGGTGCGGTTGCGCCGCGACCGCAGTGCACTGGCCGAGACCGCGACGGCGGTGAGCGCCGCGAGCGAACCGGCGATGCCGGCGTACACCCCGAAGTGGTGGGTCCACTTCGTCGGGTTGAACATCATGAAGAAGATGGTGCCGAAGACGACACCGATGAGACGCCACGCCGGACCGGACGGGACGCCCGGGATCCGCTTGCGCCGCAGCAGGACGAACACCGTGGTGAAGAGGCACAGCAGCATGGTCAGGAAGGCGAAGCGGCGGGCGACCGATCCGTCGACCGTCTGGACGAAGAGGTAGTAGTACCGCAGGAAGTCGTTGTACCAGGGCAGGTTCGGACCGATGAGCGTGCGCACACGCGTCGACTCCTGGACCGCCGCGAAGGTCTGGTCCCCGTAGACGACGATGAGGACCAGCACGCCGGCACTGGCGATGGGTGCCAGCAGCGGCAGCGTCCCGACCATGCGGTGCCGTTTGACGACGATGCGCACCAGCGGCCGGATGCCCGTCAGGATCGCGGCGACACACATGAGGCCGGTGGGTGCGGCGGCGAGGGTGAAGGCGCCGATCAGCGCTGCCATGGCGGCGGGGAGCAGCCGTCCGGTCGCGATGGCGCGCTCGACGGAGCACCACGTGAGCAGGGCGCCGAGGGCCACGACGGGCTCGGGACGCAGCCCGTTGTTGTACGGCAGCCAGAAGGCGAGGAAGACCAGTCCGCCGGTCCAGACGGCGACCGAGTTGACGCGCACCGCGCGCCCGAGGCGCGGGACCACCTCGCGGCTGATGACCAGCCAGCACAGGATGCCGGCGATCAGCGCGGGCAGGCGCATCCAGGGGCTCGCCGTCGAGATCTTGGCGAACGCGGCCAGCACGTCGTAGTACCAGCCGAAGGGCGCCTCGGGGACACCGAACCAGCGGAAGTAGTTGGCCATGTAGCCGGCGTTCTCGGAGACGCGGGCCATGGTGAGCAGGTACCCGTCGTCCGCGGTGTTGGCGCCGAAGAAGTGCCAGCCGGCGAGTGCGCCGACCACCACCGCGTCGATACCGGTGACCTTCCACCAGTGCGCGGGGAAGAAGCGGCGGTGGGTGCGGCCGTCGACACCGTCGAGCCTGGCCAGCGCACTCAGTGCGAGCGCCGTGCAGGCGATGGCGGCGGCCATGGCGAGCAGCTTGAGCACGGTGGGCGACGACGAGAAACGGGAGTCGACGGCGATCGACACGTCGAGGCCCGGGTACTGCGCGGCGCTGCCGGCGAGGTCGGAGTAGACGCCGACCACCTGGGGCCGCAGGTCGCCGCCGAGCTGACCCGCGCGGGGATTGCCCTGTGCGTCCACGAGCCCGTCGAACGACGCGGACGTGGCATCGATGGTGGACGTGAAGGTGATCGCCCCGCACGCGGCCGACTGCAGCTCGGAGCGTGGGGCGGAGACGATCACGACGTTGCGGTCGAGGACGTCGACCGTGTTCTCGCCGACGCGGACGAACATCGCGTTCAGCGCGGCGCCCTCGCCCTGCGGCGGCGCGGTGGAGAGGAGGATGCCGCCCGCGGTCGGCACGTCCGCGACGGCGCTGCAGGGGATGGAGACCGACACCGAGACCGGCACCTGGGACATCAGGGGTGCATCGACACTGTCGACGGTGCCGTCCTGCGGCCACTGGACGACGGCGTCGTCCTGCGTGACCGGAAGGAACGGGGTCAGAATCGCGAAGAGAACACCGAGAACCCCCGCCACCATCGCCACGAGGCGGGTGGTGCGGTACTGCTGTCGGACGTCCACCGAGCGATCCGGGCCGGCAGGTGTCGGCGCGGTCGGCGAAGAGGTGAGGGCGTCGGGCACGGCTCCCGATGTTATGCGACCGTGATCCGGTTGCTGCACTCGCTGGTTACTTACTGGTACTTGATGTGTCCGGGCGACCAGATGCCCGAACGCGACGACGTGGTCACGTCGGGTTCGACGGCCACCGCGTCCGGGTCGAGGGGCAGATAGCGCTCGAGGGATCCCCAGTCGCGACGGAGGTCGTCCGCCAGGTAGGTCGGTACCGTCTCCGCGCGCAGGACCAGTCCGGTCCAGCCCAGGGGCCCGCCGCCGACGGAGTCCTGCCATGCGTTGGTGGCCTCGGCACCGTTGCGGTCGGGCAGGATGCGCCACTCCGGCAGTTCGGCGACTCCGTAGCGGTGGTCGAAGGGCCGCTGGCACGGGAACGCGAGTCCGACGGACCAGTCCAGCAGCACCGGGTCGGTGGACCCGACGACGTCGTTGAGAACGGTGGTCTGCGGTGCGCGCGGCGGGGTGACGGCGAGCCACTGGTCGCCCGCCAGATCCTCGTCGGAGGCGACGAGCCGCACCGCGTTCGCGGTCGGCGGGACCTGGTCGAGTGGGACCCGCAGGTTGCGCCACGACGGTTGCGGGCCGATGTCGATGGGCGCGACGCGTCCGAGGATCTCCTCGGCACCGTCCGCGCCGACCGTGGCGTACTCCACCTCGAGGCTCTGCCCCGGCGTGACGATGCCGTCGGCGTCGACCGAGCGGATACGACCCGCGGCGGTGACGGACAGGAAGTCTCGCTGCGCGGCGTCGGGCAGCGCGTACCAGCCGGACGTGAGGCTCGCCGGCGCGGCGTCACCGGAGCCGAAGCTGCCGAGAACTGGCGTGGTCGCGGGGTCCAGCCCGAACGGCAGCGCGATCCGCGAGCCGTTGACGCCGGTGCCGGCGGTGGTGCCGCCCCCGGTGCCCGCGCTGTTCGCGGTGGCCTGCTGATCGGTGTCCGAGGGGTCGACCGAGTTGGCTCCGCCCGTCGCACCCGAGTTCTCGCGATCGGCGCTCAGGTCGCCGGCGACGCCGTTCGGGGTGAAGCCGACGCTGGCGGTCCCGGCGAGCGGGTCGGCGCCCGGCTCGGGGTTCAGCGGCTGCAGCATCGAGGCGTTCGGATCGGTCTCCACCAGGACGTCGCGCGCCAGGCCGCACGACTGACCGAGGATCGAGTTCACGTTGGACCGGGCCACCGAGTACGCGGGGTACTGCGACACCGCCCCTTTGAGCAGGGACAACACCTCGAACAGCACCACGAGGCCGGCCACGACGGTGAGCGAGGCCCCGCTGAAGCGGCGGGTCCGCGCCGGCTGGGCGCCGACGTAGGGCGCGCGGAAGTGTTGCCACGCGGCGTACGCGAGCGTCAGCACGGTGAGCCCGAGCAGCAGCGTCGCGAAGCCCTTGCCGGCGATGGACGGGGGCTTGTCGAACCACGGCACGCCGTAGCTCGAGACGTACCACCACCCGTTCGACCCGGTGAACGCCAGCGCGGTGAGGAACAGGACGGCGGCCGTGAACAGAGTCCGGTTGCGCGGTGAACGCTCCGTCGCCGACATCACGGCGATGGCGGCGAGCGCGGCGAGAGACCCTGCGAGCCCGGCGTAGACGCCGAAGTGGTGCGTCCACTTGGTCGGCGTGAACATCATGAGGGCGAGGGCTCCGGCGACGATGCCCAGGATGCGGCGGGACGGACCGGTCGACGTTCCCGGGATTCGGCCGCCGCGGCGCAGCATCACGACGAGGCACGTCACGAGGCACAGCAGCATCGCGAAGACGGCGAAGCGGCGGGCGAGCGACCCGTCCGGAGCGATGTTCAGCAGAGCGTCCCAGCGGTACCGCTCGTCGAACCACTTCACGTTGGGTCCGACCGCGGATCGGACACGGGTGGCCTCGAGGACGGAGGCGACGGTCTGGTCGGCGAACACGGCGAACAGCACCACGGTGCCCGCCGCGAGGATCGGGGCCAGCAGCGCGGGCAGTCCGACGGCGTGGCGCCGACGGACGACGATCTGGATGACCGGGCGCGCGCCGGCCAGCAACGCGGCGATCGCGATGAGGCCGGTGGGTCCGGCAGCGAGGGAGAAGGCGGCGATCACCACGGCCACGGCCGCGGGTAGCAGGCGCCCGGTGGAGACCGCGCGCTCGATGGAGCACCAGGTGAGCAGAGCGCCGAGTGCGATGATCGGCTCGGGACGCAGGCCGTTGTCGTAGGGCAGCCAGAAGGCCAGGAAGACCAGACCGGCCGTCCACACGGCCACCGGTCGGGTGCGCACCGCGCGACCGAGGCGCGGGATGACCTCCCGAGAGATGACGAGCCAGCACAGGACGGCCGCGATCAGCGCGGGCAGGCGCATCCACGGGCTGGCGGTCGACACCTTGGCCAGTGCGGCCAGCATGTCGTAGTACGGCATGCCGAAGGGCGCCTCGGGCACGCCGAACCACCGGTAGTAGTTGGCCATGTATCCCGAGTGCTCGGAGACCCGCGCCATGTTGAGCAGATATCCGTCGTCCGAGGTGTTGGCGCCGATGACGTGCCACAGCAGCAGCGTCCCCACGACCACGGCATCCACGCCGGTGACCCGGAGCCAGTGCCGGGGGAAGAACCGCCGTGCGCGCCGGCCGTCGGCGTCGTCGAGCCGGTGCAGTGCGACCAGCGACGCGATGACCAGGAGCGACCCCAGCACGATCGCGAGCAGTTTCAGCGTCGACGGTGAGGAGGAGAACCGGGAGTCCACGTCGATGCGTACCGACATGTCGGCCGGTGCGGATCCGGTCAGGTCGCTGAACACCCCGACGGTCTGGGGGCGCACGTCGCCCGGGGCCGTGCCGGTGAGATCGCCGACCGCCGCGGTGGTGCTCTCCGGCGTCGAGGTGAGAGTGAGCGCATCGCAACCGGCCACGGTGTCCGCGGGCACCGAGAGCAGCAGTTGGTCGCGCAGCACGACGGTGACGTCGCCGGCGTCGGTCCGTGTGACCACGAGGCCCACGCGCCGGGCGTCCGGTGACTGCGGCGCGACGGTGGACAGCACCAGGCTGCCCGGCGCGGCGTCGGCGAGAACGGAACACGGGACGGTGGCCGACAGCGAGAGCGGGTTGTACGAGACGAGGGGCGTCTCGACGCTGGTGAACGAGCCGTCCTGCGGCCAGGTGACGGACGCGGCGTCCTGCTCGACGGGCAGGAGCGGGGTGAGGATCGCCAGAAGGGTACCGAGCAGACCCGTGACGATCGCGACGATGCGCGTGGTGGCGAACTGTCCCGACCGGCCTCCGGCCTTCCCGAAGGCGAATCGACTCGGTCTCGACGCCGGGGCCGGTGGTTCGGTCGTCGTCTCGGCGGTTGTCGGCACGCCACGATGCTAGGCGACGAGACCCGCCCCGCCAGAATCCGCGACCGTCAGCGGGCGTCCCACACGTACGTGCCGTCGATCTCGGTGGCGGTGCGACCCAGCAGATCGTCGACGGTGTCGCGCAGTGCGTCCTGGTTCTCGGTCGGGGGCAGCATCACCACGTCGGCATCCCAGAACGCGAGGTCCTCTCGCGCCGTGCGTCGCTGATCGTCGTTCAGTGTCGGGACGATGCCGGTGCGTCCCGCGGTGCCGAGCAGCTTCGCGGTGGGTCGATCGATCGCGCCGTACTTCGCCTCCCCGTCCGGTTGTCCGCTCGGTCCGACGAAGTAGCCACCGGCGATGCGGTACTCGAGCCCGGTGTCCACCTGCCAGCGCAGCGCTGCGGCGGTGCCGGGATTCGGGACCGGCACGGTGACGATCGATCCCGGGTCGTCGGTGTCGACGTACTCCCGCCACGTCCCGTCCGCCAGGAACGACGGGGTCTCTCCCCGGTCGGCCGTCGGCAGCGGTGTCGGTGCGAGGGGGACGAGTGCGACGGCGAGAGCGCCCGTCCACACCACGGCGACGCGGCGCGACGCGGGTGCGGTCAGGACGTGATCGGTGACCATCGCGATCAGCAGCGCCATGGCCGGCACCGCGGCCAGTACGAACCGGGTCTCGAGGACGGACTGCAGGAGCGGGATCCGGTCGAGGTACTCGCCGGGCAGGGCGATGCCGGTCTCCGTCCCGTCGACCACGAGGGCGACGCCCAGCGAGGCGACGCCGAGGATCAGGATCGACACGAAGGCGGCCACCGCGATCGGACGACGGCGCAGCACCACGGCGGAGACCACGACGAGAAGCAGCAGCGGGATGCCGAAGTACGCGTTCTGCTCGGTGGGGTTCAGGGCGACGTCGTCCATCGGAAACGCTGCACCCCAGAGCGACTGGGGCGGGAACCGGAAGAGTGACACCAGATCGTTCCCGGGCAGATTGTGGTCGAGGTAGCTGTAGTGCTGTCGCCCGCGGAACTGCCACCACAGGGGTACCGCGACGAGCACCGCTGTCAGCAGTGCGGCACCCAGCACGGGCAGGGCCGCGTGCCGGACCATGGGGACGATCCGGCGCGGCCGGAACACCCAGTACAGCACCGTGATCAGGGCGACGGCGACCGCGAAGACGAGGAGCGGCTCCTCGCCGAGCATCACCTGCCACGCCACCAGGAGACCCAGGACGACGGCGTGACGGCGACGGCGAGTGTTCTCCGCGTCGGCCATGCGGACGAGCAGATACAGGATGAACGGCAGGACTCCCAGCACGACGAAGTTGGGGTGGGCGTTGGCGTGCGAGATCATGCCCGGCGCGAACCCGCAGAGGAGCCCGCCGAGACCCGCGGCCGCACGTGACCGGATCACGGTGCGGGAGAACAGGAAGTACCACCCGTAAGCGGTGGTCGCCAGCCCGAGCGTCAGGGCGAGGGTGAACGTGGCCGCCGGTCCGAAGGCCAGAGTGATCGGTGTCAGAGGTACCGACAGGCCGAGCATCGCGGTGTTGGCCATCATGTTCACGCCGTCGGGCGCATTCTGCAGGTCGGAGAAGAACGGGTTGTCGAGATGGGTGACCGAGCGGGCGGTCACGGCGAAGAACCACTCCCACATGGTCTGGTCCTGGCCGCTGAAACGGAGGTACTGCGACTGCAGGTGCTGCCACTGGTTGTGCAGCACCAGCACGGACAGCAGCGTGTAGACGGTGGCAGCGAGGAGGTCCGCCCGGCGGGCGGTCACGTGCGCACGACGAGGACGAACGGACCGATCTCGCGGATCTCGAACCGAGGGTCGTCGAACAGCGACTCGGGGTAGGAGACGGTGTAGCGGCGCACGTTCGGATCGTTGGGGTACACGTCCTCCGCGAGACGCAACGTGTAACCGTCGGCGCCGCGACGGAAGAGGAACGCGTCGGGGGCGCGCCACGGCAGGGCATCGAGGGCGGCGATCAGTTCGTCGCTGCTGCGCAGATCGCTCCACGACTCGATGGCGTCGGCGCGGGCGGCGAACTCGGCGAGCGGGTTCGCGTAGTGCGACGTCAGCCCCTGGAACCCGAAATACGGGTGGTACGCGAGGAACGTCGTGTCCGAGGTGAGCAACACCGTGTCGGTCCGCGGACCGGGCCGCGCCTCCTGGAGTGCCGCGTCGACCTCGCCGTAGTACGACACGGCGCTCGGTGGTCTCTGATCGGCACGGACTCCGTCGCCGTCGGTGTCCGTGTACGCCACCGTGATCTCGTTCTGCAGGACGTGGGGGATGTCCTGGGCGAAGGCGACGGCACCGACGATCCCGACCGCGACGGAGACGGTTCGGACCCGGGGCGACTCACTCGCCACCAGGTACAGCGCCCGAGCGCCCTCCACGAAGCCGAACACGCCCGCGGCGCCGAGGATCAGCACCAGCACCGCCTCGAGTCGGAAGCCGAGCAGGGTGGTACCCGCGACAGTGGCGAGCATCGACAGCAGGCACCACCCGTAGACGGCGACGACGCCGAGACCCAGGGCCTGCGCACGGCGAGAATCACGGACTCGCACCACGATCCACAGAGTACCGACGAGGCACAGGGCGCCCGTGAGGGTGAACTGCGCCATCGGGAAGGGCAGCTCGGACCCGGACTCCGGCAGGTAGTGCAGAGCGGTTCCGCTCTCCGCCGTGCTGCCCGTCAGCGACGCGAGCAGGTACGGCGCCCAGACGGTGAGCGCGAGCAGCCCGGAGATGCCTGCGATGACGACGAGGCGCAGTGCCGGGTCGAGCAGCACTGCGAGGGAACGGTTCTCCCGATAGCGCAGGACCGCCGCGACCACCGCCATGAGCACGACGGTGAAGGCCGCGATACCGAGATAGAGGGTGTAGACCGTCGCGGCGACACCGAGGAACAGGCCGGTGCCGACGACGGCTCCCCATCCTGCGCTGCGCGTCGACCCCGGGCGATGGAGTGCACCCCACGCCAGGATCAGCACGGGCGGGATCATGACTGCGATCGTGGCGCCGTAGGCCTCGGGTGAACCGTAGGCCAGCATCAGGGCCGTCACGCCGAGCGCGGCCAGTACTGCCAGGTCCGCCCGAACGAGACTGCGCCACAGCACGAGCGAGACCACGGCGGCGACGGCGAGGGACGCGATGGCGTAGGGCTTGTAGGCCTCCCACCCGGCCGTACCGAGCGCGTCCGCGATCCGGCCGCCGACCCAGAACCACCCCGCGGGGTAGTACGGCGGGAGGTCGGCGTAGGTCATGTCGGCCAGTGCCGGCGAGTCGGTGAGGCGAGTGAGGTACTCGGTGCGGAACTCCTGATCCACCGAGATGCCGAACAGGTACAGCTTCGTGGCGGCCAGCGGCATGCCGAGTGTGACGGTGACGAATCCGGAGAGGCCGATCCACGACAGCAGGGTCGCGACACGGGGGGAGCGGCGCAGCCGGAGCATCACCACCGACGCGGCCAGCACGGCGAGAGCAGCCACCTGCCCGACCGTCGCGACCGCGCGAGTCACGTTGGAGGAGTTGAACGCCGGCCACTGCACCAGGGAGAAGGCGTACAGACCGACCGCCGCCACCGCGGCCGCGACGACTGCCGCGGCGACGGCCTCTGCGCTGGTACTCAGAGCCGTCCGCATGACTCTGTTCGGCATGGCCCTGCTCAGATGGGGAGTTTGCGGAAGATCGGACGCGGGACGTGCCGCAGCGCCATCATGACGAAACGGAAGGGCCCCGGAGCCCACACCAGATCCTTGCCCTTGCGGGACGCGGACACGGCCAGCTTGGCGATGTCCTCCTTGTCCACCGTCAGCGGCGCTTCCTTGACGTGCGCGCTGAACTTGGTGCGCACCATGCCCGGACGGATGACGGTGACGCGAGGACCGAACTCGCGCAGGGCTTCCCCGAGACCGAGGTAGAACCCGTCGAGTCCGGCCTTGGTGGAGCCGTAGACGAAGTTGGAGCGCCGCACGCGCTCGCCCGCGACGGAGGACATGACGATGATGCGACCGAAGGCCTGCGCCTTCATCTTCTCGCCGAGGAGCACACCCACCGACACCGACGCGGTGTAGTTGATGTTGGCCGTGAGCACGGCCTTGTTCTGGTCCTGCCACAGCAGTTCCGGATCGAAGTCCACCGCGAACGCCACGATCGCGACGTCGACGTCGCCCTTCGACCAGGCCTCGTCGATGACCTTCGGGTGCGACGCTGTGTCGAGCGCGTCGAAGTCGATGACCTCCACGGACTTGGCGCCCTTGGCCGTCAGCTGAGCGACGGCCGCGTCACGCAGGGGATCGTTGGGCAACGCCGCGAGAATCACGCGAGCCGACGACGTCGAGAGGTACTCCTCGGTGATCGCGAGGCCGATCTCGCTCGTGCCACCCAGTACGAGAATGGTCTGCGGGTCGCCCACAGCATCGATCGTCACAGCAGTTCCAACCTTCTGGCCATATCCGAGGCGAAGACGCCTGTGGGGTCGACGGATCGCCGAACGGCGATCCACTCGTCGATGCGCGGGTACATCGCGTGGAACGTGTCCGCGGACGTCCGGGAGTCCTTGGCTGTGTAGAGCCGTCCGCCGAACTCGAGCACCCGCCGGTCGAGGTCCGCGACGAACGCGCCGAGACCCTCCTTGATCGGGAAGTCGACGCAGACGTTCCAGCCCTCGATCGGGAAGCTCAGTGGCGCTTGGTTTCCCGGCCCGAAGAGCTTGAAGACGTTGAGGAACGAGTAGTGCCCCGAGCGCTGGATGTCGTGAATGATCTTCTTGAACTCGCCGACGGCCTGCGGCGGCACCACGAACTGGTACTGCAGGAATCCGGCCGGGCCGTAGGCCCTGTTCCACTCCCCGAACATGTCGAGCGGGTGATAGAACTGCGTCAGGTTCTGCACCTTGCCGCGGTAGGTACCCGACTTGCGGTACCAGAGCTCGCCGATGGGTCCGAACGTGTACTTGTTCGCGAGGCCGTTGGGGAACACGTCGGGGAAGGTCAGCAGCGGCTTCGCGCTGAAGCGCAGCGGATCCTTCTGCAGCTTCGCCGGCAGCTGGTCCAGGGTCGCGAGCGATCCGCGCGACAGCGCCGCACGTCCCAGCTTCGGCGGACCCGAGATGGCGTCGAACCAGGCGCTCGAGTAGTCGTATCGGCTCTCGCTGCCGTCGCTGTGGATCGCGATGGTCTCGTCGAGGCTCGCCGTCACGTCGCCGTCGGCGATGAAGTACGCGGTCTCGGTCGGCGTCATCTCGATGGTCGCCCGCAGGATGATGCCGGTCAGGCCGTTTCCGCCCACCGTGGCCCAGAACAGCGGCGCGTCGTCGCCGTCGGGCGTGATGTGGCGGACTGTGCCGTCCGCGAGCAGCAGCTCCATCGAGCGCACGTGATTGCCGAAGCTGCCGGCGCTGTGATGGTTCTTGCCGTGGATGTCACACCCGATGGCGCCGCCGATGGTCACCTGACGAGTGCCGGGGAGCACGGGGACCCACAACCCGAACGGCAGTGCCGCACGCATCAGCTGGTCCAGGCTCACTCCACCGTCCACATCGACGATGTGCGTCTCCGCGTCCATCGAGTGGATGCGGTTCAGTGCGCTCATGTCGACGACGAGCCCGCCGCCGTTCTGCGCGTTGTCACCGTACGAACGGCCGAGTCCGCGGGCGATGACGCCGCGCCGCAGATGGGACGGCTTGCTCTCGTTCTGCTCCGCGACCTGGAGGACGGCGGCGGCCACGATCTCGGGATCGGACGTGGTCAGCACCTGCGCCGTGGTGGGCGAGGTACGTGCCCACCCGGTGAGGGTGCGCGCACTGGTGGGTGGCAATTCGGTGATGGACATCGTTCGTCAGGTTACAGGCAGTGAGAGGGCCAGTACGCTGACGCTCTGTGTCATCAGACGATCACCAGCGCCTTCCTCTGCCCGTCGAGATCCCCGTCACGGAGAACACCGCCGACGACGCGCTGGATCTGCGTACCCAGATCGTCCGGTTCCTCGTCACCGGGGTGCTGTCGGCTGTCGTCGACTTCTCCATCACCATCGCGCTGCAGTACGGCCTGGACGTGCAACTCTCGCTGGCCAAGGCCGCGGGATTCGTCGTGGGCACCACCGTCGCGTACCTGATCAACCGGCGCTGGACGTTCGCGGCACCGCCGTCGCGGGCGCGGTTCGTGGCCGTCGTCGTCCTGTACGCGGCGACGTTCGGTGTTCAGAACGTGCTGTACACGCTGTTCGGGCACCTGTGGCCCGAGACGATCCTCTACAGCGCCGCGGCGTTCGTCATCGCGCAGGGCACCGCGACGGTGATCAACTTCGTGGTCCAGCGAGCGGTGATCTTCAAGTTGCGCTAGGCCCAGTCCTTGAAGGCGGGTGCCGCGGCGTCCTTGTCGGAGAGTTGGTAGGTCAGAGGTGTGCCGTCGCGGCCGTGGGTGGGCCAGTCGATGGCGAGGTCGGGGTCGAGCGGGTGGATGTCGCGGTCCGCTCCGGGGGTGTACTCGAGGCTGCACAGGTACATCACCGTGGAGTGGTCCTCGAGGGAGAGGATCGCGTGCCCGAGCCCGACGGGCAGGTACACCGCGCGGCGGTCGACGTCGTCGATGAGCACCGAGTCCCAGGTGCCGTACGTCGGTGAGTCCTTGCGGAGGTCGACCACGACGTCGAGGAACGCGCCTCGGGTGCAGGTGACGTACTTGGCCTGCCCGGGTGGGTCGACGGTGACGTGAATCCCGCGGAGCACCCCGGCGGCGGAGACCGAGCAGTTGGCCTGCAGCAACTCGAGGGGGTGGCCGACGGCGGCGGTGAAGGCGGAGTCCTTGTGCCATTCGAAGAACACCCCGCGGTCGTCGCCGAACTGGCGGGGAGTGAATTCGAACGCCCCGGGGACGCGCAGTTCGCGGAAGCTCACGGTCGGTGTCCTCTCTCGAGCAGGTCCAGCAGGTATGCCCCGTATCCGGACTTGAGCAGTGTCTGCGCGCGGGCGCGCAGGTCGTCGTCGGTGATGAACCCGCGTCGCCACGCCACCTCCTCGGGGGCGCCGATCTTGAGGCCTTGGCGCTGTTCGATGGTGCGCACGTAGTTGGAGGCGTCGAGGAGCGATTCGAAGGTGCCGGTGTCGAGCCACGCGGTGCCGCGGGGCAGCACCTGCACCTGCAGGGTCCCCGCCTCGAGGTAGTGGCGGTTGACGTCGGTGATCTCGTACTCCCCGCGAGCGGAGGGGGCGAGGTCGCGGGCGATGGCGATGACGTCGTTGTCGTAGAAGTACAGCCCCGGCACCGCGTAGTTCGACCGCGGGTGCGTCGGCTTCTCCTCCAAGGACAGGGCGGTGCCGCTCTCGTCGAATTCGATGACCCCGTACGCGGTGGGATCGGAGACCTCGTAGGCGAACACCGCGCCGCCGTCGATGTCCCCGAACCGGCTCAGCTGCGTTCCCAGGCCGGGGCCGTAGAAGATGTTGTCCCCCAGCACCAGCGCGGCGCCCTCGGTGCCGATGTGCTCGGCACCCAGCACGAACGCCTGCGCGAGGCCGTTGGGTTCGTGTTGCACCTTGTAGGTCAGCGAGATGCCGAACTGGGAGCCGTCACCGAGCAGCCGCTGGAACTGCTCGGCGTCCTGCGCGGTGGTGATGATCAGGATGTCGCGGATCCCGGCGAGCATCAGCGTGGTCAGCGGGTAGTAGATCATCGGCTTGTCGTAGACGGGCACCAACTGCTTGCTCACGCCCTGAGTGATCGGATGCAGCCGCGACCCCGTGCCACCGGCCAGAATGATTCCTCGCATGATGGTCGAGTCTTTCAGACTGCGCTTCGCGCCGCTCTCCCACGTAAAGTGCCGCCCATGAGAATGCTCGTGACCGGCGGCGCCGGGTTCATCGGCGCGAACTTCGTGCACCTGACCGCCCGCACCCGCCCCGACATCGAGATCACCGTCCTCGACGCCCTCACCTACGCCGGCAACAAAGCC
>NZ_JABUEE010000014.1:0-71288 GCF_019836105.1 Rhodococcus sp. BP-316 | reverse complement strand
CGACTGGCTGGGGGTGGGCCGATTCGGGGTCGGCAGGTTCGGAGCGGACATCACGAACCCGTCCTGCAGGTCTGGCCCGCCACCAGCGTCGGCGTCGGTGCCGGGGTGGGCTCGATCGTGGTGGTCACGGGAGCCGCCGGATCGACGGGCACCGCCGGGTCCGGAGCGGGCGGTGCGGCCGTGGGAGCAGGCGTGGCCTCGGGGGTGGCGCTCGGCGTGGTGGTTGCGCTCGCCGGCGGCGTGCACGGGGGCAGCAGGTCACCGGACGCAAGTCGCGCCACCTGGGTGCGCGCGTCGTCGAGGGTGCCCGACGGCAGACCCGAGCGCACCTGTTCGCGTGCCGAGGGCTGGAGATCGTCGACACCCAGGATCGTGCAGTCGGCGTCGCCGGGAGCGCGCAGCTCGACCGTCGCGTCCTCGGTGGCCGTGGCCCCGTCGCGTACGCAGCCGACCAGATCGACCTCCTGCAGCGAGAAGCCGAGCACCGAACCGGAGACACCGCGCATCACGACCACGCGACCGTCGTCGGTTCCGACGTAGTAGTTACGTTGCAGCAGTTGCCATCCCACGACGAGACCGACGACGAGAAGGGCGACCACGCCGAGGCCGGCGAGTGACCACCGGAGCTTGTGCGACTTCTTCTCCGGCACGGGCGGTGGTGTCACGACACGTTTCGGGGTGGTGCGGGGCGGCCGCATGGCGGCGGCGCGGCCGGCTGCCGTGTTCGGCGGCGGCGCGTCCTCCTCGTCGGACATCGACGCGGCTCCGGCGAGAATGGGGTGCGACTGGCCGTAGTCCAGATCGATGACGTCGGCGACGACGACGGTGACGTTGTCGGGGCCACCGCTGCGCAGCGCCAGCTCGATGAGCCGATCGGCGCACTCGTCGTTCTCGCCCTCGCGGAGCGTGTCGGCGATGGTCTCGCTGCTGACGACGTCGGACAGGCCGTCCGAGCACAGGAGATACCGATCCCCGGCGCGGGCCTCCCGCACCGTGAGCGTCGGCTCGATCTCGTTACCGGTGAGCGCGCGCATGATGAGCGACCGCTGCGGGTGCGAGTGCGCCTGCTCGGCCGTGATCCGGCCCTCGTCGACCAGGGACTGGACGAACGTGTCGTCTCGGGTGATCTGCGTCAGCTCGTCGTCGCGCAGCAGGTAGGCACGCGAGTCGCCGATGTGGACGAGCCCGATCTTTCTGCCGCCGAACAGGATCGCCGTCAGGGTCGTGCCCATGCCGTCGAGCTCGGGATCCTCCTCGACCTGCTCGGCGATGGTGGCGTTGCCCTCGCGCGTCGCCCGTTCGAGCTTGCCCAGGAGATCGTCTCCCGGCTCGTCGTCGTCGAGGTGGGCGAGCGCCGCGATCATGAGCTGGGACGCGACCTCACCGGCGGCGTGCCCTCCCATGCCGTCGGCGAGAGCGAGCAGGCGCGCACCGGCGTAGACCGAGTCCTCGTTGTTGGATCGCACGAGACCGCGATCGCTGCGCGCGGCGTAGCGGAGAACCAGTGTCACGGGCGCAGCTCGATCACGGTCTTGCCGACGCGGACGGGCGTGCCCAGCGGGACGCGCACCGCCGTCGTGACCTTGGCCCGGTCGAGGTAGGTGCCGTTGGTCGAACCGAGATCCTCGACGTACCAGTCACCCCCGCGAGGAGACAGCCGTGCGTGGCGCGTGGACGCGTAGTCGTCGGTGAGGACCAACGTCGAGTCGTCCGCCCGACCCATGAGGACCGGCTGCGACCCGAGCGTGATGCGGGTACCGGCCAGCGAACCCTGCGTGACCACCAGCTGCTTGGCCACCTTCGCCTTGCGGCCCTGCAGCGACACCGGTGACGTGCGGGAGCGCGGTGCCACCCGCAGCCCGGAGGCCGCATAGATGTCCGACCGCAGGGTGCGCAGCACTGCCCAGACGAACAACCACAGGATCAGGAGGAAGCCAGCTCGAGTGAGCTGCAGAATCAATCCCTGCACAGCGTGTCACCTCCTCGTGTCACCAGAAGCCGGGTCACGGCTTTCTCGGTCGCCCGGGGACGTCCCGTCTCGGAGCATCATAAGGGCAGGCGCCGACGGCCGGTGTCGGCCGCCGCACCCGTCGCCGGTCCGGTCGTGTCAGACGATGCGGACGAGGATCTCCGAATGTCCGGCGCGGACGATGTCGCCGTCGGCCAGCTGCCAGTCCTGGACCGGTGCACCGTTCACGGTCGTGCCGTTGGTGGAACCCAGGTCGGACAGCATGGCCACCCGGCCGTCCCAGCGGATCTCGAAGTGCCGACGCGAGACGCCGGTGTCGGGGAGCCGGAACTGGGCCTCCTGGCCGCGACCGACGACGTTGCCGCCCTCGCGCAGCTGGTAGTGACGGCCGCTGCCGTCCTCGAGCTGCAGGGTGGCGGCGAGCCCGCGGGACGCGGCCGGCCGGTCGTAGTCGTCCCCGTCCGCGACCTGCTGGTAGCCCTGTGTGGCCGGCTGGTCGTACGCCGCCGCGGCGCCGTACGACCGCGGCTGTGCGGCCTGGCCGCCCTGGTCGTAGCCGCGCTGGTCGTAGTCGCCGTACGCCTGCTGACGGTCCTGACCGTGCTGGTCCTGACCGTGCTGGTCGTAGCCGCCCTGGTCGTAGCCGCGCTGGTCGTACCCACCCTGGTCGTACCCGCGCTGGTCGTAACCACCCTGGTCGTAGCCGCGCTGGTCATAGCCGCCCTGGTCGTACCCGCGCTGGTCATAGCCGCCCTGGTCGTAGCCCTGCTGGCCGTAGGCGCGGGGATCGGGTCCACCCTGGTCGTACTGAGGACGGCCGTGACCGCGCGGATCCGCCGCCGGCTGTCCGTAGGCCTGGCGGTCGTACGGCTGCTGAGTGGGAGGCTGCTGGCCGTAGGCACGCGAGTCGTAAGGGGCGCGGTTCTGCGGCTGGCGTCCGTATCCCTGGTCGTAGCCGCCCTGCTCGTGACCCTGCTGGTCGTATCCGGCCTGGCCGTAGCCCTGCTGGTCGTACCCGGCCTGGCCGTAGCCCTGCTGATCGTGACCCTGTCCGTACGGTGCGCGTCCGTATCCGCCCTGCTCCTGACCGGCGGGCGGGCGGCCGTAGCCGCGGGCGTCCTGCTCGGAGTCGCCGTACGCGCGGGGCGGGCGCACCCGGTTCTCCGCCGCCGGGTCGACGCGGCCCGACGCCTCGGGGTCGTACGCCTCGGACGGGTACGCGCTGCCGTTGCGAGGGGCACGGGCGGCGACGCCCGATGCGGGCCGATCGTTGTCGCGGTCGGGCTCGTCGCCCTGGTTCTGAGTCCCTGAGTTCTGGGTCATGGGGCCGGCTCCTGATGTCGACGACGGTCGGTCTTGTGCAGTGGACTGGTGAGGTGGAGCGCTCTGCTGGGGTGACGCGTCGGGATCGACTGTTCCCGACGTGCGGAACTGTCCCGTGTGCAGTGTGGTGGACGGTTCGAAGCGGACCACCACGCGCCCGTACGTCTGCCATCCCTGGTCGGTGATGAAGTCCTGGAGATGGCGTGAGAAGGCGCGAGTGGTGAGGTCGTGGTCGGACGCGAGCCTGTCGTGATCCGACGGGCTGATGGTGATGACGTAGGCGTTGGGTGCCAGCAGATGTCCGCCGTCCAGCGTGCGGACCGACATGGTGGCCTCCTGCTGGAGGGCCGCCTCGACCTCCTGCGGCACCACACCGCCACCGAAGACGCGAGCGAAGGCGTCACCGACAGCACTCTGCAGCTTTCTCTCGAATCGCTGAACCACTCCCACGACACCCTCCTTCTCCGTCTTCGTCGGTACTGCGTCTCACATCGGTACTGCGTCCGTGCGTCGGAGACTCATGATGCTGGAACCGTCCCCGAGGCGTCCACGCCGCCGACGTCCGCGCAGGCCGTGCGGCCTCGCGTGTCCTTCCGTCGTGCGACTACCGATCCATGCTATACGCCCGGAACCGGTTCCCGGCCCCGCCTCGGGACCGGAAACCCGGACCGACGGTATGGATTTCTGCCCGAGTGACGGGTCGTGTTAATCTCGTCCCGTCGCTCGGGCGAGTGGCGGAATGGCAGACGCGCTGGCTTCAGGTGCCAGTGTCCTTCGGGACGTGGGGGTTCAAGTCCCCCTTCGCCCACCACACTGGCCGTAGCCGAGAAATCGCTACGGCCAGTAGTCTTTCATCGGACGTACGTCTCGGTGTGAGATCTCCGACGTCGAGCTCGTGCGCTCCCGGAGTATTCTCGTGAACGAACGCCGAGGTACCGCGCAACGTCGCGCACACACCCACACCGCCGGGGGAACGACCAGGTCAGGCCCGAATGAGGATGCCCTGATTTGTGAATTCGACCGGTTCCTGACTTATCGTTCAGCTGCGGGGTCGACCCACAAGGATCGCCCCTGCCCGAAAACACTCGGTCACCACCTCGGAACGGATCGTTGTCCGAGAGTGGCCGGAGCCCCATCGGAGTGCGTGTTCAACGGCGAACCCGCTCTCGCATCGCCCCGCGGTGGCTCGCGTCGAATCTCGGACGTGGCCGCGCTCTCGCGGATCTTGGCTCGACTCGTCAGTTAGGCAAGACACATGCAGCTTCCCGGACACCGGTACCCATCAGCGCGCGGCCTCTACGATCCCGCCAACGAACACGACTCCTGCGGTGTCGCGTTCGTGGTCGACATGCACGGCCGACGGAGCCGCGACATCGTCGACAAGGCGATCACGGCGCTGATCAATCTCGAACACCGCGGCGCTGCGGGTGCCGAGCCCAACACGGGTGACGGTGCCGGCATCCTGATCCAGGTCCCCGACGCGTTCTACCGCGCCGTGGTCGACTTCGATCTGCCGCCCGAGGGTTCCTATGCCACCGGTATCGCGTTCCTCCCGCAGGCGCGCGCCGCGTCCGCCGAGGCTGTCGCCGGGGTCGAGCGTGTCGTGACCGAGGAGGGCCTCGAGGTTCTCGGCTGGCGCGACATCGAGACGGACGACGCCTCCCTGGGCGCGCTGGCGCGCGACGCCATGCCGACGTTCCGCCAGCTGTTCGTCGCCGCTCCCGACCGTGCACTGTCCGGCATCGATCTCGAGCGCCGCGCGTTCGTCGTGCGCAAGCGCGTCGAGCACGAACTCGGCCTCGAAGGCCCCGGCAAGGACGGTCCGGGACGCGAGTCCGTGTACTTCCCGTCGCTGTCGCCGTCGACCATCGTCTACAAGGGCATGCTCACGACGCCGCAGCTGCGAGGCTTCTACCTCGATCTGCAGGACGAGCGCGTCGTCAGTGCCCTCGGTCTGGTGCACTCGCGCTTCTCCACCAACACGTTCCCCTCCTGGCCGCTCGCACACCCGTTCCGCCGTGTCGCGCACAACGGTGAGATCAACACCGTCACCGGCAACGAGAACTGGATGCGTGCCCGCGAGGCCCTCATCGAGTCGGACGTCTTCGGTGGCCCGGAGAAGCTCGAGAAGATCTTCCCGGTGAACACGCACGGAGCGTCGGACACCGCGCGCTTCGACGAGGTGCTGGAGTTCCTGCACCTCGGCGGTCGCAGCCTGCCGCACGCCGTGCTGATGATGATCCCCGAGGCGTGGGAGCACCACGACAAGATGGCCCCGGCTCGCCGGGCGTTCTACCAGTACCACTCGACTCTGATGGAGCCGTGGGACGGACCGGCGTCGGTGTGCTTCACCGACGGCACCGTCATCGGCGCGGTCCTCGACCGCAACGGCCTGCGTCCGAGCCGTCTCTGGGTCACCGAGGACGGCCTGGTCATCATGGCGTCCGAGGTCGGCGTCCTCGACATCGAGCCGTCGAAGATCGTGCGTAAGGTCCGCCTGCAGCCCGGCCGCATGTTCCTGGTGGACACCGCGCAGGGCCGCATCGTCAGCGACGACGAGATCAAGGACGAGCTCGCCGCCGAGCACCCCTACCAAGAGTGGCTCGACGAGGGCCTCGTCGAGATCGACGACCTGCCCGAGCGCCCGCACGTCCACATGACGCACGACCGTGTGCTGATCCGTCAGCAGATCTTCGGCTACACCACCGAGGAACTGACCATGCTGGTCGCTCCCATGGCCAAGGCCGGCGCCGAGGCCATCGGGTCCATGGGCACCGACACGCCCGTCGCCGTGCTCTCGAACCGCCCGCGCATGCTGTTCGACTACTTCTCCCAGCTGTTCGCCCAGGTGACGAATCCGCCCCTGGACGCCATCCGGGAAGAGGTGGTCACCAGCCTCGGCGGCACCATCGGTCCCGAGCGGGATCTCCTGCAGCCCAGTGCCGAAGCATGCCGGCAGATCGTGCTGAAGTCGCCGATCCTGCACAACGACGAGCTGGCCAAGCTGGTCCACATCAACGACGACGGCACCCAGGACGGACTGCGCTCCGTGGTGGTCCGCGGCCTCTACCCGGTCGCCGAAGGCGGTGAGGGACTACGTCGTTCGCTCGAGATCATTCGTTCGCAGGTCTCCGCGGCGATCGACGGCGGCGCGCGCATCGTCATCCTGTCCGACCGCGAGTCGAGCGAACGGCTGGCACCGATCCCGTCGCTGCTGCTGACCTCGGCCGTGCATCACCACCTCGTCCGGGAGAAGACCCGCACCAAGGTGGGGCTGATCGTCGAGGCCGGTGACGCCCGCGAGGTCCACCACATGGCCACCCTCGTCGGCTTCGGTGCTGCAGCGGTCAACCCCTACATGGCGTTCGAGTCGATCGAGGACATGATCGATCGCGACACCCTGCAGGGCATCGACTACGACAGCGCCGTCAAGAACTACATCAAGGCCGCCGGCAAGGGTGTGCTGAAGGTGATGTCGAAGATGGGCATCTCGACGCTCGCCTCGTACACCGGCGCCCAGCTGTTCCAGGTCATCGGCCTGTCGCAGGCACTGGTCGACGAGTACTTCTACGGCGTGCAGTCGCCGCTCGGCGGCATTGACCTCGACCAGATCGCGGCCGACGTCGCGGTGCGTCACGGAGTCGCGTACCTGGACAACAAGTTCGAGCGCGCGCACCGCGAGCTCGAGACGGGCGGCGAGTACCAGTGGCGCCGCGAGGGCGAGTACCACCTGTTCAACCCGGACACGGTGTTCAAGCTCCAGCACGCCACCCGCACCGGTCAGTACTCCGTGTTCAAGGAGTACACCCGCATGGTGGACGACCAGTCCGAGCGGCTCGCGTCGCTGCGCGGACTGTTCCGCTTCAAGACCGAGGGTCGCACCCCGATCCCGATCGACGAGGTCGAGTCGGCACGCGACATCGTCAAGCGTTTCTCCACGGGTGCGATGAGCTACGGCTCCATCTCGGCAGAGGCGCACGAGACGCTGGCCATCGCGATGAACCGCCTCGGTGGTCGCTCGAACTCGGGTGAGGGCGGCGAGGACACCGCACGCTTCCTCCCCGACGAGAACGGTGACTGGCGTCGGTCGGCCATCAAACAGGTCGCGTCGGGTCGTTTCGGTGTCACGTCGAACTACCTGACCAACTGCACCGACATCCAGATCAAGATGGCGCAGGGCGCCAAGCCCGGTGAGGGTGGCCAGCTTCCGGCGCACAAGGTGTACCCGTGGGTGGCCGAGGTGCGTCACTCGACGCCGGGTGTCGGCCTCATCTCGCCGCCCCCGCACCACGACATCTACTCGATCGAGGATCTGGCTCAGCTGATCCACGACCTGAAGAACGCCAACCCGTCGGCGCGCATCCACGTGAAGCTCGTCTCCGAGGTCGGTGTCGGTACGGTCGCCGCCGGTGTCTCCAAGGCGCACGCGGACGTGGTGCTCATCTCGGGCCACGACGGCGGCACGGGCGCCACCCCGTTGACGTCGGTCAAGCACGCCGGCGCACCATGGGAGCTCGGCCTGGCCGAGACCCAGCAGACGTTGCTGCTCAACGGTCTTCGCGATCGCATCGTCGTGCAGGTCGACGGTCAGCTCAAGACCGGTCGCGACGTCATGGTCGCCGCGTTGCTCGGTGGTGAGGAGTTCGGCTTCGCCACCGCGCCGCTGGTGGTCTCGGGCTGCATCATGATGCGCGTCTGCCACCTCGACACCTGCCCGGTGGGCGTGGCGACGCAGAACCCACTGCTGCGCAAGCGGTTCGCCGGTCAGCCGGAGTTCGTCGAGAACTTCTTCCTGTACATCGCCGAGGAGGTCCGCGAGTACCTCGCGGAGTTCGGTTTCCGCACGCTCGACGAGGCCATCGGCCAGGTCGCGCTGCTGGACACCACCGCGGCGAAGGATCACTGGAAGGCGTCGAAGCTCGATCTGTCGCCGATCCTGGACGTCGCGGAGTCGGCGTTCATGAACCAGGATCTCTACTGCACCGGCACGCAGGACCACGCACTGGACAAGGCTCTCGACCAGCAACTCATCGCGCAGAGCCGCGAGGCACTGGACAAGGGCGAGAAGGTCGAGTTCTCGACGCGGATCACCAACGTGAACCGCACCGTGGGCACGATGCTCGGCCACGAGGTCACCAAGGCGTACGGCGAGGACGGTCTGCCGGAAGGCACGATCGACATCACCTTCACCGGATCGGCCGGTAACAGCTTCGGAGCGTTCGTGCCCAAGGGCATGACGCTGCGACTGCAGGGCGACGCCAACGACTTCGTCGGCAAGGGTCTGTCCGGTGGGCGGATCGTCGTACGCCCGTCGCTCCAGGCCAACTCGAGCTTCGTCGCCGAGAACAACATCATCGCCGGCAACGTGATCCTCTTCGGTGCCACCGAGGGTGAAGCGCTCATCCGCGGTGTCGTCGGTGAGCGGTTCGCCGTCCGTAACTCGGGCGCCGTCGCGGTGGTCGAGGGTGTCGGTGACCACGGGTGCGAGTACATGACCGGTGGCAAGGTCGTCATTCTCGGCGAGACCGGCCGCAACTTCGGTGCCGGCATGTCCGGCGGTGTGGCGTTCGTCTTCGACCCGAACTCGACCTTCGAGGACAACCTGAACACCGAGCTCGTCGACATCGAGGAGCTCCAGGGTGACGAGTTCGCGTGGCTCAAGGATGCGATCACGCGGCATCGTGACGAGACCGGGTCCGAGGTCGCCGAGCGCATCCTCGCGGACTGGTCGCAGCAGGTCAATCACTTCGTGAAGGTGATGCCCCGCGACTACAAGAAGGTACTGCTCGCGATCTCCGAGGCCGAGAAGAACGGCGCGGACGTGGACGAGGCGATCATGGAGGCAGCTCGTGGGTGATCCACAAGGATTTCTGAAGAACACGTCGCGGGAGCTCCCGTCGCGGCGCCCCGTCGACCTGCGCCTGATGGACTGGAAGGAGGTGTACGAGGACTTCTCCACGGACACCCTCCGCACCCAGGCCAGCCGGTGCATGGACTGTGGCATTCCGTTCTGCCACAACGGGTGCCCGCTCGGGAATCTGATTCCCGAGTGGAACGACCTGGTGTACAAGGACCGGTGGCGCGAGAGCATCGACCGGTTGCACGCCACCAACAACTTCCCGGAGTTCACGGGCCGGCTGTGCCCGGCTCCGTGTGAGGCGTCGTGCGTCCTGGGCATCAACCAGGACCCGGTGACCATCAAGCAGGTCGAGGTCGAGATCATCGATCGCGCCTTCGACGAGGGATGGGTCCAGCCCGTCTACCCGACGTACCTCACCGGCAAGAAGGTGGCCGTCGTCGGTTCCGGTCCCGCGGGTCTCGCTGCAGCGCAGCAGCTCACGCGTGCCGGCCACACCGTCACCGTGTTCGAGCGAGCGGATCGCATCGGCGGACTCCTGCGCTACGGCATCCCCGAGTTCAAGATGGAGAAGCGCCACATCGATCGCCGGTTGGCGCAGATGGAGGCCGAGGGCACCATCTTCCGAACCGGTGTCAACGTCGGTGTCGACATCACCGCGGACGAGCTCCGCGAGGAGTTCGACTCGGTCGTCCTGTCGGGCGGTGCCACCAAGGCCCGCGACCTCGAGGTCCCCGGCCGCGAGTACGGCGGCATCCATCAGGCGATGGAGTTCCTGCCCTGGGCCAACCGTGTTCAGCTCGGCGACGACGTCGTCGACCAGTACGGCCAGCCGCCCATCACGGCGAAGGGCAAGAAGGTCGTCATCATCGGCGGCGGCGACACCGGCGCGGACTGCCTCGGCACGTCGCACCGTCAGGGCGCGGCCAGCGTCCACCAGTTCGAGATCATGCCCCGCCCGCCGGAGGAGCGCGCCGGATCCACCCCGTGGCCGACGTACCCGCTGGTCTACCGCGTGTCCTCGGCTCACGAGGAGGGCGGCGAGCGCGTCTTCTCCGTCAACACGGAGCGCTTCACGGGCGAGAACGGCATGGTCACCGGACTCGACGCGCACGAGGTCGAGTTCAAGGACGGTCGCTTCGCCAAGGTCGAGGGGTCGGACTTCCACCTCGAGGCCGACATCGTGTTCCTCGCGATGGGCTTCACCGGACCCGAGAAGCCGGGCCTGCTCACCGATCTCGGGGTGAACCTCAACGAGCGTGGCAACGTGTCGCGGACCGACAAGTGGAACACCAACGTCGACGGCGTCTTCGTGGCGGGCGACATGGGCCGCGGTCAGTCGCTCATCGTGTGGGCCATCGCCGAGGGCCGCTCCTGCGCGTCCGCGGTCGATTCGTTCCTCATGGGAAAGACGGCGCTGCCCGCGCCGATCGTGCCCACCCAGGCGCCCCAGCGGTAGCGAGCCCACACCCCCGGTACGAACAGAACACCCCCTGCAGCCTGCTGCAGGGGGTGTTCTGTGTCGGGAGTCGGTGCGTCAGCGCGCTCGACGGAACAGGACGGCGGCCGCGCTGCCGGCGATCAGCAGCGTGACGAGCGTGGCCCCGGACGCGGCGACGATGCCGTCCACGTACGCCTCGCGGGCGCGGGACGCGAGGTCGGGCCCGACGTCGGGTGACATCCGGCCGGCTTCGGCCAGGGTGCCGGCGAGCGTGCCGTCTCCGGACGTGTCGGCGGGCCCCAGCACCAGGCGGTACGTGGCCACGCTGATGGAGCCGAGCACGGCGATGCCCAGTGCCCCACCGAGTTCCGCGCCCGTCTCCGACACGGCACCGGCCGCGCCCGCCTTCTCCGGTGCCGCGGTGGCGAGCACCCGATCCGAGCCGAACGTCGTGCCGGTACCCACACCGAACGCAGCGATCACCATGCCGCACAGCAGGATCGCGAGCGTGGCGCCCGACCCGACGTCCGAGGGGAGGGCCACCGCACCGATCACGACGGCACCGACGAACATGACGGAGATGGCGCCGACGAGGATGACGGCCGGCGGGCGGCGCTTCATGATCAGGGGGGCCGTCAGTGAGGCGGTGGCCGTCGCGATCGCCGGGATCAGCGACCACAGTCCCGCCTCGAGGGTGCCGAGCCCCATGACGAGCTGAAGATACTGCGACAGCATCAGATTGAAGCCCGTGATGATGAAGACCGACACGAGGATGACGATCACCGCGACGGAGAACGCCGGGGTGCGGAACAGATCGAACTCGATGACGGGGTGCGTGCTCGCGCGTTGACGTCGCACGAACCACCAGCCGACCAGGAGCCCCACCGCGAGCGCGGCGGCCACCTGCCAGTCGAGGCCGTTCTGCGCGGCGTGCTTGAGCGCGTAGACGATACCGAGCATCGCGACGATCGAGGCGCCGACGGCGGGCAGGTCGAAGCGGCCGGGGTTCGGGTTCTTCGCCTCGGGCAGCATCACCGGCGCGGCGATCAGCAGGACCACCATGATCGGGATGTTGATGAGGAACACCGAGCCCCACCAGAAGTACTCGAGCAGCGCGCCCGCGATGACCGGGCCGAACGAGCCACCGCCGGCGAATCCGGCCGTCCAGATTCCGATGGCGACACCGCGCTGCACGGGGTCGACGAAGAGCTTGCGCAGCAACGACAGTGTCGACGGCGCGAGGGTGGCGCCGCCGATCCCGAGAAGCACCCGCGACGCGATGAGGGCCTCCGGGGTGTGCGAGAAGGCGGCGGCGACGGACGCGATGCCGAAGACGAGCGACCCGATCATGAGCAGCCGACGGGTGCCGATGCGGTCGCCGAGCGAGCCCATCGTGACCAGTAGGCCGGCGAGCATGAAGCTGTAGATGTCGAGGATCCACAGCTGCTGCGAGCTGCTCGGCTGGAGATCCTCGGTCAGCGAGGGCAGGGCGAGGTACAGGACCGACATGTCCATCGAGACGAGGACGATGGGGACGACGAGGACGGCGAGACCCCACCACTCGCGACGCCCCGCCCTTTCGGTGGCGGGCGTGTCGGTGCTGGTCATGCGTGATCCGTTCGAGAGTGCGTGTGGTGGTGCTCCGTGAGGGGAACACCCTGCATTGCAACACACGGAGCGGGTCGGAAAAGAATCCGCTCCAGCCGGTGAGAGGGAACGAACATGCGGGTGGCAGTACTGGGAACCGGAACGATGGGCGCGGGCATGGCGGGGTCTCTGCTCCGCGGCGACCACGAGGTGACGGTGTGGAACCGCAACGCCGATCGCGCGGCGCCGCTGAAGGACCAGGGGGCGACCGTCGCGGACGATCCGGCGGCCTGCGTCGCCGACGCCGACGTGATCGTCACGATGCTCTACGACGAGTCGGCCACCGCGGACACGGCCACCACCTTCCTGTCCGCGGTGAAGGACGGCGCCGTGTGGGTCCAGTCCGCGACCGTCGGTCCGGCCGGCGCCCGACGGCTGGCCGATCTGGCGCAGCACCACGGGGTCGCCTTTCTCGACTGCCCGATGCTGGGGACCAAGGAGCCGGCGGAGTCGGGAAAGCTCACGGCGCTGGCCTCCGGACGCGCCGAGGCGCTCGAGTCGGTGCGCCCGGTGCTCGAGTCGATGACGGTGAAGATCGTGAACGCGGGGACGGAACCCGGCCGGGCGAGTGCGCTCAAACTGGCGTGCAACGCGATGGTGTCCACGCTCACGGCGGCCACGGCGCAGTCCCTCGCGATGGCGTCGGAACTGGGCCTGGAGCCCTCGCTCGTCCTCGAGGCGCTCGACGGTGGTCCGATCAACGCGCCGTACACACAGATGAAGGGCCGCTCGATGATCGAGCGCGACTTCACCCCGTCGTTCGGGATCGACGGCGTGGTCAAGGACGTCGACCTGATGATCGATGCGGTGGATCCGCGCACCTCCCGCCTGCTGCAGGCCGTGCGCAGTGCGTACGTGGACGCGAGCGTCGCGGGGCACGGCGCCGACGATCTGGCGGCCGTCGTCACGGCCTTCGAGAACGACGAGGGGTTCCAGGGCTGAGTCGTCAGCGGGCAGTCGGGCGATAACCGACGCCCGCCGCCGCTCCTCGCCGTACGTTCGGGTGGACCGATGACGAACGAGCGAGACGAGAACGACGATGAGTGATCTGCACGTGGTGGCCACCATTCCGGTGACGGACGGCTTCGACGAGGTGCTGGAGGCGATGCGGCAGTTCGCCGTTCTCACGCGCGAGGAGGACGGCTGCCTGGAGTACGACGTCTACACCTCGAACGCGGCGCCCGACACCATCGTCACCGTCGAGGTGTGGCGGGACCAGGCGGCCCTCGACGGGCACATGGCGTCACCGCACATGGCCGACGTCATGGGTCGCCACGGCGCCAAGCTGGGCGCCCTGGCGATCCATCCGTTGACGCCCGCCTGAGTCAGGCGAGGCGCGGTTCGTCCCGGTAGGCCGCGCGGTCGTCCTCCGGGTCGGACCGGGCGACGAGCGAGTAGACGAGACCGGACACCGCGAGCAGGGCGACCATCACGAGGACGGCGAGCCAGCCGGTCGAGTCCATGGCGTCCGCCGCGATGCGCTCGAGTCCGGCGGCGAGCCACCCGACGGGCGTGAAGGCCGCGGCCTTGCCGAAGACGGAGCTGTCGGGCGACCCCACCAGGGCTCCGCCTGCCAGGACGAGCTGGACGAGCAGCAGCACCAGGTTGATCGACTGGCCGACGGCACGGCCGAACGCCATCTGGACGGCGCCCGCCGCGGCGAGGAACGCCGCGGAACCCAGGAACAGGAAGACGATGCCGCCGAGGAGCGAGCCGAAGCTGAGACCGTCGCCGACGAACCAGTAGGCGATACCCGCAGCTGCGGTGACCGCGAGGGCCCCGAGGACGGGTGCGATGCGCGCCACGCGGTCCCGACGCGTCAGCAGGCGCATCAGGCTCACCGCGGCAGCCGCGGCCACGGCCACCAGTGCCGCGATCAGGTAGTAGTTCGACGGGGTGCTTCCCTGCACGACGAGGGTGGTCTGCGTCTGACCGTTCTCGTCGGTTGTCGTGGTCGCCGCTACTGCGTTGGCCGCGGGCAGCGAGGTCTGCGCGGTCTTCACGTTGGTCTGCAGGCTGCTGACGACGCCGCCGATCGGCTCGATGCCGGTCGTGATCTGGTCGGTGCCCGCCTTCAGCTGCTTGCCACCGTCGTCGAGCTGGATGATGCCGTCGTTCAGCTGGCCGGCGCCCGTGGAGAGCAGCGCGCTGCCGTCGACGGCGGTGTTCACGCCGGTGACGAACTCACTGGACGGATCGTCGAGCTGGAACGCGAGCAGGGCGGCGCCGTCGCGCAGCTGGTTGATCTGGGAGACGGTGTCGGGGCCGATGCCCTGCGCGTTCAGCGTGTCGATGAGCTCACGCAGCTGCCGTGCCGCGTCGGTGGTGATCGGGTTGTTCAGCACCTCGATGCGGTTCGCGACGTCCGCGATGGACGAGGTGACCTGAGCCTGCTTCTCGCCGAGCGCCAGCAGGGGCGTCGTCAGCTGGTTCACGCCGCCGCTGATCTGCACGGCGCCGTCACCGAGCTGGCCCACTCCGCCCTGCAGCTGCACGAGTCCGCCGGCCAGCTGAGAGTTGCCGTCCGCGAGCTGCTGGGACCCGGAGCGCGCCTGCCCGAGGCCGTCGGAGAGCTGGGTGACTCCGTCGGTGAGCTGCGGCGCCGCGTCGGTCAGCTGAGTGAGTCCACCGCTGAGCAGGCTCAGGGGCAACTGCGTCTGGGTGAGAGCCGAGCGCGTCTTCGCCAGCGGGTCTCCCGCGGCGGAGGTGCCGCCGTCCGTGCCCTCGGAACCGTCTGCCGAGGTGGTGGTCTCGGAACTGCTCTGCGAGGCCAGGGGAACGACGTCGTTCCCGCTGAACGACGCGTAGAGGCCGGCCAGGAGCAGGGGGAGGGCGATCACGAGAACGACGATCACGGGCCGCGACAACGTGGCGACGAGACCCGAACGCGGGGCACCGTGTGCTGAGGGAGAAGTCATGATACTGCTCAGGCTAACCGGTGCCGACGCGCTCGACGGACCGTGCCGAGCACCGATCGTGCCCGTAATGCCCGGTGACCTGCGCGATTAAGAAGTCGGTGAGGATCGCGCCCGGTTCCGGGGGAGCAGATCCCACACGTGCTGAGTCTCGTTCACCGACGCTACCGTACGTCTGCCGCTGCGCGAGAACAGTATTCGCGTGACCGAGACGTAGTCGATCGGGAAGGTCAGAGGCATGGCGGTGCCGAGCAGATCCTGCAGGTGGACGTTGATCACCCCGCCGTGGGCGAAAACCGCGACCGTGTCCTCCGGCTCCGCGTCCCGCACCACCGAGGCGATGTCGTCGAACACCCGTCGGCGGAAGGCGTCGGCGTCCACCGCGCTCGGCAGATGCCCGGCCTTGATGCGCTCGAACTCGGCGGGGAACTTCTCGCGCGCCTCCTCGATGGGGAGGTAACCCGGGAAGTCCCGGTCGTACTCGGCCAGACCGTCGAGCACGTCCACCGGGAGTCCGGTGTCCGCGGCGAGCGGTTCCGCGGTCTGCCGGGCGCGCAGTTGTGGACTGCTGACGATGCGCGCGAGCCGATGGGCGCGCAGCCCGTCGGGCACGCGCGCGGCCTGCTCGAGTCCCAGCGGTGCGAGGGCGGGATCGGCATCCGCGTCGGAACGCAGCGGGAGAGCGTGGCGGATCAGCAGCAGTTGCACAGCGGCCACTGTCTCACGGTGACGAGAGCGTTCCGAGTTCTGCCACCAGCCGTGCCGGCGCCGTCCGCCGGAACGACATGTCGAGCAGTTCGTCGACCTCGGTCCAGTCGGGGGTCCCGATCGTCAGGTCGAGTCCCACCCAGCCGCTCGCCGCGGTGTATGCGGGCTCGAAGAATCGCTCGTTGTCCAGCAGCGCCGCTCGCTCGTCGGTGTCGGGCAGGACCTGCAGCGACCGATCCCAGCGGGTGGAGGGGTGATCCCCCTTCACCGTGGCGCCGTAGATCGCGAAGACCTTCGTGGTGCGGAAGTTGGGGCGGCCGTGGGAGACCTTCTCGGTGGCGCCCGGCAGGCGCAGGGCTCGTTCCCGCACCGTGGCCAACAACGGATCGTCGTCGCGGAATCGCACGGGATGCTCCATGACCGAGGAGACTAGGCCCTCGTCATCGAGCCGGGCGGTCGATCGCCATCACCACGTGGTCGGTGGGGTCGATCGGATTGTCCGGGGTGAGGTGGGCCTCGGCGACACGTCGGTACCCGGCCTTCTCGAGCGCCCGCCACGACGCCACGTTGCCTGTGGCCACCGGCACGACGACGCACGTCGCGCTCGGGTACCGCCGCCACGTGTCGGCCGTGAACTCGATCAGCACGCGGGTGCCGAGGCCGTGCCCGACGAGGTGCGCCTCGCCGATGAGGTAGTCGATGGTGACGGCCTCCGCGGGCACCGCCCAGAACGGCGCCAGCTCGTCGACGTACTCCGGGTAGTCGTGCCACCGGGCGCGCTGGAGCAGGCCGACGGGGGTTCCGTCGTCGAGAGCCAGCACGTCCTCGGACGGCTCCTCGCCGCGGGCGGACGCTCCGAAGTCGCGGGCGACGGCCTCGGCGGTGACCTCGTGGTTCCACCACCGCGCCACGTGCGGGTGAGACAACCAGCGCGCGAGCAGCGGGAAGTCGTCCTCGGTGACCCGCCGGAAGGTGATCACGATCAGCGCATGGACACGAGTTCGTGGACGTCGTCGTAGGGGAGCATCCCGTCCACCGTGGCCATGACCTGCATGCGGTCCAGAACGATGTACCCGTCGTGGTTGTCGAGGAACGCGGTGTCGGACGCGTCCCGCCCGGTGGCGATGCGCACGAGGCTCTGCCGTGGGGCCAGCCGCGTCGCGTCGACGACGCGCCAGACGCCGTCGACGTAGGCCTCCGCGACCGCGTGGAAGTCCATCGGGTCGCAGCCGGGCGCGTAGACCGCGACGAGGCGGGCCGGCACCGTCATCGCCCGCAGCAACGCGACGACGAGATGCGTGTAGTCGCGGCAGACTCCGCTACCCGCGAGGAGGGTGTCGGTGGCGCCGTCGATGGGGTCACTGCTGCCGGGGACGTAGCGCAGACGGCGGCCGACCCAGGCTGAGACGCGCTCGAGCACGTCGGCGTCGGAGGTGTAGCGCCCGAACTCGGTCTCGGCGAAGCCCAGGAACTTGTCCGACTCGCTGTAGCGGCTCGGCCGCAGGTAGACCGACAGGTCCCGCTCGACCACCGGGGCGGGATCCGCCTCGCCCTCCACGCGGGCGCGGTAGTCGACGACGAGTTGACCACGCCCACAATCGAATCGGTGGATGCGCCCGCCGGTCTCCGCGCGGATCACCGTGGGCGTGATCTCCTCGCCGTCGAGCCGGAACGACAGCGACTCGGTGACCGTCGTCCCCGGTAGTTCGGCGACCGCGATCTGGAACTCGAGGTTGCTGGGGTCGACGACGGTCACGTCGAGGTGGGCAGATACGTCACGCGTCACTCCCGCATGATGCCACCGGTCACGGCCGGAAGATCGCCCGGACGCAGTTGTCCGCCTTCTCCTTGAAGATCGCGTACCCCGCGGGTGATTCCTCGAGCGACATGTCGTGCGTGATCAGGAATGTCGGGTCCAGCTCGCCGGACTGCAGGTGGTCCAGAAGGCGCGGGACGTACCGCTGTCCGTGCTGCTGTGCGGAGCGCAGCGTGAGTCCCTTGTTCATGACCAGACCCATGGGGAACTTGTCGGTGACACCGTAGACGCCGAGCACCGAGACGACGCCGCCCTTGCGGACCGTCCGGATCGCCTCCCGCAGCGCCGTCGCGCGGTCGCTCTCGAGGCGCAGCGCCTGCTTCGCCTTGTCGTAGATCTGGCCGACACCGGTGCCGTGGCCCTCCATGCCGACGGCCTCGATCACCGCGTCGGGTCCGCGGCCGCCGGTCATTTCGCGGATCTCGTCGGTGACGCTGTCCGAGGCGGTGTAGTCGACGGTCTCGGCACCGATCTCGTCGCGCGCCATGGCCAGTCGCTCCGGAATCCGGTCGACGACGATCACGCGGCCGGCCCCCATCAGCTGTGCACTGCGCGCCGCCATCAGGCCGACGCCTCCCGCTCCCCACACGGCGATCGTCTCCCCGCCGGTGATCGAGCAGAAGTCCGCACCCATGTACCCGGTGGGAATCGCGTCCGAGGCGAACAGCGCCTGCTCGTCGGTGACGCCGTCGGGAACGGCGAAGCAGTTCTGATCGGCGAACGGCACGCGGATGTACTGCGCGTGCGACCCCTGGTAGCCGCCGAACGGATGCGTGTAGCCGTAGATGCCGCCGGTGGGATAACCCATGATCGGTCGCTGCAGATCCGCATTCGGGTTGGTGGTGTCGCACAGCGAGTACTGCTCGTGGTCGCAGTACCAGCAGTTGTTGCACGCGATGAACGACGGCACCACCACGCGGGATCCCACACTCGTGGCCGTCACCTCCGCGCCGACCTCGACCACTCGGCCCATGAACTCGTGGCCGATGACGTCGCCCTCCCGCATGCCGGGGAGGTAGCCGCTCAGAAAGTGCAGGTCGGACCCGCACGTCGTCGTCACCGACACCTCCAGAACGGCGTCGTGGGGATTGACGATCACAGGATCGTCCACGGTCTCGACGGACAGGGTGTTCACGCCGGTCCAGCAGAGTGCACGCATGTCGGTCTCCTACTTCACGCTCGGTCGGGCGGACGGAGTGGGCACGAGTGTCGGGATCTCGCCCGTCTGCTGCAGTGCCCGAGCGCGGTAGAGGATCTTGTAGGCCGCGATGCGCGTCGCGACGTCGGGGAGGGGGAGATCGAGCTCGAGCGTCACCTCGGTCCCGAGGTCGAGCGGAGCCTCGGCGAAGCGGACGACAGCGAGGTCGCCGCTGTCGTCGCGGCGGGTGAACTGCACTCCGTGGTCGTCGGCCGACCGCGTGGTCTCCACCGCGACGGCGACGTCGTTCCCGTCGGAGACGGTCCACGTGACCACGTCCCCGCCGTCGTCCGACACCGAGGCGATGTCGCCCAGGACGCGGGACAACTGCGGGGTGTCCGTCCAGAAGGCGCGCGCGGTGGGAACGTCCACGGCGATGGTCAGGGTCACGGGCCCGGCGGACTCGGTCTCACCGCGGCCGGTCACCTTCTGCACTGCGGGGTTCTGCAGCGCAGTCTCGGCTGCCGCCTTCACCGCGTTGCGCGCTGTCTCGACGATGCTCACGTCCACCACTCCTCAGGTCTGCGTGGCGGGCGCATACCCGAGGAGGAGTGAGGAAAACGTCGCGGAATCCTTCTCTGTCCGCCGGCTGCTTGCCTGGCGGCACTGGAAGTGAAAGTGAGGCCGTCGGCCCCACTCACACGCCGCTCCCCGAGCTGCCACTTCTCCCGCTACCAGGAGAAGTGTCATGACCCTGAGACACGAGCGCGTTCGTGACGCCGGTGAAGTCCTGTCACGCCACGACCAGCAGTCGATGAGGGCCGCGGCACCAGCGCTGGCCGGTCTGTCGCGGTCAGGTCGGATGGACCGCTGAGATGCACACGGTTCGGACGCTGCGTCACGCCGTGGTGCGAGTCAGCTCGTCCTGCGCCGTCGGGCCCGCGCCGAGAGCCCACCGGATGGCGGTGGTGACGGCGATGCCGCTCGCGCGCACGGCGGTGGCCTCGGTGATCGGAAGGTAGGGCAACCGGAGGGGGAAGCGGGTCCAGCGCGGCATCATCGACACCGCCACCGACGACAGCAACCCGTAGGCGGGGCGTACTGCCAACGGGATCGGTGGGTTGAGCAGGATGAAGCGGGCGGTGCGACGTGCTGCGGGAGTGCCGCGCAGTTCGGGCCGGTACATCGCCAGCATCTCGTTCAGCTCGTCGACCGTCTCGGGCACGTCCTCGGCGCCGAGCCCGCGAGCGACCCAGGCCGACTCCCGGACGTAGGCGTCGCGGCCGCCGGCATCGAGAGGTCGGGCACCGTAACGATCGTGCGCGCGCAGGAAGCTGTCGATCTCCGCGACGTGGACCCACCGCAGCAGGTGCGGATCCGACGCGGCGTACGGCCGCCCGTCCGGCGCGACACCCGTGATGCGCTTGTGCACGGCGCGCACGATCCGCACGGCGCGCTCCGCGTCCTCGATGGTGCCGAACGTGGTCTCGGCGAGGAACGTGCTGGTGCGTTGCAGACGGCCCCACGGGTCGCCGCGGTAGCCGGAGTGCTCGTCCACGGCAGCCATCGCCAGCGGGTGCAACGACTGCAGGAGCAGGGCGCGCATTCCGCCGACGAACATCGACGCATCGGCGTGGACGCGCTGGATCGCCGAATCGGGGCCGTACCGACGCGGCCCCTCGGCCAGGTGGATCCGGTCGCGTCGAGCGGGGCCCTCGTCGCCCGCGACCCGCGCGAAGATGGTCTCGCCCACTCGGGTCTGGACCGTGCGCAGAGGATTCATCTCTCCAGTGTGCGCTCGCGCGGCGTTCAGCCGGTGGAGACAGTTCTCACCAGCGCCGCGACTCGCCGGGGCTGATCGATCATGGCGTGGTGGTGCGACGGGGACACCACGGCGAAGCGGCCGCCGAGGTAGCGGGCCAGACGCTGCTGGCGCCGCAACCACTGCGCTCCCCACGGGGTCCGTCGTCCCGTGTGCGCGGCGGCCACGATGACGGGGACGGACGGAACGGGCGTCGCGCGGCGCAGGCGGTTCAATTCGAGGGCCATGTCGGCGTACACCGCGTACTCGATCGCGGCGGCCTCCAGATAGGAGGGATCGCGGTAGATGCGGCGGAGATCGTCGATTCGGTCGGGCGCGTACCCGTCCGGGGGAATGGCCTGCGTCAGGACGTGGCGCACCGGATCGGCGAGCAACCGTTGCAGACCGGCGGCCGAGACGATGCGGGCGATCACGCGGGTCACCGGAATGCGGATGCGCGGCGGCACCAGGGCCGACGGCGACTTCTCGACGCTCGAGTCGAGCAGCACGAGCCCCGCCGTGCGCGCGGGGTACGACCGCGCGAAGCCCTCGACGTAGAAGCCGGCCATCGAGTGCCCCACCAGGACCACGGGGTCCGTCATCGCGAGGGCGTCCAGGACGGCGAGGATGCGATCGGCCTCCTCGTGCACCGTCGGCACCCGGTCCGGAGGCAGCGGTTCGCTGTCGCCGAAGCCTGGTCGATCGATGGCCACCGTCGTGTGGCCGGCCGCCACCAGCAGCGCGGACACGTCGATCCAGTCGTGCCACGTCGAGGCGAGCCCCCCGCACAGCACGACGACCGGGACGGGCGCCGCCGCCGCGTCGGGACGGGAGACCACCACGTGCACGGCGGTCCCCAGTACGTCGACGACCACCTCGCCGTTCGGTTTCATGTGAAACATTCAGCTCCGCGGCTTGGCCAACGGGAACGCGAGGGTCTCGCGGATCGACCCGCCCGTGATGAGCATGACCACCCGGTCGACACCCATTCCGAGGCCACCGGTCGGCGGCATGCCGTGCTCGAGCGCCTGGAGGAAGTCCTCGTCCAGTTCCATCGCCTCGGGATCACCGCCCGCGGCGAGCATCGACTGCGCGGTGAGACGAGCGCGTTGGTCCACGGGGTCGGTCAACTCGCTGTACGCGGTGCCCAACTCGACCCCCCACGCCACCAGATCCCACTTCTCGGCGACGCCCGCGATGCTGCGGTGGGGCCGGGTCAACGGGGACATCGACGTGGGAAAATTGGTGTAGAACGTCGGGAACTCGGTGAAGTCCTCGACGAGGTGCTCGTACATCTCCTGCGCCACGGCCCCCTCGTCCCAGGTCGACTGATACGGGACGTCGTGCAGATCGCATAGACGCTGCAGCTCCGCGAGCGGTGTGTCGGGCCGGACGTCGGCACCGATCTTCTCCGCGACGGCGCCGTGCATGGTCTTCACCGGCCACTCGCCGGAGATGTCGATCTCCGTCATGGTGCCGTCCTCGGCCGGCCGGTAGATCACCTCGCGGCCGTGCGCGGCCACGGCGGCGCGCTGGATCAGCTCCCGGCACAACACCATCGCGCGCTCGTAGTCGCTGTGCGCCTCGTAGGCCTCGAGGATCGTGAACTCCGGATTGTGCTTGAAGTCGGCGCCCTCGTTGCGGAACACGCGACCGATCTCGAAGACCCGCTCCATGCCGCCGACGCACAGCCGCTTGAGGTACAGCTCCGGCGCGATACGGAGGTAGAGATCGAGGTTGTAGGCATTGATGTGCGTGAGGAAGGGTGCCGCGTTCGCGCCGCCGTGAATCTGTTGCAGGATCGGCGTTTCCACCTCCATGTATCCGCGGTCGCCCAACGTGTCGCGCAGCGACTTCACCACCGCGCTGCGGGCACGCATGAGGGCGCGCGCCTGCGGATTGATCTCCATGTCGACGTAGCGCTGACGCACCCGCGCCTCGGGATCGGTGAGCCCGCGGAACTTGTCGGGCAGCGGGTGCAGCGATTTCGCGTTCATGCGCCAGTCGCTCACCAGCAGCGCGAGCGCTCCGGTGCGACTGCGACCGACCACTCCCGTGCAGGAGATCAGGTCGCCCAGGTCGAAATCGGACGTGAAGCGTCGCAACCGATCTCGATCGATGCGCTCGCTGTCGAGGAGGATCTGCAGGTCCCCGCTCCAGTCGCGCACGAGGCCGAAGACGACGCCGCCGTAGTCGCGGATGCGCAGCAGGCGACCGGACACGCGCACGGTGGTGCCCTCCGGGGCGTTCGCCGCGGAGTCCACGGTGTGGGTGGGCGGATGCGCGACGGGGTAGGCGTCGACGCCGTCCGCGGAGAGCCTGTCCAGCTTGGACATCCGCACCCGGACCTGTTCCGGCCGTCGCCGGCCGGGCAGCGTGTCGACGGGTGTGTCGTCGGGCTCGCTCCCGTCGGCGTGCAGCGTGCCGTCGGCCAGCAGCGCGGCGGGAACAGCCTGTCGGGTGCCGGTGTGAGTGCGTGCACCGAGGCCCGGCAGCGTGAGGAAGCCCTCCGCGATGGCCGATGCGGTACCCACCTTCGGCAGATCGCGGTTGTCCTCGAAGCACAGGTACCGCGGTACCCACTCGGGCTGGTACTTGAGGTTCGATCGGTACAGCGCCTCGAGCTGCCACCATCGCGAGAAGAACACGAGCGTCGAACGCCACAGGCGCAGAACAGGTCCCGCACCGATGCGGCCGCCCTCCTCGAACACGGAGCGGAAGACGGCGAAGTTCAGGGACACCTTGGTGATGCCCACGGTGTCCGAGCGGGACGCGAGCTCGGAGACCATGAGCTCGACGGTGCCGTTGGGTGAGGCGGGATCACGGCGCATGAGGTCGAGCGATGCTCCGCTCGCGCCCCAGGGCACGAGGGAGAGGGTGCCGACGACGCGGTCGTCCGCATCGAGCACGGCCTCGACGAGCAGGCAGTCGCCGTCGAGAGGGTCGCCGAGGCGCCCGAGTGCCATGGAGAACCCGCGTTCGGTCTCGGTGTCACGCCAGCGGTCGGCACGCTCGACGATGCCCGGCCACTCGTCCTCGGGGATGTCGCGATGCCGTCGGATGCGCACCGTCACGCCCTTGCCGCGCGCCCGATTGACCGCCTGGCGCACCGGGCGCATGTCGGGTCCGTTCAGGCTGAACGAGCGGGTCTGCAGGATCGCCTCGTCGCCGAGTTCGAGCACGGCGAGTCCCGCCCGCCGGAACGCGGCGGCACCGGTCTCGCTCGCTCCCATCACCGCCGGGGCCCACCCGTACCGAGACGACATCTCGAGCCACGCCTCGATCGCGTGAGGCCAGGACTCCTCGAGGCCGATGGGATCGCCGCTGGCGAGGCACACTCCGACCTCGACGCGATAGGTGATGGCGGCCTTGCCGTTCGGTGCGAAGACCACCGCCTTGTCGCGGCGGGTGGCGAAGTAGGCCAACGAGTCGTCGTGGCCGGAGCGGGCGATGAGTCCGCGTAGCGCCGACTCGTCCGTGCCGGTGAGGGCGTTGCTCGCACGCTGCGAGCGGAACAGTGTCACCACCGCCGCGGCGAGGGCGACGAAGGCGAGCAGTCCCAGAAGAAAGTTGAGGAATCCGTGTGGTCGGCCGCTGAACTGCTCGTTGTCCACCAGTGCCAGGCCGGCCACTCGGTTGAGTGACCACAGGAAGGTCTCGTTCCGCGGCAGCGAACCCGGGAAGGCCTCGAGCAGCGCCCAGCCGGCGAGGATGCCGACGATCAGACCGGTGACGAGAACACCGAGTGCCTTCCATCCGGCGCCGCGTCGGACCTTGGTGTCGAACTCGGTGCGGGAGGCGAGCAGCAGTGCGAGCACCGCGACCTGCAGGACGAGGCCGATCCAGGACCCGACGCTGCCGGGATCGTTCACCAGGGTCGATACGTTCACCACCGCGGATCCGGCCGTGTAGAGAAGAGCGATCCACCACGCGACGCGTTTGCGCGTCGACAGCGCCGCGGCGACCAGCGCGACCACGAAGCCGTAGGACAGGCTCGTGTCGGGAGCGTCGATGACGTACGAGTCGAGCCACTCGCGGGGTACGTGGACGAGGGCTCGGAGCGCGGGTGACAGGCTCCACAGGAGGACCAGCGTCGCGTAGACACCGAGCACGAGGCCGACGTGGTGCGGCACCTGCCGCAGGCGCCCCTTGTGGCGCGACCGGCGATCGGCGCGGGCGACGCGGGACGCGTCGGACAGGCCTGACGGGGACGGTGATGCAGTGCCCGCGGCGGATGCCGCCGGGGTCGCCTGTGTGGCCATGATCGAGCGCCTCCTGCCGGGACCGTGGATGACGGGACGAGCCCGTGCTCCGCAGGACACAGGCTGTGACAGACAACTATGCAGCGTTCGATGCCGCCGCGCGCCCTGTGCTGCGCGGCGGGTCGTCACGAAGGGCCGGGAACCGGAACGACGTCGGGTTCGTTGGCCGGGCAGCACCGATCCGAATACGGATGAATCGGGCGAAACGAGAAGGGATCTCTCACATGGGCGTCAGCCTGACCAAGGGTGGCAACGTGTCTCTCACGAAGGCCGCACCGAATCTGACCGCGGTGTCCGTCGGACTCGGATGGGATCTGCGCACGACGACCGGAACGGATTTCGATCTCGACGCCAGCGCCATCGCGCTCGGCCCGGACAAGAAGGCGCCCGGCAACGAGTACTTCGTCTTCTTCAACAATCTGAAGACTCCGGACGGCTCGATCCAGCACACGGGTGACAACAAGACCGGTGAGGGCGACGGCGACGACGAGGTCATCGACGTCGATCTCGCAGCGGTCCCGTCCACCGTCGACATCGTCACGTTCCCCGTCTCGATCTACGAGGCCGACGCGCGCTCGCAGTCGTTCGGCCAGGTCCGCGGCGCCTACATCCGCGTGATCGACAAGTCGAACGGCACCGAGCTCGCCCGTTACGACCTCACCGAGGATGCCTCCACGGAGACCGCCATGGTCTTCGGCGAGCTGTACCGCAACGGTGCGGAGTGGAAGTTCCGCGCCGTCGGCCAGGGCTACGCCTCCGGACTCGCCGGCATCGCCCGCGACTTCGGCATCAGCGTCTGATCAGTCTCGACGCCTGATCTCGGGGCGGTCGGCTCGTCGCCTCGCGCGAACGACGCCGACCGCCCCGATGATCATGCCCACGATGGACAGCACGTCCGACTCGGTGAATCCGTGCTGGAGTGAGAACACCACCAGCACACGGCCCTCGAGCGGCGCGTTGAAGAGCAGCCAGCCGATCGACGCGAGCACCACTGCGGAGATCGACCAGGCGTTCGGCCGCGCCAGGCACCACGCCGACGCGGCGAACAGCGAGTTCATGACCACGAGTGCGTGGAAGATGTCGATCACGGGGTGGGTTTCCTCGTCTGGGTCCGATGCAGGGCGGGTGTCACAGGAAGGTCGAGAGCAGCCGATGCCCGCCGGCGGCCTTGGCTCGGTACATCATCGAGTCCGCACCCCGCGTCGCGCGGTCGATCGCCCCGGGTCCGGAACTCCACAGCGACGAGTCGGGAGTCAACACGGCGACGCCGACGCTGGCGGTCACGGGAATGGTGTCCTGTCGATCGTGGACCGTCTCGGTGACACGGGCGACCACCGACTCGACGTCTCCGTCCACACCGGTGAGGACCGCCACGAACTCCTCGCCGCCGGTACGGGCGAGCACCCCGTGGCCGTCGAAGAGCTCGGCGAGCCGGGTCGCGACCAGGACGATCACGGTGTCGCCCTGATCGTGTCCGAAGCGGTCATTGACGCTCTTGAACCGATCGATGTCGATCATCACGACCACCACGGGCGATGTGGTCGCGAGTGCCGTCTCCCACAGATCCTCGACCGAGTTCTGCAGACCGCGGCGGTTCCTGACGCCGGTCAGCGAATCGAGGTCCGAGGCTTTCGCGTCCGTCGAGACGAGTGACCACGCGATGGACGCGAAGACCGGCACCCAACTGCTCGCGCCGCTGGCCACCAGCACCGCGGCGATCGCGTCCCACGGCCCCCACAGATTCTGGACGTACGCCAGGGTGCCGATGAGGACGATGACGGCATTGGTGAACGCGAGATGGGCGAGCAGCACTCGTGGGCTGAGGAAGAACGTGCAGAGAGCGCCGTTGATCGCGAACAGGAAGGTGCCGATCAGTGCCGACGTCGGGGTGTCCAGCAGGATCACCGACGCGATGCCGACGTCGCCGAAGATCAGGAACCCGAGGAACTGCGCCTTCGTGTCCGGCGTCGGTCCCGTGAGCACCCAGATCATCGCGGCGATCTGCAGGGCCAGCACGAGGAAGACGTAGACGATCGCCGGCGTGCCGGAGGGGCCGTTGGGCGAGGCGAGCATCAACATGGACACGGTCGCGTTGAGCAGCACCGCGCCGGCGAAGACCAGCCGGATGATGCCGTGGATGGACCGGGTGGAGTGGTGGACGAAGATCCAGTCGAAATCGTGCGGCGTGGTCAGCCACCGACGCACGACGTCGAGTGCGCTGTCCCGAGGCCGGTGGGTGAGGGGTCTGCGTTGCGCGTTGCGGACGCGACGGGATCCGCTGTGTCGACCCGGGCGAGCGCGATCGCGGGACGCGCGGACGCGCTGCGTGACCGGCGGACGGGTCGGGTGCGGCATGCGTGGAGAATCCTTTCGAACTCGATGCGACCCCCGACGCGGCGTGTGTCCCTGCTGGTGACCAGTGAAGTGTACGTGTAGTCGGTTTGGTCGGCCCGAAACCGGTGAAACATCGGGTATTCGTGGTACGTCGGCGAGATCACCCCTCGACGTACGATCGGCCGCATGACCGCTGTGTTCCCTGCCAGGCTTCCCGTCGTGTGCGCGCCGATGGCCGGAGGCCCGTCCACCCCCGCCCTGACCGCCGCCGTGAGCGATGCCGGTGGCCTGGGATTCCTGGCCGGTGCGCTGGTGGGCCCGGAGGCGCTCGACGGCCGGCTGTCCGAGATCGAGTCCCTCACGTCGGCGCCGTACGGCGTCAATCTTTTCCTCCCGTCAGCGCACATCGCGGTCGCCGACGAGATGGAGTCGTACCGCGCCGCGCTGGCCCCGATCGCCGCCGAGTTCGGGGTCGAACCCGGCCCGGCGACACCCGGCCCCGACGACATCGACGCGGTGATCGACGTGGTGCTCGCCCACCGCCCGGCGGCCGTGTCGGTCACGTTCGGTCGACCCGGCGCCGAGCTCACCGCCCGCGTGCACGAGATCGGCGCCCTGATGATCGGGACGGTCACCTCCGTCGACGAGGCCCGCGAGGCCGTCGAGGACGGGGCCGACATGCTCGTCGTCCAGGGCAGCGAGGCCGGCGGACACCGGGGCGTCTTCACCGACGACGCGTCGTCTCCTCGAGGCGGTGACGCGATGTCGCTGCCGTCCCTGCTGCTCGCCGTCGGACTGTCGGTCGACGTGCCCCTGATCGCGGCCGGCGGGATCATGGACGGGTCCGGAGTGGTGGCCGCTCTCGGACTCGGCGCCGTCGCTGCGCAGATGGGCACCGCGTTCCTGTGCTCAGACGAGGCCGGTACCTCGGCGGTGCACCGCGCCGCACTGCTGGACCGCCGCTACCGGCGCACCGTGGTGACGCGTGCGTTCTCGGGACGACCGGCTCGGGGACTCGAGAACGAGTTCGCGGCGCAGTTCACGGCCTCCGCACCGGCCGGCTATCCCGATGTCAACGCGATCACGGGCCCGATCCGCACCGCGGCGACGGCTGCCGGCCGAGCTGACGTGCCCAACCTGTGGGCCGGTACCGGGTGGCGTTCGGTGACCGCCGCGCCGGCCGCGGACATCGTCGCGCGGATCGTCGCCGAGATGGAGACCGCCTAGAACCTCAGGACGGGTCTGCGGTCGGGGACCGGTCCTGACTTCCCGCGAGGAGGATCGACGCGATCAGCTCGGGGTTGTCCGTCATCGGCACGTGGCCGACCCCGGGGACCGAGATGACGCGGGCGTGCGGGAAGCGGCGACGGACGCCCCGCACCTGGTAGTGCGGCAGGATCAGGTCTCGCGTGCCCCACGCCACCGTCACCGGCACCAGCGGTTCGGTGAGTGGCGGGAACTCGAACGGCGCGTCGATGCCCGCGTCGATCATCGCGTTGGTGGTGAGTGACGAGGCGTCGACGACGGCGGCCTCGTACGACACCCTGCTCGGATGCGCGAAGAACGGCAGCAGCGTGGGGTACCGCACCGCCCGCATCTTGAGCGCAGTCGGTGTGGCCTTGCCGAACGTGCGCGCGACGGTCCGCATCGCGCGGAACGTCACCATGGTCCGAGCCTGGTCGGTGTGGTTGAGGAAGAAGCCGGCGGGGGACAGCGCGGTGGCCGACGCCACCTCGCCCTGCGCGGCGAGACACAGCGCGACGTAGCCGCCGAGCGAGTTGCCGGCGATGTGCACCTGGTGGTCCGGCTCCTCGATCTCGCGGACGAACTCGGTGACCTCGTTCTGGAGCGTGAGCAGCACGTTCTCACCGGACTCGTGCAGCGGCTCCGACTCCCCGTGCCCGGGCAGGTCCACGGTCACGACCCGCCGATAGGGCGTGAGCAGGTCCAGCACCGCGTCCCACGCCTGGCGGCGGTGAACGACTCCGTGCACCAGTACGAGGGTGGGACCGTGACCGTCGACGTCGTAGCGCAGTGTCATGGGCGGATGGTAGCGGAGCCCGGCGCAGTGCCTGTCACTCGGCGTACACAGACAATCCGGTCACGAGCTGAGAACCCGGTCGATCGCCGCGACGGCGTCGGCCAGCGCCTCCTCGGTCACGGTCAGCGCGGGACGGAACCGGACGCTGCGCGAGCCGCACCCCAGCATGATCACCCGCTCGTCGACGAGGAGCCGCGTGATCAGTCGATCGCGAGTCGCGGTGTCCGGCAGTGAGAACGCCCGGAACAGGCCGCGTCCCCGCACGTCGGAGATCGACGGGTGACGCACCGCGAGTGCGTCGAGAGCGGCGCGGAGGATCGCGCCCCTGTCCGCGGCGCGGGCGATGAGACCGTCGCGTTCGATCACCTCGAGGATCCGCCGTGCCCGCACCATGTCGGCCAGGCCGCCGCCCCACGTCGAGTTGATCCGGGATCCGACCTCGAAGACGTTGTCGCGCACCATGTCCACGCGGCGGCCCGCCATGATGCCGCACACCTGGGTCTTCTTGCCGAAGGCGAGGACGTCGGGTTCGATGCCCAGCTGCTGGTGCGCCCACGCGGTGCCGGTGATGCCCGCCCCGGACTGGACCTCGTCGACGACGAACAATGCGTCGAACTCGTGGCACAGAGCCTGCAGCCCGAGGAGGAACGACGGTCGGAAGTGATGGTCGCCGCCCTCGCCCTGGATCGGCTCGACGATGGCGGCGGCGATGTCGTCGGGGAACGACTCGAACGCGGCCCGCGCAGCGGCCAGTGAGCGCGCCTCGAGAGCGTCCATGTCCGCGCCCTCGCGCAGGTACGGCGACGGGATGCGGGGCCAGTCGAACTTCGGGAAACGCGCGACCTTGATCGGATCCGTGTTGGTGAGCGACATGGTGTAGCCCGACCGGCCGTGGAAGGCGTGCTCGAGGTGCAGGATCCGTCCGCCCAGTGCCGGGTCGAGACCGCTGGACTCGTTCAACCTGCTCTTCCAGTCGAAGGCCACCTTAAGGGCGTTCTCGACGGCGAGCGCACCGCCCTCGACGAAGAAGAGGTGGGGTAGTTCGGGGATGCCGAGCACGCGCGCGAAGGTCGCGACGAAGCGGGCCATCGGCTCGGAGTAGAGGTCGGAGTTGCTCGGCTTGTGCAGCGCGGCCGTCAGCAGATCCGCCCGGAACTCGTCATCGCGGGCGAGAGACGGATGGTTCATCCCGAGCGCGTTCGAGGCGAAGAACGTGAACATGTCGAGATAGGACGCACCGGTCCGCGCATCGACGAGTGTGGAGCCGTGCGACCGCTCGAGGTCGAGAACCATGTCGAAGCCGTCGGCCAGGATGTGGCGCGACAGCACGTCGTGGACCGACTCCGGCGCACCGGCGGGAACGGGGGTGGTGGGCCGCGATGGCAGTACCTGCGTCATGAAGGCGAAAGTACGCGATAAAATACTGTCAAACAACATCTGGGCCGGAATAAATCCTGTCACGACCATCGGAGACAATGAATCCATGACATCGACCGTCGACCTGTCCGCCCGTACGTCCGAGCTGCTCGCCGCAGTCGGGGCCGCGCCGCTCGACCACGACTCCGGCCTGGCCGCGACCAGCCCGATCACCGGTGCGGTGCTGGGCCACGTGCCGCTCACGAGCGACGTGGACTCGGTGATCGCCGCAGCCGCGGACGCCTACCGGTCGTGGTCTCTCGTTCCCGCGCCGGTACGCGGCGGTCTGGTGCGTGAGCTGGGTGAACTGCTCCGCGAACACAAGGACGCACTCGGTGAGCTGGTGTCCATCGAGGCCGGCAAGATCGTCAGCGAGGGCCTCGGCGAGGTCCAGGAGATGATCGACATCTGCGACTTCGGCGTCGGACTGTCCCGCCAGCTCTACGGCAACACCATCGCCACCGAGCGGCCCGGCCACCGGATGATGGAGCAGTGGCACCCACTCGGAATCGTCGCCGTGATCACGGCCTTCAACTTCCCGGTCGCGGTGTGGTCGTGGAACACCGTGCTCGCCCTCGTCGCCGGCGACACGGTGGTGTGGAAGCCGTCGGAGAAGACGCCCGTCACCGCGGTGGCCGTGCAGGCGCTGTTCGAGGAAGCCGCACGCCGTGCCGGGGTGTCGCCGGCGGTGGCGCAACTCGTCGTCGGTGACCGTGCCGTCGGTGAGACCCTCGTCGACGATCCGCGCATCGCCCTGGTCTCCGCCACCGGATCGACCCGCATGGGCCGCGAGGTGGGCCCCCGCGTCGCGGCACGGTTCGGCCGCGTGCTCCTCGAACTCGGCGGCAACAACGCCGCGATCGTCTGTCCGAGCGCTGATCTCGACCTCACCGTCCGCGGCCTGGTGTTCTCCGCGGCCGGCACGGCCGGTCAACGGTGCACGTCCCTACGCCGCGTCATCGTGCACGAGTCCGTCGCCGACACCCTCGTCGACCGACTGGGTACCGCGTACTCGTCGTTGCCCGTCGGGTCGCCGCTCGACTCGTCGACGCTGGTCGGACCGCTGATCGACGAGGCCGCGCACGACGGGTACGCCGACGCGTTGGAGCTCGCGCGGAAGGACGGCGGCACCGTCGTCGCGGGTGGTGAGCGGGTGCGAGTGGCGGGCGCCGAGGACGGTGTCTACGTCCAGCCGGCCATCGTGCGGATGCCCGCGCAGACCGACGTGGTGCGCCGTGAGACGTTCGCGCCCATTCTGTACGTCATGACCTACAGCGATCTGGACGAGGCCATCGCCCTCCACAACGACGTACCGCAGGGGCTGTCGTCGTCGATCTTCACGACCGACCTGCGCGAGGCGGAACGCTTCCTGTCGGCGGCAGGGTCGGACTGCGGCATCGCGAACGTGAACATCGGCCCGTCGGGCGCGGAGATCGGCGGCGCGTTCGGCGGCGAGAAGGAGACCGGTGGCGGGCGCGAATCGGGCAGTGACGCCTGGAAGTCCTACATGCGACGCACCACCAACACGGTCAACTACAGCTCGGAGCTGCCGCTCGCCCAGGGGGTGACGTTCCTGTGACTGCGGGAAGGCCGGAGGCCGGCCGGGATCACGCGGGAAGGCCGGAGGACGGCCGGGATCACAGCAGCGATCGAACGGTCGAGATCCGCGACGAGGTGATCAGGCTGGGGCAGTTCCTCAAGCTGGCCGACCTCATCGAGTCGGGGTCCGAGGCGAAGGCCGTCATCGCGGACGGTCTCGTCGAAGTCAACGGTGAGACCGAACTGCGCCGAGGACGTCAGCTCCGTGCGGGCGACACCGTCACCGTCGGCGGGGTGTCCGCCCGCGTCGCTCAGGCCTGAGCTACCGGTCAGCCCTGAGGCGGGAGGGGTTGCGCCGCGACGACGACACCGTCGTCGTCGCTGTAGACGAACTCGCCGGGGATGAAGGTGACTCCGCCGAACTCGACTGTGACGTTCTTCTCACCCGACCCTGTCTGCGTGCTCTTGCGCGGGTTGGTTCCCAGCGCCTTCACCCCGATGGCGAGAGTCGTCAGGATGGCCGAGTCGCGCACGGCCCCGTTGACGATGACGCCCGCCCACCCGTTGTCCACACCGCGCCCGGCGATGATGTCGCCGACGAGGGCGGTGTGGACACTCGCGTCGCCGTCGACCACCAGGACTCCGCCGTTGCCGGGCTCCGACAATGTCTGCTTGACCAGCAAGTTGTCCTGAAAGCAGCGAATGGTGGTGATGGGTCCGCAGAACTCCCGCACGGCCCCGAGCTGACGGAACTGCGTGTCGCAGCTCCGGATGTCCGGCCCGATGGTGTCGGCGAGATCGGCGGTCGCAATGAAGGTGCTCATGGCGTCACAGGCTAGCGGCAGTCCTGCGGCACGTCGGGTCACGCTGTCGGGGACACCCGCCGGGGCGGCGGTTGGTGCGTCGGCGGTTCGGTCCCTCGAGGTCGATTGGACGGTGCAGGTCGGGGGAACCCGCACGTCATGAGTACAAGTCACGACGGCAACGACGGTCACACCGGTGACGAGACTGCGCGCGACGCCACCCGAGAGGACCACCCCATGTCCGGCCAGAACCCCGATCCCGCAGAGACTGCAGGACTCGAACCCGGTGGCAGCATCGTGCCGGGTGACACGCCGCCGGACTCCACGTCGGCCGCGGGTCCCAATCATGAACCGCCCCAGCGCACTCGGACACCCGCGATCGTGTTCCTGGTCGCGGTCGGCGTCGTCGTGGTGCTGATCGTCCTCGGTGTCGTGGGCAGGATCGCGGGCCTCGTCTAGAGCCCCCGACAGAACTGACGACGGAGCACGTGGCCTCTCGGCCTCGTGCTCCGTCCGTGTGTCAGGCCCCGTTCTCGCGGGCGTTCGCTCCGACGATGGCGACGATCCACTCCGCCAGCCCGGCGGCCCGCCCGTCGTAGTGCGCGCGGAACCGCTCGTCGGCGGTGTACATCCCGGCCACGCAGACATGCATCGCGTGATCGCAGTCGTAGAAACGGTCGATCGACGCTCGGTGGCGTTCCGCGAGGACGTCGGCCTCGTCCGAACCGGGCTCCACGCCGCGGAGCATCGCTGCAGCGAGATCAGCCTCGAGTTGTTCGGTGTCGGCCTTGATCGCACGCCAGTCGTCGGCCGACATCGCGGCGGTGCGCTCCGTGCTCTGGGCCCACGCATCGGTGGTTCCCCAGCGCTCGCGGGCCTCGTCCTCGTACTTCTCGCCGGCCCAGTCGTCGCCCCAGATCTCACGCTGCTCGGCCGGGGTCAGGTTCGTACCCATCGTCTTCCTCTCGATCACGGTGTCCACGGCGTTCGCCATGGCTGTCAGGTGAGCGATGCGCCGGTCGAGCAGGGTGCGCTGCCGTCGGAGATGCTCGAGCGCGTCCGCGGCGGGATCGTCGAGTATCTCCTTGATCTCGGTCAGCGGGAACCCGAGTTCGCGATAGGTCAGCACGGAGTACAGGCGCTCTACGTCCTGCGAGGAGTAGGTGCGGTATCCCGCAGGAGACCTGCCGCCGGGCACCACCAGCCCCACCGCGTCGTAGTGGTGCAGGGTGCGCACGCTGACGTCTGCCAGCGCGGCGACCTGTCCCACGGTCAGTGCATCGTTCACACCGGTCACTGTCCTGCCTCCCGTTGCGTGAGGGTCAAGCACAGTCTTGGCCCGATCCGCCGAGGCGTCCGGTCGGGGGCTGTGTCCGAACGCACTCCTGGCGTACCGTGTCGATACCGACGGTGTATCCGTCAACCGTCGTCACACTCATCCGCCACTGGGAGATACGCATGTCAGCGCCGACCGCAGACACGTTCACACGACTCGTCGCCCTCGCCTCGGTCGCACCGGGCCGGGAGACCAAGCCCGTCATCGAGGTGTTCACCGGCCGCGAGATGGCGACCATCCCCGTCGGCACCCGCGACGACGTGCTGGCGGCGAACGACAAGGTCCGCGCAGCCCAGAAGCGGTGGGCGACGACGTCCATCGCAGATCGAGCGAAGATCCTCCACAAGTATCGCGACCTCGTGTTGAAGCACCGGGCGTCGCTCATCGACCTGGCGCAGGCAGAGACCGGGAAGTCCCGGTCCGCCGCCCAGGAGGAGGTCCTCGACATCGCGATGACGGCGCGGCACTACGCGCGGGTCTCCGGCGAACTGCTGAAGAGCAAGCGCGTCAAGGGCATGCTTCCCGTGCTGACCAAGACGCAGGTCAACTACCAGCCCAAAGGCATCGTCGGCATCATCTCGCCGTGGAACTACCCGATGACCCTCGCGGTGTCCGATGCCATCCCGGCTCTGATGGCCGGCAACGGCATCGTGCTGAAGCCGGACAGCCAGACGCCGTACTGCGCGCTCGCATGTGTCGAACTGCTCTACCAGGCCGGTCTGCCCCGTGACCTCTTCGCCGTGGTTCCCGGCCCCGGATCGGTGGTGGGCACCGCCATCGTCGACACCTCCGACTACCTGATGTTCACGGGTTCCACCGCCACCGGCCAGCTTCTCGCCGAGCAGACCGGTCGGCGACTCATCGGGTTCTCCGCCGAGCTCGGCGGCAAGAACGCCATGATCGTCGCCGCCGGCGCCAAGATCCCCGAGGTGGTCGACGCGGCCGTCCGTGCCTGCTTCTCCAACTCCGGTCAGCTCTGCATCTCCATCGAGCGCATCTACGTCGAGAAGTCGATCGCCGACAAGTTCACCGCCGCGTTCGGTGAGCGGGTGCGCCGCATGACGCTGGCCGCCACGTACGAGTTCGGGGTCGAGATGGGCAGCCTCATCTCGGAGGACCAGGTCAAGGCCATCTCGAACCACGTGGACGATGCGAAGGTGAAGGGTGCGACCGTGGTCGCCGGCGGCAAGGCACGCCCCGACATCGGCCCGCTGTTCTACGAGCCCACCGTGCTCACCGGCGTGACCGACGACATGGAGTGCTGGGGAGCCGAGACGTTCGGTCCCCTCGTCTCCATCTACCCCGTCGCCAGTGTCGACGAGGCTGTCGAGCGGGCCAACGCCACCGAGTACGGACTGAACGCCAGCGTGTGGGCGAAGACGAAGGCGCAGGGCGAGGCCATCGCCGCGCGACTGCACGCCGGCACCGTGAACGTGGACGAGGGGTACGCGCCGACCTGGGGAAGCACCGGTGCGCCGATGGGCGGCATGGGTGTCTCGGGCGTCGGTCGTCGACACGGACCGGACGGCGTCCTGAAGTACACCGAGTCGCAGACCGTCTCCACGACGCGCCTGATCAACCTCGGCGGACGACGGCTGCCTCCGAAGCTCTGGGCGAAGACGTTGCCGATCTTCATCCGGGCGCTGAAGTACGTGCCGGGACGGTAGCGGCGCGCATCCCGTAGAATCGGGCGAAACACCCGCAGCGACTAGAGGACGAATGGACAGCGACAAACCCGGGCCGGTCATGGCCCCCCTCGTATCGACCGATGCGACCAGGGCGGTGACCGGCACATGAGCGAGTTGTTGACGCTTCTCCTCGGTATCGTCGTCGTCGTCGGAATCACCGCCGGCACAGGCTATTTCGTGGCCCAGGAATTCGCCTACATGACCGTGGACCGGTCGAGGCTCGAAGCGCGCTCGAAAGCGGGTGACACCGTCGCCGCGCGCACCCTGGCCGTCACGAAGCGCACGTCCTTCATGCTCTCGGGCGCTCAGTTGGGCATCACCGTCACCGGCCTGCTCGTCGGTAACTTCGCCGAGCCGCTCATCGGACAGTCCCTCGGGACTCTGCTCGGCGGCGTCGGCATTCCGAGCGGTGTCGGACTCGCCGTCGGTGCGGTGACGGCGCTGGTGGTGTCGACGTTCGTGCAGATGCTCTTCGGCGAGCTGTTCCCCAAGAACTTCGCCATCGCCCGCCCCGAACCCGTCGCGCGATGGCTCTCGCTGTCGACGACGATCTACCTCAAGCTGTTCGGCTGGCTCATCCGTATTTTCGACGCCTCGTCCAACGCGCTGCTGAAGGCGCTGAAGATCGAGCCGGTCCACGACGTCGAGCACTCGGCGACCCCGCGCGACCTCGAACACATCGTGGCCGAGAGCCGGGGCACCGGTGACCTGCCCGAGGAGCTGTCCACACTGCTCGACCGCATCCTCGACTTCCCCACCCAGACCACGGGTCACGCGATGATCCCCCGCGCGAAGGTGGCGACGGTGCGCTCCGACTCCACCATCGCCGAGGTGCGCGCCCTCATGAGCGTCGAGCACTCGCGGTATCCGGTGCTCCATGCCGACGACTCGATCGAGGGCGTCGTGCACCTGCGCGACGTGCTCGCCACCGACCTGTCCGGCGACACACCGGTCGCCGTGCTGTCCCGCGACGCACTGGTGCTCCCCGAGACCCAGATGCTCCCCGACGCCATGGGGGAGCTGCGCGCGTCGAAGAACCAACTCGCCTGCGTCATCGACGAATACGGCTCCTTCACCGGTGTCGTCACCATCGAGGACCTGGCCGAGGAGCTCGTCGGCGAGATCACCGACGAGCACGACGACGCCGACGGCGCGGAACCCGTGCCCGGCGACGACGGTGTGTGGACGGTGGCCGGCGACGTCCACCTCGACGAGGTGGAACGTGCTCTGGACCGCGAACTTCCGGAGGGTGACATCGAGACCATCGCCGGACTGGCCATAAGCGTCCACGGATCGCTTCCCGAGGTCGGCGACGTCATCGAACTCGCACTGCCCCTCGACCCCGGTGATCTCGCGACCGACGCCGAACCGCCCCGACGGTTCCTCGTCATGAAGGTCCTGGAGATCGACAACCACGTGCCGTCGTCGGTCACGCTCGAGGTCGTGGAGCGCACTCCCGACGACGTCCCGGCCATGAGTGAGACGGAGGATGCGCTGTGAGCAACCCCCTGGTGTTCCTCGTCGTCACCGTCGGCCTGATCGCGCTCAGCGCCTTCTTCGTCGCCGTCGAGTTCGCGCTCCTCGCCGCCAAGCGGCACCGGCTCGAGGACGCGGCGGCCGATTCGCGGTCGGCGCGCGCCGCGCTCCGCAGTTCCACCGAGCTCACGGTGCTGCTCGCCGGCTCGCAGCTGGGTATCACGTTGTGCACGTTGGCACTCGGTGCGTTCACCAAGCCCGCCGTGCACTACTGGCTCCGGCCGCTGTTCGAGTCACTCGGTCTGCCCTACTGGGCATCCGACGTGCTCGGCTTCGTCCTGGCCCTGATCATCGTGACCTTCCTGCACCTGGTCGTCGGCGAGATGGCGCCGAAGTCGTGGGCCATCGCGCATCCCGAGAAGTCGGCGACGATGCTGGCCATCCCGATGCGTGTCTTCATGTTCTTCACCCGCCCGATCCTGGTGTCGCTCAACGGAATGGCGAATGCACTGCTGCGCCGGGCCGGTGTGGAGCCGGCCGATCAGGTGATGTCAGGCCAGAACCCGGACGATCTCGAGCAGCTGGTCGCGCACTCGGTGAGTGTCGGATCGCTGGACAAGGGCTACTCGGATCAGCTCTCGAGTGCGCTGGAACTGCAGAAGCTCACGGTGGCGGACCTCGTGCGCATCGATTCCGAGCCCACCGCGGTGGCGACGACGGCGACGGTCGCCGACGTGCGGGCGGCGTCGCTGCGCACGGGCCATCTGCGCATCCTCGTGCGGGACGGCGCCGACGTGATCGGTCTGGTCCACGTGCGGGACACGTTGCAGGCGGAGGACTCCCGCTCGGTGGACGACTTCGTGCGACCGGCCTTCGAGCTCGACGCCGCCGCGCCCGTGTACGTCGCGCTCGCGGAGATGCGGGAGACCCGCAACCATCTCGCGGTGGTGCGCGACGGCGGTGCGGTGGTCGGTGTCATCACCATGTCGGACGTGCTCGTCCGGTTGCTGCCCAGCGCGGACCCGCTGCCCGCGTGATCAGGCCGTGGTCGCCAGTGCGGCGGCCACGCCGAACGCCACGGCCATCGCCGCGGTCTCGACGACGGCACGCCGCGTCGAGACCGTGGCGTGCGTGGTGTGGGCACCGATGACGCTCACCCACGTGCGCCGTCGCCACCACCCGCCGATCACCAGGGCGACCAGCAGGACCGACTTGAGCAGGATCAGCCGCCCGTAGTCGGTGTCGACCAGGGCGGTCACCGAGGTGAGCCGCACGGCGGCGTTGACGACACCGGTGACGGCGACGGCGACCACACACCACAGCGCGGCCGCCGAGTAGCGCGGGAGCAGATCCGCCCAGGCGGTCCGTGACCGCAGGGTCACCGCCATCGCGACCAGCAGCCCGAGCCACACCGATGCCGCCACGACGTGCACGGCGACGAGCAGCGCGCCGACGGCTTGCTGCGCCATGTGGCCGGTCATCGGGCGAGCGATGAGGGCGACGGCGGTGGGTACGACGACGACGATGCCGGAGACTTCCAGATCGGTGCGGAGGGCAGTGGCCGCCAGCACGGCCATCGCGAGCGCGACGACCACGACCGCGGAGCCGATCCGGCCGTTCGCGATGTTCTGGACGTAGTCGGTGAACGTGCCGAGCGACACCGCGGTGGCGCTGACGGCATCGGACCGCGCCGCCCCCAGCACCAGCAGCGTGACCTCGGAGACTGCCCAGCACGCGGCCGCGACGAGGGCGCCGCGCCACGCGAGGTGGTCGTCGACGTGCCGGGAATCGCGGGCCCACAGGATCAGCAGACCGAACCCGAGCACCACGGCACCGGCGACGTCGGCACCGGTCCGCACGAGGGAGTCGAGCGGAAGGTCGGAGGGCGCCAGTACGAGGGCGGCGATCACTCCGAGCAGTGCAGCCGGAACGACGGCGAGCGGTGACCACCGCGCCGTCGTCGTTCCGGCCACGACTCAGTTCTTCTTCCGCAGAGCGAACGCGAGACCGCCGAGGAACACCACCGCGGCGGCGACCAGGAACGGCCAGAGCGGCACACCGCCCCCCGACTCGGTCGAGGACGCGCCGGCGTCGGCCGCGGGACCGGGGGTCCCGGTGCCGGCCGTCGTCAGCTCGAATGTCCGCGTACCGCTCACGGGGTGGCCGTCGGCTGACGTGACGCGGAACGCGATGGTGTATGTGCCCGTCGGCCCGAGCTCTCGGAGGTCCACCGCGACGGTGGAACCCGACACGCGCGGGTCACCGTCGGACCAGAGGTTGCCGTCGGGACCGACGACGGTCAGCGAGGCGAACTGCGACTGCACTGCCTCGTTGAACGTCACCGTCGCCTCCGCCGGACCCTGATCGACGGAACTCTCGTTCTCGGGGGAGCTGGACACCACCACCGAGTGCGCGGACGCCGTCGAGGTGCCGAGCAGCAGCGCCGCGGCGAGGGCGAGCAGCAGAGCGAGGAACCGGCTCACGAGCGTCGACTCCGCACCGTGGCGCCGATCCCGAGTGCGGCACCGAGTGCTCCGAGAACCAGGCCGATCCCGCCGAGCCACCGGGCCGTGGTGTCGGACGACGACGCGGCGGCCTCGGTGGTCGAGGACGCTGACGACACCGTGGGGCTGCTGTGATGATCGCCGCTGCTCGCCGCGAGTTCCAGTGTGGGAGCCGGCAGTTCGGGCTCGGTACCGTCCTCCGGTGTCGGCTGGTCCCAGTTCACGACCTCGCCGTCACTGTAGGTCTGGCGGGCCGGGAAGGACACGCTCTCCTCCTCCGGCAGGGGGCCGGCCGAGAGCTGGAACTGCTCGAACTGTCCGGGCCCGACACCGGGGTTGCCGGGATCCGCCGTCCAGGTGACCGAGGTGGCGAGTTCGTCCGCCGAACGTTCGACGACGGCCGTCCATCCGGGCATGGGCTGCGTGCGGGCCGAGGTGAGGCCGGGCAGCTGGACGGTGACGGAGGTGGTGGACGCCGCCTCCGACTCGGTCGGCACCCGGAAGGTGAGAACGCCGTATCCGCCCTGTGCCGCGTCCGGAGCGGACACGACGACGTGGGCGGACGCCAGTCCTGCGGAGGCGAGGAGGGCGGCGGCGGTGAGGACACTCGTGCCCAGGGCACGCGTGGAGAAGCTGGTCATGACAGTTGTCTTCCGTTCAGGTGAGGGAGTACCGCGGTGTGAGTGGCTGCACGAGCACCTGCGGTGGTCCTCTCCTGGAGACGGCGGACAGAACGGGTACGGGAACCGGCCGATCGAGCGGCGCGGTGGCGGTGACGGGTCGGGGGCGACGCGGCGGCGAGAACGTGAGCCGCGGTGCGCGCAGCACCGACGTGATCGCGGCGAACAACCGCTCCGACGAGGCGACCAGGACTGCGCCGACACCGACGGCGACGGCGTGCGCCGCGAGCATCGACGCGTCGAGCGGGTGGGCGTGTTCCGCGACGGCGGCCAGTGCCTCGTGCGCGACGACCTGTCCGCCCACGAGCCACAGGAGGATCGGGAGGGGGCCGGTCCGGGCGGTCCCGACACCGGCGGCGAGCACGCCCGCACCGATCGCGACGGCGAGCAGCAGGGACAGAGCGGACGAGGTGGGCACGCCACCACCGCCGACACCGTGCGCGGCGACGGCGAGCGTGGCCGTGAGTGCTCCCACGGCACCACCACGCCACACGCGCGTGCGCTCGGTCCCCATCGTCGACTCAGGCAGGGATCAGCGCACGCCGAGGCGCGCGAGGATGTCGGCCTCGATGCCGTCGAGCTCGTCGGAGATGGCGCCGTGAGCCAGCTTGCGGCGCGACGGCGGCATCTGCTCGGCGGCGTGCACCGCGGTGGTGAGCTCGGTCAGGCGCGACCGGATCGCATCGGCGAAGGCGCCCGTCTCGGCGTCCTGGTGCGACGCGGCGACCTCGGCGACGGAACGCTCGGCACCGACGATGCGAGCGCTGAGCTTGGCGCCGTGTCCGGTGTACTGGCCGAGCTCCTTCACGTCGACGCCGATGCGGCCGGCCCGGTACTGGTCGAGCTGACCCCGCAGGAGGGTCGCCGCGCGGTACGCGATCGGCACGAGGACGGGGGCCAGGACGCGACCGATGCCGACGTACTTGCGCACCTTCGCCGCGTTGATCTTGCCTTCGCGCGCGGCCTTCTCCCGTGCGGCCAGGGTCCTGATGTGCGCCTGATCCACCTTCTGTTGGCTGGTCAGCGCCTTGGCGTCGTTCTTCGCCAGCTTCTTCAGATGCTTGCGCTCGTTCCGGGCGGTGTACTTCGCCTCGAGGCCCGCCTTGTGGCGCAGGGCCTTGGCCTCGGCCTTCCGGGTCGCACGGCGAGAACGCTTCTTGCGCAGAGCCATGGTGTACGTGCCCCTATCGTGTCCGACTACGTCGCCAGAACGCTCCGACCGGATGACCGACGAGCGCCTGAATGCCTGCCGCCAGCCTATCGGTCCGCTCCGGGTGCGCTGCATCCGCGTGAGGTGTCGGCCCGTGGATCTACGCTGCGAGAATGTCCCACGTCGTGCCGCCCCCCGCTCCGGCGTCCGGCCCCTCCGTGCTGATCGACGCGTCGTCGCTCACCCGGTGCCGCCACCGCGTGTATCTCGACACCGCCTACCGCTCTCTGCTCGTCGACACCGCGGAGGACGCGGGGGTGCAGATGCGCCGGGAGGCGGCCGCCGCGTACCGAGCCGAGATCCGGGACACCCTGGTCGCCGCGGATCCGCAGTCGTGGGTGGTGGTCTCCCCGTCGATGTCCCGCTCGATGCAGGTCCGCGCCACCCGTGCGGCGTGCGAGTCCGGTGTCGAGCGCATCTGGAACGCGACCTTCGCCGACGACGAGGACGCCGGTCGGCGTGGCCGGTGCGACATGTTGGTGCGCGATCCGGACGGCGGGTACATCCCGGTACTGGTGGTCAACCACAAGGTCACCGATCCGGGAAGCGGCGCGGTGACCACGCCGTTCACGTCGTGGGCCCCCGCTCTCGATCCCACGCGCAAGGTGCGACCGCAGTTACGGGACCAGTTGGCGGCCGTGCACGTGCATCGGCTCCTGGGCCGCATCGGTCAGGCCGGTGTGTCGGCGCGAGCCGGTGTCATCGGCTTCGGTGCCGAGGTGATGCTCGTGCACGATCTGACGGCGGTCGACGCGGAGTACGACACGCGCTTCGGTGACCGACTGGCCATCGCGTCGGGCTCGGTCGTCACGTCGCCGTCGAAGGTGTCGGAATGTCGGTCCTGTCCGTGGTGGTCCGAGTGCGGGGAGACCCTGCGGCGCACGCGGGACGTCTCGCTGGTGGCGGCGGGGTCGCGAGCGGACGCCCTGCGGTCCGCGGGCATCGTCACCATCGACGACCTGGCGGACTGGACGGGCGGCGTGCCCGACGAGTGGCCGCACGGCGACTTCGACGAGACGGTCGTCATCGCCCGTGCATGGATCGCCGACCTGCCGCTCGTCCGGCGCCGCGACACCGTGACGGTCCAGCGGGCGGACGTCGAGGTGGACGTCGACATGGAGAGCTACCAGGAGCACGGCGCCTACATGTGGGGAACGCTCCTCGACCGGCGGGACGGTGCCGAGCCGCAGTACCGCGCCTTCGTGACGTGGGAACCGGTTCCCACGATGGACGAGGCGCGCTCGTTCGGCGAGTTCTGGTCCTGGATGCAGGGCGTGCGTGCGGACGCGCATGCGGAGGGCCTGACGTTCGCGGCCTACTGCTACTCGCGCGCCGCCGAGGACAAGTGGCTGCTGGGATCCGCGCGCCGGTTCGCCGGCATGCCCGGTGTCCCCACCGAGGCCGAGGTGCGGGAGTTCATCGACGGGCCGGACTGGGTCGACATCTACATCGCGGTGTCCCAGAACTTCGTGTGTCCGTCGGGAAAGGGCCTCAAGAAGGTCGCACCGGTCGCGGGCTTCCACTGGCGGGACGACGAGGCGGGCGGCGAGGCGTCGATGGCCTGGTACCGCCGCGCGGTGGGATACGACGGAGACGTCGACGCGTCGCAACGCACGCGGTTGCTCGAGTACAACGAGGACGACGTGCAGGCCACCCGCGCGCTGCGGGTCTGGATGGACGGGGCGGCCGCGCGGGAGATTCCGACTGCGGACGAGCTCGGCGGAAGTTCCTCTGTGACGAAGTGACACGCTCGCCCCGTCGTATAACGAAGTGAAACGCTCGCCATCGCTACCAGTCGGGGGTTGGCAGCGACGACGAGCGTCTCGAGATGTGATTCGTCCCAGTACCCGGTGTGGATGGGTGGTGACGAAAAACTTTTTTCCAGCAGTTACCGCGGTGCCATCCGGAGTGCGCCGTCCATGCGGATGGTCTCGCCGTTGAGGTAGTCGTGCTCGACGATCATCTGTGCGAGCTGCGCGTACTCGGTGGGCTGAGCGAGGCGGGACGGGAACGGGACGCCCGCCTCGAGGCCGGCGCGGTATTCCGGGGTGACGCCGGCGAGCATCGGGGTGTCGACGATGCCGGGGGCGATGGTGTTGACGCGGATGCCCACCTGCGCGAGGTCGCGCGCCGCGGGGACGGTCATGCCGTGCACGCCGCCCTTGGACGCGGAGTAGGCGATCTGACCGATCTGGCCCTCGAACGCGGCCACCGACGCGGTGTTGATGATGACGCCGCGCTGTCCGGCCTCGTCGACGGTCGGCAGCGTCTGCATGTGATCGGCCGCCAGACGCATGACGTTGAAGGTGCCGAGCAGGTTGATGGTGATGACCGTGCGGAAGAGCTCGAGATCGTGCACGCCCTTCTTGGACAGGATGCGTCCCGCCCAGCCCACGCCGGCGCAGTTCACGACGATGCGCAGCGGGACGCCGGCCTCGCCGATCTGTGCGAGGGCGGCCCGTACCTCCTCGTCGCTGGTGACGTCGGCGGCGATGAGCGTCACGCCGTCCGGTACGGAGTCACCGGCCTTGTCGATGGACTGCTGCAGGTCGAGGCCGAAGACGGTGACGCCGTTGTCGGCGAACCGCTTCGCCGTGGCCGCGCCGAGCCCCGATGCGCCGCCGGTCACCAATGCCGCTGTTCCCGCGATCTCCACTGCCGTGTCCTCTCGTCTGACGGCCGACTCGGTTACCGGCCGCTCACTGAAACGAACCCTAGTCGGTGGGTGCAGACTCGGGACATGACGTTCCCCGGTTCGGCAGACGAGGTCCATGTCCGGCGTTGTGTCGCGCTCGCGCGCGAGGCACTCGACGCCGGTGACGAGCCGTTCGGGTCGGTGTTGGTCGACGCGGACGGTCAGGTGCTCTTCGAGGACCGCAATCGCGTGGGCGGCGGGGACTCGACGCGCCATCCCGAGTTCACGATCGTGGAGTGGGCCGTGCGGAACCTGACGGCCGACGAGCGCGCCCGGACCACGGTGTACACATCGGGGGAGCACTGCCCGATGTGTTCGGCGGCGCACGCGTGGGTGGGGCTCGGCGACATCGTCGTCGCGGTGACGAGTGCTCAGCTCACCGCGTGGCGGTCGGAGTGGGGTCTGGAGCCGGGCCCTGTCGCCGCGCTGCCCATCGGCGACGTTGCGCCGCGGATCCGGGTGCGGGGGCCCGTACCGGAGGTCAGCGCGGAGATGCGGGCACTTCATCGTCGGAATGCCGGTCTGCCGTCGGACGAGTGAGAGTCCAGCTCGTCGCCGCGATACCGAGGGCGAGGACCACGGCCGCGGCGATCAGTCCGACGGGTGTGCCGGGAAGCAGCCCCTCGAGGATCAGCCACACGCCGAAGACGAAGAACAGGGTCGCGGCACCGAGGGTGATGAGCCGCTCGGGCAGGTGCTTGCCCAGGGTCGCGCCGATGACGATGGCCAGAGCGTCGGCGGCGACCATGCCCAGCGTCGAGCCGATCCACACGCCGACCCAGTCGTTGTCGGAGGCGAGCGTGACGGTGGCCAACATCGTCTTGTCGCCGAGCTCGGCGAGGAAGAAGGCGGACGCGACGGCGATGAAGGCGGACTTCGTCACCCGGTCGGCCTTCGTCTTCTCCTCGTCGTCGAGCGAATCGCCGCGTAGCGTCCACAGGCCGAAGACCAGGAACGCGACGCCGCCGACGATGCCGATCAGGTGCGTGGGCAACGCGACACCGAGGTAGTGGCCCACGGCGACGGAGACGAGGTGGACGAGCGTCGTGGCGACCGTGATGCCGCCGATGACGACCCACCAGCGGTACTTCAGGGCGAACGTCATGGCCATCAGCTGGGATTTGTCGCCGAGTTCGGCGACGAAAATGACTCCGAAGCTGAGCAGCAGGGCGGCGAGCACGTCGAACCTCCAGGACAGGGCGCGTCGACCGACACGAGGGGAGAACCTGGCCGACGCTCGGTGCAGCGCACCGTGCGGTCATCGGGACCGGTGCGGGAAGGCCGGAGGCCGGCCGGTCGACGAAAGGTCTCGCCCACCTGCTGCCACGTGTGTGGAAGCTCGGTTCACCGAGCCGGGAGCGCCCCGGCGAACCGGTGCGCGCCAGTATGTCGACTGGATGATCGGGGGCTACTCCCCTTCGCTGATCTCCACGCTAAAGCCCTGGTCAGGCTTCTGCAACTTCGACAAACCTGTTCGGCTACCCGAAATTTGTCGTGTCATGCAGCGAGCAACATCGCGAGGACGGCCGTATCGGGATGGCTGATGGGATCGAGGCCCACACGGCTGATCATCGACGTCACGGTGCCGTCCGCCTCGGCCTCGACCCAGGCGGCGCGATGGTCCAGCCCGAGGTGCGGCAGACCCGGCAACAGCACGCACCCCGACGCGGCCCCGGCGCACTCCGGCAGCGTCGGCATCGTCTCCGACGGCGGATGCAGCATCATCAGCGCGGCCGGCTGATGCAGCGCGAATCGCTCGGGGGTCACCGCGTGGTCCCCGATGACGGGGCCCTCGGACACCACGATGCCCACGGTCCCCTCGTGTGGGTCGTCGGGCAGTTCCTCGCGGACACAGAAGACGGTGCTGGTGTCCAGCAGGCCGGGGGTCGACGCGACCCGCACCGCGAAGGCGAGAAGCTGCGCCCATTCCTTTGTCGTGTCGGGCCACCGGCCGGAGATGACGAAGCCGCGCAGGGTTCCCGAGGCGTGGAACGGGGCCACACCGATGATGCGACGATCGGGACTGGTCATGACGTTCTCCTCGCACTGGCCGGCATCGAGCGGGACGGCCTGCGCGGAACGTGCGCGGACCATCGGCACACAACGTCGGGTAGAGGAAGAGAACACCACCATCGCGCTGGCACACAAGTGGTCACGAGTGCCAGATGTGGCCGGTGAGACGACGAATGCCGCGCCCTCGTGGGACGCGGCATTCGCGGTACGACTGTGCGGCGGGACTACGGGAAGATGAGACCCGAGGTCTGCGACGTGGCTGCGGCGAAGCGCTGCTGCACGTCGGCCCAGTTGACGACGTTCCAGAACGCCTTCACGTAATCGGCCTTGACGTTCTTGTACTGCAGGTAGAAGGCGTGCTCCCACATGTCGACCTGCAGCAGGGGAATGATGCCGAGCGGCACGTTCGCCTGCTGGTCGTACAGCTGGAACGTGAGGAGCTTCTTGCCCAGCGTGTCGTAGCCGAGCACTGCCCAGCCGGAGCCCTGCAGACCGTTGGCCGCGGCGGTGAACTGCGCGCGGAACTTGTCGAACGAGCCGAAGTGGTCGTCCAGTGCGGCCGCGAGCTCGCCCTCGGGCTTGTCTCCACCGTTGGGGGAGAGGTTCTTCCACCAGATGGAGTGGTTCACGTGGCCACCGAGGTGGAACGCGAGGTTCTTCTCCTGCAGGAAGATCGAGCCGTGATCGTCCTTGTCACGGGCGTCGGCCAGCTTCTCCAGTGCGGTGTTCACGCCGGCGACGTAGGTGGCGTGGTGCTTGGAGTGATGCAGCTCGTTGATCTCCCCGGAGATGTGGGGCTCGAGAGCTGCATAGTCGTAGTCGAGGTCGGGCAGTGTGTACTCGGACACGTGTTTCCCTTCTCTTGCATCTGTTGTAGCTGACTGCTGGCGTTACCCAGCCAACGTCATTCGTACACCTCGCGCAAGAGTTCGACGCAGTCGGAGTGCAGCGCAGACGCACCGATGCGGACCGTGGTCCCCTTGCCCGCGCGCAGCGATGACGTGGGCGAACTCGACCGACAGGTGAACGGAACCTTAAGATCGAGGGTGATGACCTCCTCGACGCCCGACTCGGACGGTGGGGTGGTCTCCGTCCGTACGGCGGCCGATCCGCCGCGGATCCGGTTCGGCGGAGTCGACATCCTGCGTGCGCTGGCGGTCCTGACCGTCGTGTACTCGCACATCTCGTACTTCCTGGTCGACGATCTCGGAACACCGTGGTGGCTCATCGACGTCGTCACCCTCGTGTTCGTCGAGCACGGCGGTCTGAACCACCATCTCTCGTTCGTGGGCGTCGCGTTCTTCATGATCCTCACCGGACTGGTCGCGACCGCGTCCGTCGTCCGTAGCTCGCCGCGCGCCTTCCTCGTGGGGCGGGCAGCGCGGTTGCTCCCGGTGTTCTGGCTGTCGGTCCTCGCCGCGATCGTGCTGGTCCGCCTCGGGGTGAACGGGATGTTCTCGCAGACCGTGGGCATCAGCAACGCCGAGGCCGCCATGAGCTTCGTGCTCGGCGGCTTCTTCGTGCGCCCGGAGGTCGTGGTCCTCGGGGTCACCTGGACGCTCGTCGTCCAGGGGGTCTTCTACGTGTACGCGGTGAGCATGCGCCGGGTGCTCGCGTCCCGCCCCGTGCTGGTTCCGGTCGTCGGCGCGGCGGTGTGCTGGCTGATCCTGCTCTACACCGATCTGGTGCCGTACGAGTACACGATCCCCATGGTCGACAAGGTCGCGGCGACGTTGCCCACCGTCTTCCTGGGCCAGATCGTGTATCTCGCGTTCGCCCGGCTGGCGTCGTGGCGGGCCCTTCTTCTCGCGGGTCTCGCCCAGTTCGCCGTCATCCGGTACGCGACGACGGTGGACGCCTTCCACGTCGGTCAGCAGGGTCACCTGTGGACGGTACTGGTGCTCGTCGTCGCGGTGGTGCTGGTGGCTCCCACCGACACCGCGTTCGGCCGCTCGCGCGTGATCCACTGGCTCGCGACGCGCAGCTACACGATCTACCTGGTCCACACTCTGGTGCTCTACCGCATCTACTCGCTCGTCGAGCCGCATCTCGGTGCGACCGTCGCGGTGCTCGTCTTCGCGCTGATCACCGGTGTGCTCTCGGATCTCGTGTACCGCTATGTCGAGACGCCGGCGGCACGGTGGATCGCCCGCCACTGGTCGGGGCATCCGCGGACGCCTGCCCCGACCGCGAACGAGCCGACCTCGAGTGACCCGACCTCCGGCCCTCAGGCCAGCTGACGCATCACCTCGGCGGCGACCAGCTCGATGTGGTCGAGATCGGACAGGTCCAGCATCTGCAGGTAGAACCGGGTCGATCCGAGCCCGGCGTACGTTCCGAGCTTGTCGACGATCTCGGCAGGCGTCCCTGCCGCGCCGTTCGCCCGGAGCTCGTCCACGTCCCGTCCGATCGCGGCGGCGCGGCGGGCGATCTCGTCCTCGGTGGTGCCGCAGCACAGCACCAGCGCGTTGGAGAACGTCATCGACGACGGATCACGGCCGATGTCGGAGCACGCTGCGCGCACCCGGTCGAACTGTGTCGCCGTCGCGTCGGTGTCCGCGAACGGGAGATTGAACTCCGTCGCGTGACGCGCGGCGAGTTCCGGCGTCCGCTTCTTCCCCATGCCGCCGATGATGATGGGCGGCGGACTCTGCACCGGCTTCGGCAGAGCGGGTGAGTCGGTCACGGTGAAGTGGTCGCCCTGGTACGAGAACGTCTCACCCGCGGGAGTGCCCCACAGACCGGTGACGATCGCGAGGGTCTCCTCGAAGCGATCGAAGCGCGTGCCCACCGACGGGAACGGGATCGCGTACGCCGCGTGCTCGTCGGCGTACCAGCCTGCTCCGAGCCCCAGTTCGACGCGGCCGGCGCTCATCGCGTCGACCTGCGCGACCGAGATCGCCAGGGGACCCGGGTACCGGAAGGTGGCCGAGGTGACGAGGGTGCCGAGGCGGATCGTGGAGGTCTCGCGAGCGATGCCGGCCAGCGTGATCCAGGCGTCCGTTGGTCCGGGGAGGCCGTCCGTGCTCATCGCCAGGTAGTGGTCGGAGCGGAAGAAGGCGTCGTACCCGAAGTCCTCGGCGGCGCGCGCCACGCGGACCAGGTCGTCGTAGGTCGCGCCCTGCTGCGGTTCGGTGAAAATTCTGAGGTCCATGGTTCGACAGTAGAAGGGCGTGCCGGAGTCGGGGAGCGACCGTGGGTGCGACACACGCGGAGGAAACGGGATCGAGTCCCGTTTCTGTGGATGTTTCTGTGGATGGTGGGGATGGTCATTGTCGATCAGCAACTCCCGTAGGGAGTTGAAGATGCCGATCGACAATACTGCTCCCCATGGACTTCACCGCCGAGGCCGAACTGTCCGCCGCGCTCGACGACCTGCACGCCGCGGAGATCGACTCCCTGGCCTCGGCGGTCGCGCCGTTTCGCGGACGCCTCACCCGGAGCCTTCTCGGCCGCGCGCGCCTGGTGGTCACACTCTCGGCCGACGGCCTGCCGCAGGCCGTCACCCTCGCCTCGGCTCTGCTGCGAGATCTCGTCGGCGGTCGCGACCTCGTGTCGCTGTCCGTCCGCTCGGCACGAGACCACGAGTCGGTCTCCGGACTGCCGCCCACCGACGGGTGGTCGTCGGTGTCCGAGGTGGCGGCGGAGCGGGCGATCTCCCGACAGGCCGTGCTCGCGCAGATCGCGGCGGGCACCCTGCCCGCGGCGAAGGTGGGGACCACGTGGGTGGTGGCCCGCGGCGCACGACGGTTCGAGAGCGGGCGGTTCGAGAACGACTGGTGATCGACGGTGGCACCGGGGCGAGGGGCGTGACAGGATCGAGTGCGTGAGCTTCGGATCCGTACCGTCCGTGTCCGTCTCCGACGTCCCGGAGCCCGGTCCCAGCGCCGCCTTGCTCGACGTCCGTGAGGACGACGAGTGGACCGCCGGGCACGCTCCCGGCGCGCTGCACGTCCCGATGGGCGACGTCCCGTCGCGGATGGCCGACATCAGCGTTGACGGCACCGTCTACGTGGTGTGCCGCCAGGGTGGGCGTTCGGCCCGCGTCGTCGAGTACCTGCAGCACGCGGGAGTCGACGCGGTGAACGTGGACGGCGGCATGGTGGCGTGGCAGCAGGCCGGCCTCCCGGTCGTCGACGACGCCGGTCGCCCGGCCACCGTGTACTGACGCCGTGACCGCTCCTCGGCCGGTGGCCTGGTTCCAGATCTGTGCGCGCTGCACACGGCGCATCGACGTGGGGCCGTCGCCGCGGCAGTGGTGTCCCGTCTGCCACGGGGTCCTGCTCTCCCCGGTGCCGGTCGGGCAGTCGACTGCCCCGGTCGGGCAGTGGCCCATGGCCGTCCGTCGTAACTTCCGCTGGGTGGCCTCCGCGCCCGGATCCGCGCCGCGGCGCCGTGTCCGCCGGGTGCCGACCCCCACCCCCCGTTACGACGTCATGCCCACCTGGGGTCTGCCGATCGCGCCGCGCCCGCACCCGAGTGCGCCGGAGAGCGCCACGGATCGGCTGGCCCGGCGCTCGACCTCCCTGCTCACGGCGACCGGCGCCCTGTTCGTCGCGGCGGCCGTCGCCGAGCTGGCCCGGTACGTCGTGCTGCTCGTCAGTCGCGACCGACTGATGCCCGCCGCGGTCCTCGCACTGTCGGACGCCGCCGTGTGGTGCCTGTCGTTCCTGTCCCTCGGAGTCGGTCTGGTCGCCGCGGTGGCGACGGTCGCCCGCGTGGTCCGGTTGCGCCGGAGCGCCTACGCCCGTCACGGACTCACCGATCCGCGGCGCACGCGAACCCTGTACCTCGGATCGCTGCTGCCGATCGTCACCCTGCTGTTGCCCGGGGTCTTCCTCACGGAGCTGGCCCGCACGAGCGAGCACCGGCTCCGACTCGAGCGTCTGGTGCCGTGGTGGTGGGCGGCCTGGGTCGGCAACTGGCTGCTGATCGCGGCAACTGTCGCGTGGCGCACCGTCGACGGCATCCAGGCGCAGGCGAACGGTGTGGTCCTCACCGCGATCACCGACCTGGTCGCCGCGGGGGTGGCCGCCCTCACGCTCACCGTGATCCGCCGAGCCGACGGCCGCACCGTGCGCGGCGACACCCGCACCCTCACGCGATGGACGGTCCTGCCGACCACCCCCGTGTCCGACACGACCCCGGCCCCGGAGGACACCGCACCCGACCAGCTCGCCGACGTCCGATGATCTACTCCGCACACGAGGCCACACCCCTCGTCGTCGCGCATCGTGGCTCGTCGGGAACGCGGCCGGAACACACACTGGTGGCGTACGAACAGGCACTGCGCGAGGGGGCCGACGGCGTCGAGTGCGACGTGCGGCTCACGCGCGACGGCCGGGTGGTGTGCGTCCACGACCGACGGATCGACCGGACGTCGTCGGGAACCGGGATCGTCAGTGCCCTCACCTACGAGGCACTGTCCGGCCACGACTACGGGACAGCCGACGATCCGGCGAACGTGCTGCTGCTGAGCGACCTCATCGACATGGTCATGGCGTGGAAGGCGAAGCCCGCCAAGATCTTCATCGAGACCAAGCACCCGGTGCGCTACGGAGGCCTGATCGAGAACGCCGTGCTGGCGGAACTGCACCGATTCGGCATCGGCCGACCCGGGTCGGCGTCCCTGTCCCGCGCCGTCGTGATGTCGTTCGCGCCCTCGGCGGTGTGGCGGGTGCGGCGATCGGCTCCGATGCTGCCGACCGTGCTGCTCGGCACCGCGTCGCGCTACATCGGCGGCGGCGCCGCGACCACGGTGGGCGCCACGGCGGTCGGGCCCTCGATCAAGACGTTGCGTGATCATCCGAACCTGGTCGATCACGCCGCGGCGGCCGGTCGAGCGACGTACTGCTGGACCGTGAACACCGAGGAGGACGTGCATCTGTGCCACGACCTCGGGGTGCGCTGGCTCGCCACCGATCATCCGGGTCGGGCGCTCGCGTGGTTGGACGACAGCATCACCCGGTAGGTTCGACGCTCGTGGGTAAGAAGAGCAAGAGAAACAGCGGACCGAAGCCCGACAGTCGACGCGCGGAGCTGCTGGAGCAGCGCAGAGCCGAGCGTGAGGCGCTGTCGTCCGCGCCGGTGCGGCCGTTCGAGGGCCTCGCCTTCGAGTGCGACATCGTGGCGATGCGCGAGTTCGTCGCCTCCGCGTCGGCATCCCTCCCGGTGACGGGAAGCGACCGTCCCTTCACTCTCGCGACCGTGCTCCCCGGTGCCGTCGCCGCACTCGTGCGTGACGACGAGCAGAAGAACGCGTTCGTCGCGATGCAGGTCCAGACCTTCTCGGAGGATCTGTCGGCCGACCTCGCCGCCTCCGTCGTGTGGGCCTCCTCGGCGACGCCCGGAACCTCGACGGCGGCGTCGAACCCGTCCGCCGAGACGCCCGCGCTCACGGAACTCGTGGACGCGACGTCCCCTCTGGACATCACCGTCCACAAGGACTTCTCGTGGTGGATCCCGGAGGGCGCGGGAGCGGACCCCGAGGTCGACGCCACCATCGAGCGCGCCAACGGTGCGATCCTCCCGTCCGCCCGCATCACGGCCGACGGTGTGTCCGCGGCCTGGTGGGTCGACGCCGGCGACAAGGCGCACATCCGCTGGGTCCGCCCCGAGGACGAGGATCAGTTGATGATCGCGCTGGCTCGCCTGCAGTCGGTGGGTGAACTGCATGTGGGGGAGGGATCGCGCTTCGCCGGCTCGTTCCGTACCCACGGCCTGCTCGTGCCCGTCTTCGATCTCGATCCCGAGGTTCATCCCGACGAATGGGCAACGGGCACAGCGGCTCTCGGCCGCAGGCTCGACGAGACGCTGGCCGACACCAGCGAGCTCACCTCTGAGCAGCGGCGCGCCCGTGACGGCCTGCGCAGCCGGCAGGTCACCCTGCGCTGACGATCAGGCGAGTCCCCCGGCGGCCCTCGGCGCGTTGCCGCCGCCGCGGGACTCGCTCGTCATCTCGCGGGCGATGAAGTCCTCGATGTGGAAGAGGTTCTCGCCGGCACGGTCGACGATGGTGAGCAGCGTCGTCATCGACGCCACCTCCTCGATCTGCTCGGCGAGGAACCACTGCATGAACTGCTCGCCCAGGTAGTCGCCGGTGTCGCGGGCGGTGCGTGCCAGCGTCGTGATCTGCTCGGTGACCTTCTTCTCCTGCCGCAGCGCCAGCTCGACCGGCTCGCGCACCGACCCGAACGCGTTCACGACGTCGTCGACCCCGGGCACCCGGACCTCGAGGTCGTTGTCCAGCAGGTACTGGATCATCATCATGGCGTGGCCGCGTTCCTCGTCGGCCTGGGCGTAGAACCGTGCGGCGAGCTGCGGCAGATCCGCCCCGTCGAAGTGGACCGCGATCGCGATGTACTGCTGCGAGGCGGTGAACTCGTGTCGCACCTGTTCACGGAGGAGAAGGTGGAACGCGCTGGACTCCCTGTCGTGGAACACCCCGGAATCCCGGGCGTCGGAGGCAGCGGACACGTCGTCGAGGCTCATGACGACACACGGTACTGGGTCGAGCGTGTCCGTCGGGACGCGTCATCCGCCGCCGACGAGGTCGGGGGGCAGCTGCTGATCGGTGGCCAGGAGCTCGAAGAACCGGGACGCCCGCTCGCGGTCGGACAGCAGGACGTTGCCCGAGCCGTCGACGTCCTCGAACCCGGAGACGGGAATGGTGGTGGTGACCATCTCCCCGCGCAGCGCCCAGCCGAGGGAGGCCAGATTCCAGATGTGGTCGCCGTCGTCGACCTGCAGCGACTTGACGACCCCCCGTACCAGCGGCACCGCCCGGAACGGGTTCAGGAAGGTGGTCGGGCTGGTCGCCTTCGAGAGCAACGACGACAGGAAGAGTCGTTGGTTGTTCATCCGATCGATGTCGGCGAGCGCCGTCGCGCGGCTGCGGACGAAGCCGAGCGCCTGCGGACCCGAGAGCTCCTGGCAGCCCGCACGCAGGTCGATTCCTGCCAGGGGGTCGACGATGTCGTAGGGCACGCAGATGTCCACCCCGCCGATCGCGTCGACCATGTCGGCGAACCCGCCGAAGCCCACCTCGGCGTAGTGGTCGATGCGCAGGCCCGTCACACCCTCCACGGTCTGCACCAGCAGCGGCGCGCCGCCGATGGAGAACGAGGCGTTGAGCTTGTCGGTGCCGTTGCCGGGAATCGGCACGTACCAGTCGCGCGGGAGGCTGACCATCGTGGTCGGGCCGCTCGCCGGCACGTGAATCAGCAGGATCGTGTCGGTCCGGCCCGCACCGATGTCCCCACCGGTCGCGAGTTCGGCCTCCTGCTCGGGAGTGAGTCCGGTACGACTGTCCGATCCGACGAGCAGCCAGTTGGTCCCCGGGGTGTCCCCCGGGCGACCCTCATAGTTCCCGAGCGCGTCGACTCGGGACAGCGACGTGTCCGCCCAGACGGCGCCCCCGACGACGAGCAGGAGCAACACCACCAGGGCGATACCTATGCGGCGACCCCACCGTGGCCGCCGGCGTCGACGCGTCGGCTCGGGCGGCACCTGGCGCGGCGGAACCGGGGCGGGAGCAGGGGCGCGGCCTCGATCGGCCGGCCCACGCCCGTCGTCGTACGGTCGCCGGTCGTCCCGGTACCGATCGTCACGCCGTGGCGCGTCCCGCGCCGGGGGAACCGCCGACCACGCCCGCGGATCCTGCCGGGGTGGTGGCTGCTGAGGACCCCGCTGCACACGGGTCTGGTCGGCCCACCCCGGAGGGCTGCCCGCCCGTCGCCGCACCACCGGCGGTTCCTCCGGACCCGGACGGCGAGGGGGTGGCGGTCGCCGCCGCGGGTCGTACGGAGGTTGCTGGCTCATCCGGCGACTCTAACCGGCCGACCTGTCAGCCCGGCAGCCACGAAACGTGATCCCGCAGGGCGGCGAACCCCACGAACGCCACGATGTCGATGAGGGCGTGGGCGATCACGAGGGGCCACAGTCGACCGGTGCGCTGGAAGTACCGGCCGAAGATCAGACCCATGACGAGGTTGCCGACGCCGGCCCCGAAGCCCTGGTAGAGGTGGTAGCTCCCGCGCAACACGGCCGACGCGAGCAGCGATCGGTTGTCGGTCCACCCGAGGGCGCGCAGCCGCGAGATCAGCCACGCCACCACCAGGACCTCCTCGGCGACCGAGTTGGCCACCGCGGAGAGCGTCAGCGTGATCGGGCGCCACCACACGTCGTTCAAGGTGCTCGGCAGCACCGTGACGTTGAGATCCAGTGCGACGGCGACGAGGTAGAACAGCAGGCCCGGGATGCCGATGATCGCGGCGAGCCCCACGCCGTGCAGCACGTGCGGGCGCAGGCGGGGACGTGCGAAGCCGATGGCGCGTGGCCCGATTCCGCTGCGCCACAACAGGTACAGACCGAGTGCCCCCCATGCGCAGAGCCGGACGACGCCGATCAGTTGACGGAGGAAGTCGATCGGTCCGAGAGTCGACTGCGGCACGTTGATCGCCACGGTCTGGTCCGACAGGGCGCCCTGCTCGAGCGCGCTCTCGACGAGAGAGAGAATGCTCGACAGTCCGCTGAGCCCGAACGTGAACAGCAGGACGACGACGATCTCGATCCGGATCGACCGTGGCGACTCGGTGGTGGGTGTCTTCTCCGGATGCACCCGGTCGATTGTGCCCGTGACCCGTCTCGAGGGTCGTGGTCAGTGGTGGTCGCGCGCCCGCAGGCCGTTCATGAACGGGCATCCGGCGAGCACGCGCAGCGCGCGACCGAGCTCGGTCACGTCTGACACGGGGTTCGCGAACGGCACCCGCACATCGTGGTCCTGGCCCTGCCCCTCCACCCGGATCCCGACGCCGTAGCGGTCGATGCTCAGCGGCCGGGCGCGACCGATGCGCAACGACGGTGGGAGTCGCCGCGCGATCTGCTCGACCATGTCCGAGTGGTCGCTGTCGAGGTGCTGCAGCCAGCCTCCCTCGACCTCCCAGAACGGATCGGGATCGGCGTTCAAGAGGTCGCGCACCGGCACCGGCTCCGCCCCCGTTGCATCGGCCACGACGACGGACTCGAGCAGCAGACGCAGCAGGATGCCGCTGTGTCCGATGTCGAGCAGTCCGGCGTGCGGGTACTGGGAGGCGACCGCCGCGGCGACCGCGCGCTCGGCGGTGTCCGGGACGCGGCGCAGCTCACCGCTGAGCCAGACCAGCGAGCGCACGGGTTCGCGCAGGTCCAGGGGAGTGTGGTCGGTCAGTTCGAGCACGGCGGGGATTCCCGCGGAGCCGGCCTGGAAGGACACGGCCCCCACGGTGCTGTCCGCGGGCACCACCATGACGATCTCGCCTGGCGAGCGCAGGAAGTGCATGGTCGTGGCGACGGGTGCGCTGCCCTCCACCGCCAGGACGGTGTGCTCGGCACGCAGACACACGCTGCGCACCCGCTCGGCGGTGGACGGCGCGGTGGTGGTGACGACACCGTTCATGACGGCCCCCTCGGGTGGAAGTAATTAGGTAAGGGTTAGCTAACCAGCCCTCGCGCCGGTGCGCAAGACGTCGAACTAGACTCGGAGCGTGCCCACGATGCTGACCCTGGGCGTGCGCCCCCGGCGAGATCCCGAGGCCCTGTTCGCCGACCTGCTCGTCGCGACTGTCGACGACGTGGCGACGGCGGAGGTTCTCGAACCGCACTCACTCGTCGGAACGGCCTGTGTCCCGCTGAGTGCGGTGGACGACTCGGCCGCCCTCGAACGGTTCCTCGTACGACTGGACGTGGCTCCGCCCGACGAGCCGCCCTCGGTGCGCGCCTACGTGGCCGAGGCGACCGCCGAGCAGTTGGGCGACGCGGTGGCGATCGCGCCGGGCTCGTCCGTCGTCGTGCTCTGTCCGGACGGCGACGTCGTGGAGACGACGGCGCTCGTCGATCGGGCCGGTCGGCATCCCGGCCTGGACGCGGGGTGGTCCGAGGATCGGGTCGCCGACTTCCTCGCGGTCGTCGCGCACGCGGAACACGGGTTCTTCGCCGTCGCGACCGACACGTCCTCGGTGCTCGCCGTGCTCGCCGGAACGGTGGCCGCACTGCGCGGCGACGACGTCCGCAGCGCGCTCCGCTCCCCGGATCTGGCCGCGCTGGTGGCCCTTCATCCCGACGCCGCGGCCGCGACCCGAGAGGTCCTTCTCGGTGTCCTGGTGCCGAACGCCGGGAACATCGCACACGAACTTCGCCGTCGTATCGACGAGATCACCGGCGACGCGGCGGGGGACGCGTAGCGTGACCGGGGTGCGCATCGCCTACTTCGGACCCTCGGGAACGTTCACCGAGATGGCCCTGGGGAAGCTCGAGGCGGACGGGGCGTTCGGCGCTCCCGTCGAGCGCGTCAGTGCGTCGAGCCCGCCCGCCACCCTCGAACTGGTGCGCTCCGGTGCGGCCGACGGCGCCGTGGTGCCCATCGAGAATTCGGTGCAGGGCTCGGTCCCGCCCACTCTCGACGCGCTCGCGATCGGGGACCGGCTGCAGATCCTCGCGGAGACCGAACTCGACGTGGCCTTCACCATCGTCGCCCGTCCGGGCACCGCCATGGCGGACGTCCGCACGATCCGGGCCTACCCCCACGCCGCCGCCCAGGTCCAGCAGTGGATCGCCGCCACCATGCCCGATGCTCAGGTGGAGTTCGCGTCGTCCAATGCCGGTGCGGCCGAGGACGTCGCGGCCGGACTCGCCGACGCCGCGGTGTCCACCGGTCTGGCGGGCCGACGGCACGGACTCGACGTGCTGGCCGACGGCGTGGCCGACGTGGAGAACGCACGGACCCGCTTCGTGTACGTCACGCGCCCGTGCCCGCCGCCTGCGCCCACGGGGGCGGATCGCACTGCCGTGGTGCTCACTCCCGCCAACAGGCCCGGCACGTTGGTGTCCGCGCTGGCCGAGTTCAGCACGCGCGACATCGATCTGACGTTCATCGAGTCTCGCCCTCTCCGTACCCATCTGGGCACCTACCGCTTCTACATCGACTGCGTCGGCCACATCGACGACGTCGCGGTGGCGGACGCCCTGCGGGTCCTGCACTCGCGCACCGACGTGCGGTTCCTCGGCTCCTGGCCCAGCGCGCACGTCGCCGCCGGCGGTCCTCGCCCCACCGACGACCGCGGCCGGGACTGGTTGGACGCGTTGCGACGGGGAGATCGGTGAGCGGCCGACTCGTCCTGGTGCGGCACGGTCAGACCCACTCGAACGTCGCTCGTCGTCTCGACACTCTGCCGCCCGGCGCGGAGCTGACCGAGCTCGGACACCGACAGGCGCGGGAGTACGCCCGGACGGTGACGCGGACCCCGGCCGCCGTGGTGTCGTCCATCGCCGTCCGCGCACGTCAGACCGCGCAGTACCTGGCCGACGCGACCGGTACGCCGCTGACGGTGCGCGACGGTCTGCAGGAGACGTTCGTCGGCGACCTCGAGGACCGCAGCGCCGAGGAGGACCACGCCCGCTTCACCGCGGTGTATCGCGCCTGGCTGGACGGTGACCTCGATGCCCGCCTGCCCGGGGGCGAGTCCGGCGCCGAGGTGCTCGCCCGCTACGTGCCGGTACTGGACGAGCTCCGCGCCACCCACCTCGGCGACGATTCCGCCACCGTCCACGTGGTGAGTCACGGTGCTGCGATTCGGCTCGTCGCCGCGGTGCTGTCCGGGATCGATCGCGACTTCGCCGCCGACAACCATCTCGACAACACGGGGACCGTCGAACTGGTGCCCGCCGAGGGTGTCTCGGCCTGGGACTGCGTGCGCTGGGGCGACTACACGCCCCCGTTCGAGACGAAGGGCAGCCGCACTCCCGACGATCCGATGGGCTGAGCGGACACACGGACCAGGTGGTCGTCGAGTATCGAGCGCCGTTCCAGCGAGGTGATCAGCGAGCGGAGTGCTCCGACGGTGCGTACCGGTGTCGCGGATCGCACGGACGTGCTCGATCGTCCGGTCGGATCCTGGACCGTGGTCGCGACGACACGGCCGGAGTCGCTGTCGTACACCGCGATCGACGGGTCGACCGTGGTGGTGACACCGTGATCGTGTCGGAGTCCGACGATCTCGGTGTGGCGGGTGCAGTGCGGGACGACGTCCTCGATACCGGCCGTGAGGACGTCGGTGTACTCGGTCAGCGGATCGATCGGCGCTCCTGCGGCGTCGCCGAGCCAGGCCGCGATCAGGGCGGCCATGTCGGTGTCGACCCGCGTGATCGTCACCGATCCCTCGCTCGCGGTCATCCACACCGGATCGTCGATGTCGTTGCCGCACAGACATCCTCGCCGGTTCTCGATGCCGGTGGAGTGGCCGACGATGCGGACGTCGACACTCCAGCGAGGCGCCGCCGCCGCACGGAGCATCGCGGCCAGATCACGGTGCAGGCCGCCGTCGGCTGACACCAGGAGACGATCGGCGAGGCGTCGGGCGGCACTCGCGAGCACGGTCGCGCGATCGGCGACGGTCGCGCCGGCCGGGTGCCATCCGAGAACGGCAGGGAGAGAACGTCCTCCGATCGCCCCCACGAGATACGTCAGTTCGTTCGTGTCGAGCGTGAGCGAACCCTCGAGCGGGACGTCCCCGCCCAGCACCGGCGCCGCGCTCATCGCCGCGCCCCGATGACGGCGGGCACGACCGGAACTCCCGCCTCCTCCTCGACGACGGCAGGTGTCCTGCGGGCGTGCACGACATCGTCGGAGCCGAGCCTGCTGTGACCCATGGGAAGTCCCGCGCCGAACGGCGACCGGGCGTGCGCGGCGCCGGACACGGACGCGTCCTGTCCCGCTGACACCGCCGTGTCCGATCCGACGCCCGCACCGAGGAACGGTGACGGCGTCCGTGCGAACGAGCCACCGGCGGCGTGCACGGAGCCACCCTGTCCGCTGCCACCTCGCCCGCCGCCGCCACCCCACCCGGTGGCGACCATCGGAACCTGCTGCGGCACAGCGTGGGTGATCGTCGGTGCCGCACCGGGCTGCGGTGCCGACGACAGAACGGAGGACAGCGTCGACCCGGCCTGCGCCGGCATCTGCTGGATCAGCGACGCCGCCCTCGTGACGGCGGGATCGTGTCCGATGCTGTCCGTGGTGAGGGGCGACCGGTGACTCTGGTGCGCCGGATCGTCCGAGAATCCGTGCTCCTGCCGGTCGGATCCGCTGTCGTCCGACGGCGGTGTCCCGGCCTCGCCCGGCACCGGCCCGTGACCGGGGACAGCAGAGATGACCGTGGAGGTGGACGCGGTGACCGCCGTGGTGATCTGCGGGGGCATCTGCAGACCGTCGACGAGCGCGAGCGGCGCCGTCGCCGCTTCGTACGCCTCCATGACCAGGGCGGCGCGGAGATCGAGCGCGGCGTCGGCGGCATCGGCAGCCTGCGCCGCGCCGGTGAGGGCGCCGCCGGTGGCGTACGCGGTGGTGCGTCCGACCTTCACCGCGGCGATCTCCGGCAGTGTCGGCATGACGGCGAGCGCGGTCACCACCGTCGCGGACTGGGCGGCGGCCCGAGCGGACACGGCCGAGGCGTGCTGCGCCGCTCCCGTGCCCCACGTCGCGAACGCCGTCATCCCCGCTCCGGCGGCGTCGGCGGCATCCCCGTCCCACGTGGCAGCCAGTGCGGACGCGACACCGCTGACCGTCGCGGTGGCCGCGGCGAGTGCCGCGGCCACCGCGGCCCACGCCGTGCCGGCGGCGGCCAGCGGAGCGGGGCCGGCACCCGCGAGCAGTGCGGCCGAGTTCACCGCCGCGGTACGCGGGAGCCAGAACACCCCGGTGGGCCCGGCCGTCACGCGGTGCCCGCGGTCAGGGCCGTGGAGAACGACGCGTCGACCTCGCGGTACGCCGCCGCCTGGACTCGCAGGGCAGCCGCCGTCTCGTGGAGCTCGGTCACCGCCGCGGACGTCGAGGTGTCGAGAGACTGCGCGGTGGACCAGAAGTAGCGTGCCGCCAGCGCGGACACCTCGTCGCTGCCCGCGGGGGGAGGACGGAGCGCGACGGACGCGGAGGCGAGAGACGACGCCAGGCGCATCGCCGCGACATCGAGCTCTGCCGCGGCCGCGAGGAGCGCCTCGGGATCGACGAGTACGTGGCCGGGCATGGGAGTCTCCGTTCGAGCGTCCGGTCGGATCTGGAGACTTGGACGCGCGACGGCGGGAATCGGTTCCGCGGGTGGAGAACGGAGTTCAGCCGAAGCCGAGTTCGTGCAGGCGATCGTCGTCGATGCCGAAGTGGTGCCCGATCTCGTGGGCGACGGTCACCGCGATCTCGCGGCGCGCGTCGTCCTCGTCACGGGCGATGTCGAGGATCGGCAGTCGGTAGATCGTGATGACGTCCGGCAGGTGCCCGCTGTACTCGAACCGTTCGGTCAGAGCGACGCCCTCGTACAGACCCAGGAGATCCTCCGTCGGGTGCTCGTCCTCGACCAGCACGACGACGTTGTTCATGTATGCGGCCAGCTCGTCCGGGAGAGTGTCCAGCGCATCGCCGACCGCGTTCTCGAACTCCGCTTCGGACATGCTGACCGACACGTCACGCACCGGGCAGGGGAGACGCTCCGGGGAGCGGGATCGGCAGGCTGCGGCCGTCCGGAACGGGAGGCGGCGGAACCGGCGCGGCGCCGTCGATGGTGATGTCGCCTTTCGCCGAGCCGACGATGGACGCGAACCCGCCCGACTCGACCTCCTTGCCGATGGAGCAGCTCACCTTCTTGCTGCCCGCCAACCAGCTCGAGGCGTCGACGTTGTCCCAGAACAGCGTCAGTGTCTTCTCCCGGAGAACGTCCGGACCGCCCAGGTAGGCGTCCGACGCCTGGGTGCACGTGGGTTCGAGATAGCGGTCCTGGTCCTCGACGGACGGCAGTCCGCCGGGGAACTGCGCGGCGAGATCCACCACCGACACCACCTCGAAGGCATGCGGAGCGGTGCAGTCGATCGGGTCTGTCGGCACGCCCGACTCGACGCCGACGCAACTACCGGTCTCCCAGACCATCGACTGGTCCTGGTCGGCGACGCTGCCGGTCATCACCTGCAGCGCGCTGGTCGCGCCGGTCTGTTGGATGCCGCACCGGATCGCGCGCTCGCCCGCGGCCCACCCGGCCTGGCTGGGGAACATGAGGCCGACCGAGTACTTGCCCGTGGGGTCGAAGCGGCCCCCGGTGTAGTCCTGCACCGCGGTCTCACAGTGTTCGTCGCGCAGGGAGGCGAAGCGGGCCGCGTCGGGATACGGAGATCCCGTCGCGAACTCGGCGACCGGGTACACCCCGAGGTCCACCGTCTCGGCGACCTCGAAGCGGTGCGGCTCGGCGCAACTCACCTCGGCGAGGTCCTGGCGGTCGGTGTCGGGGTCGTCGGTGGGGGTCCACTGCAGGCAGTCGCCCGCGTCGGACGAGCCGAAGGACGTCGTCGACGCGGTTCCGACGGTTCCTGCCGTGGACGGTGTGGCGAGCTTCTCGCTCCGGTCGAACCCACCGGACACACCGATGGTGACGGCGGCGGCTCCGATGGCGCCGATCGCGACCAGGGCGAGCAGCCGACGGGCGTTCGAGGCCTGGACGGTGCGGGGACCACTCTTCTCGTCCGTCGCGGTGTCGGTCTCGTCGGCCGTCGATGCCTCGGGTACCACCGCGTCGGGCGCGGACGTGTCGGATGTGGACGCGTCGGGTGTCGCGATCTCGGACGTCGGGGCGTCGTCGACCACCGGGCCGTCCTCGCCGGACGGGCTCGGGGTGGGATCTTCGGGCTTCGGAGACATCGGCTCCATCATGCCTGCCGGTAGGTTCGGACGGTATGAGTGGTGCTGATACCGAGGACACCGGGCTCGAGGCCGGGATCGAGGACCTCGCGACGCGCGTGTTCGACATGGCACGCAGCGGCGACACCGCCGCACTCACCGCGTACGTCGACGCGGGCGTGCCCGTGGATCTGACGAACGGATCCGGGGACACCCTGGTGATGCTGGCGGCCTATCACGGTCACGCCGAGAGCGTCGTGGCCCTCGCGCACCGCGGAGCCGACGTGAACCGCGCGAACGACAAGGGGCAGACCCCGCTCGCCGGTGCCGTGTTCAAGGGGGAGGACGAGGTCGTCCGGGCACTGGTCGACGCCGGAGCCGACGCCGATGCGGGGCATCCGACCGCGGTCGACGCCGCGCGCATGTTCGGCCGAGAGGACTACCTGGACGTCCTCGGACGAGGGTGACCACATCGCCCCAGTAGGCTGACGTCCCGTGATCGACCTCAGAGTTGTCCGCGAGGACCCCGACGCCGTCCGTCAGTCGCAGCGCACCCGTGGCGAGGATCCGTCCCTGGTGGACGCGTTGCTCGAGGCGGACACCGCGCGCCGGGCCGCCGTGTCGGCTGCCGACAATCTGCGCGCCGAGCACAAGGCGTTCGGTAAGAAGATCGGTAAGGCCACTCCCGACGAGCGCCCGGAGCTTCTCGCGACGGCGTCCGCGCTCGCCGCGCGGGTGAAGGAGGCGGAGGCCGAGCAGAATGCCGCCGACGCGGCTCTCGACACCGCACACCGTGCGATCTCCAACATCGTGCAGGAGGGCGCGCCGGCCGGCGGCGAGGACGACTTCGTCACCCTCGAGACGATCGGTGAGATCCCGACCATCGAGAATCCGAAGGACCACCTCGAGCTCGGCGAGGCTCTCGGGATCATCGACATGGAGCGCGGCGCCAAGGTGTCGGGCGCTCGGTTCTACTTTCTGACCGGCTACGGCGCACTGCTGCAGCTCGGTCTGCTGCAGCTCGCCGCCCAGAAGGCAGTGTCGAACGGGTTCACGATGGTCATCCCACCGGTGCTCGTGCGGCCGGAGATCATGGCCGGGACCGGCTTCCTGGGCGCGCACTCGTCGGAGATCTACCATTTGGGCGACGACGACCTCTACCTCGTCGGCACGTCGGAGGTGCCCCTCGCCGGCTACCACTCGGGCGAGATCCTCGATCTGAACGGCGGCCCGAAGCGCTATGCGGGATGGTCGTCGTGCTTCCGCCGCGAGGCCGGCAGCTACGGCAAGGACACCCGCGGCATCATCCGTGTCCACCAGTTCGACAAGGTGGAGATGTTCGTCTACACCCGTCCCGAGGACGCGGACGCGGAACACCAGCGGCTCCTCGGCTGGGAGAAGGAGATGCTCGCCGCGGTCGAGTTGCCGTACCGCGTCATCGACACCGCCGGCGGCGACCTGGGATCGTCGGCTGCGCGCAAGTTCGACTGCGAGGCATGGCTTCCCACGCAGAACACCTACCGTGAACTCACGTCCACCTCGAACTGCACCACGTTCCAGGCGCGTCGACTCGGTGTCCGGTACCGGGACGAGAACGGCAAGCCGCAGACGGCCGCGACGCTCAACGGCACCTTGGCGACGACTCGGTGGATCTCCGCGATCCTCGAGAACCACCAGCAGCCCGACGGCAGCGTCAAGATCCCGGCTGCGCTCGTCCCGTTCGTCGGCACCGACGTCCTGCGTCCGCCGACCTCGTAGTCGATGCGAGCTCGCGGCGTCGATGCGCTCGTCGTCGTGGGCATCGTGGCGGCCGGAACACTCATCGCGGCGATTCTGCGCCCGCCCGATCCCGTCGACCTTCCGCTGCAGTGCACGTCGGCCGGCGAGACGAGCGGCTATTACGTGGCGTTCGGCGCCGAGACATACGACAGTCCTGCCGCACCGTGGTTCTCCGCTCGCAAGGCGGCGGCGATGACGGACGCCTTGCACCGCGCCCTCCCACGGGGAACGACGGTGGCATTCGCGTCGCCGTCCGGGTCCTTGCAGTTCGGTGGCGTTCCCGACGACATCATGAGTAGGCCGTCCGACGTGGCACCTGAGCAGATCGCCTCGACCACCGCATCGGGAACCATCACACGTGCAGGGAAGTCCGGTTCGCTGACCGCGACGGTGAGTGTGACGGATCGGGGTGTCCCGCCCTGCGGGCCGACGGTGACGCGGCGAGTGCGACTGGCCGACGGAACCGTGGTCGATCTGTCGCCGGGGTCCGCTCTGGCGTACGCGCCGGACGGCACCGTGCTCCAGCTGGGAAGCGACGACCTGGTGACACAGGACGAACTGCTCGACATCGTCGCCTCTCCCGGCCTGCGTGTCTCGGCGCGGATTCCGGGTGAAACGTCGCCCCTACCTCCGGTATGTCGAACAAGCACCGTCGAGGGCGCACCGACTTTCGACAGGGCGCGGCTCGGCGCAGTGAGCAGAGCGTTGTCGAATGCCTGGGACGACGGACCGGGCCGCAGAGTCGAGCTTGATCGCTCGCTGAGCGAGCTGACGCTGTCGGACGGCTCGAAGTCGGGTGCGTGTATCGAGGTCCGCACAAGTGCAAGCGGTCGTTCGGGGTCGTTGACGCTCGGTATCGCCGGCGGCACCGAGGCCCCGCGGAACCCGGACGTTCACGACCCGGACCAGGACCTGAGCAGCGACCACGTGCAGCTCGCCGGAGGGGCCGTGTCCGCCCGATCCCGCACCGGCGTCCCCAGTGTCGTCGTCACTCGCCCGTCCGGAACGGTGATCACCGTGACGGCGCGCGAGGACAAACCCGCCGACGTGCCGTATCTCTCGCCGGCGGACCTCGAGCACTTGGCAACGGCGCCAGGCCTCGATGTCGATCCGGATGGCACCCCTGGCGAAGCTCTGCCCGTCGTCCGCGACGTCGTCGACAGCGCGTGGACGCTCACAGCAGATGCGGGAGGACGCTTCTCCACTTTCAGTGATCCAGGTAGCGGCACGGTGCCCCCGCTGGCGTCCGGGGTCATCGACGCGGGCGGAGTCACAGTCGTGTCGGTGGGCCGACTCGACCGAACCACCGGCGCATACGACGACTCGACCTTGCTCGGTATCGACACGGTGACGGGGGTCGTGCGGTGGAGAGCACCCGTGGAGGATCTCGTGTCGTGCCTCGACACGCTTCTCGGCACGACAGTGGTGTGTCTGCGAGCCGATCCCGACCGTGCGTCTGAGACATCCTTGGTCGCCGTCGATACGAGCACCGGGGATCTGCAGAACATGCCCGGCGGGGACCCGCTGGTGGGGATAGGAACCGACGGGGATGCGCTGTACTCGGTGGTCCAGACAGTGACGCCGGCGGGCGAATCCGGCCCCACCGTTCTACGTAAGGGAACGCTCGACGACCCTGCAGCCGACTGGGCCGTGTCGACGCCGATCACGGGTGGCTATCCCGGCTATCCGGGCGAGGTCGTCACGGTGGGCAAAGACGTCGGTATCGTTCGATTCGGCAGTGAGGCACTGGGTTTCGACCCCGTGACAGGCGCCACCAGGTGGTCTCGTGGACGCCCCGACTCCTGTGTGTCGGGCGCGACCGTGTCGGCGGGTGGAGTGACGACGGTACGCAGGATGACGTGCGACCAGTCGTCGGATCCCGTCACCGGCTACGAGGCGATTGCAGTGGACGGCCGTGTCCTGGCGGTGGTTCCCGGGCCGAGCTATTCCTACGACGAATGGGATTCTTCGACCGCCGACCTGCCGCTTCTGGTGGGCTCATCGGCCATCGACAGAGTCACCGGGCAAGTGTTGTGGTCGAACGATGCGCTTACCGCGACCAACGGGACAGCAGTCGTGGGAGACGTGGTGTTGGTCCGAGCGCCCGGAACCGCCGAGGTTTCCGCCTTCGATCTGCGGACCGGGACGCGCCTGTGGCAGCAGGCAGCGGACGACTTCGATCCGGTGACAGCGGAGGTCGGTGGCCGCGCCGCCAGCGTGGTGGCTGGACCCGACGGCTCGTTGTCCGTGCAGTTGCTCGACGTCCGCACGGGAGCGATGACCGGGAGAGATCTCCTCGGCCCGACCGAAGATGCCGATGCGGACGGACACGGTTCCGTCGTCGACAGTTCCGCCGGACTTCTGTACGTCGGTAGCGATCAGGTGGCGTTGCTGGAGTGATCCGCGCCAGGGTGCCGCGGAACTACTCGTCCCGTGTCGGCGGTTCGGGGACCAGGACGTCGTCCGCCGGCAGCGGGACGGCGAGTTCCACCATCCGCTCCGGATACGACGGGTAGGCGGGGCGGATCCAGACCTTGGTGTCGTCCAACTGCGTCATGACCATCCGACGCCACTGCCATTCCGGTGTCGCACGCCGGAGATCCAGCTCGCTGACCAGCGGTAACGGCGCACGCGCCCAGTAGGGCACGGACAGCGAGCTCAGCCCGCGCGCTTCGAGAACGTCGATTGCCGCCTCGAGCTGCACGTCTTCGGCGATCACGTGGCCGACAGGGTTGACGGCGTCCACGAGTTCGCCGTCGTCGCGAGCCATGTCGGAGACGGTCCACCCCACGAGCTCACCGTCCGATGCTCTGGTCACGGGGAGTCGGCTACGCCACCGGTCGATATCCACTTCCTCGACGGTACCGATGTCCGCGTCGGCTCATGATTCCCAGGACCGCGCCAACTTCCGTGCCGAGGCGATGATTGCGCGTGCCTCGTCCCGGTCGACGCGTGCCTGCAGAAGTGCGCCCGAGCTCATCGTCACCAGAATGCGAGCCCGATTCTCGGGATCGTCGTCACCCCGGTTCACCAGGGCGTCGGTGACCGCATCGGTGAGTCGCCGACGGTAGGCGTCGACGACGGCGGCGAGGGTGTCGTCGTGCGCGGCGGATCCCGCAGCAGTGTTGACCAGAAGACAGCCGCGACGTGGTGCTTCGGCATCGAGGTTCTCGAGTTCGACGTCCATCGACGCGAAGTACGCGTCCAGACCGTCGTCGGTACGCAACAGGGCGAGCCGCGGTGCCACCACCGTGTCGAGATAGTCCTGCACCGCTGCGTCGAACAGGCCGCGCTTGCTGGTGAACGCGTGATAGATGCTGGACCGGGACAGCCCGGTCGCCGCCTCGAGTTCGGGCAGAGATGCGCCATCGAAGCCTCTGTGCCAGAACACATCCCGCGCATCAGTGACGACCTGCGCCGCATCGAACGTCGCTCTCCTACCCATCTGTCACCTTTCGTCGGTGAGGCGTACGGTATTTACTGTACCGAACGATCCACAAAAGGAGTATTTCGTGAAGAGCACCCAGATCCAGTTGGTCTCCCGTCCCACCGGATGGCCCACCGAGGAGAACTTCCGCACCGTGGAGACGGAGTTGCCCGAACTCGGCGACGGCCAGGTGCGCGTCGCCAACGACTTCCTGTCCGTCGACCCGTACATGCGAGGGCGCATGAACGACGTGCGGTCCTACGTGCCGCCCTTCGCACTGAACGAGACCATGACGGGTGGCGCCGTGGGCCGGGTCGTCGAGAGCCGTTCGGACGAGCATCCCGTGGGCAGCGTCGTGGTGCACCAGCTCGGGTGGCGCGACGTCGCGCAGGCCGAAGCGTCGCAGTTCCGCGTGGTGCGCGAGATCGACGGTGTCCCCACCTCGGCCTACCTCGGCATCCTCGGCATGACCGCACTCACCGCCTACGTCGGACTGCATGACGTGGCGCGCCTGCAGGAGGGCGACACGGTGTTCGTGTCCGGTGCAGCGGGCGCCGTCGGCAGCGCGGTCGGGCAGATCGCACGGATCCTCGGCGCGGGACGCGTCGTCGGTTCTGCGGGATCACCGGAGAAGGTGGACTTGCTCACCAGCAAGTACGGGTTCGACGCGGCCTTCGACTACAAGCAGGCTCCTGTGCGCGACCAACTGCGTGAGGCAGCCCCGGACGGCATCGACGTGTACTTCGACAACGTCGGCGGCGACCACCTCGAAGCGGCGCTCGACGCGTTCAACGACGGTGGCAGGACCGCACTGTGCGGAGCGATATCCGCCTACAACACTGTGGGAACGACGCCGGGGCCGGACAACATGTCGAACATCGTGACCCGCGGTCTCACCCTGCAGGGATTCACGGTCGGCAACTACCTGCACCGGTTCCCCCAGTTCGCGGAGGACATGGGGACGTGGCTCTCCGAGGGTCGCGTGACCTTCGACGAGACGGTCGTGCACGGCATCGAGAACACGGTGGAGGCGTTCCTGGGGATGCTGCGCGGGGAGAACACCGGGAAGATGGTCGTGGCGGTGGGCAACTCCTGCTGACGGAGTGCCCTACCGGACGAGCCCCTCTCGGGGGCGGCGACGAGCCGCTACGCTGCACCTTGTGGACCCCGTCTATCGCACTGTCATCGGAATCGCTCGCACCGTCTTCGCGGCGCAGGGGCTGAAGTTCGACGTCGAGGGCGCGGAGAACATCCCCGCTCGGGGTGGCGCCGTGATCGCCATCAACCACACGGGCTACCTGGACTTCACCTACGCCGGCCTGCCTGCGCGGAAGCACAAGCGGTACATCCGGTTCATGGCGAAGAAGGAAGTGTTCGACAACCCCAAGTCGGGGCCGATAATGCGCTCTCTCAAGCACATCGCGGTCGACCGCGCCGCCGGCGCGGAGTCCTACCGGGCTGCGGTCGACGCGTTGTCGCGAGGCGAACTGGTGGGGGTCTATCCCGAAGCAACGATCAGTCGCAGCTTCGAGATCAAGGAGTTCAAGTCGGGCGCAGCCCGGATGGCGATCGAGGCCGGGGTCCCCGTGATTCCGGTGGTCATCTGGGGCGCGCAGCGTGTGTGGACCAAGGGGTTCCCGAAAAAGCTCGGACGCACGAAGACTCCGATCTCCATCGCGGTGGGAGAGCCGATCGCGCCGACCATGTCGGCCGGTGACCTCACCGCCCACCTGCGATCGACGATGCAGACCATGCTCGCCGACGTGCAGAAGAACTATCACCACCCCGCCGGCGAGTACTGGGTACCGGCCCGTCTCGGGGGGACGGCCCCGACCCTCGAGGAAGCCGACAAGTTGGATGCCGTCGACCTCGAGGCCCGGATGGCAGCGAGAGACGAGCGAAAGCGCGCCTCGGACTGACTAGCTGTTGGGGCCGGCGATCTCGAGCGCGATGTTGTCGGGATCCCGGAACTCGAGGATCGCCATGCCGGCGTCACCGAGATCCTTGACCGGCTCGTGGGCTATGCCGAGCTGGTCCAGGAGCGCAGCGGCGTCGTGTAGATCCTGCATGGAGGCGACGCTGAAGCTCAGATGATCGAGCCCGGCGCGATCCTCGCCGAACGTGTCGTCGCTCGGCGCGGTGGGACGAAGTCCGAGTAGACCGCCGGCGAACTTGTAGATGACACCGCCGAAGAGGAAGCCGAGGGCTTCCTTCGTCTCCGCGTCCGGGTTCGGTGGCAGCTCGAACGCCACCTCGAAGCCGAAGACGTCGTCATAGAACTTCTTCGATACCGCGATGTCACTGACCGTCAGGCGTACGTGGTTGTAGTCGACTGCTGCGATGGGCACGAGCTACTCCGTTCCGGTACGCCTGCCGACACGACCATCGGGCCGGCTCGGGCGCACTCTGGAGGTATTCGTGGCCGTGCATGAGATCGATGTGCCGGCCTTTCGCACTGTTCGACACGCCGTTACCAGGCGATTTGCATCTCGCGAATCACTCACGTAACTTTCTTCGAGTCAGAGCGACACGGACACCGACCGAAGGCCTTACGGGGCTGGGCGAACGAGGTGGGACGGAGTCGCATGGCCGATCGGACAGAAAAGGTTCGTCTGCACTTCGTGTAGGCTGAGCGTACAGTCCAACTTCCTGATCCACGTGGTGCCTGGTGTTTGACTCGGGTGTTGCGGTGTGGTTAGGCTGGAACGGTTGCCCCGGATCCTCCTGCTTCGTGTGGGTGGTGGTGGTGTGTGCGTGTTCTTTGAGAACTCAACAGTGTGTCG
>NZ_JABUEE010000013.1:0-77966 GCF_019836105.1 Rhodococcus sp. BP-316 | reverse complement strand
GGGCAGTTACCCCCCGCCCTCGCAGGGCAACTACCCGCCACAGCAGGGTGGCTACCCCCAGCAGGGCGGCTACCCCCAGCAGGGTGGCTACCCGACGCCCCCGCAGTTCGACAACACCACCAACTACGGTGGCTCGAACTTCGGTGGAGTGCCCGGCGGCGGTCAGCCCGGTGGGCTCGGCATTCGACTGGGCGCGCGCATCATCGACGGGATCATCGTCGGCATCGTCGCGCTGATCCTCGCCGCGATCTTCGGTGCGACCGACAACATCCTCGTCACCGGACTCTTCTCCGGCGTCCTGACGTTCGCGTACTTCGTCGGCCTCGAGGTCAGCCAGGGCGCGACACTCGGCAAGAAGATCCTCGGACTCCAGGTGCACGGTCCCGCCGGCACGCCGCGGCCGACGCTGCAGCAGTCCGCGATCCGCAACGCGTTCACGCTGCTCAACATCATCCCGTTCCTCGGTAGCCTGCTCGCGTTCATCGCCGTGATCGTCATCGCCGTCACGGTCAACTCGAGCCCCACCAAGCAGGGCAAGCACGATCAGTTCGCCGGTGGCACCCAGGTGGTCAAGAAGTAGCCTCCGCACACACCGACATCGGGCGCGGATCCCTTCGGGGATTCGCGCCCGTCGTCGTCTCGGTGCTTGGATCGACCGGTGACTGCAACCAACTCCACCGCCACCGACGACGACACTCCGTCTGGACAGGCCTCGTTCGCCCACATCAGCCGTGGCTTCTACCCCGCCATCGTCGCGCTCTTCGTCGCGACGCTGCTGATCTCGAACGTGGCCGCCAGCAAGGGTGTCGCCTTCTTCGCCGCGTCCGACGTCTCGCTCGGGCCCTTCCAGATTCTCCCCATCAACACCGACGGCGCGTTCTTCCTCTTCCCCCTCGCGTACATCCTCGGCGATGTGCTCAGCGAGGTGTACGGGCTCAAGGCGACGCGCCGCGCCATCTACCTGGGCTTCGGCTCTCTCCTGCTCACATCGGTCTGCTTCTGGATCGCCATCGAACTCCCCGCCGCGTCGTTCTACGAGAACCAGGCCGCACTCGAGACCGTCGTCGGCGTCGTGCCGCGCCTGGTCCTCGCCGGTCTCGCCGGTTACACCGTCGGACAGCTGTTGAACTCCATCGTGCTGGTGAAGATCAAGGAACGCACCAAGGAGAAGCACCTGTGGGCCCGCCTCATCGGGTCGACGGTGGTCGGCGAGTTCTTCGACACCCTGATCTTCTGCAGCATCGCGGCCGGCGTCATCGGCATCACGACGGGCGCCGACTTCGTGAACTACGTCATCGTCGGCTTCCTGTGGAAGACCCTCGTCGAGGTGCTCGTGCTCCCGATCACCTACGCCGTCATCGCGTACATCAAGAAGCGCGAGCCGACCTACTCCCCGGACTGACCCCCGCCCGCCCCCGCGAGTACGTCGATACTGTCGTTGTCGAGCACGACTTCACGACACTATGGGCGTACTCGCGGGGAGTTGCGGCTCAGGAATAGAAGCGCGCCAGGGTCTCCTTCTTGAACTCCTGGAACCGCCCGTCGCGGATGGAGGCGCGGATGTCGTCCACCAGCCGCACGGTGAACCGCTCGTTGTGAATGGTGGCGAGGGTCGAGGCCAGCATCTCCTTGGCCTTGAACAGGTGATGCATGTACGCCCGCGTGTAGTGCGCGCAGGTGTAGCAGTCGCACTCCTCGTCGATCGGCGTGAAGTCCCGACGGAACCGCGCGGTGTTGATGTTGAAGCGCCCGTCCGGTGTGTAGATCGCCGCGTTCCGGGCCACGCGTGACGGATTCACGCAGTCGAACGTGTCGGCACCGTTCTCGATGGCGACGAAGAAGTCGTCCGGCTCGCTGATCCCGAGCATGTGGCGCGGTTTGTGTTCGGGCAGTTCCTCGTTCACCCAGCGGACGATGGTGCCGAGGTTCTGCTTCTCCAGAGCGCCGCCGATGCCGTAGCCGTCGAATCCGCGCCCGGTCTCGCCGACGATGGTCTCGAGATCGTGTGCCGCCTTCCGACGAAGGTCCTCGTACTGCGCACCCTGCACCACACCGAACAGCGCCTGGTACGGCTTGTCGGCGCGCTCGGCCGTGAGGCGCTCGTGCTCGGCGATGCACCGCACCGCCCACGCCTGCGTGCGGTCCAGCGACTGTTCCTGGTACGCACGGGTGTTCATCAACGTGGTCAGCTCGTCGAACGCGAACATGATGTCCGCGCCGAGCTGGTGCTGGATCTGCATCGACACCTCGGGAGTGAAGCGGTGCCGCGATCCGTCGAGGTGGGACTTGAACGTCACGCCGTCGTCGTCGACGTGCGCGAGGCGCTCCTTGCCCTCGGCGATGACGTCGTCAGACTCCACCCGAGTGGCGTCCATCGAGATGACCTTCTTGAACCCGACGCCGAGCGACATCACCTGGAACCCGCCGCTGTCGGTGAACGTCGGGCCGTCCCAGTTCATGAACGTGCCGAGTCCCCCGGCCTCGTCCACGATGTCGGGCCCCGGCTGCAGGTACAGGTGGTAGGCGTTCGCCAGGACCGCCTGTGCGCCCAGCTCTTTCATCGACTCCGGCAGCACCGCCTTCACGGTGGCCTTGGTGCCGACGGCGATGAACGCGGGGGTCTCGATGTCGCCGTGCGGCGTCCGCAGGGTGCCGGTTCGACCGAGATGGTCCTCGATACGGGTCTCGACTGTGAAGAGGTCGGTCATGCCCCCATCGAACCAGACGCCAACTGCTGCTCCTGCAGGCCGGACGCACTGAGACGGTGGTAGGCGCCGCGCGCCGCGATGAGCTCGTCGTGCGTGCCCTTCTCCACGATGGACCCGTTCTCCATCACCAGGATCAGATCGGCGTCGCGGATCGTGGAGAGGCGGTGCGCGATCACGAAACTCGTGCGATCGCTGCGCAGGGCCGCGGTGGCCTTCTGCACCAGCAGCTCGGTACGGGTGTCGACGGAGCTGGTGGCCTCGTCGAGGATCAGCACGGCCGGGTCGGCGAGGAACGCGCGCGCGATGGTGATCAACTGCTTCTCGCCCGCACTGACGTTGCTGCCCTCCTCGTCGATGACGGTGTCGTACCCGTCGGGCAGCGAGTGCACGAAACGGTCGACGTAACTCACCCGCGCCGCCTCCATGATCGACTCCTCGGTGGCGCCACTGTTGCCGTACGCGATGTTGTCGCGGATGCTGCCGCCGAACAGCCAGGTGTCCTGCAGCACCATGCCGGTGCGCGATCGCAGCGTCGCCCGCGTCATGTCACGCGTGTCCACACCGTCGAGCGTGATCGAGCCGGAATCGATGTCGTAGAACCGCATCACGAGGTTCACGAGCGTCGTCTTGCCGGCGCCGGTGGGGCCGACGATCGCGACCATCTGGCCGGGCTCCGCCACGAAGGACAGCCCGTCGATGAGCGGACGCTCCGGTTCGTAGCGGAACGACACGTCCCGGAACTCGACGCGTCCACTGCGCGTGGTGGGGGTGACGGGTGCCGACGGATCGGCGCCCTCCTCCTCGGCGTCGAGGATCTCGAAGATGCGCTCCGCCGAGGCGACACCCGACTGGAGCAGGTTGACCATCGAGCCGATCTGCGTGAGCGGCTGCGTGAACTGGCGGGAGTACTGGATGAAGGCCTGCACCTCGCCCAGGCTCAGCGTGCCGGACGCGACGCGCAGTCCGCCCACCACGGCGATGGCGACGTAGTTGAGGTTGCCCAGGAACATGATGGCGGGCATGACGATTCCGGAGATGAACTGTGCCCGGAAGCTCGCCTGGTACAGCTCCTCGTTGCTCTCGTGGAACACCCGCGCCGTCTCGTGCTGGCGGCCGTAGGCCTTGACCAGCTCGTGGCCGGTGTAGGCCTCCTCGACCTGTGCGTTGAGCGCGCCGGTCTGCTTCCACTGCGCGATGAAGTGCGGCTGCGAGCGCTTGGCGATCATTGCCGTCACCACGATCGACAGCGGCACCGTCAGGATCGCGACCAGTGCGAGCAGCGGCGAGATCCACAGCATCATGCCCAGGATGCCGAAGACCGTGAGCACCGAGACCACGAGCTGGCTGAGTGTCTGTTGCAGGCTCTGCGAGACGTTGTCGATGTCGTTGGTGACTCGCGAGAGCACGTCGCCGCGCTTGTGGGAGTCGAAGTAGCGCAACGGCAACCGGTGGATCTTGTTCTCGACGTCGGTACGCAGACGCTTGATGACGCGTTGCAGCGCGATGTTGAGAATGTAGCCCTGCACCCAGGACAGCAGTGCGGACCCGATGTAGAGGATGAGGACGAGGACCAGCACCTTGCCGACGGCGTCGAAGTCGACTCCCCGACCGGGGACGACGTCCATGCTCGACACCATGTCGGCGCGTGTGCCCTCACCCGAGGCGCGGAGACCGTCGACGACCTGCTCCTTGGTCAGCGAGGGGTCGAGCGAACGGCCGACGATGCCGTCGAAGATGAGGTTGGTGGCTCTGCCCAGGATGTTCGGGGCGAGAACGGTGAGAACGACGCTGGCGACGGCGAACACGAGTACCACCGAGAGCAGCATGCGCTGCGGAAGGAGCCGGCGCAGCAGCCGCCTGACGGACGGTCCGAAGCTCATCGCCTTGGTGCCGGGAGCACCGGGACCGGGAGGACCGCCGGGCCGCGTCATGCGACACCTGCTGCGGTGCGCTGCGAGTCGACGATCTCGGCATAGGTGGGACACGTCTCGAGCAGCTCGTCGTGCGTACCGAGGCCGACCATCCTGCCGTCGTCGAGCACCACGATGCTGTCCGCGTCGCGGATGGTGGACACCCGCTGCGCGACGACGATGACGCAGGCGTCACGTGTGATGGGGCGCAGGGCCGCTCGGAGATTCGCGTCCGTCGTCAGGTCGAGAGCGGAGAACGCGTCGTCGAAGACGTAGATGCTCGGCCGCCGGATGATGGCGCGGGCGATGGCCAGTCGCTGACGCTGCCCACCGGAGACGGTGGTGCCGCCCTGGGCGACGGGGGTCTCGAGACCCTCGGGCATCTCGCGGACGAAGTCGGCGGCCTGCGCCACCTCGAGTGCGTCCCACATCTCGGCCTCCGTGGCGTCCTCCTTGCCGTAGCGAAGATTGGAGGCGATGGTGCCGGAGAACAGGAAGGGCCGCTGGGGGATCAGTCCGATCTCCGCTCGCAGCGCCTCCGGATCGAGTTCTCGCACATCGGTTCCGCCCACGCGCACCACTCCGTCGGTCGTGTCGATGAGACGCGGGATCAGGTTGATCAGCGTCGTCTTGCCCGAGCCGGTGCTGCCGATCACGGCCGTGGTGGTTCCGGCCGTCGCCCGGAACGACACGTCGCAGAGCACCGGGTGATCGGCCGCGGGATACGCGAAACCGGCCTTGTCGAACTCCACCGTCGACGGCGCCGAGGCGAAGACGACGGGCTTCGCGGAGGGCACGACGGACGAATTCGTGTCGAGCACCTCGGTGATGCGCTCGGCACACACGCTGGCGCGCGGGATCATCATCGCGATGAACGACGCCATGATCACCGACATCAGGATCTGCATGATGTAGCTCAGCAGGGCCGTCAGCGATCCGATCTCCATGCGTCCCTCGTCGACGGCGTGACCGCCGAACCAGATCACCGCGACGCTGGTGACGTTGCTGATGAGCATGACCACCGGGAACATGAGCGCCATCAGACGACCGACCTGCAGTGCGGTGGCGGTGAGGGCGGTGTTCGCGTCGTCGAAACGCTCCACCTCGTACGGCTCGCGCACGAAGGCGCGCACCACGCGGATGCCCGTGATCTGCTCGCGCAGAACGCGGTTGACCGTGTCGATGCGCTTCTGCATGACCTTGAACGCCGGAACCATGCGGACCACGACGAAGCCCATGCTCAGCGCCAGCGCAGGAACGGCGATACCGAGGAGCCACGACAGTCCGAAGTCCTCGCGCAGAGCCATGACGATGCCGCCGACGCACATGATGGGCGCCATCACCAGGATGGTGCAGCCCATCAGAACCACCATCTGCACCTGCTGAACATCGTTCGTGTTGCGGGTGATGAGCGACGGAGCGCCGAACGTCCCGACCTCGCGCGCCGAGAAAGTGCCGACGCGGTCGAGGAGCGCCCCGCGGATGTCGCGGCCGGCCGCCATGGCGGCGCGTGCTCCGAAGTAGACGCCGCCGATCGAGCACGCGATCTGCACGGCGGAGACGGCCAGCATGATCGAGCCGGTCGACAGGATGTAGCCGGTGTCGCCGGTCGTCACGCCGTTGTCGATGATGTCGGCGTTGAGGCTGGGCAGGTACAGCGAGGCCACGGTGGCCACGAACTGCAGCACCACCACGCCTGTCAGCGCGCCGCGGTACGGCGCCAGATACCGGCGGAGAAGTGAGATCAACACGTCGTGCATCCTTCCTTCTCGACAGGACCCGTCGGACGACAGGCGTGGTGGGTGCAGTTCATCGACTCAGCTCCGGTTCGCCGGCTGCTGGGTCGCCGGTGCGGTCTCGTCCGTCCTGCGGACGAGTTTCTCACCTTCGATGTCCACGTTCGGCAGAATCTTGTCCAGCCACTTCGGCAGGTACCAGGCCTTGTCGCCGAGCAGCGCCATGACAGCGGGGATCAGGATCATGCGGACGATGAAGGCGTCGAAGAACACGGCGGCCGCGAGAGCGAAACCGATGGACTTGATGAACGAGTCCGGTTCCAGTATGAACGCCGCGAACACCGAGATCATGATGACCGCCGCGGCAGCGACGACGCGGGCGCCGTACTTGAAGCCCGTGACGATGGCATCGCTCGCGGTCGCCCCGTGGACGTACGCCTCCCTCATCCGGGACACCAGGAAGACCTGGTAGTCCATCGCGAGTCCGAAGACCACACCGATCAGGAAGATCGGCATGAAGCTCACGATGGGCTGCGGGTTGGAGATCAGTCCCAGTCCACCTTCCTGGAAGATGAAGACGGTGGCACCGAAGGTGGCGAGCACGCTGAGCAGGAAGCCGAGCGTCGCCGTCAGCGGCACCAGGATCGATCGGAACACCACCATGAGCAGCAGGAATGCCAATCCGACGACGACTGCGAGGTACGGGATCAGGGCCTTCTGGAGCCGATCCGACACATCGATCTCGAGCGCCGTCTGGCCGGTGACGCCGTAGGTGACGCCGTACTCGGATTCCAGACCACCCCGGGCGTCGCGCAGCGCGGTCACCAGGTTCTGCGTGTCCTCGCTGATCGGTGAGCTCTTGGGAGTCACCGACACCAGGGCGGTGTCGCCCGCCGGGTTGAGCCCGGCCTGCTGTGCGTTGGTCACGTCGGGTTCCGCCGCCGCCCTGTCGACGACGGCCTGGAAGGACGCCGTCCGATCGGCCTCGGGGACGTTGCTCGCGTCCACGACCATCAGCAGCTGACCGTTGCGTCCCGGGCCGAAGCCCTGGTCGACCAGGTCGTACGCCTCACGAGCGGGGGTACCCGGTTCGGCGGTGGCCACCGACGGAAGCGCCAGACGCAGCGACGTCATGGGACCGGCGATGACACCGAGGATCACGACACCGACGATGAGCACCAGTGCGGGACGCTTGATCACCATGCGCACCCATCGCAAGCCGTTGGTCGGCTTGTCGTCGTGCTCGGGGTCCGGCACGGTGCGGATCTTGCCGGCGAACGCCTTCGCGCCGAAGAGTCCGAGGACGGCGGGCAGCATGGTCAGCGCGACGAGGACGGCGACGAAGACACCGAAGCCGGCGGCCAGACCCATCTGGGACAGGAACGGGATGCCGACGACGCGCAGTGCCACGAGCGCGATGAGCACCGTGGTGCCGGCGAAGACGACGGCGCTGCCGGCGGTTCCCACGGCGCGTGCCGCGGCTTCCTCACGGTCGTCCGTCTCGCTCAGCTCGTTACGGAACCGGGCGACGATGAACAGCGAATAGTCGATGGCGACGGCCAGGCCGATCATGATGGCGAGAATCGGCGTGAACTGGGTGAGCTCGGCGAAGCCCGACGCGGTGGTGATGGTCAGACTGGTGACGCCGATGCCGACGATGGCCGTGATGAGCGGCAGTCCGGCGGCGACGAGCGATCCGAACATGACGACGAGGACGACGGCGGCGACGGCCAGGCCGATCAGCTCGGCGGTGCCGCCGGGCGGCTCGGCGGCCTGCATGGCGCTGCCACCGATCTCGACGGTGAGCCCTGCGTCACGGGCGGGCTGGGCGGCGTCGGTCAGCTCGGTGCGGATCTCGGCCGTGACATCGGTGACGGTGCCGGTGATGGGCACGTCGAGGATGCCGATGGTCTTGTCCGGTGAGAGCGGCGACACGGCCGCGGCGTTCGCGGCCGCGACGTCCGGCGCGAGACCGGCCTCCGCGTACTGATCGACGATCGCCTGGTTGCCGGCGATCGGATCGAGGAGCGGCATGGCACCCTCGGGCACCGGTCCGGCCGCGGGATCGGCCTTGGCCGTGTCCTTCACGGCGGCGATGCCGCGAATGTTCGCGATGACGCCGTCGATGGCCGCCGTGTTCTCGGGCGAGTCGAGCGTGGTGCCCGCGGGTGCCTGGAACACGTACTGCGCGGACGCCGACGTGAGCGGATCCTCGCCGCCTCCGAAGCGCTCCTTCTGCAGATCCAGCGCAGCCTGGGCGGGGGTTCCCGGGATGGAGAACGACGTGCTCGTCGGGCCGGACAACGTGGCCGCGCCGATACCGGCCAACACCAGGATGGCGAGCCAGATCGGCAGCACGATGCCTTTCCGACGGTACGAGAACCGTCCTATGCGATACAGGAAGGTGGCCATGAGAGTTCTCCTCGTTCGGGGGGTGTCGTGCTGCGGGTGACGGACGGACGCGCGATCAGTCGGGCGGGAGCGGGGTGGAACCGGTGAGCGGCGCTCGGAAGCCCCGTTCGAGTTGTTGCATGGCGAGGCGGACCACCTCGCCGGCGGATTCTGCTGTGGTGGAGCCTTTCTCGGATGCCTCGGCGAAGAATCCGAGTGCGGCGCTGACGGTGGCGCCCACCGCGGCCTGGACCAACGAGGGGTACAGGTCGCGGTCGGGATCGAGCCCGGTGCGCCGGGCCACGGCCTTCTTGAACGCCGCGGAGAGCGAGCGGTCGAACTCGAGCTTCTTCGCCAGCAGAGCCGGCGACTCCTCGACGAACCGCGCGACCGCGACGGTCTCGGTCAACTCGCGCTCGGGATCGTCGACGATCTCGAAGACGATGGCGCGCACCGTGTCCCAGAAGTCCTCGTCCTGCGGCCGGTGTTCGATCAGGTCCACCCACTCGAACGCTGCCTGCTCGAGGTAGTACAGCGCCGCTTCTTCCTTGCTGGAGAAGTAGTTGTGGAACGTGCGCGTCGACACCCCCGCGTCGCGGGCGATCGCCTCGGCGGTCACGGTGTCGAAACCCTGTTGCCGCCCGAGACGGATCGCGGCAGCACTGAGTGCTGCACGGGTCTCCGCCTTCTTGCGGTCGCGTAGTCCGGAACTCACGGATCCCACAGTACGGAACTTGCACGGCTCGGCAAGTTTGCAGTGGTGTGCACTTTTGTGACGCTCACCACGCTCGCGTGGTGTTTCGAACCGTCAGGGAGTGAGCCAGCGCTTCACACGGGCGGTGATGAACGGCAGCAGGACGTACACCATGAGGGGTGTGCTCACGAGGGTGACGAGCAGGGTCCGGAGTACAAGACCCAGCGAGAGGTACTCGGAGACAAGGGTGTTGAGCAGAAGAGACAGGGGGAAGAACGCCGACCAGATGACGATGGCCTGCTTCCACCGAGGCGGCGGAGCGCCCACGACGCGGACCGCGTCGGTGAGCGTCGACTGTGGCTCGAACCACCCTTCGACCCCGGTGAGGCGATGCGTCACATGGTCGTCCGCCACACCCACACCACGCGCGACCCAGGCACGCCGGAAGGGCGACGAGAGCCACTCCTGCAGATGAGCGTCCGAATCGAATCGGTAGAGCACGTAGTACTCGTACGGATCGGTCGAGGAGCGCAGCCACCCGCCGCCCAGGAACCCGTCGAACGTGCGCAGCACACTGATTCCGGCATCGGTCCAGGCCACGAAGTCCTGCTCACGGCCGGGCGTGATGCGCCGCGCCACCGAGGTCGTGACCGCGGTACTCGTGGACGTGGACCGGTCGTCCCGGGGTTCAGTCATGTCAGGCGATCGAGAGGAGTCAGTTCTTCTCGGAGAACAGCTGGGTGTAGACGGGCGGCGCCGCGTTGACGACGTCCCTGGCAGCGGACGTCGCGGGAGCCTCGACGGGCTCCGCGTCGGCGGTGACGGGTGCGAGAAAGATCAGTTCGGGTTCCATGGAAACCCCTTCATCAGTAGTTCGGTGGTGAGGAGAACGAGTCGTCCGTCACGAGGGGGAGAACGAGGCGCCGGTGAGAACCGCGGCGTGCTCGTGATCCGAACACTACGCCACGGCGCCGACGGGGCGCGGTACGACCACGCCCGGCCACGTCGACCGTCGTCTGTGGATGCACTGAGAGAAGACGACCGACACTCTCGGACTGTCGACGCCGTGCCCTGCCTGTGTCACACTTGTGACAGAGGCGTGACCTGAGCACTTCCCGCCCTCTCCGCGGTTCTCACCACTGCATCGACTGCCAGAACGACCGACAGCCACCGTGGCCAGACCGTCCACAGAACAGAGGCACCAGTGTCCGTCACCGCCGAACGCCCCAGAGATCGATTCGTCAGTTCGTACACCGAGCTGTCCGTCGCCGTGCGCGCCTCGGGGCTGATGTCCCGCCGCCGCGGTTTCTACTGGTCCCGCATCATCGGCACCGTGGCGGCCTTCGTCGCCGTCTGGGTCGGTGCGTTCCTCCTGGGCGACTCGTGGTGGCAGCTCGCGCTCGCCGTCGCCCTCGCCGTCGTGAGCACGCAGTTCGGCTTCCTCGGTCACGACGGCGCCCACCGCCAGATGTTCGACTCGGCGAAGTGGAACGAGTGGACGGCCCGCATCCTGTCCGGCACCTTCGCAGGACTCTCGCTGCACTGGTGGCAGGGCAAGCACAGCAAGCACCACAACGCGCCCAACCAGATCGGCAAGGATCCCGACATCGGGAACGGGCCCATCGCCTTCGTCCCCGAGTACGTCGCGCAGCGCACCGGCTTCTACGGCGCGTTCACCCGCCGCCAGGGCTGGCTCTTCTTCCCACTGCTCACCCTCGAAGGCGCCGCACTCCACGTCGCCAGCGTGCGCACGCTGATCGGCTCCAAGGAGATCAAGCACCGCAAGCTGGAACTGGCGCTCATCGCGCTGCGGCTCACCATCGGGTTCGCACTGCCGTTCCTCGCGATGCCGGCGGGGCTCGCGGTCGGCTTCATCCTCGTGCACTTCGCCGTCTTCGGCGTTCTGCTGGGCGGCTCGTTCGCGCCCAACCACAAGGGGATGCCGCTGGTTCCGGCCAATGCGAAGATCGACTTCCTCCGCCGCCAGGTCCTCATGTCGCGCAACGTCGACGGCGGCCCCGTCACCGACTTCATGATGGGCGGCCTCAACTATCAGATCGAGCATCACCTGTTCCCCAGCATGCCGCGGCCGAACCTCAAGAAGGTGCGGCCCATGGTGCGCGAGCACTGCGCCAAGCACGGGGTGACCTACACCGAGACGTCGCTCGTGAAGTCCTACGGCATCGTCGTCCGCTACCTCAACCAGGTGGGACTGTCGAAGCGCAACCCCTTCGACTGCCCGCTGGTACGCGAGTACCGCGCCTGAACTCGGTGTGACCGCGGTCACGTAGACTGCGGCGGGTGATCGCCGATCTCTGGAACAGTCTGCCGACCGCGCTCCGCGACCCGGTCGCCCTCGCGGTGCCGGCATTCCTCGTTCTGCTCGCGCTCGAGTGGACCGCAGCGATCGTCCTCGAGAGCCACGGCGACGAGACCGAGGACGAACCCGGCCGACCGGCCCGTGGAAGCTACCTCCGCACCGACGCCCGGGCCAGCATCGCGATGGGGCTGGTGTCCATCGCCACCACCACCGCATGGAAAACCCTGGCGCTGCTGGGCTATTCGCTGATCTTCGCGTATGTCGCACCGTGGCAGCTGCCCTCGGACCAGTGGTACACGTGGGTGATCCTGCTGCTCGGCGTCGACGTCCTCTTCTACTGGTATCACCGCATCGCGCACCGCACGCGCATCGTGTGGGCCACGCATCAGGCGCACCACTCGAGCGAGTACTTCAATTTCAGCACCGCACTACGGCAGAAGTGGAACAACAGCGGCGAGATCCTGATGTGGTTGCCGCTGCCCCTGCTCGGCGTCCCGCCCTGGATGGTGTTCACCGGGTTCGCGATCAACCTGGTCTACCAGTTCTGGGTGCACACCGAGCGCATCGACCGGATGCCGCGCTGGTTCGAGTTCGTCTTCAACACGCCGTCGCACCACCGCGTGCATCACGGCCGCGACAAGGAGTACCTGGACAAGAACTACGCCGGCATCCTCATCGTGTGGGACCGCCTGTTCGGGACCTACGCCGACGAGACGTTCCGACCGCACTACGGGCTGACGACTCCGGTGCAGACGTTCGACATCCTGAAGCTCCAGACACACGAGTACGCCGCCATCGCACGGGACGTGCGGACGGCGGCGACTCTGCGTCAAAAACTCGGCTACGTCTTCGGACCACCCGGCTGGACGCCCGAGGGTCAGGCCTTCCCGAGCGTCACCAGGAAATCGACGGACCCGGTCGGATCCACGGTCACGAAGCCCAGCGACGGCGGCTCGATGCCGTAGTCGGTCCACGTCGCGGGAATGTTGCCCGAGGCGACGATGGTCTCGCCCGACCGGAGCACCTGCGTCTCGACGCTCACGTCGCGCGTCTGGCCCTTGAGGGTCAGCGTGCCGTCGAGGGTGACGGTCGCCGTGGTGCCGTCGGTGGGCACGGTGGACAGGTCCACCGGCGACGTCACCGTGAACGTGGCGGTGGGGTTGTTCGCGACATCGAAGATGTTGCCGCGGAACTGGTTGTCGCGCCGATCGCTGTCGGTGGTGATGGTCTCGGTGCGCACCACGATCTCACCGGCAGTGAGCTGCTGGTTCGCGATCGTGGCGCTTCCCGAGACGTCCGGCGTGGTGCCGACGACCGTGACGTCGGTGCCGTTGAGCACCTCGGCGACGGTGTACCCGGCCGACGTCGGGTTCGCTGCGTCACCGGGCGTGACGGTCCACTCACCGTCCAGATCGCCCGTCGCCGCCTCGGCACCGGAGGTGGACACCGACGCCGCCGGATCGCTGCTCTCGATCGACGAGTAGATGCGCGGTCCGACGACGAGCGCCACGATCGCCAGGACGACGACCACGGCTCCGGTGATCCACCATTTCTTCTTCATGGGACGAACTTTAGTTGTCGCTTCAACGTGCGGCCACCGCTGCGGCCTGGGAATCCCCTGTGAAAAGCGTCCGTCACCACGTCGAGTGAACGACGTCCCGGAGGTAGCGGTCGTAGATGCTCTGCACGCCGGCATCGAACTCGGCGCCGAGAAGCGCGACGCGCCCCGCCTCGGCGTTGGCACGAGCCTGGTCCACGTTGCGGGCTCCCGGGATGACCGTCGAGATCTGCGGGTGCTGCCACAACCACGCGATGGCGGCGGCGGCGGGCGTCGTACCCTCCGGAGCCGCGTCCGCGACCAGGGCGGAGAAGTCACGAGCCGCCGCAAGGCCCGTGTCGAACGGAACGCCCGAGAACGTCTCGCCGACGTCGAAGGCCTCACCGTTGCGATTGAAGTTGCGGTGATCGTTCTCGGGGAACGTCGTCGACTCGTCGTACTTCCCCGAGAGCAGGCCCGAGGCCAGCGGCACCCGCGCGATGATGCCGACTCCGGCATCGGCGGCGACGGACAGCACCTCGTCGACGGGCTTGAGCCGGAAGGCGTTGACGATGATCTGCACGGTGGCCACGTTCGGTCGGCGGATCGCCTCGAGCGCCTCCGCGACCGTCTCCACGCTGACGCCGTAGTGCGCGATCGCCTGCTCCTCGACGAGGGTGTCGAGGGCATCGAACACCTGGTCGTCGCCGTACACGGCAGAGGGCGGGCAGTGCAGCTGCACCAGTTCCAGGGTGTCGACACCGAGGTTGCCGCGCGACCGGTCCACCCACGTGCGGAAGTTCGCGAGCGTGTAGTTCTCCGGCACCTGGTCGACGCGTCGACCCATCTTGGTCGCCACGGTGACGGTGTCCCGCAGGCCACGATCGGCCAGGAATCCGCCGATCACCCGCTCACTGCGCCCGTCCCCGTACACGTCGGCCGTGTCGAAGAAGGTGATGCCGCTGTCCACGGCGGCGTCGAGCACCGCCACGGCGTCCTCCTCGGACACGTCGCCCCAGTCGGCTCCCAACTGCCAGGTGCCGAGTCCGACGCACGACACCTGCCGGCCGGTGCGTCCCAGGGTGCGGTTCTCCATCGCGTTCATGTTTCTCATCTCGTCGGTGTACCCGAAGTTGGTGAACGACAAAGCCCCCCAGCTGCCGAGGCAGGTGGGGGGCTCATGGCGGTGGCGGAGGGATTTGAACCCTCGGACGGGGGTTACCCGTCACACGCTTTCGAGGCGTGCTCCTTAGGCCGCTCGGACACGCCACCGGCGGATACGTTACCGGATGGGTGGCGCGGATCCGAAATCGCGACATCAGGAGTCACGCTCGGGGTAGCTCAGTGGCCGGTGAGCTTGTCCTTGATGTTGGACGCGGCGTCCTTGACCTTCTCCACGCCGTCCTTGACAGCGGCGGAGGTCTGATCGCCCTGGCCCTCGGCCTTCAGGTCCTGGTCGCCGGTGGCGTCGCCCGCGGCTTCCTTGCCCTTGCCCTTGAGGTCTTCTGCCTTGTTGCCGATCTTGTCGTCGAGTCCCATGTGGTGCTCCTTCGAAGCGGAAGAACATGACGTCCACCCCTCCGTTTCGGCGAGGCGGGCGACGCAACGCTGCGTCTGGTGTTCTACCGGGCAGTAATACCCCGTCGACGGATCGCGTCAAACGTCGTTCGCGGTTCGAAAGAAGTCCCGAACCAGACCGGCCGCGTCGCTCTCGAGGACTCCGCCGACCACCTCCGGTCGGTGCGTCAGACGCCGATCCCGCACCACGTCCCACAGCGAGCCGACGGCGCCCGTCTTCGGTTCCCATGCTCCGAACAGCAGTCCGTCGACTCGCGAGAGCACCGCCGCGCCCGCACACATCGTGCAGGGCTCCAGCGTGACGACGAGAGTGCAGCCGGTGAGTCGCCAGCCGTCCCCGTGCCGTTCGGCGGCGGCGCGGAGCGCGAGCACCTCCGCGTGGGCGGTCGGGTCCCCGCGGCGTTCGCGTTCGTTGACCGCGGACGCGATCTCGTCACCGTCGGCGTTCACGACGACGGCACCCACGGGAACGTCGCCCGCCGGCGTGGTGCGGGCGACCTCCAGGGCGCGACGCATCCAGACGTCACGCAGGTGGAGAGGCACCACGGTCAGCGAGGCAGCTTGTCGAGCACCGCGGCGAACTCCGCGGCGAATCCCAGTCGCGCGGCGATCATGCCGAGCTGCTCGTCGGGGTAGAGGTCGGACTCGGCCAGGATGACGCCGAGGACCGGCTCGGGAAGACCCATGTCGCTCAGCAGATCCAGATCGCCCTCGTCCCAGGGCTCGACGTCGTCGAGCTCGTCCGGATCCAGATCGGGCACATCGACGTTCAGTCGGTCCAGGACGTCGGCCGCGATGTCGTAGTCGATCGCCGCGGTGGCGTCCGACAGCAGGACCCGCGTGCCCGACGGTGCCGGACGCAGCACGACGAAGAACTCGTCGTCGACATCGAGGAGCCCGAACACCGCACCGGCACTGCGGAGTTCACGAAGTTCGGTCTCGGCGGCACTGAGACTCGTCAGGGCGTCCGCGGACAACGGCCGGCACGTCCACGTGCCCTCCTCGCGGACGACCGCGATGGCGAACCCCTCAAGATCGTCGTAGTCGTCGGAGCGGTTGTCACCTCGACCCTGGGACGAGGTACTGCCTCCGCGCTGTGCAGCCATGCGCGCAACCGTAGTCCCACACCGTCGCCCCGGCGTGCAGACCTCCTTGTTCAGGGGAAACAGCGGGAGATTTCGGTGTCGTGCACCCGGCGGACGGTGCCGATGTGGAAATCTTCCCCCGGTGAACACACCCGACCGTCCCGTCTGCGTCCTGGGCCTCGGCCTCATCGGGGGCTCGTTACTGCGCGCCGTGGTCGACTCGGGTCGCCCGGCATGGGGTTGGAACCGATCGACCGGTGCCGTGGACGCCGCTCGCGCCGACGGGTACGACGTCACGGCGGACATCGCCTCCGCCCTCCAGCGCGCCGCCGAGGAGGACGCTCTCGTCGTCGTCGCGGTGCCCATGCCGGCGGTCGACACCGTCCTGGAATCGGTGGCCGCGCACGCGCCGCACTGCGTGCTCACGGACGTCGTCAGTGTGAAGGCGGAGATGGCGGCCGCGGTCGCACGTGCCGGACTCGGCGCTCGGTTCGTCGGCGGACATCCCATGGCCGGCACATCCGCCTCGGGGTGGCTCGCGGCCGACGTCGATCTCTTCCGCAACGCGGTCTGGGTCGTCACCGTGGACGACGACACCGACCCCGACGCCTGGCTCGCGGTCGCCGATCTCGCACTGTCCTCCGGATCCGTCGTCGTCCCGGCCCGAGCCGACGACCACGATCGCGCCGTCGCCCGCGTGTCCCATCTCCCGCATCTGCTGGCAGAAGCACTCGCCGCGGTGGGCGCGCAGGGCGGGGAGCTCACGTTGCGGCTGGCAGCCGGCTCGTTCCGCGACGGCACCCGTGTGGCAGGAACAGCTCCAGCCCTGGTCAGCGCGATGTGTGATGCCAACGCGCCCGCCCTGGTCGACGCGCTCGACGAGGCGCTCGCCGCGTTGCACAGCGCCAGGGACGCTCTCGTCGCCGACGCCTCGACCGAGACACTGGTGTCCGCGGGCCATGCGGCGCGGTCGCGCTACGACGAGCAGTTGCAGTGGTGGGAGATCACCGACGTCGTCGTCGGCTCGCCGTCCTGGCAGGGCGACCTCGTCGACGCCGGTCGCCGCGGCGGTGTGGTGCAGCGGCTGCCCCGGCGGGCGTGACGGTCCGACCCGTCAGATGCGCTCGGCGAGTCCCCGGTAGTCGGCGACGAACCCGTCCGAGTCGACGCTCACGGCCGACGTCCCGACGGGCGAGACCACCTCGAACTCGTGCGGACCGCGGCTGTAGGAGAGTGTCTCCGCGCGGGCGGTGAGGACCGGCAGACCCACGTACACGACGGGCACCTGATGATCGGCCGGGTTCGTCTGCAGGCCGAGACGACGAATGGCGAGCGTGTTGAAGAAGGGGCTCCACACCAGCTCGACGTCGAGCGCACCGCCGAACGAACTGCGGGTCGGTGACCCGTCGTCGACGAGCCAGTAGCCCTCGGAGTCGCGACTGATGGAGACCTGCTTCTCCCCCGACGCGACGGCTGCGCGTACGGACAACCGCTTGGTCACTCCCGATTCGTCCGTGACCAGGTCGTACGACGCGGAGAACGCCGGGTGTTCGTCGCACTCGCCGCCGATTATCCGGCCGGCGGCCTTGATCCGCTTGCCGTTGAGCTGGACGCGCACCGACTCCATACGCGGGGCGCTGTGCGCGCGCCACGTCAGGATGGCCGGCCACGACGAGCCCGTCACGTCGGCGGACGACAGGGAATCGGCGGTGGGTGTGGTCACGCGTTCACGGTAGATCACACGAGCACGACAAGTACCGGAGCCGGGCGAATTGCCTGTGAATCCGCGTCCCCGTCAACGTCCGAGTGCCCCGTTCTCGCGAGATGAAACGGTCACGAGCAGGGTTTTCGTCGACAGTGGGCGTGAGTCGGCGCACCACGCCCCCGTCTACGGGCGCTGCTCACAGCGGTGTCGCCCTCTCGGTCGGACGCCGTGTCGGTGTTCTCGAGTAGCCTCACTCGAGATCGACGTCGGTGTCCGGAGCCGCCGTCGCACACGACGGTGAGCGGGGGTACGCGTGTCCAGCCAGGGTGCCATGGTCGGCCTGTTCGCCGGCATCGGCGGTCTGGAGCTGGGCCTGGCGCGCAGCGGATGGTCCACCACTCAGCTCTGCGAGATCGACGCCGGCGCGGGGGCGGTGCTGCGCTCGCGCTTCCCCGACGTGCCGCTGCACACCGACGTCGCGACGCTGCGGGCGCTCCCCGCCGGAACAGAGCTGGTCGCAGCCGGTTTCCCGTGCCAGGACCTCTCACAGGCCGGTCGCACGGCGGGCATCACGGGCGCGCGATCGGGTCTGGTCGACGAGGTCTTCCGACTCGTCGCCCGCAAACGTGGTCCCCGGTGGCTGCTGATCGAGAACGTACCCTTCATGTTGCAGCTCGGCCGCGGCGCGGCGATGCGGCACATCACGCATGCGCTCGAGGATCTCGGTTACATGTGGGCGTATCGCGTCGTCGACGCTCGCTCGTTCGGCCTGCCCCAGCGGCGTCAGCGCGTCGTCATGCTCGCCTCACGTACGGACGACCCGCGTGAGGTGCTCTTCGGACCCGACGCGGGCATCCCCGAGGCCGGCGACGCCGACGTCCTCCCGTGCGGCTTCTACTGGACCGAGGGGGTGCGCGGCCTGGGCTGGGCGATCAACGCGGTGCCCACGCTCAAGGGCGGATCGACTCTCGGCATCGCCAGTCCCCCGGCCGTCCGGCTCCCGTCCGGCGAGCTGGTCACCCCGGGCATCTCGGACGCCGAACGGCTGCAGGGTTTCGACGCCGGGTGGACGGCCCCCGCCGTCGAGTCCCCGGGTGTCCGGGCCGGGCACCGGTGGAAGCTCGTCGGCAACGCCGTGAGCGTGCGCATGGCGACGTGGGTCGGCGAGCAGCTGGCCACCCGCACTCCCTACGACGAGGGGTCCGACACCGAGCTCGTACCCGGCCAGAGCTGGCCGTCGGCCGCGTGGGGCCGTGACCGTCGCGCGTTCGGGGTACCCGCGAGCACCTGGCCGGTCCAGCACCCCTACGAGGATCTGAGCGGATTCCTGGAGGAGTCGAAGTTGTTGTCCGCCAGGGCCACTGCCGGGTTCCTCAAGCGCGCACGCTCGGGTCGGCTGCGCTTCGCCCCCGGCTTCCTCGACACGGTCGAGTCGCACCTGCACCGGATGACCGATGATCCCGTCGTCCCCGAACCCGTTCGCGTGGCCTGATGTTCCCGTTGACGTTCGCACTCGACTTCGCCGGCGACCGTCCCGCGCCCGATGCCGACCGCGGGGAGAAGAAGAACTACGCGCAGCGCCTGTCCAACAACCTCGCGCAGGTGGTCGCCGATGCGTTGAGGCCTCGGTATCCGTCCATCACGCCCGACGCGCACGGCCTGGGCCAGGAAGCGCAGGTGGACGTCGCGAAGGGACGCAAGCGGCTCGACGTCAAGGCACTCGATCCGACGCTCGGCCTCATCCTCTGCGTGTCCGTGAAGACCTACAGCTTCCAGGACTACAGCCCCACGTCCGGTCGGCTCGGCCGCTGGACCAAGAACATCGTGCGCAACGACCACGAACTGCGGGGTGAGGCGATGGTGCTGCACCAGCGCCAGCCGTACAGCGTGCTCGTCGCCGTGATGTTCGAGCCCTGGTCGACGTGCGAGGACGGCGATCCCGCGAAGAGCAGCGACATCGGCAAGAGTTCGTTCGCGCACCACGTCACGACGCTGTCCAAGCGGTCGGGCCGCGGCAAGCGCCCCGTCGTCGGCATGCCGGGCCGAGCGTGGGTCGACCTCGGGGCCGAGGACACGCGCTACGACCTGTTCGAGAAGGTGTTCATCGGTCTCTACGAGCCGGACGGTCCGTACCGGGGTGAGGTGCGCTTCTTCGACGTCGACGACGCGCCGCCGCGCAACGGCCGTCCGTCGGACCGCACCACACTCTCGTTCGAGGAGTTCGTCGAGGTGGTGCACTCGGAAGTGGAGCGGCGCAACAGGTTCGCCCCCAGCTGGTCCGAGATCGACGACGACGAATGACGCCCGACGCTCGGACGACGCCGCCGACGGACGCCGCGACCAGTGCCCGGTTCAAGAAACAGAAGCGGCGTGACACCAAGCCCGAGGTGGCCTTGCGGAAGGAACTGCACCGAGCGGGACTGCGGTACTTCGTCGACAAGGCCCCACTGAAGGGCATGCGACGACGGGCCGACGTGGTGTTCCCGCGTCGCCGAGTCGCAGTGTACGTCGACGGATGCTTCTGGCACAGCTGCCCGGAGCACGCCACCCACCCGCGCAACAACGCCCAGTGGTGGGCGGACAAGTTGGCTGCCAACGTCGCTCGGGACCGCGACACGGATCGGCGACTGGACGAGGCCGGCTGGACCGTCGTGCGCATCTGGGAGCACGAGGATCCAGCCGTGGCAGCGGAGCGGGTCACCGAGGCAGTGCGCCCCGGCGACTGACGTCAGCGCTCGTGGCGTCCCGGAGTGTCGTGCGGGCCGACGACCGGCGCATCGGCGTGTCCGAGACCGGTTGTGCGGTCCGTGACGTTCCGGTCCGTGACGTTCCGGTCCGTGACGTTCCGGTCTGCGGGATTCTGATTCTGCTGTGCCGCGTTCGCGTCCTGTCGACGCGGGGTGCCGTCGTCGTGGACGGTCGGGTCCAGCTTGTTCGCCCGCTCCCACTCACGGTCCAGTTCGTCACGCCCGGTGGCGGCAGTGCCCTGGTGCTCCTGCGCGCGCTGCTGCGCGATGCGGGCCTCCGCTGCCGCGGCGTCCGCCTCGGCCTGCGCACGACGGGCGTCGGCCTCGGACTTCTGCGCGAGCGCCTCCGACCGCTCCACCTCCGCGCTGCGCTCGGCGGCCCGCTCTCGGATCTCACCGGCCTGCTCGACGCGCTTCTGCTTCGCCTTCTTCGACAGTGCGACGCCGACGGCGACGAGCAGCAACACCACCACGACCGCGATGACGATCCAGACAGCTGTGTTCATGACGGCTCCCGATGTTCGAGTGCGCGCACGGTTGCGCGCGGGACGGGGTACCCCTGGCGCCCGATTTCCACACGGGCCGCCTACCCTCGACCGCCATGACCACCGATGTCGCCTCTCGAGCCCTCGACGTACTGGTGATCGGCGGCGGTATCGCGGGTGCCTCGCTCGCCTGGGAACTCTCGTCCGATCGAACCGTGTGTCTCCTCGAAGGGGAGTCGACCCTGGCGATGCACTCGACCGGGCGGTCGGCTGCGATGTTCCTCGAGACCTACGGCAACCACGTCATCCGTGGCCTGACGACGGCGAGCAGGGCCTTCCTCGTGGACCCGCCGGACATGGTGCGCGGAACGGTCATGACTCCGCGCCCCTTCGTGCAGTTCGCACGTCCGGGTCGGGGCGACGCTCTCGCGGAGATGTTCACGACTCTGCGGACACTGTCTCCCGATGCCCGCCTGGTCGAGACCGCCGAGGCGGTGGACCGGGCGCCCCTCCTGCGGCCTGCGGCAGTCGAGGCGGCCGTCGTCGAACCGGGCGCACTCGACATGGACGTCGACGCGCTGCACCAGGGCTTCCTGCGCGGAGCACGCCGACGCGGATGCACCGTTCGTACCGGGGCGCGGGTCGTCGCGATCGACCGCGTCGGCGAGCAGTGGCGGGTCGATCTCTCGACCGGCGACACTCTCGTCGCCACGGTGGTGGTGAACGCGGCGGGTGCCTGGGCGGACGACCTGGCCGACCTCGCAGGCGTACCGAGGATCGGCCTGCAGCCGCGACGACGCACCATCGCCGTGATGGACGCGCCGCCCGAGATCGCCGACACCCACCACCCGCTGATCAGCGACATGGACGAGTCGTTCTACATCAAGCCGGAGGGTGTCCGTCTGCTCTGTTCCCCTGCCGACGAGACACCGTGCCCGCCCGGTGACGCGAAGCCCGACGATCTCGAGATCGCCCGCGCCCTGGACGAGATCGCGGAGGCGACCGTGGTGACGAGCCGCCGTGTCCGGTCGTCGTGGGCCGGTCTGCGCTCTTTCGTCGCCGATCGCACACCGGTGGTGGGGTTCGACCCGAGCGTGGAGGGCTTCTTCTGGTGCGCGGGTCAGGGTGGGTACGGCATTCAGACGTGCGCGGCACTGGCGCGCGTCGGTGCGGCGCTGGTCCGCGGCGAGCCGCTACCGGCCGATGTGACCGACCGGGGCGTCACCGCGGAGGACCTGGCGCCGGGCCGGCTGCGCTGAGCCGCACGGGGCTAGAGCCACTTCTGTCTCCGGAACACGATGTACAGCACGCACGACGCGGCCAGCATCGCGCTGACAGCCGCCGGATAGCCGAACGTCCAGCTCAGCTCCGGCATGTGCTCGAAGTTCATGCCGTAGATGCCGGCGATGAGAGTCGGCGCGAAGAGGATGGCGCCCCAGGACGAGATCCGCTTGACCTGCTCGTTCTGTTCCAGACTCACCTGGGTCATCGCACGCATCTCGTCGTTCTGCCGCTGACCCACCAGGGTGGTGTGCACCGACAGGGCGTTCTGCAGGTTGGCGCGGAACGAGTCGACGCGCTCGGTGATGCGGATCGCGTGGTCGAGCACGTCGCGCAGGTTGCGCCGCAGCTCGATGTCCACGTTGTACTTCTCCGATCCGCGGCCGAGGGCCTCGATCATCGACACCAGCGGGTGGGTCGCGCGCTGGAACTCGATCACCTCGCGGGAGAGCTCGTAGATGCGACGGGAGACGTCGGGATCGCCGGTGAACAGCTGGTCGTCGATCTCGTCGATGTCGTTCTCCAGACCGGCGACGACCGGTTCGTACTCGTCGACCACCTGATCGAGGATCGCGTACAGCACGGCCTCGGTTCCCAGTTCGAGCAGCTTCGGCGCACCTTCGAGCCGTTTACGGACCACGCCCAGGTCGGGTGACTCGGCATGGCGGATGGTGACGACGAAATCGGGACCGCAGAACACGTGGAGCTCGCCGAACTCCACCTTCTCGGTCTCGTCGATGTAGCGCGCGGGGTGCAGGACGACGAACAACTGATCGCCGTAGCGTTCGAGCTTGGGCCGCTGGTGCGCTTGGACGGCATCCTCGACCGCCAATCGGTGCAGCCCGAATTCGGTTGCCACCGAGTCGATCTCGGTCTTGTCGGGACGATACAGCCCGATCCACGCCATGCCGCCGCACGCCCGCAGGAGCTCGTACGTGCGATCCAGACTCTCCGGCTCGTCGGTACGCGCCCCGTGCACGTACACGGCGTTGTCCACGATCGGCACAGTTCACCCCTCGTCGTCGCACGTCCGCCGCCCGTCGGGCGGCTACCAGGACGCTCGCATCCAAACCTCGGACACGAATCTTCGTCCACCGCGACGACGGAAGCGAAACGGACTCGTTTCTGTCCACAATCGTCCGTTTACGGACGCGGATCCGCGCCGTGGCGATAGCGTGTGACCTGTGGCAGAACGCGGCGCACGACCCCAGGTTTCGGTATTCCGCCGAACCATGCTCAAGGCATTCAAACATCTGTCGAACCCGCTGAGGCCGGACGACTACTTCGAGATGATCAATCCGTTGTGGACCACCCAGGAGCTCCGCGGGAAGGTCGACCGGGTCGAGAGGGAAGGCACCGACGCGGTGTCGGTGTTCATCAGGCCCGGGTACGATTGGGGTGGGCACCAGCCCGGCCAGTACCTCCGACTGGGCGTGGTCATCGACGGCCGCTATCACTGGCGCGCCTACTCGATCACCTCCGATCCGCACGGCGACCACGGCCTGATCTCCGTCAGCCCCAAGCTGGTTCCCGAGGGCACGGTGTCCCCGTACCTGGTGCGGGGCATCAAGCCGGGCGACATCGTGCGACTGAGCGAGATCGAGGGAGTCTTCACCCTCCCCGATCCCGTGCCCGCCAAACTGCTCTACATCAGCGCGGGCAGTGGCATCACGCCGATCATGAGCATGTTGCGCGAACTCGACCACCTCGACGCCATGCACGACGTCGTGGTCATCCACTCCGTGCACAGTCGCGACCAGACGATGTTCTCCGAGACCCTCGAGCGCCTCGATCGCAAGCACTCGTCGCTGCGTCTCGACCTTCGGGTGACCGAGGAGCGAGGTCGGATGAAAGCCACCGATCTGGACGAGTTGTGCCCCGACTGGCGTGAGCGCGAGGCATTCTGCTCCGGTCCAGGCGACCTGTTGGACGATCTGCGCGACTACTGGAAATCCGAGGGTGACCCGGAGAAATTCCACTACGAAAGTTTCCAACCCGTCATCGGTGGCGGTGACGAAGAAGGAGAGGGCGGCACTGTCCGCTTCATCCGTAGCGACACCGACGTCGAATGCGACGGAGGCACACCCATTCTCGCGGCCGGGGAGGAAGCGGGGCTGGATCTCAAGTTCGGTTGCAGGATCGGCATCTGCCACACCTGCACCGGAACCCTGAAGAAGGGACGTTTGAGAGATCTACGTAATGGGGAAGTCTCCGAGCCTACGGGGCAGGCGGTACGCATCTGCGTGAACACCGCCGAGGGAGATATCGAAATCGATCTCTGACGAGACCGATTCACATGCAGTAACAGGGAGGGTTCGTCATGAGTATCGACACCGGGAAAAAGACCGAAGTGTCCATCGAGAGTCCGCTCGCACATCTCAGCGAAGAGACCATCGAACAGCTTGCCAAGGAATTCGACGCCATTCACGACGAGGTCTACGCCGACCTCGGTGAGCGCGATCGCAACTACATCACCACGGTCATCGCGGCGCAGCGCCAGCTCGCTGTCGCGGGGCGCGTGATCCTCTTCGGCTCCAAGAGCCGCACCGCCTGGGTGGCCGGAACGGCCTGCCTGGGTGTGGCCAAGATTCTCGAGAACATGGAGATCGGCCACAACGTCATGCACGGCCAGTGGGACTGGATGAACGATCCGGACATCCACTCGTCGGTGTGGGACTGGGACACCGCGTCCACCGCCGAGGCCTGGAAGCACTCGCACAACTACGTGCACCACACGTACACCAACATCCGCGGCAAGGACAAGGATCTCGGCTACGAGATCATGCGGATCGACCCGAACCAGCCGTGGTCGCCCGTCTACCTCGCGCAGCCGTTCTACAACCTGCTGCTGATGGCCTTCTTCGAGTGGGGCGTCGCGCTCCACGACCTCGACATCGAGGCCATCCGCAAGGGCGAGAAGCCCATGAAGGACCTGCTCACCGATCTGCGCGGTATCGGGACCAAGGCGCGCCGTCAGATCGTCAAGGACTACATCGGCTGGCCCGCGGTCAGTGCGCTCGCCTACGGCGCGGTGCAGGTCGTCTCGGGTGGACGCGTCTCGGGCGCCGGCAAGTCGAAGCTGGGTGCGCGGTTGCGCTCTCTGAGCTCGTCGAAGGCGACCAACTCCGTGGCCAAGGTTCTGGACAAGCACGGTGCCGGCATCGAACGCACCTTCGTCGCCACGGTGACGGCGGACTTCGTCGCCAACATCATCCGCAACCTGTGGTCGCACGGCATCATCTTCTGCGGTCACTTCCCGGACCAGGCGTACACGTTCAGCAAGGAAGAGACCGAGAACGAGACCCGCGGCGGCTGGTACGTCCGCCAGCTCGTCGGAGCGGCCAACATCGAGGGCTCGTCGCTGTTCCACCTGATGAGTGGCAACCTCAGCTACCAGGTCGAGCACCACCTGTACCCGGACATGCCCAGCACCCGGTACAAGGAAGTCGCGCCGAAGATCAAGGACATCTGCGAGCGCTACCAGCTTCCGTACAACTCGGGCCCCTTGATGAAGCAGTGGGGATCGGTGCAGCGCACCATCATTCGACTCGCCTTCCCCGGCGGCAAGATGGCCCCGAAGCCCGGACCGTACCGCGGCGAGCGCGTCGGGGGTTCCTCGTCGAAGCCCAGCGAGGCGGCTCGTTTCCGCAACCGCGTGCCGGCGGGTCATCCCGACTCGGGCCCCGAGCACAACGGTGGCGGCGTCGAGGCGAAGCTTCCTCCGCGCGGGGAGTGACGACGCGCTGCCGGTGACGGCAGCACTGATCTGACGAACGAGTGGTGTCGACCGGCGTTCTCTGGATACCCGAGTGAATCGGGCCGGAGACGCCGGTCGTTTCCCATTTCGGAGGTGGTTCGTGGCGCTCGACGGCCTAGACCCCGCCCTTCTGACGGGTGTGTTCGAGAACGCGCCCGAGCTGGTGTCCCTGTCCGCACGGGACGGCCGCATACTCCACCTGAACCCGGCGGGCCTCGCGCTCGTCGGCGCACCGTCACTCGACGCCGTGCTCCGCCTGACCACGGCGAACTTCTTCTCCGACGTCGGTCTGCTCGCTGCGCCCGACGTGGAACGATCGCTGCACACCACCGGCCACTGGCAGGGTGTCGGCGAACTCCGGCGGCTCGACACCGGAGAACCCGTACCGGTCTCCATCTCGACGTTCCTGGTTCCCGCGGGTGAGCGCGACGAGCCGGTGATCGCGTCGATCATGCGTGATCGACGGCTGCGAACCAGTCACGAGAGCGCCCTCACCGACGTCCTGGAATCGGCCGCCCACCGGGCTCGCGAGCAGAGTGCTGTCGGCCTGTTGGGGCGGCTCGCGGTCGACGGTGATCTGACAACCATTCTGGACGCGACTACCAGCGCCGCCTCGTCGTTGATGGGTACGGAGTGCGCGTCGATCGCACGCCTCGACGACACCCGCACCGCGTTGCGCGTCGTCGCCTACAGCGGGGTGAGCGAGCGGCCCGAGGTGTTCGGAACCGGTACCCGCTCGGCTCCGGGCCTCGCCCTCTCCTCCGGCTCGGTGGTCATCTGTTCCGACGCGCGGACCGAGTCGCGATTCGACACCACGACGATGCGCTCGCGCGGACTGCTCAGCGCCGTCTGCGTCCCGTTCGACTCCACGCCTCGGCCCGGGGTGCTGGCCGCGCACAGCGCGGCTCCGCGGGAGTACACGGATCGGGACGTGACGTTCCTGCGGACGGCCACGGACATCCTGGTCGCGGCGATCCGGCGTATCGAGCTCGAGAACGAACTGCGGTACCGATCACTCCACGATCCGCTCACCGGTCTGGCCAATCGAGCGCTCGCGTACCGACGTATCGACGAGGCCGTGGCTCGCGCCGCGGACAGCGAGACCACCGTCGCGGTCCTGCTGGCCGATCTGGACGACTTCACGACCGTCAACGACAGCCTCGGACACATGAGTGGAGACGCGGCGCTGATCACATTGGCGCGCAAGCTCGAACGCACGGTGGCGGTCGGCGACACGGTCGCACGGCTGGGCGGCGACGAATTCCTGGTCGTGTGCGACCACGTGGAGGACGAGGCCGATGCACGGAGCCGGGCAGCGCGCATCTCGACAGCGTTGGCCACGATCGATCCGCAGGGCGATCAGCCCATCCCGTTCAGTGCGAGCATCGGGATCGCCGTGGCCGGTGACGACGAGCCCTCCGCACAGGAGATGGTGCGCCGAGCGGATCTGGCCATGTATCGCGCCAAGGGCACGGCACCGGGGACCACGGACGTGTACGACGTGCGCGACCGCTACGAGGCCGATCGCGTGTTCCGGCTCGCCGCGGACCTCCGGCGATCACTCGTCGACGGTGAACTGCGGCTCGTCTACCAGCCGATCGTGGACCTCGCGACGGGCACGATCATCGCCGTGGAGGCCCTGGCGCGCTGGGATCACCCGACACTCGGCAGCGTGCCACCGCGTGAGTTCGTCGCGGTCGCGGAACGCACCGGCGTGGTCGGGCAGCTGGGTCTGTGGGCGCTCGAGACCGCGTGCACGGACGCGGTGCGCTGGCCCGAGGACGTCTCGGTGCGCGTGAACGTGAGCGCTCACCAACTCAACGATCCGGAGTTCGTGCAGTCGGTCCGACGCACGCTCGACAGGACCGGACTGCCGACGACGCGTCTCGGGTTGGAGATCACCGAGACGGTGTGGGTGAAGGAGAACGCGCGCGTGGCCACCACTCTCGACGCGCTGCACGCGATGGGGGTGTCGTTGGCACTCGACGATCTGGGAACCGGCCACAGCAGCATCGCGTACCTGGACCGCTATCCGATCTTCGATTGTCTCGAGATCGACGGGTCGTACGTCAACGCGCTTCCCGGGGCGAGACCACACGCCATCGTGGCCGCGATCGTGTTGCTGGGCACTGCATTCGGAGTGGACGTGGTCGGTGAGGGCATCGAGACCGCCGAACAGGTCGAGGCGTACCGCGCATGCGGCGGCCGCCTCGCACAGGGCTTTCACCTGGCGCGACCGATGCCCGCCGCGGCGATCGGACGACTCCTGCTGGAGGGCGTTCGATCGCCGCGGTGACGCGTCACTTGACGGCGCGGCGTACCCGGATCGCGCCCGAGATGGTCCAGGCGATGACGGCACCGATGACAGCGGCACCGAGGAGTGCGACACCCTGTGCCAGATCGAAGTTCCACCCGATGAAGTTGATGGTCGTGTGCACGGTGTTCTGCAGGATGAAGATCACCAGTGCGATCGTGAGGAGCAGCGCGATCAGGAGAGACAGCTTCGAGACGAAGCCTCCGGCACGGCGACGTCCGGTGTGTGCGTGGGTGGTGGTGTCGGTCATGGTGGTGCCTTTCGCGATGTCGCCGGTCCTGGCCGGCGATCGAGTGAGCGGATGCTCGAAGGAGTGATGGTCCGCGGACCCGCGGAAGAAACATGTCCGTTCGGTCGGTTCGAGCGAGGTGTGCGTCGAACCCGACAGTGTCCGGACACACCACGGGCGGCGATGGACCCGCTGAGGGTCCGGCGCCGCCCGGGTGTGGAGTGGTGCAGTCTTACTTGAAGGTGTCCTTGACGTTCTCGCCGACCTTCTTCACGCCGGCCGAACCCTGGTCCTTCTTGCCCTCGGCCTCGAGGTCCTTGTTGTTGGTGGCGTCACCGACAACTTCCTTGGCCTTGCCGATGGCGTCTTCTGCTGCGTTCTTTGCCTTGTCGACGATTCCCATGATGAAACCTTTCGTTCGGAGCGACGGCGGGTGACCATCGCGTTCTGAAAGGTAAGTCGAGGCCCGGCGCGGAAAGCGCACGTCCATGCAGAGTGATCCCGGTCACAGCTACCCGCCGAGTGCGAACGCCACGAGAAAGCCGAGCGCGGTGGACATGCCCACCCACCAGCCGCCGTCCTTGTAGGCCTCGGGCATCAGGGAGTCCGCGAGCACGGCGAGAGTGGCACCGCCCGCGAACGCTTGGACCGTCGAGATGCCGACCTCCGGGACGGCGTCGGACAACTGGTGGCCCAGTACGGTGACCACCACGAGCACGACCGCCGTGGCCGTCCACAGGGTCATCGCCCGAGCCGCGGAGAAGTCGTGTCGGTCCCGCATCAACGATGCACCACCGACAGCCTCCGGAACGTTGCCCACCGCGACCGCCACCAGCAGCACCAGCCCGCCACCGGACGTCAGGGAGACACCCAGCGCGGTGTTCTCCGGGACTCCGTCGAGGATCGTGCCGAGCATCAGTGCCCACCCGATCGCTGCGGGCCCGAGCTTGTTCTCGATCAGATGGCTGGCCACGACGTACACACCCGCGCCCAGGAACAGCGCCGCGCCCGCGACGAGGATGCCGGCCTGACGGAACGCCGGCTCGAACAGTTCCGACGACACGGCGGCGATCATCGTCCCGGCACCGAAGGCCATGAGACCGGCCAACACCCGCTTCGGCAGTGTCCACCGCAGCCCGATCGCCGCACCGATCACCAGGGGAAGCGCCGTGCCGATGCCGTACAGGGCGGCGGTCAGCATCTCGATCGTCTCGTCACCGGCGGGGAGTACCCCGGTCCGCGTCGTCGAGTCATCCGATGACCTGCTCTCACAGACCCAGCGCGGTGACCACTGCCAGCAGGACGACGACGACGGGCAGGACGACGAGCCGGCCTGCGGCACCGGGGAGCACGTCCCGGTCCATGCCGTCGACGAGTCGGGAATGGGTCCTCGTCGAGAAGGCGACGGTCGTCACGGGGAGCACGGCACACAGCACTGCGAGTGCCACCAGCGGTGGATGATCCCGCACCGCACGCGCGACGATCAGGACCGTGACCGCCATGGCCAGTGCGGTCCGCACCCGCGCGAGCGTGGTGCGCTCGGCCTGCAGGCCCGGTGCCTCCGTCACAGGTACAGCCCCACCGCGAACGCCACCACGGCGATCACCAGACCCCCCGCGAGCAGCGCCGCCGCAGCGGGGAGAGGCAGTGACGCCCGCCGACGCATGGCCGTCTCGATACGGATCCAGCGCACGAACGACCCGACGGCCAGAACCGCCGCGAGAGTGAGCAGCCCCAGCACGAGGGTGGTTCTCAGCCACGGAGGCAGCAGATCCCCGCCGAACGCCTCGAGTGCCGCGGCCGTGGCCACGAGGCCGAGTGACGTCCTGATCCACGCCAGGAACGTCCGCTCGTTCGCGAGCGTGAATCTCGGATCGGGGTCACTGCCGTCGCGCAGTCCGGTCGGCCACAGTCGCACCGCACCCACTCTCGTCGGCGACGGCCCGCAGTGCCACAGCGGGTGTCAGCGGTTGGGGTGCCAGCGCTCGTAGGCGCGGCGTTCCGCCTCGTCCCGCGCGACCTTCTTCGGGTTCTGCAGGTCCGGCGACAACCCGTGCGCTTTGAGACGACGGCGACGGTTGGGTTCCATGTACGCGGCGGCGTAGAACAGCGCGAGCAGTACCGCCAGCAGTATCATCGCGCCGCGCAGCCACAACTCACCGGGGAACAGCAGGAACGCCGCGAAGATGGGGAGAAACGGCACCATGCTGCGCAGCAGATGACGCGGAACCGCACGATCACCGATCAGGTCCTCACGCACCCAGGCCTGCATGGACAGGGGCAACGTGCGGCCGAACGAATAACCGATCCACTGCAGCGGCCCCGGGCGAGTCCTGCTCATCGTGTGCTCCTCCGCTCGGTCGACAGTGCACCGGCCGCGATGGCCGCGGTGTTGATCCGGGTGAGCACCGCGTGAAGTTGTTCGAGCTCGCTCACGTCGACACCCAGAGATTCGATGACGGTGCCCGGTATGGACTCCGCCGAACCTCGCAACTGTCGCCCCTCGTCGGTCAGGTCGATCACCAGCCTGCGCTCGTCGGTGTCGCTCCGGCGCCGGGTCAGCAGACCGTCGGCGTCGAGCCGCTTGAGCAGCGGCGTCAGCGAGGCGGGTTCGAGTTGCAGAGCCGACGCGATCTCCCCCGCCGACATCGGTGCCCGCTCCCAGAGGGCGAGCATGACGAGGTACTGCGGGTGCGTCAGTCCGAGCGGTTCGAGAATCGGCCGATAGACCGAGAGCACCGCGCGGTTGGTGACGGCCAGGGCGAAACACACCTGACGGTCGAGCGCGAGGGGGTCGGTGGTGGTCACGGGTCCATCGTACGCTGATAGTGAGAGTACGTACTGTTCGATAGCTCACGGTTGGCTGGGCGGGGTGCTGTCGGTCGGGGGGTGGGCGCTGTGGGCTATGCGGTAGGCGATGCGGTAGGCGATGCGCACCCCTTACTGCAGGTGAACACCCACTCCGGCCGACTGAACGGGGCGCACGGCGCTGGGGCCTGTGCGGGTCGGGTGCGGCGCTGATCGCAGAGGCGCAGCCCCTGAGAGGGAAGCCACGATTCGGGCGGATGGGTTGGGCACCGGGCGATGTGCACCCCTTACTGCAGGCGAACACTTACTGCGGCCGGTTGGACGGGGTGTACGGCGCTGGAACCCGTGCGGGTCGAAGGACGGCGGTGATCGTGGACGGTCACCCCCGCAGAGCGGTGGCAGAAGTCCACGATTCGGGCGGATGGGTTGGGCACCGGGCAATGTGCACCCCTTCCTGCAGGTGCACACCCACTCCGGCCGGCTGTACGGGGTGTACGGCGCTGGAACCCGTGCGCGTGGTGCCGGCAACGCGTGCCGACACCACGCGAGACGATCAGGGCGTGGGGGCCTCGCACTCGGCCGGTGCGGGAGCACCCTCGGGCGCCGGAGCGCCCGGAGCTGCGCCCGGACCCTTACCTGCAGGCCCGTGACCGGCCGGACCACCATGGCCGGGGCCCGCCGGGCCACCGTCAGGACCGCAACCGGGCGCAGGCGGAGCCGGCGCGCCCTCGGGGGCAGCCGGTGCACCCTCAGGCGGGGTCGGGGCGCCCTCGGGAGGAGTCGGAGCATCCTCACCCGCAGCAGGCGGAGTGGGAGCATCCTCGGGCGGAGTCGGAGCATCCTCACCCGCAGCAGGCGGGGTCGGAGCACCCTCGGGCGGAGTCGGAGCACCCTCAAGCGGGGTTGGCGCACCCTCGGGCGGAGTCGGTGCACCCTCGGGCGGGGCCGGAGGCGTCGCGCACGTCGCACCGGCGTCGGGTGCCGCAGCGTCGGGTGCGGGCGCCGAGGCGTCGGGCGCCGCGCTCTCGGAGACCGGGGGCGCCTCGCCCGGGCCGTCGGCGGACGCGGTTCCCACCGCTCCGAGGAGCAGCCCACCGGCGAGCACTGCTCCGGCGATCAGTCGGCCTGTCCTGACACGCATGACTCTTGTCGACATTGTCGTCCTCATCTCTCGTCGGCACCGGGCGGCGCCGTTCGTGAGGTCGACACTCGATCGTGGACCTGAAGCCTGCCTGAAGTCGCGGCGATCAGGGCCTCGTCTTCAGCAAGTCTTCAGCTCGGGACCCGCATAGTGGTGTCGTGACCGAACGGCGACCCGCAGCGACCCCGAGAATCCTCGTGATCGAGGACAACGAGACGTTGCGGCTGTCCGTGTCCACCGCGATCGCGGACCTGGGTGCCGACGTCCGGTCCGACGCGGACGGTTCCGCGTTCGAGGCCGCGCTCGCGAACCATCGACCCCACCTCGTGGTCCTGGACATCATGCTTCCCGGCCGGGACGGACTCGAGCTCCTGCGGGTCGCGCGCCGCAGCAGCGACGCGGCGGTGCTGATTCTCACGGCGCGGGACTCGGTGTCCGACCGCGTCACCGGGCTCACCGCCGGTGCAGACGACTATCTGGTGAAACCGTTCGCGATGGCGGAGCTCCTCGCCCGCGTCACCGCGGTGCTCCGACGACACGGCGCGGTCGCCACCTCGATCGAGTGCGGAGACGTGTCGGTGGACACCGAATCGGGTGACGCCAGTCGGGGCGGCAACGCCCTCAACCTGACGGCCACGGAGTGGAAGCTGTTGTCCTACCTCGCCGCTCAGCGCGGGCGAACGGTGTCCAAGACCCAGATCCTGACGCAGGTGTGGGGGTACGACGCATACGACGAGAACCTCGTCGAGGTCCACATCAGCGCGCTGCGTCGCAAGCTCGAGGAGTTCGGCCCCCGCATCCTCCACACCCGGCGCGGCATCGGCTACGTGTTGGCCGCCGACACCGTGAGTCCGACGGCATGACGACCCCACCCCGTCGCGGTCTCCGCACCGGATCTCTGCGCCTGCGATTGCTGGTGTCGGTGATGTCGGTGGTGCTCGTCCTGCTCGTCGGTATCGTCGTGGCGACGACGGTGTTGCTGCAACGCCAGCTCGAGGCCTCGGCGGGAGACAGCCTCGCCGGCCGCACCGCCACCGCGCAGCAACTGCTGGACAACGGTGCCGATCCCACCGAGATCGTCTCCGCCACACAGGGAGAGAACGTGGCGGCGCAACTGGTGACGACGGACGGCCGTATCGTCGGCGACCTCGCGCTCCGAGCGACGACACCGCCGCCCGCACTACGCCCCCCGACGACGCCGGGAGACGGTCCCCCGCCGGGACCCCCACCGGGCCCGGAGGAGACGAGGCCGACGCGGGTCTCGACGACGACCCTGACCGACGGATCGGTTCTCACGGTCGCCGTCGACACGTCCTCGATCGACGCGGTGCAGCGGCAGCTGCTCGTGGTGCTGATTCCGTTGGTGCTCGTCGCGTCGGCGGTGGCGGCACTGCTCATGGCGGTGGTCGTCGGAGCATCGCTCCGACCGTTGCGCAGCATGACGGCACTGGCCCGCTCGATCACCCGGGGTAATCGCGGTGATCGACTCGCTCCCACCCGGTCGGACACCGAGCTGGGTGAGACCGCAACGGCATTCGACGAGATGCTCGACGAGCTCGAAGGAGCCGAGGCGCGCGAGCGTGCCACCGCCGATCGCACACGGCAGTTCGTCGACGATGCTGCTCACGATCTGAGAACGCCGGTCGCCGGGATCTCCGCCGCCGCCGAGACGCTGCTGCGGGGCGGCGTCGACACCGAGCGCGACGTGCGGGAACGACTGCTGGCGTCGATGATTCGTGAATCACGCCGCGCATCCCGGCTGATCGACGATCTGCTGATGTCGGCGCGCACCGACGACGACGTGGAGTTGGATCGGCATGACCACGACCTTCTCGCTCTGGCCCGTGCCGACGCCGACCGGGCGCGGCTGCTCGCACCGGACTCGACCGTCGTGGTGACCGGCGAGAGCGTGGTCGCGCCGGTCGACGCCGCACGACTCGCTCGAATCCTGGCCAACCTCACCGACAACGCGTTGCGCCACGGACCGCCGGACGGCGTCGTCACCGTCGACGTGCGCGACGCCGGTACCACCGCGACGATCCGGGTGTCCGACGAAGGACCGGGCATCGGCGCTCAGGATCGCGAGCGGATCTTCGACCGGATGGTGCGGCTGGACAGCGCTCGCACCTCGGAGGGATCGGGACTCGGCCTCACCATCGCCCGAACCTACGCGCGGGCCCACGGCGGCGACGTCGTGTACGACGGCACCGCCTTCGTCCTCAGTGTGCCTCGGTGACCGACTGCTCTGTGGGGGAACGGGTTCCGAGCACCACCCCGCCGAGGCCGATGATCGCGCTGACGAGCATGGTGACGGCCATCGGCACCGCGGTGCCTTCGCCGCCGAGTCCCACCAGCGGCGAGATGACCGCGGCGAGGCCGAACTGGGCCGCGCCCATGACGGCCGATCCCGTGCCCGCGGCCCGGCGCGCCTCTCCCAGTGCGAGAGTCGTCGCGTTGGCGATCACCAGACCCAGGCTGGCGACGGCGAACCACAGCAGTACCAGGGTCGCCCACAGGTAGGGCCCGACCACCGCGTCGACGACGAGCAGTGCCGAGAACGCGACCATCGAGACGAGACCGATGCGCAACAGCGCTTCCGGACGGACGCGGTCGACGAGCTTGGCGTTGGCACCACTGGTGACGACGATGCCGAGTGCGTTGGCCGTGAAGGCGATGGAGTACCACGTCGTCGAAAGCCCGTGCACCTCCTGCAGCACGAAGGGCGATGCAGAGATGTAGGCGAACATGACGCCGAAGCCGAAGGCGAACGCGCCCGCATAGCCCAGGAATCGCTTGTTGGACAGCACCTCCCGTGCGTCCGCGATCATGGTGGAGAGGCCGCCCGTGCTGCGGAGCTCGGCGGGATGACTCTCCGGCAGGAGTGCGAGCACACCCACGAACATCAGGACGGACACACCGGCGAGCACCCAGAAGACGCCGCGCCACCCTGTCAGACCGATGACCGCACCGCCGAGCAGCGGGGCGATGACGGGAGCGACTCCGTTGACCAGCACGAGGAGGCTGAACAGTTTCGCGGCCGCCGCGCCGCGTGCACGGTCACTGATGACGGCGCGGGAGAGAACGACGCCGGCGGCGCCGGTGAAGCCCTGGAAGAACCGGAACACGGTGAGCCACTCGACCGTCGGAGACCACGCGCACAGGATGGTCGCGATGATGGACACGAAAGTGCCCACGAGGAGCAAGGGGCGACGACCGAAGCGGTCGGACAGCGGCCCGATCACCAGGTTGCCGATCGCGAGACCGACGAGGAACGTCGTGAGGGTCAGCTGGATCGCCGTGGCGCTGACACCGAACTCCTCGGCCATGCGGGGGAATGCCGGCAGATACATGTCGATGGACAGGGGCGCGACGGCGGCAAGGAGCGCCAGCATCGCGATCACGCCGGACGCCACCGGCCGCGCGGCGGTCGAGTCGACGGTGTCGCCGGACCGAGTGTCGACGCTCATCGGGTGGCCTCCGTATTGGATATAACTTTATACATACTCACATGAGTAGAATGTCAGTCATGGCGTCTGGAAGTCCAGTGAGCGAGTCCGATGTGATCGACATCGCCCGCGAGGTGCGGGCTCTCGTGTGGTCGCTGCGCCGATTCGGCGAACGACAGTCCGGACTGCCCGCCCTCCCCCATTCCGAACTCGAGGTTCTGCGTGTGGTGGTCAGCCACGAAGGGACCACCGTCTCGGACGTCGCCCGCATGCTGGGCCTGCACAGCAGCAACGTCAGCACGACGGTGCGACGTCTGATCGACAAGGGGCTGCTCGCGCGGGACACCGATCCCGGTGACAGACGGTCGAGTCGGCTGCATTCCACCGCCACGGCACGTCGACACGGTGAGATGATCGACGACGTGTGGATCGACGCCGTCGGACGCCGACTCGCGGCCATGTCAGCGGAGGATGCGGCTCTGCTCACCCGTGCCGCGCCGCTCCTCGCGCACCTCACGTCCATGCCGACCGAACCCTGACGACTCCGCGGGGCGACCGAACCGTCATAGTGACGCCATGCTGATGTCGCTCCGCCTGCTCCGACAGATGGCGCCGTGGCGCACGGGACGCGGGCCGGTACGGGTCGACCCGACCCGTACGTGGTTCCGCGTCGCACCGTCCGATCTGGACGTGCTGATGCACATGAACAACGGTCGATACCTGTCCGTACTCGACGCGGGTCGAGTCGACATGTTCGTGCGCGGTGGCCTGTGGCGAGCCCTGCGTGGACGCGGGTGGCATCCCGTCGTCGCGTCACAGACCATCACGTACGTCCGCTCCCTCACCCTGTGGACGAAGTTCTCGGTGTCCACCCGCTTCCTCGGTGTCGACGCGAAGAACGCCTATCTCGAACAGATCTTCGACGTCGACGGACGTGTCCACGCGACCGCGATCGTCGCCCTCAGGTTTCTCGACGACAGCGGATCCTCGGTACCGACCGACGACATCGTCGCCCTGTTCGACGGCGATGCAGCCCCACTTCGCCGCCCGGACGCAGAGATTCCGCTCGGCCGACGCACTCAGCATCTCGTGGTCGCCGCATTCGAGGACGTCTGACCCTTCCGGGCGCGCATGCTCCTATATGGTCTCCTTCGAACCGCATCTGCGGCGAAAGGAGCCGACATGGTGACGACGAGGATCGCAGTGCTGGGGTGCGCGGCGGTGGTGGCACTGTCGCTCACGGGGTGCTCCTCGCCCGGACCGGCCGAAGACGGCATCACCGTGTTCGCTGCCGCGTCGCTGAAGGCGTCGTTCACCGAGCTGGGTGAGCAGTTCGAGCAGACCCGCCCGGGTACCACCGTGACGTTCACGTTCGCGGGGTCGTCCGATCTGGTGTCCCAGTTGTCGCAGGGTGCGCCCGGGGACGTTCTGGCCTCGGCGGACACGATCACCATGGACAAGGCACGGGACGCCGAGTTGATCGACGGTGACCCGGTCACGTTCGCGACCAACACTCTGACGATCGTCACTCCGCCGGGCAACCCCGCCGGGATCGGCTCGTTCTCGGACCTGGCGACGTCCGGGGCCACGGTCGTCGTGTGCGCGCCGCAGGTTCCGTGCGGTGCCGCCACCGAGAAGATCGAGACGGCCGCCGGGGTGAGCCTCACCCCTGCCAGCGAGGAATCGTCCGTGACGGACGTTCTGGGCAAGGTCACGTCCGGTCAGGCCGATGCCGGCCTGGTCTACGTCACCGACGCGGCCGGCGCCGGTGACGCCGTCGTCACCGTGCCGTTCCCGGAGGCGTCGGGCGCGGTGAACTCCTATCCCATCGCCGCACTGGCCGACTCCGGCGCACCGGACATCGCGAGCGCCTTCGTCGACTTCGTCTCCGGTCCCGACGGACGGAAGGTGCTGGCCGACGCCGGGTTCGGCGCGCCCTGAGAGACCGCCGGTGCGCCGAGGATCCGCCGCCACGGGGGAATCATTCCCGCGCGGACGGGGTTGGCTGAACGAGACGTTCGTTGCACGACCGAAGGAGAAGCACGTGAAGATCGGCATCATCGGAGCAGGCGACATCGGCGGAACCCTGACCCGACGGCTGCGCGCCGTGGGCCACGAGGTTGCCGTCGCCAACTCTCGGGATCCGGAGACCCTCGCGGATCTGGCGTCCGAGACCGGCGCCACCGCGGTCTGGGCGAAGGACGCCGCGACCGACGCGGATCTCGTCATCGTCAGCATCCCGCAGAAGAACACGCCGGACCTCGCGTCCGGCATCCTCTCGGCCCGCAAGCCCGGTGCTCCGGTGATCGAGACGAACAACTACTACCCGCAGCAGCGGGACGGCAAGATCGACGCGATCGAGGACGGCACACCGGAGAGCGTGTGGGTCTCGGAACTGCTGGGCGAGCCGGTCGTGAAGGCATTCAACGGAATCTGGTGGAAGCACCTCCTGAACAAGGGCGTCCCGGCCGGCACCGAGGGCCGCATCGCGCTGCCGATCGCCGGCGACGATGCCGACGCCAAGAAGATCGTGTCCGCCGTCATCGACGAGATCGGCTTCGACGTCGTCGACGCCGGATCGTTGGCCGACTCCTGGCGCCAGCAGCCGGGTACACCCGTGTACGGCAAGGACTTCGGAGTCGACGCGACGGTCGATGCGCTGGCGCAGGCGACCCCGGAACGCACCGCGGAGTGGAAGGCCTGACACCCCTCAGGTGGTGAGCACCGCGTCGTAGGCCCAGTAGGCGCCGAACAGCGCACCCGCCACCGCGGCGGCACCGAGTCCCGCACGGACTCGTGTCGCCGCGGTGCGGCAACACGCCGGCACAAGGATGCCCGCCAGCGCGGCTTCCACGAACCAGTGCGGACCGCCGACCACGACGGTCCCGTACACGGCCTCACCGAGCACGATCCCCGCCACGACCACCGTCCCGCTCACACGGCGGTCACGCCCGACAGCAGCACCGGCTGCGCCGCACACCGCCCCCGCACCGAGTCCGACGAGGACGAAGACCAGCACTTCCCGCACGGTGATCACGTTCGGCAACAGCAGGATCCACACGAGGACGAGCGCGAGCATCGACGCGACTCCGACTGCCACACCGCGTCCGTGCGGCGACCGGGCCGCCACCGCGAACGGCACCAAGCCCCACAGCGCACTCGTGTTCACGAGCGCATCCCACGGCGGCGGCACGATGGTGAACAGAACCACGAGGGCCACACCCGCAGCGGACCCGAGCGCGGCCGCCGCGACGAGACGTCGTGCGCCGATCAGCGCCCCGTCCACCGGGGTTCGCGCTTCTCCATGAACGCCATGATCCCCTCGACCGTGTCGGAGGACGTGGACAACTGCGCGAGCGCGCGGTCGGTCTCCTCCCATGCGGCCCCTTCGGACGGGATGCGCCCATCGACGATGCCCCGGGCGATGACCTTGCTGGCGCGGATCGCGAGAGGCGCTCCCGCCGCGATGGTCTCCGCCAACCGAAGCGCCGTGTCGAGAACGGCGTCCGGTTCCACCACACGATTGACGAGTCCCCACCGCGCCGCGTCGTCCGCACTCATGGGCTCACCGGTGAGGATCAGTTCCATCGCGATCGCTCGCGGGATCGCGTCGACCAGCCGGAAGAGTCCGCCCGCTCCCGCGATCAGCCCGCGATGCACCTCGGGAAGCCCGAATCGTGCAGTGGTGGAGGCGATCACGACATCACCGGACAGTGCGATCTCGGTCCCACCGCCGAGTGCGTTCCCGGTGACCGCGACGACGATCGGCGTGGAGATCGGGTGCCTGGTGACGCCGGCGAAGCCCCAGTGTGCCGTCTCCGGAGGGGTCACGCCGTCGGGACCCCGCGTGCCGAGTGCCTTCAGATCGGCTCCGCCGCAGAAGGTGCCGGAGCCCGCCGCCGTGAGGACGACGGCACGGATCGACTCGTCGCCGTCCGCCAGTTCCCACGCCTCGCCCAGCAGGGCGTGCACCTCTGCGTTCACGCTGTTGGCCGCGGCGGGGCGGTTCAACGTCACCAGCAGCACGTGTCCGCGGCGTTCCGTGAGAACCACGTCCTGATCGCTCATGCCCGTACTCCCCTGCCGTTCGCCGTGATCGAGTCGAGGGTGATGTCCAGGTTCCCGCCCTCGTCCACCACGTCGATCGTGAGGCCGACCGGTGAGACGTCGCGGTCGGTGACCACTCGATGAAGCGCCGCCGCGGCGTCCGCCCCGGTACGACCGGCGATGCGGTCACCCTCGGGTGTGCGGGCGATGACGAGCGCCTGTTCCGGTTCCCCGCCGCGCCCGAACATGACAGTCGCCGTCTCGACGATCGCGCGACCGCTGTGGCCGTGCGTCACGGGTACCGCTGTCGCCGACACGCTCACCGCATCGGGGTTCCCGACGTATCCGGCCTCGTGCGGATCGGTCGACAACAGGATGGTGTGCTGGTGGGTGAGGTAGCCGCCGTTCGCATGCACCATCGCGATCGCCGGAGCGCGTCCGCCGCGGGACTGTCGCAGCAGCCGGGTCGATTCCGCGACCGCGTGCAACGAGTAGCTGCTGAGCGGCCCACCGAAGAACGAGTGGCCGCCCAGGACCGTGGGAGTGGCATCCGACGACAGTCCCAGCTCGTCCATCAACAGGAGAGGGACGACGGGAAAGCAGCTGTAGGCATCGACGAAGGTGAGATCGGCACCCGCGACACCCGCCGCGGCGAGGGTGGTGCGCACCGCAGCTCGGAGCGCCGGTGAATGATCGAAGGTGCTGCGCGCCATGATGTCCGGGGCATCGGACGCACCGGCGCCGCCCCACAGGTACACGATGCGGTCCTCGTCCACCCCGGCCGCGCGCGCTGCCGCCAGCGAACACACCAGCACCGCGGCGGCCTGGTCGACGAACGGCATGGCGTTCATGGCGAGGGGATAGCAGTCGGACACCGCGCGGTTCGACGCGTCCACGCCGGCGATGTCGTCGGGCGACCGCTCGACCGGACTCCACGCGACCGGATGTCGCGCCGCGACAGCGGAGAACTGCGAGTACAGCTCTGCCGACGCCGTCAGTGACTCGCTGGGTCGCAGACCGAGACGGTCGGCCCGAGCGCGGTCGAACAGCGGATAGATCTGGACGGGGGCGAGGATGCCCGCTCGCTGCATCTCGGCGCTGCCGAGGTCGTCCGGTGCGAAGGTCGGCGGGCCGCCCGGTGCGACGGCCCAGCCGAGCTCGACGGGATCCGTTCCGGCTTTCGTCAGTGCTCGCACGGATGCCTGCGTCTCGCCGCCGACGACGAGTGCCACGGAGCTGCGACCGGCGGCGATGTCGTGCCCCACTCGGTCCATCAGGCGCGCGGGGTGGTGACCGCCGATGGTGCTGGTGGACCGCGTCCGGGCGGACGCCCCCAGCCGTGCGGCGATCAGAGCCGGGAGATCGTCGTAGTTCCAGCTCGTCGTGCGCACGGCGTGGATCGCGTCCACCGCGGCGCCGAGCGCCGACGTTCCGCTGTCGTCGAGCGCAGCACGGACCGCGCGCAGCACGAGCTCCATCGGCTCCACGGGGTCGGCCGCAGCGCCGGCGCTGCCGGACACGACATCGCCCACACCCACGACGACCGGAATGCGGTCTGCTTCCTGTGACATGGGATCACCTTATTACAGACACCAGTTGTCTGTAATCTGATGGCATGGAGTCGACCGACGGCACGGCGCGACGGGGGCGGCCACGCGACCCCGCCATGGAATCGCGGGTGTACGACGCCGTCGTGGACGTGTACTGGCGCACCGGGTGGGCGGGATTCACCATCGATGCCGTCGCCAAGAGCGGTGGCGTGGGCCGCGCGGCGATCTACCGTCGGTGGCCCACCAAGGAGGCACTCCTCACCGGGGCCCTGGAGACCGTGCTCCCCCTCGTCGACCCCATCGACACCGGCACCTTGACAGGCGATCTCACGGAGCTGGCTCGTCAACTCCTGCGGGGCTATCGAGACTCCTCGGGGCTCATCGCCGTACGCGTGGCCCTCGACGCCCGCGTGTATCCCGATCTCCTCGAGGCGCTGACCGCCACCATCAGCACGAGCAGATTCGTCGCGACCCGAGACATCGTCCGCCGCGCCGTGTCCCGCGGCGAGTTACCGGAACACGTGCGGACCACACTGCTGCTCGAGATGCTCACGGGCGCCGTTCTGAGCCGAGTGTTGTTCGCACACGATGCGACCGAGGCGCCGTCCGCCGCCACCGCGGACGACACGTACATCGACGGACTGGTCGACGCGGTGCTGGCGAGCGTGCGCCGCTAGCGCGTCGACTCGGGAGCGGACGACTGCCCGCGCGCCCTGTCCTCGTACGCGCGACGCCGTTCCGCGTCCACGTCGCCGAGGAAGATCTGCTCGGATCCGAAACGGCGACTGACGAACTCACCGAGTCGGCGCGGCATGAAGCGCTGGCTGACGACGATCGCGCCGGCGGAGGCCGGGATGCGCACCTTGGGTCGCGGCTTCTCGACGAGCCGGACCACCGCCTGTGCGATGTCCTCGGGTTCGGCTTTCTTCATGAAGGGCACGTCTCTCGTTCCCGCTGTGAGTTCGGTGTTGACGAACCACGGCAGAACCAGGGAGAACTCGACGCCAGAGGATCGGTACTCCACCCTCGCCGCCTCGGTGAACGCGATGACCGCAGACTTGCTGGCGCAGTAGGTGGCCAGGCCTGGCGCCACCGTCTCGCCCGCCATCGAGGCGATGGAGACGACGTGTCCGCGCCGTCTCGGCACCATGCGGTGCAGCGCCGACTTGGTGCCGATGATGACGCCGTGCACGTTCACGTCCATGATCCGGCGTGCCACCGCGTCCGGCTCGTCCGTCAGAGCCCCGACCGGCATGATCCCGGCGTTGTTGACCAGGACGTCGACGGGGCCCAGCTCACGCTCGACGCGGTCGAGGAAGGCGTCGAAGGACGCCGGGTCCGTGACGTCCAGTGCTCCGTGCAGGTGCACCCGCGCGGACTCGGCCCCGGCGGCGAGGGCGTCCGCGTCCACGTCTCCGATCGCCACCCTGGCGCCGGCGGCGACCAGCGCGCGCGCCGTCGCGAGGCCGATTCCCCGTGCGCCACCGGTGATGGCGATGACTCGTCCCTGCAGTGATCCCGTCATCGTCTTATTACAGACACGCAGTGTCCGCAAAGTCAAGGGTCCGGAGTGCCGTCGCGGACGCGCCGGCGATGCGAGGATCGATCCCGTGCAGAACCGTGACGACGACATCCGCCGGGTCCACCGAGTGCTCGACGACCTCCGCCTCGAGTCACTGGTGGACGTGCACACGCATTTCATGCCGCACAGCGTTCTGGCCAAGGTGTGGAACTACTTCGACTCCGTGGACGACCGCCTCGGTACCGCGTGGCCGATCGAGTACCGCGTGGACGAGGACGAACGCACCGACCTGTTGCGCAGGTACCGGGTAGGGACGTTCACGTCCCTGCTGTACCCGCACAAGCCCGGCATGGCGGAGTGGTTGAACGGGTGGGCAGCGGAGTTCGCGGACCGAACACCCGACTGTGTACGCACCGCCACCTTTCACCCCGAACCGGACGCTGCTCGGTACGTCCGTGCCGCCGTCGAGGACGGGGTCGGAGTGATGAAATGCCATGTGCAGGTGGGGAACATCGACGTCCACGATCCGTACCTGGACGACGTGTGGGCGGTTCTCGACGACGCCGCCGTACCCGTCGTCATCCACTGCGGATCGGGACCCGAACCCGGTCGCCACACCGGACCGGACCCGATCCGCGCACTACTGCACCGCTTTCCGACACTCACCCTGCTGATCGCACACATGGGCATGCCCGAGTACGAGGACTTCCTCACCCTGGCCGAGACGTTCGACAACGTCGGGCTCGACACCACGATGGTGTTCACCGATTTCACCGAACAGCTCGCGCCCTACCCGCGATCGGCGTTGCCGCGCCTGCGCGACCTGCAGGACAAGATCGTGTTCGGCAGCGACTTCCCCAACATCCCCTACTCGTACGCGCACGCGGTCGAGAGCGTGGTCGGCCTCGGACTCGGTGACGACTGGTCCCGCGCTGTGCTGCACGACAACTGGGCACGGTTCAGCCGCCGTACGGCACCATGACGTCGATGATCCAGACGACACCGAAGCGGTCGGTGAGTTTGCCGTACAGCGGGGAGAACACCGACGGACCGAGTTCCACCTCGACGGTCGACCCCGCAGCGAGCGCCGTCCAGTAGCCGGTGATCGCGTCGGCGTCGGTGCTGCGCAACGAGAAGTAGAAGGCGTTGCGGCCCGCGTCCCGCACGAGGTCGTGCTGCACGTCGTAGGCCATCACGTGGAAGCCGTCCGGCGAGGAGACCTGGCCCCACACCACCTGGTCGGCCTGATCTGGGCTCGTGTCGCCGTACGGGACCACGACGAGATCGCCGCCGAACACCGAGTGGTAGTACTCGAGCGCGGCGCGCGCGTGGCCGTCGAAGTTCAGATGCAGGGTGCTGGTCACGGTCATGGGGTTCTCCTCGTGGGTGGTCTCTCGCGGGCGGCGATCACCGCCTGCAGACCCACTGTGTCGGTCGAAGCGGCCAGTTTCTGTCCGCTACTTCGGGCAGTATCGGCGGCATGCCCGCACCCTCGTCACGCATGCTCACGCTGCTGTCGTTGCTGCAGCACCGACGGGACTGGCCGGGCGAGGAACTGGCTCGGCGACTCGAGGTGAGTCCGCGCACCGTCCGGAGGGACGTCGACCGGCTCCGCGAGCTGGGGTACGCGGTGTCGTCCGCGAAGGGGCCTGACGGGGGCTATCGCCTGGACGCGGGCGCCGACCTTCCGCCTCTGCTCTTCGACGACGACCAGGCGGTGGCACTCGCCGTCGCCCTCGGCGGTGCCACGTCACTCGGCGTGGACGTGGCCGAGCCTGCCGCCCGAGCTCTCGCCACCGTGCGTCAGGTGCTCCCGAGCAGGTTGCGCCACAGACTCGACCGCGTGGCGACGACGCCTCCGCCCGAGTCCGCGCCTATGGTCGACAGCCGAACACTGCTGGCGGTCGCCGGTGCGGTCGGCACCGAGGCACTGCGGTTCGCGTACACGTCCCCCTCGTCCGAACCCTCGTCGCGACACGTCGAGCCCTACGGCGTCGTGACCGCGCGGGCGCGGTGGTACCTGGTGGCATGGGATCTGGCGCGCGACGAGTGGCGCATCTTCCGACTCGATCGCATGGAGCTGCGCCCACCGACCGGCCGACGCTTCACACCGCGGCCCGTCCCGGGCGGATCCGCCGGTCGCCTGCTCCAGGCGCGACTCCGCGGATCGGAGACGGGTACCTGGCCCTGCGTCGGCGAGGCGGTCGTCCGTCTGCCGGCCGAGGCGCTGCGGCCGTTCCTCACCGAGTCGGACGAGTCCGTGGAACACGTCGACGCAGAGCGGTGCCGCGTGACGGTCGGCTCGTGGTCGTGGGTCGCCGTGGCCGCGTCCCTCGCACGGTTCGACGCGGACCTCGAGGACGTCTCCCCGCCCGATCTCGTGACGGCGATGGCCACGGTCGCGGCACGTCTCGGCCCCGAACGAACCGACGCGCCCCCGGCGAGCGCTCGATCTGCTACGACTGACTCGTGACGAGACTCGGCATCGTGTTCACCCCCGCCCACGACCCTGCCCGGCTCATCGCGGCCGCACGCGCCGCGGAAAAGGCGGGACTCCACGAGTTCTGGCTGTGGGAGGACTGTTTCAGCCACGGTGGGCTGACGACCGCGGCCACAGTACTGGCGAGCACCGAGCGCATCCAGGTCGGCCTCGGACTCATGCCCGCGCCGCTGCGCAACGTCGCGCTGTGCGCCATGGAGGTCGCGTCGCTGCATCGACTGTTCCCCGGCCGGTTCCTCGCCGGTGCCGGACACGGCGTGCAGCACTGGATGGGGCAGGTCGGCGCCCGCGTCGCGTCTCCGATGACGCTGCTGGACGAGTACTCGACCGCTCTGCAGGCGCTGCTGCGCGGGGAGGAGGTCACCGTCGACGGCCGGTACGTCACCCTCGATGCCGTGCAGCTGCAGTGGCCGGCGCCCGACGAACCGTTCTTTCTCGGCGGTACCGGTCCGAAGACGCTGCGCTACGCGGCATCCCACTCGGACGGCACCTTGTTCGCGGCCGCGATGTCGGACGACGAGCTGGCCGCCTCGTGTGCCGAGGTGAGCGCAGCGCGGCGCTCCGCCGACCACCGCGTCATCGCGCCTCGACTGGTGGCGGTGGGCGCCGGCGCGGACGACCGCATTCGCGACGAGGTCGCGCGCTGGGGGAAGTCCGATACGAGCGGGCTCGCGGTCACCGGCGGCGCGGCGGAGGTGGCGGACGAGGTCGCCCGCCTGGGGCACCTCGGCATCACGACGGTCGTCGCCCACCCCACCGACGACGAGCCCGATCTCGAGGGGTTGATCGAGGTGCTCGGTCAGACGGCTGCAGCACTCCGGTAGCCGGTCGCCACAGCCCTCCGCGATGACTTCCGAACCGCTCGGTGGTCCATCTCGTCACACGCAACCGAGGAGTGACGCCATGGGAACGATCACCATCGAGATGTTCGCGACGCTCGACCTCGTCGGGCAAGCTCCCGGCGGACCCGACGAGGACCCGGACGGGTTCCCGTTCGGCGGCTGGCAGGCGCCGCTGATCGACGACGTCACCGGCGCGCAGATCGATGCGGCCTACCGCGGCACCGATGCGCTACTGCTCGGGCGACGGACGTACGACATCTTCGCGTCGTACTGGCCGCATCGGCAGGGCGGACCGGACGACGGCATCGCGAGTCTCTTCAACGGGATTCCCAAGTACGTCGCCTCGCGCGATCCGCGCACGCTCGACTGGGCCGGATCCTTGGTACTGGGCCCGGATCTACCGACCGCAGTGCGCGAGATCCGAGAGCGGCATCAGGACATCAAGGTCGTGGGCAGTCTGGACCTGGTGCAGACGCTGCTGCGGGAGCGGTTGTTCGACCGCCTCGACCTGTGGCTGCACCCCATCGTGCTGGGTGTCGGCAAGACGGTGTTCGACACCGGCGCTCTGCCGACGAGCCTCGCCCTCGTGGCCCCACCGCAGGCGAGCCCCGGTGGCACCGTGCTCCTGCAGTACGCGCTGACGGACGGCACGCCGACGACCGGTGACATGGGCGCTCCGGACCGGGGACTCTGACCGGCCCGTCGCGGGCGTCACACGAGATGCCTCATCCCCCGATCGGCTTCCCGAACAGACCCGCGACGATCTCGCCCACAGCATCGACCCAGACGGGATAGGTGCGCTCGTCCAGTGCCATGGACCCGACGTCGGCGGTACGGCAACCGGGCTCCACAGGTACACCGGCGAACCGATCACGCATCCACAGAACGGCACTCGGGAACGCGATCACCTCCAGCGACAGGTGTTCGCTGAAGTGGTCGCGGGTGTAGGTGACGTTCGCTCCGGGCCGACTGCAGTACGCGTCGACCATCCCGTTCACCGGCCCGACGGGAACCAACCAGTCCGGGTTCGAGTGGTAGACGTAGACCGGCATGGTCGGCGTCGTGCCACCGAGGTTCAGCGCGTCCAGGGACTTCTTCACCACCGGCTGCTCCAACGGATCCCCCTCGGTCCGCAGGAAACCCTTCAGGTTCAGGAACGGCAGCAGGGCAGAGGTGTACCCCACACACAGGTTGTCCTTGGCCGCGAAGAGGGCCCGACCCGCGGGATCGATGTGTTCGTCCACGAATTGCGCCAAGTCGGGGTCCTCACGGCTGGCGCCGATGATGCCGGCCGCAACGATGCCGGATCCGAGCGCGTTGTTCGCGTTGTTCACCAGGGCGGCGAGCTCGGCGGGGGTGCCGCCCTCCGTGGTGCCGACGATGCTCAGCTCCGGGGCGTAGGTCCCGGCGAGTTCGGCGGCGTGTCCGGTGGCGATCGCTCCGCCCGAGTAGCCGCTCATCCCGACCTTCGTGTCCACCCCGGACAGTCCCATCGGAGCGAAACTCTCCGCCGCCCGGATGCCGTCGAGCGTGATGGGTCCGGCGACCGGCCCGGCGGCGAACGCGTTGTTCGGCCCCTGATGGTCCGGAACCGACACCGCCCAGCCCTGGGCCAGCGCTGCCTGCACTTCGAGGAACTGCACGCCGGACGTCACGGCACCCGTCAGAGGCCACGGGATCGCACCCTGGCGCATGACGTACGACGGCGCGCAGTACGCGGCCAGTGAGTCCTCGGCCATCTGCACCGAGAGCAGCGGACGCGGAGCCGAGGCGGCGCCGCGCGGGGTGATGACGGTGGTCACCGCCGGGATCGGCTCGCCCCGGCCGTTGTTCGACCGGTACGACAACTGCCAGGCGTCGACCTGCGTCGGGATCAGATTCAGCGTGGCCAGGTCCACGGGACGCGCGGCGATGATCTCTCCCGGTGCGGCGGCGGCGACCACGGCGTCGGGCGGCAGGTAGAAGTCGGTGTCGAACTCAGGGATCGCAGGGAAGGTGGGCGCCGCGGACACGGGCGTGACCACCGTCGCGGACACAGCCACAGCGGCCACCACCACCGCGAGTGCGTACGAAGGACGGAACCGACGAGCGGACATCGATCTCACTCTTTCTCGCGCCGAGCCTCGACAGCAGTCGCATGTGCGCCCGGCAACAGTGTTCAGCACATTCAACATGTTGGACACGCGTGTCCATGATTGTGTTCAGGACTGTAGAGCGTTGTGGGCTGGATAACAATCCCCGCTATCGATCGAGGTCAGGAACGAACGCGCCGAGGACGGCGATCATCGTCTGGACGATCCCGTCCACGCGTGGCCGGGGCGGCGGGGTGCGCGACCAGTCCGACACCAACTCGGTGAGCGCCCCGAGGAAGGCGGTGGCGGCGAGCCGGTGACCGCCCGGCGGGACGAAGTCGGCGCCGATCTCGGCACGGAGCGTCGCCTCGATGAACTCGGCCCAGGTCGCGCGGCGCCTGCTGCGGTGCTGCTCGACGTCGTCACTCACCCCGACCATCTCGAGGTACGAGATGCGTGCCCGACGTGGGTCCCGTCCCAACGACTCGATCAGCGCGGTCATCGCGGCGACGACGAGCGCTCGTCGGGTGCGGTCCGTCGCGTCGGCGAGCGCAGCGACGACCGCGGCGAGGGCATCGTCCTGCACGAGGTCGTACACGGCGACGAGCAGCGTCTCGCGATTGGCGAACTCGCTGTAGAACTGGCTGCGTGCCAGACCCGCGGCCGAGCAGATGTCGGCGACGGACGTCGCGGCGTACCCCTTGTCGCCGATCACCTCGATGCCGGCCTGCAGGAACCGTCGTCGCCGGTCGGCACGTCGATCCGTCATCGACCGTCCGCCGTAGACGCGATCCACGTCCTCTGCCACGCGAGAACCCTATCCAAGAGGCTCTCGTCGATCGTCAGCCCGCGAGACGGACCGTCCGCGCGCGCACGGCGAGGAAGAACGGGATGGCGGAGCCGATGCCCACGCCGAAGGTGAGGAGCACCGTGACCAGCCACCACCGGACGATGCCGAGTCGCCGCGCCTCCGGCAACGCCCAGACGTGGAAGGCGATCACCACCAGGATCAGATCCACCATCGCGAACCGTCCGGGCACGGTGGACCAGATCTTCCCGACGAAGAAGTCGGCGGCGGATCGTGTCCCGTGCTTCCGGACGTAGGGCAGGGCGATCGCGTTCTGCGCGACACCCGCCACTGCCGCGAGGGCCATGAGTCTGCGTTCGTCCGACGTCGTCACCGATGCTCCGTTCGTGGTGTGGATCTGATGAGTATCACCTGCCGGTGAAGGTGGCCTGCCGTCTCTCGACGAACGACAGCATCCCCTCGGCCGCATCGGACGTCGAGAACAGTGCCCGGATGTCGGGGAGCAGCTGCGCAGCCGCGGCCGCGTCCCCCTCGATCAGGCTGCGATGCGCGGACTCGAGCGTGGCCCGCACACCGAGTGGCGCAGCGGTCTCCGCGATGCGGTGAGCGAGCTCGATCGCGCGCTCGATCGTCGCCGCGGGATCCGCGCAGACCTCCTGCACGAGCCCGATGCGATGAGCCTCCTCGGAGTCGAACTCGTCGCCGGTGAGCATCCACCGCATCGCGTTCCCCCAGCCGGTCTCGCGAGGGAAGCGCAGGGTCGCCCCGCCGAAGGGATAGATACCGCGCTGAACTTCCATCTGGGAGAAACGAGTTCCGGCTGCGGCGACCCGGATGTCGGACGCCAGCAGCAATTCGATGCCGAGCGTCATGCACTCCCCCTGCGGCGGGCCGGAACCCGGTTCTATGTTTTATCGCATAGTACACAGGGGTGTCGAACCCGTACATGCAGAAAGCCGGTACCAGGATGATTCTGGTACCGGCTCTCTGTGGTGCGCCCGAAGGGATTCGAACCCCTAACCTCCTGATCCGTAGTCAGGTGCTCTATCCGTTGAGCTACGGGCGCATGCTGTGGTGCTGTTCAGTTGTCCTCCGACCGAAGTCGAAAGTGGCGGAGGCGAGAGGATTTGAACCTCCGGACCCGGTGAAGGGTCAAGTCATTAGCAGTGACTCCCATTCGGCCGCTCTGGCACGCCTCCTGGACCTCTTTCGAGGGCACCGGTCCTTGCGAACCGCCGAGAAGGAAGATTACACACGCCCCGGAGTAGACGCAAAACGGCTGGTGGGGCGGTCTTATCGGAGATGACTGTCGAACCAGTCGAAGATGCGACGCTGGGCGTCGACGATCGCCTCCTCGCCGGCCGACTCCTCCGACACGGCGGATTCCTCGTCCGCACGATGCTCGACACCGGCGTAACTGACGACGAGCGTGGCGACGGACGCCTTCGACACGGCCTCCTGCAACTGCTCCACGTGCTCCACGGGAGTGCGGACGTCGTCGCGTCCGTAGAGACCGAGCCAGGGCGCCTTGAGGGATGCCGCCGCGTCGACGAGAGCGAGCGCATCCGTGGTCAGCGCCTCGACGATGCCGGGAGCAGCGACACTCACCGCCGCACCGATGGCTCGATCGGTGGCCACCAGGGCGGCTGCGGTTCCGGCGTCGTCGAATCCGATGACGCCGATGCAGTCCGTCGGGACGCCCCGGCTCTGCAGCCAGTCGACGGTGGCGTCGAAGTCCTCGAACAACGGCGTGCCGAACACCTCGTCGTCGCCCGCTGCCCGGTGGAACAGGTGCGGCGCCGCAACCAACCAGCCGTCGGCGGCGAGGGACCGCATGAACTCGAGCAGGGCCTGCGGGAGCTCGCGCGCCTCGTGCAACACCACGATGCCGCCGCGAGCCCTGCTGTCAGGCTCGAACGCGGTGAGCGGCACGCGATCGAGCGTGGCGGTGTCCGCACCCTCGTCGCGGGGGCGGATGGGCGCAGTGTCCTCGATGAGACCCGACATGGCTCCACGGTAATGGCACACAATGGCGAAAGCGAGGGTCGAGCGAGAGCCGCGACCACACTGTGTCCGACCGCCGCGCATAATCGGTGATCGTGACCCCACGCACGCGCCCCGACCTCGATGCCATCCCCGGTTACCTACCCGGTCGTTCGTTCCCGGGCGCGATCAAACTCGCCAGCAACGAGACCACGGCCGGCCCGCTGCCCAGCGTTCGCGAGGCCATCGCCGAGGCGGCGGCCGGAGTGAACCGCTATCCCGACAACCAGTCGACAGTCCTGGTCGAGGCGCTCGCGGACTTCCTCGACGTCCCGGCCACCACCATCGCCGTCGGCTGCGGATCGGTCGCGCTGTGCCAGGAGCTGGTCCAGGTCACCTGCAACTCCGGGGACGAGGTCGTCTTCGGCTGGCGCTCGTTCGAGGCCTACCCCATCGTCACGCTCGTCGCCGGCGCCACCGCCGTGCGTGTGCCGCTCACTCACGACGACGTGCACGACCTCGACGCGATGGCCGCAGCGGTGACGGACAAGACCCGTCTCATGTTCGTGTGCAACCCGAACAACCCGACGGGCACCGTGGTGGACCCCGCCGACCTCGAACGGTTCCTCGACGCGATCCCCGACCACATCGTCGTGGTGCTGGACGAGGCCTACTTCGAGTACACCGACCGCGCGATCGACGGCGTGGAGATCGGACGAACCCGACCCAACGTCGTGGTGCTGCGGACGTTCTCGAAGGCCTACGGCCTCGCCGGACTACGGGTGGGGTACGCCGTCGGAGCACCGTCGATCATCACGTCGATGAAGAAGGTGCACACCGCGTTCAGCGTGAGCAGTGTCGCGCAGAGTGGCGCCGTCGCATCTCTCGCGGCCTCGGACGAACTCCTCGCACGTACGGCGGTCGTGACGGCCGAGCGGTCGCGGTTACGGGACTCGTTGCGCGGCATGGGGTTCCAGGTGCCCGAGTCGTCCGCGAACTTCGTGTGGATCCCGCTGGGGGCGGAGTCGGGAGACTTCTCCGCAGCGTCCACCGAGGCCGGTGTCATCGTCCGCGCCTACGGAGACGACGGAGTGCGCGTGTCGGTGGGCGACCCGCACGAGAACGACGCGTTCCTCGCGTTCGCCGCGTCGGCCGCCGAGACGTTCGCGGCGGCGCACTGAGGAGTGTGTGCACACCCCTGGCGGTGAGTGAACACCCTCAGCAGCCGGCAGGAAAGGGTGTGCGGTCGACGCAGAGGGTGTGCACACCCCCGGCGGCCGGGTGGGTCGACGCGCACCACTCGGGCCCGCGCCGCGAGACGTTCGCGGCGGCGCACCAGGGAGTGTGTGCACACCCCTGGCGGTGAGTGAACACCGTCAGCAGCCGGCAGGAAGGGGTGTCTGGTCGACACAGAGGGTGTGCACACCCCCGGCAGCTACAAGCCGAGCGCCCTGGCCACGACGGGCCACGAGTTGTGCATCTCGTCCTGCCAGTAGCGCCAGGAGTGCGTGCCGTACGGCTTGAACACGATGGTCGCCGGGACACCCGCCGCGCGCAGCGTGTCGGCGAAGCCGGTGGTGCAGATGTTCGCGGCGGCCTCGAGGGGGCCGCCGACGGTCAGCGCGTCGATGATCTCCTCACCGAAACCGCCACCCGCCTCGTACGGTCCGGGGAATCCGTTGCCCGTCGACAGGTACACCTGCTTGCCGCGGAGCGTCTCGACGCGGGTACTCGGATCGTTCTCGGCCCACAGCGGATCCGCGTTCGTACCCCACATGTTGGTGGCGTCGCCCCCGGTGGACCCGACGGTGGCACGCACCGCGTTCTTCGTCTCGTTGGAGCGGTTGTCGTAACAACCGCTGAATCCGGCGATGCCCGTGTACAGATCGGGATGCTTGGTCAGCAGGTTCATCGCGCCCTGTGCGCCCATCGACAGACCCATCAGCGCATTGACGCCGTTGCCGTCGAAGCGGGCATCGATCAACGGGGGCAGTTCCGACGTCAGGAACGTCTCCCACTTGTTGACTCCGAGCACGGGATCGGGCTGGGCCCAGTCGGCGTAGTAGGCACCGCGTCCCCCGACGGGAAGGACGATGTTGGCGGCCTTGTCCGAGAAGAACGAGACCGCGTCCGTCTTCTGCGTCCACGTGCTCTCCGTGTAGCCGGACTCCTCGCCCGCACTGACCCCGTCCAGCATGTACAGCGACGGACGCGGTACCGATCGATCGGCGGGCAGCAACACCTGCACCTGGATCTCGCGGTTCATCGACGAGGAGAACACCGACATGACGGCCCGGCGATCGGTCGCCATGGTCACCGAGACGACGCGAGTGGTTGACGACGCGTCCACGGCCGGCGTCGGGACGCCCGGCTGCGCACCCGCCACCGGCGCGGAGCCGAGAAGCGTCAGCGCGGTGAGGCACCCCGCGGCGAGCAGAGCGGGACGTCGCATCGACAGACCTTTCGTCCGATGTGGCTCGCGCGGAGCCACCGGTGAACAGAGAGACACGACGCGCGGAACGTCCCGCGCGCCCGGGGGAACGCGTACCAACTTACTTGCCGGTAGGTACGCCACCTTCAGGTCCAAAGGACTGCTCGACGTCCTGTCTGCGGTCACAAGAACCGGCGACGAGGACACCGAGACCGGGAACCGTGCCGAAAGCGTACCGCGAGACGGTGGACGACACGTGAACCGGACTTGGAGGCATCACCCACGTGTGTGACATTTCATGAAGTGGGTCACCGTCAATTGTGTGAAAGCAAGATGGAACTAGGTGAAAACGCGACTTGTTTTGCCTCAACAGACGTCATGCAGGGGTGTCATCGCAGGTCACAGCGGTTGGCCTGACAACGGGAACAGACACCGCAGTGGGCCTGAGCGCATACCGTGGCTCTCGAATAGGTATCTCGAAACAATCTAGGGACCCGTTAATGATTGTTACGGTACCCCGAGAACATGCACGACTGACATGAACTACACAGTCATGGGGGGATCGATGACCACACCGAAGACAGCTCCGAAGCCGCTTCCGGGACACATGGAAGCGGGCCTGATCGCCGGCACCCGTACAAACTCTCTGGCGATGAGCGATCTGCGAGGGGTGGCGCGTCATCTGGTCGATCACTTCCAGGCCAACACCCCCTGCGGAACGCTCCCCGGCGAGCTCCTGCACGGCGACGTCACCGAGGTCACCGTCAAGTGCCTGGGTCTCGCCGTCCGCATGCTCGAATCGGGCAAGACGCCGTCGGACAAGGACCTCGCCAACGTCCACGACGCGGCCGCTCGCTGGGCTCGCGAGGGGGTGCCGCTGCGCTCGATCCTGCGCGCCTATCACGACGGATTCCGCTTCGGTCTCACTCTCGTCAGCCGGGACGCCAAGGCTCAGAACATCGAGAACGTCACCGACAACTCGCTCGTCCTGGTGAGCCTCCTCGAGGCCGTCACCACCGAGGTGTCCATGGCGTACGTGGAGGAGTACCGCTCCGTCGCGTCCGAGCACCACACCGCCACGCACACTCTGGTGACCACGTTGCTCAGCGGCGGGCAGAACGCCCTGTCCACCGCGCAGCAGTGCGGTATCGACCTCGCCGACGAGTACCTCGTCATCGCGCTGCACTTCCCGCAGCATCCCGACGAGGCGAACCCCGTCGTCGATCGCACCGTGTCCGCACGGCGCAAGCTGCGCCGCATCCAGGCGGAACTCGCGACCATGTGCGGCAAGTCGCCGCTGGCCCTGCTCAGCACCGACGGCGGCACCGTGCTCCTGCCCGCACCGCGCGAACGCGAGTGGGTGGACACCCTCGTCGAGCGACTCTCCCGCGCCGGCGAGATCCCGATCACCGCCACGATGACGTCGGCCGAGCGCGAGGACATCCCCGGTGCTGCCGAGCACGTCTACGAACTGCTCTCGCTCACACGGCAACTCGGCCGACCGGCCGGGATGTACCGCACCGAGGACCTGGTGCTCGAGTACCAGCTCACCCGTCCGGGCCGCGGCCGGGAGCAGCTGCTCCGCGCTCTGAAGCCCCTCGACGACGCGCCCGAGCTGCTCGACACGCTGACGTCGTACATCGGTCACGAACTCAACCGCCAGCGCACCGCGCGGCACCTGTTCGTGCACGCCAACACCGTCGACTACCGCCTCAAGCGCATCGGCCAGCTCACCGGCATCGATCCCAGCGTGCCCTCGGGACTGCGCTACCTGCAGGCCGCCATCGTGGCCCGCGGACTCGCCGCCGCGAAGCAGAAGTAACGCGGCACCGACCGACACGAACGCCCCCTCCGGACGGAGGGGGCGTTCGTCGTCGATCACATCGCACTGGCGGAAGCGGAGGGATTTGAACCCCCGGACGCTTTCACACGTCTCTCGCTTTCAAGGCGAGTGCATTGGGCCGCTCTGCCACGCTTCCGCGATCGATACTAGTGGTCTCCCGCGAGCAGTCGTCGATCGACCTTCTCGAACACCTCGGCCATCGTCGCGAGTTCGTCGGCCGTGAGCAGATCGATCAGGCATCGCCGTACCGCAGCGACGTGCGACGGTGCCGCTGCCGCCAGGCGGGCGCGTCCGTCGTCCGTGATGACGGCCAGGACACCACGCCCGTCCTCGTCGCAGGTGTCTCGAACGACCAAGCCCTGCTCCTGCATTCGGCGGATCTGGTGCGTGAGCCGGCTCCTCGACGAGAGCACGCCGTCGGCGAGCAGACTCATCCGCAGCGAACCGTCGGGAGCCTCGCTCAGTCGCACCAGGATCCGGTACTCGGCCAGGGTCAGACCTTCTCGCGTGTGCAGGTCCCGGTTCAGGGTGTCCATGAGGCGGTAGTCGGCATCGATGAACGCGCGCCACGCGCGGGCCTCCGCCTCGTTCAACCAGGCCACCGGCGGGGCCGCGGTCTGTGACTCCTCGGGACGCGCACTGTGAACGACCATGACGGAAGGCTAGACCGAGGTGACCCCCGCGCGTGCCGACCTGCGCATCTTCAGGACCGGTACAGAATCGACCCGTCCACCTCGGTGACCGACGACAGCCCGGCCAGTCCCATGGTGATGTCGAGGTCGCCCAGCAGGCACCGCAGCGCATGGACGACACCCTCCCGGCCCGCGAGTCCCAGGCCGTACACCCAGGGCCGCCCGTAGAACACCGCGTCGGCGCCGAGGGCCAGCGCGACCACCACGTCGGCGCCGGAGCGGACACCGGAATCGAGCAGCACGGTCGCGTGATCCCCGACGGCCGCGGCGACGGGTTCGAGCGCGTCGAGCGCGGCGATCGAGTTGTCCACCTGTCGCCCACCGTGATTGGAGACGACGACGCCGTCGGCACCCGCGTCGACGACGGCACGGGCATCGTCGGGATGCAGGATCCCCTTGACCACAACGGGCAGATGCGTCCACTCACGCACCCGCGCGACGTCGGACGGGCGGAGCGTGTGGTTGCCGAACATGCCGACCCAGGTGAGCACCGCGATCTGCAGCGCCTCGGCACTCTCCTCGGGAGGCGACACCAGGCGTGAGCGAAAGACCGGATCGGACAGGTAGTTCGCGATGCCCTCGGCGCGGAGGAAGGGCAGATGACCGAGCGTGAGATCGCGCGGACGCCACCCGATGCCGGGGGTGTCCGCCGTGACGACGATGACCTTCGCTCCCGCCGCGGTGGCACGACGCACCAGTGACTCCGCGACGCCGTCGTCCGACGGCCAGTACAGCTGGTACCACCAGTTCTCGCCGGACTCCGCCGCGACGTCCTCGAGCGGAGTGGACGACGCGGTGGACAGCACCGAGCCGATCCCCAGCTCGGCGGCGGCCGACCCGACGGCGGGTTCCGCCGCGGGGTGCACCATGCCGAGGACGCCGATCGGCGCGGTGAGCACCGGTGCGGCGAGGGTGGTCCCCAGCACGGTCACCGACAGGTCGCGGGCGTCCGGTGCGCTGGCCCCGCGCCACATCCGGGGAACGATCCTGCGGGAGCCGAACGCGTCGACGTTCCCACGCGCCGTACGTTCCGTGGACGCACTCCCGGCGATGTACGCGAAGGCGGCCGCGGACAGCGTCTCGCGCGCCCGCTCCTCGAGACCGTCGGCCGTCATCGGCAGGTCGGGGGTCGTGCCGCCGAGCCCGGTCAGGTAGATCTCGTTCTGGAAGTTGCCGAAAGTGCTCACACGCAAACGCTAGCGAACGCGCACGCCCGGCAACACGATTTCACGCTGGTGAGCGTCACATGTCCGGCAGGATGGCGCCATGCCGGATCCCTATGTCGCCTCCCCCGACCGCTACGACACCGACCGCCCGACCGCGATGCCCTACCGCCGTACCGGTGAGAGCGGACTGAAGCTGCCCGCCATCTCGCTGGGGCTGTGGCACAACTTCGGTGACGACGTGCCGCTCGCCACCCAGCGCGCCGTCCTCCGCCGGGCGTTCGACCTCGGCATCACCCACTTCGATCTCGCCAACAACTACGGGCCGCCGTACGGCAGCGCGGAGATCAACTTCGGCCGCATCCTGCGGGAGGACTTCGGGCCGTACCGCGACGAGCTGGTCATCTCGACGAAGGCGGGGTGGGACATGTGGCCGGGCCCGTACGGCTTCGGCGGGTCGCGCAAGTACCTGCTGAGCTCACTGGACCGCTCACTCGAGCGCATGGGGCTCGACAGCGTCGACATCTTCTACAGCCACCGCCCCGACAAGGACACACCCGTCGAGGAGACCGCGGGCGCGCTGGTCAGTGCCGTCGAGCAGGGCAAGGCGCGCTACGTGGGCATCAGCTCGTACTCGGCGGCGCGCACCCGCCAGATGGCGGCACTGCTGTCCGATGCGGGAGTGCCACTGCTGATCCACCAGCCGAGTTACTCGATGCTCAATCGCTGGATCGAGTCCGATCTGCTGCCGGCCGTCGACGAGCTGGGAGTCGGAGTGATCGCGTTCTCCCCTCTCGCGCAGGGCATGCTGACCGACAAGTACCTCGGCGGAATCCCCGACGAGTCGCGCGCGGCACAGGGGAAGTCGTTCGATCCCGAGTGGCTGACCGAGGACATGCGCGGGCATCTGAACGCGCTGAACGACATCGCCGCGGCGCGGGGGCAGTCGCTCGCCCAGATGTCGTTGGCCTGGGCGCTGCGCGACCCGCGGGTCACGACGGTGCTGATCGGCGCCTCGTCCGTCGAGCAGCTCGACGACAATGTGGGTGCACTCGCGCGACTCCGCTTCGACGACGACGAACTGAGCCGCATCGACGAGCACGCCAAGGAGTCCGGCATCAACCTGTGGGAAGAGCCGTCACGGATCTGATCCGACACCGGCACGACACCGGCACGACAGTGCCGTGACAGCGGGGCGGTGCACGCTGAGCGCATGCAACCAGCCATCGAAGCAGACAACCTCGTCAAGAACTTCGGCCGACAGCGCGCGGTGGACGGCGTCAGCCTGACCGTTCCCCGCGGCGCGGTCTACGGAGTTCTCGGACCCAACGGAGCGGGAAAGACCACCACGGTCCGCATGCTCGCCACCCTGCTGCGCCCGGACGGCGGCAGCGCACGGGTGTTCGGCCACGACGTCGTCGCGGAGCCCACGGCCGTGCGTTCCCTGGTCGGCGTGACGGGCCAGTACGCGTCGGTCGACGAAGACCTCACCGCAACGGAAAATCTCGTCGTGTTCTCCCGACTGCTCGGCCTCGGCCGTGCCGAGAGCCGACGACGTGCGAACGACCTTCTCGAGGAGTTCGCCCTCACCGAGGCCGCGTCGAAGCCGTTGAAGAATTTCTCCGGAGGAATGCGGCGGCGACTCGACCTGGCCGCGAGCCTCATCTCGACACCTCCGCTGCTGTTCCTGGACGAACCCACCACCGGCCTCGACCCTCGCACGCGCGTACAGATGTGGGACACCATCCGCCGACTCGTGTCCGAGGGCACGACGGTCCTGCTGACCACCCAGTACCTCGACGAGGCCGATCAGCTGTGCGACCGCATCGCCGTCATCGACCGGGGACGCGTCATCGCCGACGGCACGGCCGACAGTCTGAAGGCGTCGGTGGGAACGTCCACGATGACTCTGGTGATCGCCGACCCCGGACGCACCGAGGAGGCACGTGTCCTGGTCAGCACCCGCCTCGGTCTCGACGCGTCCGCGGCCACCGGATCGGGCCGCGTCACGGCGCCAATGAAGGATGCCTCGGCGACACCGGACATTCTGATCTCGTTGCGGGACATCGGGATCGACGTCGCCGAGATCACCGTCGCCAAACCCAGCCTCGACGAGGTCTTCATGTCCATCACCGGTCGGCCCGACTCCGCGGCCGCCACATCCGAGGAGAACGCCGCATGACCACCACCCTGACCAGCCCCACCTCGGCGCCCAGCTTCGTCGACGCCCCGGTCGAGCGGATCTCCGTCTCGATGTCCGCTCGCCACACCGTCACGATGGCGTATCGAGGTCTGCTCAAGCTGAAGCACAACCCGGAGCAACTGTTCGACGTCGTCTTCGTTCCGGTCGTCTTCACCTTGATGTTCACCTACATCTTCGGCGGTGCCATCTCCGGCGACATCGCGAGCTACCTGCCGGTCATCATTCCCGGAATCCTGGTCCAGACGGTCATCACCACGTCGATCGTCACCGGCACGCAACTCCGTGAGGACATGGACAAGGGTGTCTTCGACCGGTTCAAAGCCCTTCCGATCGCACGTATCTCACCGCTGGCGGGCGCACTGCTCGCCGACGTCGTCCGGTACGTCATCGCCACCGTCATCACGTTCTCCACAGGTTTCGCCATGGGCTACCGACCCGAGGGCGGTGCGGTAGGAGTTGCGCTCGCCGGCGGCCTGGTGATCGTGTGCGCATGGTCGATCAGCTGGATCTTCGCCTTGATGGGTGTCCTGATGAGCAAGGCGTCCGCCGTGCAGGGCGTGTCGATGTTGATCCTCTTCCCGTTGACCTTCCTGTCGAACGCCTTCGTCCCGGTGGACACCATGCCCGGATGGCTTCAGGCCTTCGTGAACGTGAACCCGGTTTCCCAGGTGGTCACCGCGGTGCGCGAACTCGCCGGAACCGGCCACGCCGGAATCCATGTGGTGTGGTCGCTGCTGGGCGCGGCGATCATCGTTCTGGTCGTCGCTCCACTCACCGTGCGCACCTACATGCGTAAGGCCTGATCCGTCAGCGCGGCCAGGATCGACTCCGCTGCGGCGGCCCGGGTGCGGGGCCGCCGCAGCAGGGCCGTCTCCACCGCGTCGATGCCGAGCACCCGGCGCGCCAGACCCAGATGCAGGTCGATCGTCATCGACGGGAAGTCCTGTCGCGCCGCGACGGACGTCGCAGCGGCCAGAAGAATCGGTCCTTCGGGCGATCGCCCGCGGGCGATCAGATACGACCCCACGGCGCAGGCCACGGCACCGAGCTGAGGAAGATCCCCTCGCGCCAGAGCACTGCGGGGAGCGCAGACGCGGGTGCGGATCCACCGAACCAGATCCTCCACCCTGCCATGATCGCCGTGCAGCACATGCGCATCCACGCAGGCGCAGGCCAACATCACGGCGTACGGATCTCCGATGTCGTCCCACCCCGACCGGCACTGCTCGGCGGCGTCCCGATACAGCGCCAGACCGGTGGACACATCTCCTCCACGCAGCATCGCCTCGGCCCGAGTTCCGAAAACCGTGGCTCGCGTCTGATGCCTCATCGCCTCGTCGGACGCGACCACCGCAAGCCCCGTGGTGATGCGATCGCCGTGCCCGAACTCCGACAGCAGAGCCAACCCGTCACCGACGCGGTCCGCGGCGACGAGAGACGCAGCGGCGAAGGTCCGCGTCTGAACACTCTCCTCGTACGCGTGGACGCGCCAGAGCAACTGCGCCCCGTGGAGATAGAACTCGGCGGCCTGCTCGTGCCTCCCGGTCTGTCCGTGGATACTCCCCAGTGACTGAGCAGCCTGAGCCATGCCCCACAGATCGTCGGCATCGTGCGAGATGGATGCCGCGGCGCGAAGATCGCGTTCCGCGCCGTACAGGTCACCGCGGTTCTCCCGCAGCGATCCGCGCAACATCAGCGCGGTACCTCGAATCTCCGGGTCTGCAGATCTGACCGCCTCCGCGAGCACCCTCGCCAGCCCTGTGCCGTCGGCGCGGTGCAGGAGCAGCATTGCCGGGAACCGCAGGGCCGGAGATGTTCCCGGTCTGGCCCGCAGAACGCGTCGCAACGCGGTGCGCGCGCGGGCCGCCTGCCGGGGTGAGCCTCCGTATCCCAGGTGCGACGCCATGAAGACGTAGGCGAACACGACGATGTCGTCGGGGACACCGCGGGGATCGACATCGGTCGCATCGAGAAGGCGCACCGACCAATTGACGACTTCCGAGTGCGCACCCCGCACAGACCACAGGTAGGCAAGAGCGGGGAAGATCGTGAAGACGTCGGACCAGCGCTGTTCGACCGCCGCGATACGGAGCACTGCCAGCAGATTGTCGTGCTCGGCGTCGATCGCCGGAACGACCGCGTTGCGGTTGCCGTTCCGATGCAGTTCGAGGGCCTGCCGTGCGACGGACGAGGCCCACGCGACCATCGCGTCGGTGACCGCGTCGCGCTCGGCGGGGTCGCGTGCCAGGTGCTCCTCGCCGAATTCGCGGACGGTCTCGAGCATGTGGAATCTCATCCCGTCCGACTCGTCCACCGTGAGCAACGAGTGCTCCACCAGACCGTCCACCGCGTCGTCGATGCGGTCACCCGGCTCGAACTCGGCTACCGCCCGCGCAGCATGCGAGGTGATGCCGGCAGGAAAGCGGCACAACCGTCGGAGCGCACGGCGCTGACCGTCGTCGAGCAGTTGCCAACTCCAGTCGATGACGGCATGCAGCGTCCGATGCCGCTCCGGTCGAGTCCGATCCTTGCTGCGCAACAACGAGAATCGATCGGCCACCGCGTTGTCGATCTCCTCGATGCTCATCGACCGAGCACGCGCCGCGGCCAATTCGATGGCCAACGGCAGACCGTCGAGACAGGTGCACAACCGTGCGATCCTGTCCGGGTCGATCACAACGGTCGGTCGTACCGCCCGCGCACGGGCGATGAACAGATCGGTGGCCGGTGAACCGCCCGCATCGACGACCAACGGCGGAAGAGGGTAGATCGACTCGGCAGCGACACCCAGCGGCGTTCTAGACGTCGTCAGGATGCGCACCAGATCGCTCGCCCCGATCACTTCGTCCACCACGCCGGCCACATCGGTCGACACGTGTTCGCAGTTGTCCAGGATCATCAGCAGAGGACGCGATGCCAGCACGTCCCGAAGCCGGTCACGCGCGGAATGGACAGGACCGATGGGCAAGGACCCCATCACGACGTCCGCCTCGTTCAGTCCCAGGGTTCCACTGATGGCGGCGACCACGTCGTCTCCACTCCGCAGAGGTGCCAACTCGACGACGACAACCGGAACCCGTTGTGTCGCACGACGACCGATCTCGTGAGCCAGGCGCGTCTTGCCACTTCCGCCGGGACCGGTGACGGTCACCAGTCGCGCTCGGGACAGCAGGCTCTCCACCGCCGCGATGTCGTCCGTCCGGCCCACGAGCTCGGTGGAGGCGTGACGGACTCCCACCACCGGGTAGCCCGACAGCGCGACCGGCTCGACCGGAACTGTCGCGCCGAGCAGATCGGCATGCAGTGCCGCGACGACCGGCGACGGATCTATGCCCCACCGATCTGCCAGCAGCTCACGGAGTTCGGCGAACACGGCGATCGCATCGGCCGTGCGACCCGCGGCGTGCAGCGCACTCATCATCGACGACGCCGCGGTCTCGTCGGCACGGTCGCGGTGCCAGCGTCGGCGTGCGATCTCGATCGCGGACGCGTGGTCACCGACATCCGACGACGCAGCCACGGCGATCGAGTCCAGCGTGTCGCGGATGTCTGCCGCAGCCTTCGCGACGTCGGCCGCCACGGTGCTGTCGCCCAGATCACCTCCGGGCTCGCCTCGCCACAGCGCGACCGCGTCGGCAACCGTGTCGAGTGCTTCCGCAGGTTCCAGGGACGATGCCGACGCGGCGAGCAGCTGGGCTCGCCACAGGTCGACGTCGTTCGAATCGAGTGAGAGGCGGTACCCGGCCGGTCCTGTCTCGATCATCGGTGCCACCGACCGCAGACGCGAGACCTGGGTCTGCACGGCGGACTTCGGCGACTCCGGTCCGCCGTCGGGCCAGAGTTCGTCGATGATCGTCGACACCGAGACGAACTTGCCGGGAGTCATCGCGAGAAGCGCCAGCAGTGTCCGCGCTCGCAGACCCGGCACACCCGAGAACTGCGTACCGACGCGGATGCGGACGTCACCCAGCAGGCCCACCACCGGTTGTCCGATGCCGGGCCGCACGTCGTTCGCATCGTCTCGTCCGGTCACCGAGTCGAATGGTATGACCTCGTCGCAACTCACGCCCCGCGGCATACCATCGACCCTGTGCATGCGATCACACTGACCGAATACGGCGACCCCGATGTCATGGTCTGGAGCGAGGTACCCGATCCCGTACCGGGGCCGGGAGAAGTCCTGATCTCCGTCGCGGCGTCCGCCGTCAACCGCGCCGATCTGCAGCAACGGCAGGGCAACTATCCGCCGCCCGCCGGCGCCTCCGACGTGCTCGGGCTCGAATGTTCGGGTGTGATCGCGGAGGTCGGCGACGACGTCACCGCATTGAAGGTCGGCGATCGGGTCTGCGCGCTGCTCGCGGGTGGCGGCTACGCCGAGCAGGTGGTGGTGCCGGCCGGACAGGTGCTGCCCGTTCCCGACGGGCTCGACCTGCACGTGGCCGCATCGCTGCCCGAGGTCGCGTGCACGGTGTGGTCCAACGTCGTCATGTACGCCGGCTTGTCCGCCGGGGACACGTTGTTGATCCACGGCGGTGGCAGCGGCATCGGCACGCACGCCATCCAGGTGGCGAAGGCCCTCGGCGCGCGCGTCGCGGTGACCGCCGGCTCGGCGGAGAAGCTCGAGATCTGCCGGTCGTTCGGCGCGGACATCCTCATCGACTACAAGACCTCGGACTTCACCGAGGAGTTACGGTCCGCGACGGACGGGCACGGAGCCGACGTCATTCTCGACAACATGGGCGCGAAGTACCTCTCTCCCAACATCTCTGCGCTCGCGATGGACGGCCGCCTGGTCACGATCGGCATGCAGGGCGGCCGGGTGGCCGAGTTCGACTTCGGCGCGCTGATGGCCAAGCGCGGCAGTGTGCACTGCGCCGGGTTGCGGGCGCGCCCCCTCACCGGCCCGGGCGGCAAGGCCGACATCGTGCGCCAGGTCCGCGAGCACGTGTGGCCGATTATCGCCGACGGTGCGGTCGTGCCCGTCGTGCACGCGGAGGTGCCGGTGTCGGACGCACCGCAGGCTCATCGCATGCTGGACGACCACGCCACGGTGGGCAAGGTGATCCTGCGCGTCCGCTGACGGGCGCGGATCAGGTCAGCGTCTCGAGAACCGTGACGAGCTGGTCGATCTCGTGCCGCGTCGTGTACGGGGCCAGCCCCACCGTGATCGCGCCACCGGCATCGGCGACACCCAGCGACTCGAGCAGGCGGCTGCCGCCGTGCAGGCCACCGACCACGTCGATCCTGTTGTCCGCCAGACGCGCCGCCACCTTGTCGGAGTCGACGCCGTCCACGCTGATGCTCAGGCACGGGATGCGGCTGGACGCCTGACCGATGGCCATGACGTGCGTCAGTGCCGCCACGCGCTCCTGCAGGTACGCGAAGAGCCGATCCTGATAGTCCTGCAGCGAGCCGATGGACATCTCGAGACGCTGTCGGCGTGTCCCGCTCGCGTTCTCGTCGAGGGCGGCGAGACAGTCGACGGACGCGGTCATCCCCGCGAGCAGTGAGTAGTGCAGACCGGCGACCTCGAGCCGCGCCGGACCCTTCGCATCGGTGTCGAGCGCCTGCGACGGCAACCGGTCGAGCAGCTCGGGGTCCCGGAACACCAGCGCTCCGACGCGAGGCCCACCCCAGGCCGCGGCGTTGACGGCGACGACGTCCGCCCGGAGTTCCTCGATGTCGAGCACCGCGTAGGGGGCCGCACCCACCGCGTCGACGACCAGCAACCCGCCGGCGTCGTGCACGAGGTCGGCGGCGACACGGACGTCGGGGGCCGACCCCACCACCGTCGACGCCGCGGTCAGCGCGACGAGCCGAGTGTTCGCCGCGATGAGTTCCCCGAACTGCCAACTGGGGAGCTCGCACGTCTCGATGTCCACCTCGGCCCACTGCACCTGGGCGCCGTACCGATTGGCGATGCGCAGCCACGGTGCCACGTTCGCCTCGTCGTCCAGCCGGGACAGGACGATGCCCGTACCGAGGCCGAGACGCGTGCTGAGGGCTTCCGCGAGAGCGGTCAGGAGGATGCCGTGGTCCGGACCGAGGACCACGCCCTCGGGGGATCCACCGACCAGATCTGCGACGGCCTGCCGAGCATCGTCGGCGACCTTCGCGCTGCGCTGCGCGTAGGGGTGCCGACCGATGTGCGTCGATGCGGTCCCGCGGAAGGTGGTGGACACGGCCGTGGCCACCCGGTCGGGGATCTGCATGCCCAGCTGCGGATCGAGGTGGATCCAGCCGTCGCCGAGCGAGGGAAACAGCCCTCGTACGCGGGCGACGTCGTAGGTCATGCCGCACACTCTAGGCGCCGACGGCGACAGGGCGGGCACGCACGGGCACGCCCCGGACCCCACCCTGGTGAGCGACCCGGGTCAAGATGGAGACATGACGTCTTCACACGAGCAGAACTCGGACGGCGGCCGCGCGGACGACAGCGCCGACCACGTCGTCGTCATCGGTCCGGACGGGCAGCCGATCGCGCTCAGTCCCCGCGAGGCGGCGGCCGCCGCGGCCCGCGCGAACGTCACCGGGGCCGGCGACTCGTCGGACGGCGACGACCAGGAATCGCTGGCGGACATGGTCGAGCAACCCGCCAAGGTCATGCGCATCGGCACCATGATCAAGCAGCTCCTCGAGGAGGTGCGCGCGGCACCGCTGGACGACGCCAGCCGCACCCGCCTCAAGGAGATCCACACCTCCTCCATCCGTGAGCTCGAGCAGGGACTCGCGCCGGAGTTGCGCGACGAGCTCCAGCGCCTGGCGTTGCCCTTCGGCGAGGACGCGGTGCCGTCCGACGCCGAGCTCCGCATCGCCCAGGCACAACTGGTGGGCTGGCTGGAGGGACTGTTCCACGGCATCCAGACGGCACTCTTCGCTCAGCAGATGGCGGCGCGCGCCCAGCTCGAGCAGATGCGCCAGGGTGCACTTCCGCCCGGTGTGTCCATCGGCGGCGGCGGTCAGGGCCAGCACGGGCAGGGCACCGGCCAGTACCTCTGACGGTTCTCGTCTGTAGGGTCGTCGGTCGTGGCAGCACCAGCGATCGACTCGAACACCGGGGACTCGAACTCCGGGGATGCACCCGCGTCCGATTCGCAGACGTTCCGCCGGGCCGTCCGCGATCTCCGGCAGGGCTACGCCCAGCGTGAGCTGTGGCTGAGCCTCGGGTGGCAGGACATCAAGCAGCGGTACCGGCGTTCCGTCATCGGCCCGTTCTGGATCACCATCGCCACGGGTGTGCAGGCCGTCGCGATGGGTCTGCTGTACTCGGTCCTCCTCGACATCGACCTGAAGTCGTTCCTGCCCCACGTCACCGTCGGGCTCATCATCTGGAACCTCATCAGCGCGTCGATCCTCGAGGGCGCCGACGTCTTCGTGGCCAACGAGGGCCTGATCAAGCAGTTGCCGTCGGCACTGAGCGTGCACATCTATCGGCTCGTGTGGCGCCAGGTGCTGCTCCTCGGCCACAACATGCTGATCTACCTGATCATGCTCGCGGTGTTCCGTCCAGAGCTGCACTGGACCATCGTCATGGCGATCCCGGCGTTCGGTCTGATCGTCGTCAACATGGTGTGGGTGTCACTGCTCTTCGGCATCATCGCCACCCGCTACCGCGACCTGGCCCCGATCCTCGGCAGCGTCGTCACGCTGCTGTTCTTCATGACGCCGATCGTGTGGACCACGGCGAATCTGCAGAAGATGGGCGGGGCCGCGGCGGACCGCGCGCGGCTGGTGGAGATCAATCCGCTGTTCCACTACCTCGACATCCTGCGCGCGCCCCTGATCGGCGAGGACCAGCAGGCGTACCACTGGTACATCGTGCTGGCGTTCACCGTGGTCGGCCTGGCCGTCACCATGGTGGCGATGCGTACGTTCCGGGCCCGCGTGCCCTACTGGGTCTGATCGGACGAGACACACATGACAGTCAGCATCGAGACGCACGGCGCGTGCGTCGACTTCCCCATCTTCGACGCCAAGACCCGGTCGCTGAAGAAGGCGTTCCTCGGCAAGGCCGGCGGCACCATCGGACGCAACAGCAGTGACGTCGTCGTCGTGGAGGCGCTGCGCGACATCACGCTCTCACTGAAGGAGGGCGACCGCGTCGGACTGGTCGGCCACAACGGTGCGGGCAAGTCGACGCTCCTGCGCCTGCTGGCGGGCATCTACGAACCCACCCGCGGCAGTGCCGTCGTGCGGGGTCGCGTCGCGCCGGTCTTCGACCTGGGCGTCGGCATGGACCCGGAGATCTCCGGCTACGAGAACATCATCATCCGCGGCCTGTTCCTCGGCCAGACACGCAAGCAGATGATGTCGAAGATCGACGAGATCGCCGACTTCACCGAGCTCGGCGAGTACCTCGACATGCCGCTGCGCACCTACTCGACGGGAATGCGCGTGCGCATCGCCATGGGCGTCGTCACGAGCATCGACCCCGAGATCCTGCTGCTCGACGAGGGCATCGGCGCGGTCGACGCCGAGTTCATGAAGAAGGCGCGCACTCGTCTGCAGAAGCTCGTGCAGCGCTCGGGCATCCTCGTCTTCGCCTCGCACTCCAACGAGTTCCTCGCCCAGCTCTGCGATTCGGCGATGTGGATCGATCACGGCCACGTGCGGCAGCAGGGCGGTATCGAGGAGGTCGTGCGGTCGTACGAGGGCGACGACGCGGGAGACCACGTCGCGCACGTCATTCGTGAGCTGGAGGCCGCGGATCGTGGCCAGGCCGATCACGACCCGCATGCCTGAGTTCATCGTCGGCGTGGTGGTCACCCACCGGCGCCGCGAGCTGCTGGCCCAGTCCCTCGCCGTCCTGACGTCGCAGACCCGTCCGCTCGACCATCTGATCGTGGTGGACAACGCGAACGAGACCGCGGTCCGCGAGCTCGTCGAGAGCGCGGCCGTGCCGACCACCTACCTCGGGAGCAAGCACAACCTCGGTGGGGCCGGCGGCTTCGCGCTGGGGATGCTGCACGCGCTGTCCCTCGGTGCCGAGCGGGTGTGGCTCGCCGACGACGACGGCAGGCCGGAGGGGCCGGACGTCCTCGCCACGCTCCTCGACTGCGCGGTGCGACACGGCCTCGACGAGGTCTCCCCCGTCGTGTGCGACATCGACGATCCCGATCACCTCGCGTTCCCGCTGCGACGCGGCACCGCGTGGCGACGCTGGCGGTCCGAACTCGGTGACGACGAGTTGTTGCCGTCCTACGCGTCGTTGTTCAACGGTGCGCTGTTCTCGGCCGCTGCGATCGACGCCGTCGGTGTCCCCGACCTCCGGCTCTTCGTCCGCGGCGACGAGGTCGAGATCCACCGTCGCCTCACACGCTCGGGGCTGGCTTTCGGCACGTGCCTGCAGACCGCGTACCTGCATCCGAACGGCGCCGACGAGTTCAAGCCGATCCTCGGCGGCCGGATGCACACGCAGTATCCGGACGACGCCACCAAGCGCTACTTCACCTACCGCAACCGCGGATACCTGATGGCTCAACCCGGCATGCGCAAGCTTCTCCCGCAGGAATGGGTGCGCTTCGGGTGGTACTTCGTGGTCACACGACGGGACCTCCGCGGCCTGCGCGAGTGGTTGCGTCTGCGCAAGCTCGGCCGGGATGAGTACTTCCGCAAACCCTGAACTACGGTATGTCCCCATGACGAGTGGACGGTGCGGGTGATGCGGTGGAGCCGACGCGTCAGAGCCTCGGCGCGGGGCAAGGTCGTGCAGGCAGTCCAGGACGCCGTGGCACCCGAGGCCGACCGTCGTCACAGTGAGTTGATAGACCTGATCACGGGTCAGGCGAAGACGATCGCCGACCTCCAGGAATCCATCACCACGCTGGAGTTCCGGATGCGCCGCGACATCCCGTTCGCCTCGGACCTCGAGGCCACCGCCTCGAGTGCCGACTTCGCCGAGACACATCTCCCGATGACGCCGTCCTTCACCCACCCCGACCTCACGCTCCGACACGCGCTCAGAGCCGTCTCCATCGACGGCATGGCACTCGAGTTCGGGGTCGCCACCGGGACCACCCTCGGCACCATCGTCGACGAGTGGCGCCGCGCCGCCAACGTCGGAGTCATCGCCGGCTTCGACACCTTCGAGGGCCTGCCGGAGGACTGGCGCACCGGCTTCGAGGCCGGGACCTTCGCTCAGGATGCTCTACCGGACGTTCCGGGAGCGCACCTGGTGAAGGGCATGTTCCAGCAGACCCTCGGGCCGTTCCTGTCGAAGAACCGCGGCCCGGTCGCGTTCCTGCACCTCGACGCCGACCTGTACTCGTCGACCGACTTCGTCCTGCGACGTCTCGAGTCACGACTGGTGCCGGGCACCGTCATCGTGTTCGACGAGTTCTTCAACTTCCCTGGCTGGGCCCTGCACGAGTACAAGGCGTGGACCGAGTTCGTCCACCGCACCGGGGTGACGTTCGAGTACCTCGCCTACACGTCCAACAACGAGCAGGTGGCGGTCCGGCTCACCTGACCGATTCGGTGGTCGGAGCGTCGGCGTCGATCCCGTAGAGCCGGGCCCAGTTCTCGCGTGCGATGAGCTCGGCACCGGCCGCGCGGTACTGCTCCTGCAGAGCAGGAGCCTCCCGCCGCAGACGCCGCATCACCTTGACGGCACGCACCATCAGCGCGACCCCGCGTGCCTTGTCCCGCTTGCGGATTCGAACGCCGCCCTGCGATGCGTCGGTGACCACGACGTGGTCGAACCTGGCGATGTGCCACCAGTGCGCGTCCTCGCGCGTGACGCCGACGAGACCGCCGATCGTGCGTCCGAGGAACTGGTCGACACCGCGCTTGGCCAACACCGCTCGCATCGCGCTCGGCTCCCCGCCCGCTCGCGAGACCCGCACCTCCGCGGAGGGCACCGGCGCGGTGGCCGCCGGGTGCATGATCGTCTCCGGGTACTCCTTGCGGTCGGCTCGGATACGAGCCATCGCCGCCATGCCGCCGTCGGCCAGATGGTCCGGCCCCGACAGCCAGTCCTCGATACCCTTCAACGTGGTGTGGGCGAGACCGTACTGCATTCCGACGACGTACTCGGCGATGTGGCGCAGGAACATTCGCGACAACACCGTCGTGTTCAGGTCGCTGTGCAGAGACCCGACGATCAGCGAGTTACGCGTACTGAAGTACCGCGCCCAGTCGTCGAAATCCTTCCAGTAGAAGTCGGCGTGCCACACGGCGGCGTTGGGCAGCGTCACGGTCGGGAACCCAGCACGACCGGCGCGTACGCCGTACTCCACGTCGTCCCACTGGAAGAACATGGGAAGTGGGAGGCCGATCTCCTCGACCACCTCGGACGGGATCAGGCACGTCCACCAGGCGTTGTAGCCGGCATCGACCCGGCGCTCCTGGTTCTTCTTGATCATGCTCTTGTTGGACAACGCCTTTCCGACGGTGCGGCCGTGCTGCAGGTGCAGGAAGTCCACCTCCTCCGCGCCGACGTTGAGGTAGTCGGGATTGAGCAGGAACAGCATCTGCGCGCCGACCAGGGTCGGCTGCGCCGTGACGTTGGCGAAGGCGCTCAGACGCAGCACCGTCTCCGGCTCACACAGGATGTCGTCGTCCATGAGGATGACGTCGACACCGCTCCGAGACGCGGTCACCTCGTACAGTCCGCGTGTGAAGCCGCCCGCACCACCGAGATTGGGCTGCCGGAGGTACACCAGGGTGTCGCCCATCCGCGCCCGCGCATCGGCGAACTCGGGCTGATCCTGCACGAGGTCGGTGCCCTGATCCACGACGTGCACGGTGTCGATCAGCGACAACACCACGTCGTCGGACGCCAGTGCGGCCACCGTGTGCGCACAGTCCGTGGCGCGGTTGAACGTGCAGATGGCGATGGCCACCGGACGTCTCGGCACCGTGGTGGCGTGGGTCCACTCGAGGCAGTCGACGACGGCGGACTCGCCGAACGTCTCGAACTCCAGCCAGAGGGCACCCCCGTCGACGAACTTGTCGAGCGGAGCCTCGAATGTCAGCACGGCGTCGCTCCGCGTCTCCTGCACCGACACGATGCGGCGGTGACCGGCGATGTCCGAGGCCAGCAGTCGCACTCGGACACGGCCGCTCGTCGCGATGCGCAGAGACGCCGTGACCGCGCCGACCGTGGTCCACCGCTGCCAGTAGGACGCCGCGAAGCGCCCGAAGTACGTGTTGGTGTGAGCGAAAGAGTTCTTCGCGAGCGTCATGTCGTGGCGCCTGCGATCCCCGCTGCCCTTCTCGATCTGCACGTACAGATCGGGATTCACTCTGGTGGAGGGGCCGAGGAAGACGCCTCGCTGGAGGACCAACCTGTCGTGGCCGCTGTGCGGAATCGTCGCGGGCGCGGTCGACTGCATCGGTTGTCCAACTCCTGACAGTAGAGACAGGCGTGCTCGTCGCACCCCGTAACAAATGAGACCGGTCTGTGACCTACGATAACAACCGGGAGGGTTCCGTCGCGTCCATGACACTTGCGGGGAACGACGTGTCGGTCAGGAAGCGAGGACGGTGTGACGCACACGCCTGTCGTGACCTCGGTCGAGACGTCCCGTCGAGAGCGCTGGTCCTGGGGTCTCGGATCCGGTGTGGTGGTGGTGCTGGGGTTCGTCGCGATCCTCGTGAGCGACCATCGCTTCTTCTACCTCGACGACACCGAGTCCGGCGCGGTGGGCAACTGGCTGGCTCTGGGCCGACTGCTGCGTGAAGGGCAGTTCCTCCCCCTCGTCACCACCCAGTGGATGGCCGGCAACTACCCGGTCGAGGGCCAGGGTGGGCTCTGGAATCCCGTGCAGATGATCGTCAACCTCATCTCACCGTCGGTGGACGACCTGGCACTGCTCGCTGCCGTCGTCAAGATCTTCTTCGCCGTGGTGCTGGCGATCGGCGTCTACCGCGTGGCTCTCGAATACGGATCCAGGCCCTCCTGGGCGGCGGTCGCTGCGACTGCCACGCCGTTCGCGGGATTCACCCTCTTCTTCGAGCAGCCGTCCTGGGTGACGTCGCTGATCGGCATGGCCTGGGTGATCAATGCCTGGGCGAGTGCCGTGCGCTATGCCCGCGGCACCTCCGGTCCGCTACCGGTCTTCGCGTTTCTCTACCTCGCCATCAGCGTGGGGTACGTCCACGCGGCCCTCATGGCCGGAGTCGCCGCGGGCGCGGTGATGATCGGCGAGTACCTGCGTGCGCGCGTCCTGATGCCGGTGATCCGACTCGGGGCCGTATCGATCGCCGCCGCCCTGTGCGGCGCCGTCACGTTCCTCCCCGGCGTCCTCACCTCGGGCGTCACCTGGCGCTCGGGCGCCGAGGGAACCCTCAACGACAACTTCCTCGTGGTCCCCTGGTCGGAGACCTTCAGCGCGAGCCTGCCGTCGGCGGTGACCAGCATGGAGTCGTGGAGTGGCGAGACCACCATGGCCCCGGTCACCTACATCGCCTGGTTCCTCGTCCCGGCTGTGGCATTCGTCGACTGGCGCCGTGTGCCGACGGTCGTGCGCGAACTGTCCGGTCCCCTCATCGTTCTCGGCGCCCTGCTCCTGTACACCGCGGGGCCGTCCGACATCGGGCCGATCCGTTGGCCCGGACGACTGCTGCCCTTCGTCGCTGCCGCCCTGCTCATCATCGCCGCAGTTCTGCTGAGCCGTTTCGGAACCCTGCGCTCTCTGCGCGGCCGACTGACCGCCGCCGGCGTCATCACGGGCGTCCTGCTGATCCGCGCGCTGTCGTCCGGACCGCAACTGGCCGGCCGACACCTGCTGTCCGTCCTCTTCGTCGTCGTTCTCGGCGGGCTCGTCGTCGCCGTCTTCCGCGCGCGCAGGGCGACCGCCGCCACCGCGCTGCTCATGGTGTCTGTCATTCCCGTCGCGCTGTACCAGATCCACAACTACCGGCCCGTTCTGAGCGAGTGGAACTTCCCGTCGTCCCAGCAGGAGGCGCGTGCGGAGTTCCCGGACTGGACCGGGACCACGCTGCAACTGGGCGATCGGGCACTGTCCGACAGATCGCCCGAGGACGCCACGGATCGCTGGCGTGCGCAGGTGTACGGCAACTACGCCAAGGTGCTCGACCTGAACTACGTCAGCGCCTACACGCCGGTCGGCCACCAGGCGTTCTCGGAACTGTTGTGCGTCGCCTACGAGGGCACCACCTGCCCCGATGCGTACCGCAACGTGTTCCGTCCCGACGTCTACACCGGGCGGACCACGGCGGATCTGATGTTGCTCGACCGCGTCGTCGTCCAGAAGGCGCAGTACCCGATGTGGCGGCAGCTTCCGGTTCCTCCCGGATGGCGCTGGGTCGACGTCCCACGACCGCAGTCCGACCAGGTCGCCGTCCTCGAACGGGTCGACGGGCCGGTGTCGACGCAGGAGGGCACCGTGTCCGCGACGGTGAACGCCGACGTCGAGCCGGTGCGCTCGAGCGACGTCGACGAGAGCCTGCGGGTGAGCTCCGCCGCCGGCGGCAGCGTGGTCTTCGCCAGGCTCGCCTGGCCCGGATACACGGCCACGCTGAACGGACAGCCGTTGCAGACCAAGGGGCTGGGCGACACCTTCCTCTACGTCGACCTGCCCCCGGGTACCACCGACGCCGATCTCGAGCTGACTTTCCGCCCGCCCGGGTTTCGGCTCGGACTGGCTGCCATGGGCGCTGGAATCGTCGTTCTGCTGGGCCTCGTCGTGCTCGACGTCCGACGACGGTTCTCCGCGCGACCGCAGTCGTCGGCCGCTCGCTCGTCGGCAACCGGCCCCTCTGCGTTATAGGGTCGGCTCTCGTGACTGACGATCAGCTTCCGCACCGGATCTCGGTCATCGTTCCCGTCTACCAGGGTGAGAGGACCCTCGGCCCGTTGACCGACGAGCTCGAGACCCTCACCCGGCCCTTTCTGACCCCCGGTCGCCGACTCGCGGTGGTCGAGGAGGTCCTGTTGGTGTTCGACCACGGCCCGGACGGATCCGCGGCCGTCATCCGAGACCTGGCGGACCGTCACTCGTTCGTCCGCGGAATCTGGCTCAGTCGCAACTTCGGGCAGCACCCCGCGACGCTCGCGGGCATGGCCTCGAGTGGCGGCGAGTGGATCGTCACGATGGACGAGGACGGGCAGCACGATCCCGCCGACATCGGCGGACTTCTCGACACCGCACTCGACGAGCAGGCCTCGGTCGTCTACGCCCGCGGTACCAACGCCGCCCCGCACGGACTGTGGCGCAACGCGACGAGCAAGGGTTCGAAGTGGCTCATCGCCAAGGCGTTGGCCGGTGAGAACACCGTGCAGTACAGCAGCTTCCGCATGGTCGTGGGCGAGGTCGGACGGTCGGTGGCCGCCTACGCCGGATCCGAGGCGTACCTCGACGTCGCACTCGGGTGGATCGCCGGCAGTGTGACCACCAGCCCGGTGACGCTGCGCGAGGAACAGGGACGGCTTTCCGGCTACAACCTGCGGACCCTGCTGTCCCACTTCTGGCGCATGGTTCTCTCCAGCGGCACCAAGGGTTTGCGTCTGGTCAGCGTGCTGGGGGTGGTGTTCGCCGTTCTCGGTCTCGTCCTGGTCGCCTATCTCCTCGTCGTGTACACGTTCTTCGACCCGGACACCGAGGTCCGCGGCTGGGCGTCCACCATGGTCGTCCTGCTGTTCGGATTCGGGGCCACCCTGTTCTCTCTCGGCGTCGTCGCCGAGTACGTCGGCGTCAACGTGAAGACCGCGATGGGAAAGCCTCCCTATCTGATCGTGGGCGATCCGGCTGCCGGGCCACTGGGTCGGGCCGACCGGGTGTCCCCGAGCCCGGACGCCGAGAACCGGGACGCCGAGAACCCCGACCTCTCGTGACGACGTTGTCCTGGGTCGTCGGGAGTGGCGGACTTCTCGGCTCGGCCGTCTCCGCCGAACTCGCCCGTCGTGGGCACCGGGTGGTGACCGAGACGATCCCGTGGCTCGACGAGGACGCGGCGCGCATCGTGATCACCTCTCGCGCGCGAGCGGTGGCCACCTCCGACGCACGTCGCGTCAATGTCGTGTGGTGTGCGGGCGCAGGCGTCAACGGCACGCCGCGCGCGGCCTTCGACCGGGAGAACGACCTGTTCGCGCACGCGTTGGCACAGCTCGAGTCGTATGCGGTCCCGAGGCCGGAGCCTGTCACCGTCTTCCATGCGTCGTCCGCCGGTGGGGTCTACGCGGGCACGCCCGACGCACCGCACGACGAGTCGAGCGCGGTCGCGCCGCTGGGCGAGTACGGCCACGCGAAGCTACGCGCCGAGCAGAGAGCGGTGGACTTCGGTCGACGCACCGATGCGTCGGTGGTGGTCGGCCGCTTCGCCAACCTGTACGGACCGGGACAGAACCTGTCGAAGCCGCAGGGACTCATCTCCCACCTGTGCCGCGGGTACCTGCTGGCATCACCCATCTCGATCTACGTGCCCATCGACACCCTGCGCGACTACCTCTACATCTCCGATGCGGCAGAGATGGTGGCCGACGCCCTGGACGTCGCCGCGCGGGAGCGCACGGAGCCCGTCACCAAGATCTTCGCCTCGGGGAATGCCGTCACCATCGGCGCCATTCTCGGCGCGTGCAGGTCCGTCTTCCGTCGGCGACCGCTCGTCGTCCAGGCCGCCTCCCCGTTGTCCTCGCTCCAGGGCCGTGACCTGCGTCTTCGATCCACCGTCTGGCCCGAGATCGATCGCAGGACTCACCGCACGCTGCCCGCCGGCATCGCCTCGACGCTGGAGTCCATCCGGTCCTCGCTCCTCGCCGGCCACCGCGGGTGACGAACCTGGAGCCGGTCCGCGAGTTTGTGCCACGGTGAACGCTGCTGAGACACTGCCGTGGTGACCGCCGATCAACCTGCCGACGACGACCGTGTCGTCGTGGACGCGCAGCCGGTCGGCCCGCTCCTCCGCCTGATGGGCAACCAAGGACTCGTCTTTCTCCTGGTGGGCGGCTTCAACACGGTGCTCGGCACCGTCTGGTTCATCGTCTGGCAGCTCGCGATCGGTGACACGCTCGGCTATCACGCCGCGATCGTGCTCGGCTACCTGTGCAACGTGCTGACTGCCTTCTGCACGAATCGCTACCTCGTCTTCCGGGTGCGGGGACACGTGCTCCGCGACTTCTGGCGCTTCGTGGTGGTCAACTCCGGGGCCTTCGCGGTGAACCTCGCCGCGATGACCGTGGCCGTCTCGGTACTCGGATTCGCGCCCATCCCGTCCCAGCTGGTCATCACCTTGCTCACCGCCTGCATCAGCTTCTTCGGCTACCGCGACTTCTCGTTCAAGCGCTCGTCCTCGGTGAAAGGTTCCTGACATGGCACCCCGCGTGTCGATCGTGGTCCCGGCGTACAACAACGCCGACTTCATCGGCGAGACCATCGAGTCGATCCTGAGTCAGACCTACCGAGACTTCGAGCTGGTGATCGCCGATCACGCGTCGACCGACTCCACCCTCGACGTCATCGCCCGCTACGACGACGATCGCATCCGCGTCGAGCACACCGAGGCCGGCGGCGGAGCGAAACGCAACTGGGACAGAGTGAGTCGACTGGCCACGGGCGAACTGATCAAACTCGTGTGCGGCGACGACACGATCACCGAGACGTCGATCGCCGACCAGGTCGCCGCGTTCGACGCGCACCCGTCGGCCGTCCTGGTGGCGTCGCAACGCACGCTCGTCGACGCCGCCGGCAAGACCATCATCGCCACGCGTGGACTGGGAAAGTTGTCCGGCCTCGTCGACGGACGCACGGCCGCACGCACCGCGGTGCTCGCCGGCTCCAACATCTTCGGTGAGCCGGGATGCGTCCTGATGCGACGAGACGCCCTCGCCGACATCGGCTGGTGGGACAACGACCACCCGTTCCTCATCGATCAGGCGACCTTCACGGAGGTCGCACTCAAAGGTGACGTGGTGGCCATCCGCTCGTCGCTCGCGGCGTTCCGCATCAATGCCGGGCAGTGGAGCGTGCGCCTGGCGCGGGAACAGGCGGGGCAGGCCGCGGGATTCCATCGGAAACTGCGCGCGGCCTACCCGGACCTACTGTCCGAGAACGACGTTCGTATCGGTAATGCTCGCGCGCTCGTGACGTCGTTCCTGCGCCGCGCGGTGTACGTGCTGCTGCGGCGGCGCATCACGCACCAGCCGCCGGAACCCGTCTGATCAGAGCGTCCGTTCGCCGGCCGATGCGTAGGCCGCTTCGGTCGCGGCTTTCTGCGGCGCCCACCAGGATTCGTTGTCGCGGTACCAGTCGATGGTGGCGGCGAGTCCGCTGCGGAAGTCGGAGTAGCGGGGTGTCCAGCCGAGTTCGGTGCGCAGGCGGGTGCTGTCGATGGCGTAGCGCAGGTCGTGGCCGGGGCGGTCGGTGACGAAGTCGAAGTCGGCCTTGTCGTGGCCGCAGAGTTCGAGGATGGTCTCGACGACGGTGCGGTTGTCGACCTCGCCGTCGGCGCCGATGAGGTAGGTCTGGCCGAGGGCGC